>JACKCD010000012.1 GCA_020634215.1 Ardenticatenaceae bacterium | reverse complement strand
TGCCGCTGCTGTTAGAGACGTAATAGGACGCAGATTGCCCTGATTTACCTGATAGTGTTGCTCCGCAACCGCTTTGCGATCAGGAAAATCAGGAGAATCTGCGTCCCATTTAGAGGCACTCTGGGTTCGGCCAGAAGATCAGGGCGCACCAATGGTCGGAGCGGGGGTAGACGATGAAGTGGTGGAGTACGTCTAGTACCTGGAAGCCGTTTCGCATTTGCATGGAAAGGGTAGGGTCAAACAGTTCTCCGGCGACCACTTTGTTCACATAGTCGGTGGCACCCATTTGGGTTTGGAGATGCTCATAGCCAGGGAGGACGGCAGCGGCCACAAACCCTTTTTTGTGATATTTAGTGACAACGGCTTTGCGTCGAATATAGATGTTGCGCCCAATTTGCTGCCCCCGATAGTCGGGGTGAACGGCCAGGTCGCTGCCAAAATAATAAGCTCCGGTGGAGGTGTGGCGGCTCAGGCCATCCGTATAGAGCAAATCATCTTCGGTAGGGGGAAGATTATCTAAATCCAGGTCAACAAAAATGCCGGTTCCCATTCCGACGACTTTTTCGCCATCCAGGGCTACAATCGTACCCTCTGGAAAAATGTCGGCCATGTCGGCCATTTCTTGGGAACTATATTGATCTCGCGGACGCATTTGCGGGAAGCAGATGCGAAGCAGATCTACAACGGGCTGGGCAAGCTCTTTGGTAATCGTGGTATAAGTGATGGTTTCCATAAATCTCTTGGGATTGTGGGTACATACGACAGAGAGGCCGCACATACGATTTTATTTCCCGCATTGTATTCACCTATTGGGAGAAGTCAATAAGGGTATTTTTGAGGTTAAGAGATTGGGAGATTGGAGATTGGAGATTGGAGATTAGAGAGTGACCAATCTCTAATCTCTAATCTCCCATTTGCTGAAGGAGGTTTTTAGATGAGCGGTGCCGGAAAGTTGATTGATACAGTTGAGCAGGGGTTATTGCGGGCGGCGCGGATGGCGGCGCGGTTTAGCTATCCGTTGAGCTGGGAGAAGCTGGAAATTGATGAAAATCGGTCGGTGTGGGCTTCATACACGCCAGATTATGTGGCTGGGGCGGGGTTACAGGGGGAGACAACGGCCGATCTTGCCATCATTGGCGGGGGGTATACCGGTACGTCCACGGCCTATCATTTTAGCCGCCGCTTCCCGGAGAAGCGGGTGGTGCTGCTGGAGGCCAAGAGTTTGGCGAACGGGGCCAGCGGGCGCAACGGTGGCATGATGCTCAACTGGGTTTATGGCGTAGGGCCGATGTCGCCAGAGGTGACGCAGCGGGTGTATGGGGCGACGTATGAGACCATTGACTGGATTGAGGCGGTGATTCGGGAGCACAAGCTGGATGTGAGCTATCGGCGGGATGGCTGTTTTGAGGTGTTTACGGATGCCCAGCGGGCAGAGGCGGCGGAGGAAGAGGTACAATATTTGCAGGGGTTGGGGATTGGGGTGGAATTTTGGGACAAAACGGCCGTTTCTCAAAAAATCAACCTCCAAGGTATTCACGGCGGCCTGTTCGACCCCAGCGAAGGGCAGCTCAACGGTGCCCAATTTGTGCGCGGGCTGCGGCCTGTGCTGCAGGCGCAGGGGGTCGAGATTTACGAAAATACCCCTGTACTCAAGGTAGAAGAAGGCTCCACCATCACCCTTACCACCCCCAATGGCACTGTTCGCGCCAAGGCCATTGTGCTGGCGACCAATGGTTATACGGGCAAGCTGGGGTATTTTCGCAAGGCGTATTTTCCGCTTCATTCCCACGTGTTTGCCACCGCGCCACAGGGTGACGGCGTGTGGGAGCAAGCGGGCTGGCGCGGAACGGCCGGTTTTTCCGATGACCTCAACCGCATTTCCTACGCCACGCTGACCCGTGAAGGGCATTTGGTTTTTGGCGGCGGCAGCAATCGCTCTTATGGCTATCTGTTTAACAACAAGACGGCGTATCATGGGGGGATAGAAACGGCCGTTAATGACATGCACAAAACCCTCAGCGCCTACTTGCCCGGCAGCAGCAGCTTCCCCATTGCCCACCGCTGGACAGGGACGCTGGCGATTAGCCTGCGGCGCAACTGTTCGATGGGGGTGCGCGGCGAACACCGCAACGTCTATTACGCCCTCGGCTACAGCGGTCATGGCGTGGTGGCAGCTAATTTGGCCGGCCGTGTCCTCACCGACCTTTACAGCGGGGCAGACGAGCCGTGGCGTGGCTTACCCTTTATCCAGGCTGATTTTTCCCCCATTCCGCTAGAGCCGTTCCGCTGGATGGGGTACCAAATGTTTACCCGCTTAACCGGCCGTTCGCCCCGCGAGGCGCATCGGTAGCTGTGTTCTTGCGGTTGGTGTGTGATGAACATGCACACACCAACTGCAAAATTCGCTTGTCATTTACATTATTGTCAACTATGATCCGAGGCAAT
The DNA here is from genome assembly GCA_020634215.1 of Ardenticatenaceae bacterium. Lineage (GTDB taxonomy): Bacteria > Chloroflexota > Anaerolineae > Promineifilales > Promineifilaceae > JACKCD01. The sequence continues at coordinate 117,589 of JACKCD010000012.1, read as the reverse complement.
GGATTCACGTCGTCGTACATACGTTATTTTGCTTGGCATTATTTTGTTAACCTTACCTTGCTACTGCGCTGGGTTTATTGCGCTGTCGCTGGCACCGGGGCAGGGGCAGGAAACGGCAACCCCATCGCCAACGGTTATGGTGACAGAAACGGCCGTTATTCCCACCGACTCCCCCGGATTACCAACGGCCGTTATCTCCACCCCCACGCCGCCACCCACCGCCACCGAAGGGCCGCCTACGGCCACGCTGCCGCCTACGCCAGAGCAATTTAGCACCCCTATTCCCACGGCCACCCTGCCACCCACGTTTACCGCCACGCACACCTTCAACCGCGCTACGCCCACGGTAACGGGACGCCACGATAGCCATGGCGTACACCAACCCAGAGACGTTTACTCCCAACTGTGGCCGCTACGGCGACCCATACGCCAACGGCGGCTGGCGACACCGTTGCCGGCCGCTACGGCCATACCTTTTGGCACCACAAGCCACCGGGCTACCCTTTACCCCGGAACCAACCGCCACAACCGAGGTGGTTTAAACCTACGGCACCCTCGATACGCCTGTTCCAGGCGGCTAATGGTTAGGCTGGCGCGCTGTCAATGCGCCAGCCCCACGCTCGTATGGATACATTTGATATTTTAAAACAACTTACGGAAACACCTTATCTGTCGGGCTATGAGCAACCCATCGCCGAAGCGATCTGGCACTCCCCGGCAGCCGCTGGCTGATGAGAGGTTTTGTGATTTGCTGGGCAGTTTGCTGGCGCTGAAAGGGGAGCGGAGCAGGCCGCGCTCCGCGCTCAAGCGTTGGCGGCGGCCATGGATGAACTGGGGCTGATGGTGACGCAGCCAGGAACACGGCGGTTATGGTTGCGGACGCCGCCGTTGCGGGGTGGTGACCGTCGGCAGCTTTGGTATGGGCAGTTGGCGGTGGTGCATGGCAACGGCCGTTAAAGGCATCATCGGTGCCCTCCCAGCAGCATGTTGCCCGAAGAGCGCCCGCGATGGGGCTTATGGTTATGACGACCAGATGGTGATCGGGGCTGCCCGGCGACCGAACCTGAATCCCTGGTGTCGGTGGGGGATGTCGTCACGTTCCACCAGCCGCTGCGAAAGCTAGCGCGCGGGTCACGGGTAAGGCGTTGGACACCGGGCATCAGTGACGCCGCGTTACCGTTTGCCTGGAAGCGTTGGGCGGGCGTGTCTACCAATGGGACGTGGTTGCAGTGGCGACGGTGTAAGAAGAGGTTGGTCCTGCTGGAGCCTACACCGCCACCTTGCCCAAACCCTGATGCTGCTGCGCATTGCTATTGACGTTGGGTTTGGCAGTTTCCCCGGTGCCAATGGCTATTGAACATTTGAACTTATGGTATCCCATGATTGGCTTTACCTAACGCTCACCCCCGGCATGTTCAAGGGTTAAGAGCCGCCTCCGTTCCTGGAAATGACCGTCCACACCGAACCCCACAGCCGCTACAGCGGCACCGATGCCATGGCAACCTGACATCACCCGTGCCGGTACACCTACCGGCCTTTGAGCCCATGCCGCTGCGCTACATGCACACCATGGTTGAATCAGCCGATCTCACCGACATCATTGAACGGTGCGGCCGCCGCGGCCGAATTTATTGTGCGGCGATTAGATTTTATTGCCACGCTGACAGAAGTTAGATGATGGCAAGTTAGAGATTTGGGATTAGAGATTGGAGATTACCATCCTTCACTAATTCCACCTAAATCTCCTTCCACAACCCATTATGAACCAACTACTAAACAATTCAACTGAAGCCACCGGCGTGGCAAGCGATGAAAAAGATGGTGCGGCTGCCGTTGCGACCTCAATACTGACCATGGGATGGAGCGCGAGTGGACGCGCTGGTAATCCGCTGCCTCGTGTGCGGATGTAGCTCCGATTTGCGCACGAGATGCCCACATGGACGAGGCTGATCGTGACCAACATTGACAGCGACGGCACCTGCCACCTCGAAAACGATTGGCGGCTTTTGATCTGGGCGTGTTTTGCTGGGCAAGGTTGTACAGGTCGGGGCTAAAAAAGCATATTGGCGTGATTGGCGCGACACCAGTGCATTTACCAAGGCGGGGGGAAGGGGAAAGGTAGTCCCCACCAGCCCATGCGGATTGACATCGGTGCTAAAACAAAGACGCGGCTGCGGATTTGGCTAACGTGGGTGATTATGCGGCCTTTGTACCGAGTATGAAGAGATTGGGCAGTGCGCCATTGGTGCGCGTTTGACAACCGGGCAAAAAGCAGAACTGCTGCGAAAGGAGCGGTATCCATTTGACCTGTATGCGCGTTTACGGCAGGAGGGCAACATAGGCAAAACCCGCACTGCTTTTGGCGTTTAAACCTGATGCGCGGCACTGGTGCTGGTACCCGCCTACGACCTGCCCACGAAGGATGGATGCGCCAGCCCCACGTGGGTATTGTGCGCGCGTCGCTGTATGTGATGGGCATTTGAAACCTACCGCAAAGCACTTTTCTTTGCTGATTTGGCTTGGTACGATTGTGAGAAACTGGTTGAACATTCCCTTGGCAAAGGAATGGCTTGGCAGCTTGTAACCAGTGCAGGTTCCATTGCTGCCAACATAGAAGAAGGATTTGGACGTGGGTTTGGCAAGGATTATGCTCGTTTCCTACGAATTGCCCTGGGTTCAGCACGTGAGTCACGAGGATGGTATTGGCGCGGACGACACGGGCTTGAGCCAAGAGTTGTTTACCATCGCATGGCTTTAGCTGATGAAATTATAGCTGGTCTTGTTAAAACATCGGACCAACAACGCCGACTTTAACCAGCAAGACTTGCCACTTGCCACTTGTTACTTGTTACATTTTAAGGATTCCTATGAACGAACTCATAAAAAAATTGGTAGAAGCATATGGCCCCTCTGGCTTTGAAGATCAGATGCGGGAGTTGATTCGGCCTGAAGTTGAACCTTTGGCTGATGAAATTTCTGTGGATGCTTTGGGCAACCTGATTGCCCTTAAAAAGGGAGATGGTAGCGGTTTGCGGGTGATGATTGCTGCCCACATGGATGAAATTGGGGTGATGGTGAGCCACATCATGGACAATGGCTTTTTGCGCTTTACCAACATTGGCGGGGTGTCGCCCCACACCCTGATGGGCGGGCGGGTGCAGTTTGCCAATGGGCTGATTGGCACTATCTATAGTGATAAACGGGAAAGCGGCAAGGTGGCGGGGTTGGACAAACATTTTATTGATGTGGGAGCGACCAGTCGTGACGATTGCCCGGTGCAGGTGGGGGATGCGGCGGGGTTTTTACGGCCGTTTTTTGCCCAAGGAACCCGCCTCACCGCTAAAACAATGGACGACCGCATCGGCTGTGTGGTTGCCATAGAAGCACTTAAACGATTGAGTAACTCGCCCCATGATGTCTACTTTGTTTTCAGTGTGCAGGAAGAAGTGGGGACACGCGGGGCGCAAACGGCGGCGCAGCATTTGAATCCCGATGTAGGCATTGCGCTGGATGTAACGTTGACGGGTGATTTGCCCGACGAAATCAACATGGCAGTGAGTTTGGGCAAGGGGGCGGCGATTAAGGTGAAAGACAGCGGCATGATTGCCCATGCCGGGCTGGTGCGGCTGATGCGGCAGCGGGCGCAAGAGGCCAGCATTGCCCACCAAATGGAGGTGCTGACTGGCGGCACCACCGATGCCCGCCCGATGCAAATTGCCAATGCTGGCTGCGCGGCGGGGTGCATTTCGATTCCCTGTCGCTATGTTCACACCCAAAGCGAAACGGTGGACGCCAATGATGTAGAGGCGTGTATCCAGCTTTTGGTGGAGATTTTGGCAAAGCCGATTGAGTTATAGGGATTGGAGATTGGAGATTGATGAAGGTTCACAATCTCCAATCACAAATCTCTAATCTCGAACCAAGCGAGCAAAAATCCAGCTTAGGGTCAGGGTGGGGATAGGGCCGGTAAATGGGATGAGGGCTTCGATGGTGGAGAAGCCGCGCAAGGCTTTGAGGCCGAGCCGGTCGAGGATGACCCAGGCGAAGGGGGCGGCGAGAAAATCCAGCGACAGATCTAGCAAGTCTATAAACAGGACAACAATGAAGGGCGTGTAGCGCAGGGTTTCCATGAAGCCCAAATCTTGGGGGATGTCAATGCGCTTCATGCGCCAGATGGCAAAGAGGAAGAGAATGATTGCCAAGATGAGGGCAACCATCATGGTGCCGATTAGATACAGGGCATAGGTTTGAATGGTGTCTATAGTCATATATAGAGGTTTGTTATGGTTTAGGGATTTTGGAGATTGAAGATTGGAGATTCAAAATCTCTGCTCTCCAATCTCTAATCTCCAATCTCTGGCTAAACCACAAATGATCAAGTTAATACTTGCCAGACAAAGATGATAATGATGAGAATCGCTCCGCCAAGCTGAACGGCCGTTGCCAACCCCCAGCCTGCTACACCCCCCAAACTCGCCTGCCATGCGCCGCGCCAATCGCGGTGTTGTTGGTATTCGCTGAGCAAAATGCCCACCCCATAGCCGATGATGGTGCCGATGAGCGGCAAGAGGAGCGTGCCGATGATGCTGCCGATAAAACCGAGCAGCAAGGAACGTTTGGAAGCCCCGCTGCGTTGGGCACCCCAGGACGAGAGCCAAAAATCGGCCGTTCCTGTGACAAAGGCAATGAGGGTAATGACGGCAAATGCCCACCCAGAAAGCGCGTCAAAACCGGAAACGATGACAAAAAATAGGGTGGAAAGCCAGATGAGCAGCATCCCCGGCAGCACCGGAATGACAATGCCCACCAGCCCTACAACCATAAAGGCGATGATTAACCCAAAGGTGAGTGATTGCAAAATCAGGGACAAAGCTATTCTCCTTCGCTCTTTGGACAAGCAATTTTAGCTGAAGTCACGTTTAGATACTTTACGGATTTGAGCAGGGAAAGTTTATCAGAGGTTGGTTAGAGCGCGTAATAGGATTGGAGAAAACGTTGGAAGAGGCCGCTGAGATAGGGGCGGTAGGCGGCGAGAAGGCTAAATTGGCTGTTTTGCAGCTCTTCGTCGCTCATGCGGTTGATGCGCTGCCAAACGTAGCGGTTGGGCATGTCGTTGAACCAACTGGCAAAATGGGGGAAGCTGGTGGTGAGGACGTAGAGGCAGCGGGCGGCGGCCAGGGCGCGGCGTACGTCGCGGGTTTGGCTTTGGCTGCCAAGCTCGGCGGACAGGGCAAGGAGGTAGCTGTCTACGATGGTTTCTTCGCTAGACGGCCGTTCCTGCCGCACAAATAACGCCTGGCTTTCGGGATGATAAAGCAAGTCAAACTGCTCTAAAAAGAAAACAAGATCCAGAATGCCGGGGCCAAGGGTCGGTTTATTCCAGTTAAACAAACGACGCTGGTCAAATAGCGTGACAGACCATTGGTAAGGGTGGGGGTGACCGTGGAGCAAGGTGGCAGGTAGGTCAAGCAGCGGCTCCAACATCGGCACCGGGTCATCAAGGAGATCGGCGGCGGCTTGTAGATGGCTTTCCCCCAGCACACCGGGCCAGCCGTCTAGGGTTCGCATCACAACCAAGCCGTTAGCCGCTTCCAACAGAACCGGCGCGAGCCGCCCCACGTGGTTAATGGCGTGTTCGGACAAAATGGCACCAGGGCCTTCGTCAAAGAAAATAGCTTTTTGCTTTTTTAGTGCCTCCCACGTGTACTGCTTTTGCTCCCGACTGATAAAGTGACTTAACCAGCCAAGGTCAGCCAGGGTGTCGGTTGTGTCCCAATAGGTGGCGTGAAAGGCGGCCAGGTCGCCAATGATGTCTTCGACGTCATTGTGCCGCCAAGTGTGGGGTGGAAAATGATTGGGAACGTCATCAGTGATGATCCAGCCGTTGAGACCGCTGGTTTCGGCCAGCAGCGGCGTGGGTGCCAAATAGGGAAATTGTTTGGCAAAGGTTTGGTAGAAGTTGACTTCGGCAGCGTTGGTTTGTTTGCTGATGAAGGTGATGGGGTCGGTGTGGTCGGCCAGGGTGAGAGTATAGCGGGTGCGTTTGCTTTCGCTGCCGCCGGTTAGCAGCATGAGGCTGGGGAGCGGTTGTTCGGTAACGGCCGTTACTTCCACACCTTCCACATCCGGCTGACTATTCAACAGCACTGTCCAGGCCACCGGGTCGCACTGCCGCAGTTGAAAAAGCGTTGCCTTTGACCTACGCATACCAGCCCATTGTAAAACCGTTGTCAAGCATTCGCAAACAAAGCGTGTCGCCAGCACCAAGCAACTTTTGTATACTTGGCTTGTGTTGACAACCCGTGATATGGATATTCTTTTTGGAGATTAATGATGATGGGTGGGTTTGTGATTGTGCCGATGCAGGCCAGCGACTGGCCGGCCGTACAGCGAATTTATGCCGAGGGGATTGCGACGGGGAATGCGACGTTTGAAACGGCCGTTACTGCCGATTGGGAAACCTGGGACGCTGGTAAACGCCCCGACTGCCGCCTCGTTGCCAAATCTGGCGATGACGTGCTTGGCTGGGCTGCCCTCAGCCCTATTTCCAAACGCGCCGTTTACGCTGGCGTGGCCGAGGTCAGCGTTTATGTAGGTGACGACGCCAGGGGGCAGGGCGTGGGCAAGGCATTGTTGCAAGCGTTGGTGCTGGCATCTGAAGAAGCAGGCGTGTGGACGCTGATGGCAAGCATTTTTCCCGAAAACGAAGCCAGTGTTGCCATTCATCAGCAGTGTGGCTTTCGCCTGCTCGGCCGGCGTCACCACATTGCCCAGCATCACGGCATATGGCGTGATACTGTTATCTTGGAACGACGTAGCCAGGTGGTTGGCGTATGACCCACTACTTCATCACCATTGCGGGCAACATCGGCGTTGGTAAATCCACCCTGGTTGAACTGCTCTCACAAAAGCTGGGGTGGGAACCCGTGTTTGAAGCCGTGGCCGAAAACCCCTATCTAGCCGACTTTTATCAGGATATGGAGCGATGGAGCTTCCATTCGCAGGTCTTCTTCCTCTCGCGGCGGCTTCAACAACATTATGCGCTGCTTCAGCAAAACCAATCCATCATTCAAGATCGCAGTGTTTATGAAGATGCCGAAATTTTTGCCCGCAACCTCTACCAGCAAGGTCACATGAGCGAACGGGATTGGGGCTGCTATTTTGAGCTATACCAAACCATGACAACGCTGCTTAAGCCCCCTCACCTCATGATTTACCTGCGGGCTTCGGTGCCAACGCTGCGTCAGCGCATCATTCATCGCGGCCGAGATTATGAGCAGGCGATTGCCGACAGCTATTTGATGCAGCTTAACGGGCTTTATGACAGTTGGGCTGCCAGCTTCCGCAAATGCCCCGTTCTTACCATTGAGACCAACAATCTAAATTATGTTCAATATGAAGACCATTTGGAGCAAATTTGGCACATGATTGAGCATCGGCTGGAAGGGCGGGATTATTTGTCGCTAAAATGAAAAAGCCTGGATTATCCAGGCTTTTTTGTTAACGACGCGGCATGACAACCCATAGAATGAGGTAGGGGAGCAGCCCCGGAAGGCCACCGGGTAGCAAGAGCAAGAAAAAGATGAGCCGTACTAGGAAGGGACTCCAGCCGAGATAAGCGGCTAACCCACCACACACACCGGCGATCATGCCATTTTGCCGTACTAATCGTTTGTCTCTCATTGTGATCATTCAGTCTCCTCAGAACACAGTTCTGTTTTATTGTTTGACATTTGTGAGACTTTACGCAGAAACGGCCGTTTTGTTGCACCATCTCCTTGTTAATTACTTGACAATCTGCGGCTTGTTCGTGATAATATTCACAATATATTTGTGACGAAATTCACAAGCCTTGTCTGCTTGAAGTAAAAGTGGAGAAAAACAAATGAGCTTTGATATTGAAGAGCAAATCCGTGATGCCCAAGATGCGGGTCATTTCAATAATTTACCTGGCGTGGGTAAGCCCCTTAATTTGACACGCAACCCCTTTGCTCAACAAGAGCAGCTTGCACATGATATATTGCAAAGCAATGGCTACACCTTACCCTGGGTTGAAGAAAAACGTAGCATAGAAGCCCAAATTAACAAAGCAACACAGCAGCTAAAACGGACATGGGTGCGTTATGATGGCAGCCGCGAAGCTGCCTATAGCTGGCGGGCAGCCAAGCAAGTCTATCGGGAGGCTATTGGGGGGATTAACAAGCGTATCCGCAGCTTCAATCTAAAAGCTCCCAATCCTCATTTTCATCTATTAGCCATTGATCCGGAAGCTAATATCCGCGATATTCAGGAATTCTAGACCTGTAAAGAAATTTTATAACCTGTAAACAAAAACCCCTTCGCTAAACGAAGGGGTTTTTGTTTTCTGAAGCTGGTTTTGGAGTGAGGGTGACTATACAAACTACCAACACAACCGACTATGATAGTACCATAGTACTACTTTTTGTGCAACTAGAAGCAAGAACACTTAAGATCGGTTAAGCTAGAGTCGTTTCATCAACTATGATTAAGAGATACATATGGATAATTTGCCCTCTCTCTACCAAGACAAAGATCATCTGCGTGGTAGCCAATATAAAGATTCGAGCAATTTGAACGCACGGGCGGAACTGCATCGGCGCTTTAGCACAGCGTCGGTTGATTGGTTTACCTGGGTGCTGGACAAGCTGTCGCTGACGGCCAACATGCAGTTGCTGGAAGTGGGGGCAGGGCCTGGCTGGCTGTGGCGGCGGCATTTACACCGTATTCCGGTGGGGTGCCAAATTACGCTGACCGATTTTTCCCCCGGCATGGTGTCGGAAGCGGAGGCGGCGTTATTGGGTACCGATGGGCAGTTTCAATTTCGCGTGGCGAATGTGGAGGAACTGCCGTTTTCTGATGAGCAGTTTGACTTGGTAGTGGCAAACCATATGCTGTACCATGTTCCAGACCTCAACAAAGGGCTGCAAGAGATTCGGCGGGTGCTGCGCCCGGGGGGGCGGTTGGTGGCGGCAACCAATGGCAACGCTCATTTGCAGGAGCTAAATGAGATTGGGCAGGTGGTGTTTCCCGATCTATTGGGTGAAGGGCGGCAAAGTTGGGCGGGGTTGGCGTTTGGGTTGGAAAACGGCCGTTTTCTCCTCGCCCCCTGGTTTGACCAAATTGAACAATATGTTTACGATGACAGCCTGCTGGTCAACGAAGTAGAGCCGCTGGTGGCCTATATGTTCTCCACCATTGCCTCCCAAGCCGTGGATCAATCGCAGAATGTGGAAAAACTGCGGCGTTATTTGACGCAGCGGCTGGCCGATGAGGGAGTCATCCACATTACCAAATCTACTGGCCTTTTTGTGGCACATAAAGTGGGGTGTTTTCCGGTTCCGTAGGGGGTGCAAGAAAAATGGAGATTGGAGATTGTGAACCTTCATCAATCTCCAATCTCCAATCCCTCACTCTGAGGGGGTCGGGCAGGGGAGCGTGGGAGAGCAGGTGGTCGCGTTAAGCAACGGTCGTAAATGAGCCTCGATTTCTGCCAAAACCAGTGTTAAATCAGTATAGATAGGCCAGCGGCGAGCCGTGCCGTCTCGGCTGCCGGTTAGCACGAATTGGCCTTGGGGGTCAAAAACAGCACTTTCTACCACATCCTGATGCCCATCCAGCCGTAGCAGCGGCTCCCCAGTGCTGTTCCACAATCTGGCCGTTCCATCGCGGCTGGCCGTCACGATCAGGTTGCCATCCTGGCTAAACTGCGCCGAATAAAGCAGCCCGGTATGGCCGCTGAGCGTTGCCAGCGGGGTGCCATCCAGTTGCCACAGCCGCGCCGTGCCGTCGCTGCTGGCCGTCAGAAGCTGCTCCCCGTCAGGGGGAAAAGCCACGTCATTGACCCAATCGCCGTGGCCGGTAAAGGTTGCTAGCAGCTTGCCGTCGGCATCCCACAGCCGCGCCGTGCCGTCCTGGCTGCTGCTGGCAAGCTGGTTGCCATCGGGGCTGGAAGCTAGTACCAGCACGGGGGCGGTATGGCCGCTGAGGGTGTGGGCTAAACGGCCGTCTTTTTCCCACAGCCGCAGTTGCCCATCTGCCCCGGCTGTTGCCAGCCGTGAGCCAACAAAAGCCACAGCATGAACCGCTCCGCCATTATCAGCCAGTGTTGCCAACAAATCGCCTTCGGTGTCCCACAGCCGTGCCGTACCATCGGTGCTGCCGGTGAGCAGTTGGCTGCCATCTGGGGAGAAAACCACGCTTTCGACGGCATCTGCGTGCCCTGCCAGCGTTGTTACCAGTTCCCCATCGCTTGTCCAAACCCTGGCACTGCCATCGCGGCTGCTGCTGACCAGCAAACGGCCGTTTGGGGAAAATGCCAGTGCCGTCACCAATGCCGTGTGGCTGGGCAGCCGCGCCACCTGCTGCCCATCTCGCTTCCAGACCATAATCACGCCATTCCGACCCGCCACTGCCAGCCGCTGCCCATCGGGGCTAACGGCCGTTTGTGTCACCCAATCATCCAGCCGCGCCAGCACCGTTGTCGCCGCCTCGTCCAGCCGCCACAGCCGCGCTGTGCCGTCCCGGCTGCTGCTCGCCAGCCCCACCCCGTTGGGAGCCAGAGCCAAATCGGTTACGCCATCGGTGTGGCCGACAAATTCACCGAGCAGTTCCCCGCTGCGGTTCCACAGCCGCACCAACCCATCGCCGCCGGCCGTCAGAATTTGGTTGCCGTCCAGGGTGAAACGGGCGTTGACAACCCAACTGCTGTGACGCATCACCGCCAGCACATCCCCCTCCCAATTCCATAGCCGCGCCGTGCCATCACTGCTGGCGGTCAGTATGGTGTTGCCATCGGGGGCAAAATCTACTGTCATAACGGCATCGGTATGACCGGCCACAATCCCCAGCGAATCGGCGTTGCGATCCCACAGCCGCAGGGTGCCATCGCTGCCCACGGTTGCCAGACTGTTGCCATCGGGGGCGTAGGCAATGGCGTGGATGCGGCCATGATGCCCGGCTACCACGTCCTGCGGCCGGCCGTTTGTTTCCCACAGCCAAAGCTGACCATCGTTGCTGCCGGTGGCAAGCTGCTGCCCATCGGGGCTAAAGGCGACGGCGCTCACCCCGGCCAGATGCTCCAGTTCAACCAGCAAACGGCCATCGCCCTGCCAAATGCGGGCGAAGCCATCGCTGCCCACGGTGACAATTTGCTGCCCGTCGGGGGAGAAAACGGCCGTTTCAATCCCCCCTTCATGCCCATCAAAAAGCTGAAGCTGCTGCCCGGATGTGTCCCACAGCCGCGCTGTGCCGTCGTCGCTGGTGGTGAGAATGGTTTGGCCGTCGGGTGAGAAGAGGGCGTTTGTGACCCAATCGTGGTGGCCGTCGAGTGTGGCTAATAAACGGCCGTCTGTGCCCCACAGCCGCGCCGTATTATCCGCCCCCACCGTCAACAGTATCTCTTCATTGGGGTTGTAGGCCACGTGCGTTACCCAGCCCGTGTGCCCCAGCAGCACCCCTCGGTTTACCGGCATCAGCAGTGCCTGGTAAAGCCGCCCCACCGCCGCTGCTGCCGGTTCGCTGCCTGCGGCTCGTGCCCGCGTCACCGCTTCATATGCCAGCAGCAGCGTCTCGTCCGGGGTGAAATTCAGCACTGTTTGCGCCAGGTCATCTGTTGCCGGTGCGGTTGAGGTTGGCTCAAATTCGGCAATCATGGCTTGCGCCACCTCTACCTCAACGGTCGCCTGGGCGGCCTCGGCCGTGGCTTGGGTCAACTTGTCGTCGCCAGATTGCAGTGTGTTGGCAGCAAGCCAGCCCAGGGCCAACAGTAGCAGCAGCAGTAAGCCAAACAGCGGGGTCAATCGCGCCAATCGCCGTTTTCGGGGCAACTGTGGCGCAGTATCGGGCAAGGGAGGGGCAGTGACAGGAACAGGTTCTGGTTGTGGCGGTTCGGGTGTGGCTGGCTGGTGTGGCTGAAGGGGCGGCCAATCGGCCAGCAGGTGGGGAGCCGCCAAACGAATGACGGGTTGGGCGGTGGCATCTTCTCCACTAACCAGCAGCCGGCAGGCAATGAGCGTCTGTACCCAGGGTAGATTTTCGGCGGGCAGCATGGTGAGCGGGAAGGGGGTGGGGTCGGTGGCAAGCTGGCGCAGCAGGCTGAGGGCGGCGGGCTGGCTGCTGGTGGGCAGTTGCGCCAGTGTAGCGGCGGCGTGGCGAGTGACAATGCCGCTGGCGGTACCGTGGCTCTCGTAGCTTTGGTGAGTTAAACGGCCGTTTTCGCGCCCTTCCCACAGGGTTGCCAACGTCAGTTGCAGCAGGGGCAAATCGGTGCCAATGTCGTCGCGCAGCCGTTGGGTCAAGCCATTTTCCAGAAAGATACCAAAGCGGGCGGCCGGCTGTTCGCAAGCACGGGTGAGGGCGGCTTGGGACAGCGGCGTGAGCTGGAGGTCGTGGGCGTAGAGAGCGACGGCCAGCGGCGGGTAGCGCAATGCTGTACCCAAGGCATCACTGCGAAAGGCAAGTAGCAGTGTGACCAAGCTGCCGCTGTCGGCGGTGAGGGTTCCCAACAGGTGGTCAAAGAGGGTGAGGGTAGGAGCGGGAAGGGAACCAGGTGGCAGGACGGTTTCCAGTTGATCGACGATGATGAGCCAGCGTTTGGGCTGGTCATAGGGACGGTTGAAATGAGCCAGTAGGTCGGCCAGGGTGATGGTTTGGCTGGCGAGGGCGGCGGCGAGCTGGTTGGCTTCGCTGGTGGTGTGGGGCTGGGGAAGGTGGTTGAGAATGGCGTGGGCGAGGGTGAGAAACGGCCGTTCTGCCAGCGTCACCACCATTGTCTGCCACGTGGTCGGGTCTAGCTGGGGGAGCAGCCCGGCATGGATGAGCGAGCTTTTGCCACTGCCCGATTCCCCCAACAATGCCACCAGCGGCTGGCTGGTGATGGTTGCTACAAGCCGCTGAGTAACGGCATCGCGCCCGAAGAAGAGGGGGGCATCGTGGCGGGTGAAGGGGGTAAGGGGGCGGTAGGGAGTAGGCAGTGGTTGCTGTTGCAGCAGGGAGTGGGGAGTAGGGTGTGGAGAGGAAACGGCCGTTAATCGCTGCCACCGCGCTTGTTCGGCCAGGTAGGCGTGGAGGAGGGGATGGAAGGGTGGGGAAAACGGCCGTTTTGTCACAGCCCTGCATAGTAGGGGGTCAAACTTACAATTGGTCTAACCAAGAAACCCAACGCCTGCCAAACAACATTCGTTATTCGTTCCCATGCGTTGCCCCCTTCCCCATAGTACCCTTGTCCAACCAATTGCGATGGCTATCTCCCCATGCTATAATGCCAGCCATGTATTGTTATGGTCAACTTGCAGCGGTGGTGTTTGTCAAAGGCTGCATCAGTGGAAACTAACCCGAAATGCCCAATCAACTGTGGGGGACAACAGATTCACTCGCCCTTGCCCTGCCTGCCCAGCCCCTTGGCTACCTGTTATTAGCCGTTTATCTAGCTACGGCCATTGGACTGCTTTGGCACTATCGGTCTGAACTACAGCAGCAAACAAGGTCACAATGGACGGCTGTTTTTCTGCTCTCCCTCCTTGCCCTTCTCCTCAACCAGCTTTTCCCGTTTACCCTACCCTTTCTCACCCAGCCCACCCCACTTGCCACCACTCAGGAACTGGCCCCCACCGTCGCTCCCTTTGCCACCCTTGCCCCCCTTTTCGCCGCCGCCACGCTTAACCCTGCCGCCGCTTTTATCGTCGGTTTGTTTAGTGGGCTAGGCCGTTCGCTGGGGCACAGCCACCAGCTATTTGACATCTTTCACGCCGCTTTGGCCGCCATGCTTGCCAGCCACCTGCTGCGGCAAAACTATTTGGGACGTGGCTATCATTGGCTGCGCAACCCCGTTTTGGCCGGTGGCCTTAGCTATGGTGTCACCTTTATTTTGCTGGGGTTAGCCGCCTTTGCCAACAGCAACAGCAGCGCTAGTGCCCTCTCCGAACTGGATTTGGCAATCAGCACGGGCAACGCCCACCTGTTCCCGCTGCTGCTGGAGGGTGTGCTGGGCGGGCTGTTGTTACTTCTCATTTTCCGCGCTCTGCCCCACCTGCGCCCCGCGCCCACGCTGGCACCATCCCCTCAGCAGCGCAGCCTGATGCAGCGGTTGTTGGGTAACTTTGTTTTGTTTGCCGTGCTGCTGCTGGTGCTGCTTGTCACCGTTGTCTTCACCGTGTCGCTGCGTGTTTCCACCAAGCTTGTGGTAGACCAAATGGCGTACAATGCCAGCACGGTGGCGCAGGAAATCCCCGATTTTCAGGCGCGGGCGCAAAGCTTGCTGGTGGAATATAGCCAAAACCCGGTGCTGCTAACCAGCAATTCGGATGAGCAAAACAATTTGCTGCGCCAGCTTCACCGCACGAACCCGATCTATCGGCGGGTACTGCTGGTGGCGGCCAATGGCACTATTCTTAACTTTTACCCAATTGGCAACACGGTGGTGGATTTGACGGAGGTGGAACAAACGGCCGTTTCTGACACCCTCGCCAGCAACGCCCCCACCCTCACCTCGGCTCAAAACCGCAGCGATGAGGCCGTTGTCAGCTTTATCGTCCCTGTACCCGGCAGCGACGGCCGGCCGGCCGCCGTCCTCATTGGTCGTGTTCCAGAACTGTCCCTGGCTGGCTTGGTGGCCGGGCTGCGCGGCACCGTTGGGCAGGGCGATGGCTTTATTGTGGATGAGCAGTCGCGCATCATTGCCTACAGCAAGGGTGATAATGGCGACGATAGCAGCGACCGGCTATTGGCAACATGGCAGGCTCCTGCTGCTCCACGTCAGCTTCACAGCAGCGGTGATATGGAGGGTTTGGCGTATGAAGGGCGGGATGAACAAACCAACGCCCGTGAATTGGTCTACACCATTCCGGCCGTTAACCAGCCGTGGACGGTGGTGACAACGGCTCCCTATGATGTGGTGCTCAATTTGGCGGTGAACATTGGAATGCCGCTGGCGCTAGTGTTGCTGCTGATCACGGCCGCTTTTTACGCCAACCTCGTCCTGCTGGGGCGCGACATCACCAACCCCATCGGCCAGCTCGTGACCGCCACCCGCGCTGTGGCAATGGGCAACCCGGTAAAATTGGACATCCACAAGGAGCGCAGCGATGAGTTGGGGCAACTGAGCCGGGCTTTTGCCGATATGCAAACAACGCTTAAGCAGCGGGTAGATGACCTGTCGCTGCTCCTCAGCATCAGCACCGAGGTCTCCAACAGTATGGATTTGTCCGAAGGGATGCCCGCCATTCTCAAAGGGGCACTGCGTGGCACAACGGCGGTTGGTGCCCGCGCCATTATTCTCAACCCCAACACCCCTCATCCCTTCCAGTTTGGTGAAGGCCCGCTTGCCGACGCGATGGTGGTGTTGGATCGGGCAATCATGGCGCGGCTGCGTCATACCGAAGACAGTGCGCTTCCCAGCCCCAGCCAAATTCGGCAGCAGCTTGAGCTGGGAGCGGAGGTGCCGCTGCCGGTTCAGGCGCTGATCGCCATTCCGCTTTCATCCCCTAGCGGCTTTCGCGGACTGCTGTGGCTGGGTTATGCCCAACCGCACCAGTTTCATGATGGGGAGATCAATTTACTGCGGACGTTGTCACGACAAACGGCCGTTCTGGTGGAAAACGCCTACAACTTTGCCCGCGCCGAAGGTGGCCGCCGCCGCCTGGCCGCCGTGCTCAGCAGCACCCCCGATGCCGTCATCGTCACCGACCAAACCAACCGCATTCAATCAGTTAACCCGGCCTTTGAAAGCACCTTCGGGCAAAAATCTGAGCAGCTTATGGGGCGCACCGTCAGCGACATGATTGCCATTGTTCCGCTGGCCGATGCCCTTCTTAGCCCCGACAAACGGCCGCGCAACTTTGAGATACCGATGGATGATGGCCGCACCTTCTACACCAGCGCCTCCCCCATCATCGGCAACGACGGCCACATTGCCGGGCGCGTGGCGGTGCTGCACGACATCACCCACTTCAAAGAGCTTGACGAGCTAAAATCGGACTTTGTTTCCACTGTCTCCCACGACCTCCGCAGCCCGCTAACCTATATGCGTGGTTACGCCACCATGCTTTCGATGGCGGGGGAGCTTAACGACCAGCAGAGCAAATATACGGAAAAGATTTTGGGCGGCATTGACCAAATGGCAACGCTGGTCAACAATCTGCTCGACCTGGGGCGCATTGAGGCGGGCATTGAGATGGTGTTTGAACCAGTTGATATTGAGCAACTGCTGCAAACCATTGCTGAGGAACATTGGCAGCACGCCCACATGCAGGGGATCAAGCTCAAGGTGGACGCACCGGCTAATTTGTCCACCATTCGCGGTGACAAAGCGCTCATTCGGCAGGCCGTGACCAATCTGCTTACCAACGGTATTAAATACGCGCCGCAAAGTGGCGAAATGGTGCTTCGCGCCGAGCAAAGTCATGGGCAGGTAATTATTGCCGTGCAGGATAAGGGGCCGGGGATTTCCGAAAAAGACCAACTGCGTTTGTTTGAAAAGTTCTACCGGGTGAAGCGGCGGGGAACGGAGAAGATCAAGGGGTCGGGGCTGGGGCTGGCGATTGTGCGCTCGATTGCGGAAAGGCACGGGGGACGTGCCTGGTGCCACAGCCAGCTTGACAAAGGCAGCACCTTCTACCTGGCGCTGCCGATTGAGCCGAAAGCGGGGGTGAATGGTCGGGGGGGAAAAACGGCCGTTGATACACCGTCATTAACGCAGCCAAATTCCTAAAAGTAACTGCTTCTATGGATACAGAACCCACGAAACAATTTGCTGTGTGCATTAACAATGATGGGTACGAAGCCGCGCTCGAAACTGGAAAACTCTATCAGATTGTGCCTGATGATATGGCAACCTCTCATGGGTACCTTCGTATTATTGATGAGAGCGGAGAAGACTATGCTTATGCTCTGGATCGTTTTTTCCAATAGAAGTTCCTAACGCGGACAAGCCACAACCAAAAAGGAAACAAACTACAGATGGACACAGATACATACAGCTAAGAAAAATCCGTGTTCATCCGTGTGTATCTGTGGTTTATTTTCTTGTTCAGTGTACAAGATTCTTGTCGTTAAGGTACTAAAGCGTTAGAAAGAGCTTTATTGACTGCTTAGCCAACCCTTAATCTGGCCGATTTTACACGGGTCTCGGCTACGGCGTTCAATAATCGGTTAGTTCAGCCGCATAACCAACGGCCGGAAGTTGGTTGAGGATGGTCTGGAGTTCGGGCGGGAGTTCGGCGGTGAGGGTGAGGGGTTGGTTGTCTAACGGCCGTTTAAACCCCAACTGCGCTGCGTGCAAAAAGTGCCGCTTGATTGCCAACCGCTGCTTGCGCCGCCCATAAATCCTGTCTCCCACAATCGGAAAGCCCAAATAGGCCAAATGCACCCGAATCTGGTGCGTCCGCCCGGTGAGAGGGCGACATTCCACCAGCGTATATTGGTCATACACTGTCCGCGTGTAATATTCCGTCTGCGCTGACCGGGACTCCCGTGATGGGTCCGTCACCACCTGCATCCGCTTGCGATGCCCCACATCCCGCCCAATTGGGGCATCAATCAGTGCCTGTGGTGGCCGAATTTGCCCCTCCACCAGTGCCAGATACACCTTCTTCACTTCACGCGCCTTAAACTGATCCTGTAAATGGCGCAGCGCGGCATCGTGCTTGGCAACCACAATCAGCCCCGATGTTTCCTTGTCCAGCCGATGGACAATGCCAGGGCGCACTTCGCCTCCCACCCCCAGCACCTCTGGGCAGTGCGCCAACACCGCATTGACCAACGTGCCGCGCAAATGGCCGGTGCCCAAATGCACCACCATCCCGGCCGGTTTGTTGACCACTAGAATATCATCGTCTTCGTAGCGGATGTCGAGGGGAATGTCGTCGGGGATAATATCGGTTTCCACGGGTTCCGGCAGCGTGGCAACAACTTGCTCCCCGCCGATGAGTCGCTGGCTGGGTTTGGTGGCTAAACGGCCGTTAACCCACACCCGCTCCTCCTTCAGCAGCCGCTGCCACTGCACCCGCGACAACTGCGGCAGGGCATCCCCTAGTGCCTTATCCAGCCGTTCGCCGGGGGCATCAAGCGTCAGATGAACCTGTTGACCATTCATCAAGCGTTTGTTGCTCCCTGTCGTCTAATTCTTGTTGCTTGGCCTCGGTCTGCATGGCCTGTTCCCGACGATGTTCCTGATACGTAAACCAGCCCATAATAATCACCCCAGCCACAATGGACATATCGGCTACGTTAAAGACGGGCCAGGGGCCAAAATCTAAAAAGTCGGTGACGTGGCCGATGCGCACCCGGTCAATCATGTTGCCCCACGCCCCGCCCAGTAACAGCCCCAGTACCACACGAAAGCCAAGCTGGCCGTTGGGCAAGGTGTGGTTGTAATAGATAATGGTCGCGCCAACGATAACAGCCAACACGCCAAAGATTACCCCGCCCGATGGCAGCAGCCCAAAGGCCGCCCCGGTGTTGCTAACGTGGAAGATGCGGAAAAAAGGCTCAAGGCTGGGAAACGGTGCCCATACTTCCCCCAGCCGCAGGTTATTTTCAATCCAATATTTGCTGCTTTGATCAAGCAGCAGGATAACGGCCGTTACGATAAACAATGTTAACCGCTGCCCTAGTGTTGCTGGCTCCACCATTTTCGGCTCAGGGTCGGCCTGTGGTGTGGGCAAAACGGCCGTTTCTTCCTGTTCCGGCATCTCAAATTCATTCATATCCTTCATCCAACTATTGTATTTCTTCCATTGTATCAGAGGTTGGAGAGTGGAGCATAGTCTCTACGCTATCGCAATAGTTATATGTCTATAGGTTGCCAATACGATTTTTCACATATGTGAATGATTTTCACTAATGTGAAACCTTGGTGAATGAAGGGGTTATTATTATTAACGTGTTGCTACGGGAGATGTGCAGGGTAGCAAGCAAACAGAGAGGTTGTTGCACTTGGAGAGGTGCAGCAAGGAGAGAAGAGGGACGATGACTAACTACGAGCGGCTAGAGTTCTTAGCAACGGTTGCTGATCTGTATTATTTGGGTCGTCGCAGCCAGGCTGAAATCGCTCGCAAATTTGGTTATTCTCGTTCCGCTATTTCTCGTCTCTTAACGGAAGCCCATCAGCACGGGCTTGTTGATATTCGTATCAACCATCCCATCAAGCGCCAGTTAACCTAGAAACAGAATTATAACAGATATGGTCTACGCTCAGCTATGTCGTGCAGCGTAGTAACCTTGACTATACCCGCATGTTGGTGGCTTTTAGAAAGGGAGCATTCAATTGGATTGAAATGACCTCAGCATTTTTAGGATTGGGGTGGGGGACTGCCTTGTTTGAGGTGGGTAATGCGCTGCATCAGCGGCGGTTGCCCCTTGTCAAAGTTGTGCAGATGATTGGTGGGATTGGGCATGGCGATCCCCACATTGATGGTCCCGATTTGGCGCGAACCTTTGCCCAGGCTCTTGGTGCCCAATATTTTACGCTCAATGCACCCCATTTCGTGGCTGATGCACGGACAAGAGCCTCGCTAATGACTGAAAGACATGTGCACGAAACGCTTGATTTGGCGACGCAGGCAAATTATGCTTTTGTTGGCGTGGGAAGTGTGGAGCCGGAACGGTCGGCTCTAGTGCGGGCAGGTTACTTCAGTGCTGTTGAAATGGATGAGATCAAGCGGGCTGGAGCAGTGGGTGATATTTGTGGCACGCATTTTGACGAAAACGGCCGTATTCTCAATATTGCGATTAATCAACAAATTGTGGGAATTAGCCTACGCGCTTTGTCTGCTAGCAACTGTACGATTGTGGGCATAGCTGGGGGCAAGGTGAAGGCAGCCGCCATTTTGGGTGCTCTCCGAGGTGGTTTCTTAGATGTATTAGTGACAGATAGCAATGCAGCCGAGGCTGTTTTGGCAGGGAGCATAAGTTAAGGAGTGAGACATGGCAGAGGTAATTTTGACTGTTCAACATGAAGCTGGGCTGCACGCACGTCCGTTGGCGCAGTTTGTCAAAACGGCCAAGCAATTTGATGCCAAAATACAGGTGACAAGTTTGACGCGGGGCAAAGGGCCGGTTAATGGGGCAAGTCCACTACACCTGCTGCTGCTGGCAGTGCTGAGAGGGCATGAAATTAAAATTGAGGCGGAAGGCCCTCAAGCTGAAGAAGCTCTCACAGCCCTGCAAGCACTGGTTGAATCTGATTTTGCCGAAGGTCACTGATTACGGGTTGCTAAACCGGGAGGTAGGATATGGTTGATTTTATGGTTGACTATGGTGGGTACGTCTTGGGCGCAATGGTGGTGATGTGGCTGGCGCAATTTTGGATGGCTTACCGTCAGATGAAGGTCTTTTACAAGGATTTGGCACTGCTGAGGAAGGATGGATTAACGGCCGTTGGTCTCAACGGTGATCGTCTCAAAGGACGCGCCTACGGTATCCTAGTCATTGATGAAAAAGACCGCGTTGTCCACGCCCAAAAATTTGCTGGTTGGACTGTCTTCGCCCGCCTGCAACCAGCCCCCGAACTTGTCGGTATGTCCCTTAACGATATTTTGGCGAATGAAGCTACACTCCCCGTCCCCGCCAAATTACGTCCTGCCTTTGTCAACGCTGCCAAAGATTTACAGGCAGCCCGTCAGCGCCAGCAGGCAAAAATGAGTTTGCAACCTGCTTAGTTAGGCACGACCCGCCCAGTTAAGCACGCAAAATGTTTGGGATTCTGCAATCCCCAATCGTCTAAAAAGGAGGTTTTTATCGTCCGATTGCCAACCAACTTATTATCATTTTGTTTTGCTTATTAACGTTTATGGTTTACCCGAGGAGGTCTTGAAAGTTATGAATGCTTTAGTTGTTGCCGCTGAATGGTTCATTGGACTATTCCAACAAGGCGCAAGCGTATTTGTATCCTTGGTCACAGGCATTGTGCCCTTGCTGATCATCTTGCTGACGGGCGTAAATGCCCTGATCGCTCTCATTGGCGCGGATCGGATCGAGAAAGTAGGTGAATGGGCGGCTCGTCCTGGCCTTGCTTACTACCCAGTGCGCTACATTGTTTTGCCATTCCTTTCCGTTTTCTTTTTGACTAACCCGATGGCTTACACCATGGGGCGCTTCTTGCCGGAAAAATATAAGCCAGCGTTCTACGATGCGGCCGTTTCTTACGTTCATCCCCCCACAGGCATCTTCCCCCACATCAACCCTGGTGAACTATTTGTCTGGCTAGGTATTGCGGCTGGTATTGAGGCACAGGGTCTGTCTGTTGTGCCGTTGGCTGTGCGCTACCTGCTCGTTGGCCTAGTCGTCATCTTTATCCGGGGTATCGTCACCGAACGCATTACCGCCATCATGTGGGCACGTCGTGAAGCTGGCGAAGCCGCCACTGCCTAAACTAAAAGGAGGATAGAAATGGAAGGTTTAAATAAATTCCTGGTAAACATGGGTCGTAGTGTTGGGGGTGTTGTTGGGGCACTATATCAAGCTGGTCGTGAGTCAATCGATCAGGTATTGGTAAACATCCTGCCGTTTATGGCCTTTATCGCGCTTGTCATTGGTATTATTCTCAAAACAGGTATTGGTGATTTGATTGCAAATGCCTTGGCACCATTGGCCGGTAGCCTGGTTGGGTTGATTATTATCTCTTTGATTTGCGCCATTCCGATTCTTTCACCCCTGCTTGGCCCCGGCGCGGTTATTGCCCAAGTCGTCGGTACGCTGTTAGGCAGCACGCTCATTGCCAATGGCTCTATTCCTGCCAGCTATGCGCTGCCAGCACTCTTTGCTATCAATCCGCAGGTAGGTTGCGACTTTATCCCTGTTGGTTTGGCACTGGGTGAAGCAGAACCAGAAACTGTAGAAATCGGTGTACCCGCAATCTTATTCTCCCGCCTGATTACTGGGCCAGTCTCCGTGATTTTGGCTTTCATTGCCAGCATTGGCTTATATGCTTAATTGAGAGATGGGGTAAGGATAGAGCGTTATTGGCGTGACCCTCTATCCCTATCCCTAGTGGTTACTTGTGAATTATAGTACAAGCACGACCGCCAGGTCGTACTAGTGGCAAATGCTTAGCGTTTGTTAAGCAAAGATGAGGAGCAAGTGGATAGTGGTCAGGGAATACCTGATTACTATTCACCTTCTCTCGTTAGCTTTGCCAAGAGGTGGCGTATGTCTGAAAAAAAGTATCGCAAAGTTAGAATCAAGGCGGGCAAGCGTGGTTGGGGCGGTCCACTGGAGATTGAGCCAAAGCCGGGTAAAGATTATATCTACTGCGTAACAGGTGGTGGTATTCATCCTGTTGCTGCCCGGATTGCGGAGCTGTCGGGGGGAACAGCGTTTGATGGGTTTAGCTCGAAGCGTGATTTTGACCAAATTGCGGTGGCTGTTATTGATTGTGGGGGCACAGCGCGAGTAGGCGTTTACCCGATGAAAGGGGTAATGACGGTTGATATTCATGCGACCAAACCATCTGGCCCGCTATTTCGCTACATCAAGGCCGACATTTTTGTGTCTGGTGTGTCTGTAGATGATATTGAAGTGGTTGGAGATTGGGTAACGGCCGAAGTTGATGATACCGCAGTAGATGAAACGCCAGCGCCGGCCGTAGAAGAGAAAGTTGAAGCCGTGGTTGAAAAAGCTGAAGCCGAGGTTCAGGAGGCCGTTGAGGAGCCTAAGAAGAAAGGGCTTTTCGGCCGTTTGTTTGGAGGCTAGATGGTCAAGTATGAGGCGACCGTTACGGCTATTGGGCCGCTGGTGTCCGATTTTCTAGATTACAACATCATCGTTCTTTTTGGGCAAAATGCGCCGGAAGAATTGGCTGAGTTTGCCATTTTGCATGATGGGCAAACATTACAAGCCCTGGTGCAGCCAGGCGATGAGGTTTGGTTTGATGCGACAAGCTTTCGCGTGTTAGCCGTAGGCGAAGTCGCTAACGCGAACCTGGCAAATTTGGGTCATTTGGTTGTCAAAGTGAATGGCGAGACCGAAGTAGAAATGCCAGGTGATGTATGTGTGGAATTGAAAGCTCTGCCTGCGATTGAAGTCGGGACAAAAGTTCGTGTAGAAGGAGAATGAAAGGCATGAGAAGTTTACGCCAACGATTGCAGGCGTATGCCCAAGAACATGGGCCAATTCGAGTGGGGCTTGTTGGTGCGGGGCAGATGGGCACTGGGCTGATGAGCCAAATGGAGCGCATGGACGGGATGCGGGCGGTAGCGGTGGCTGATGTGGTGCCCAATCGCGCCCAAGCTGCTTTTGGAGAAGCTAGCGTGCCGGCCGATCTCGTCGTATGTGTCGAAGAAAGTGATAGCGATCCAGTTGGCAAAGCCAATGAGGTGATAGCGGCCGGTAAGCGGGTTGCCACCCATTCGGCCGATTTGCTGGTGCAAATTGACAATCTGGACGTGATTGTGGAGTCTACCGGCGTGCCGGAGGTGGGGGCGTTTGTTTGCGAGGCAGCAATTCGGGCGGGGAAGCATGTTGTGAACATGAATGTGGAGGCAGATGCCACCATTGGCTATTTGCTGGCACAGATGGCGGAAGAGGCGGGTGTGGTTTACTCGCTGGCGGCGGGAGATGAGCCGGGCAGCATCAAGGAAATGTTTGATTTTGCCGATGCGCTGGGGTTTGAGATTGTGATGGTGGGGAAGGGGAAAAATAACCCGCTGAACCGCGAGGCAAACCCCGACCACGTGGCGGCCAAGGCACTGGCGCAGCACATGAGTGCCAAGATGTTGGCCTCGTTTGTAGATGGCACCAAGACAATGGTGGAAATGACCTCGATTGGCAACGCCACGGGATATGCGCCGGAGGTGCGCGGGGCGCACGGGCCAAATTGCTCGGTGAAAGAACTGCCCAAAGTGTTTGTGCCGCGTGCTGATGGGGGGATTTTGGACGGCAGGGGAGCAGTGGATTATGCGGTGGGGGATGTGGCCCCGGGGGTATTTGTGATTATCACTACCGACCAGCCAAAAATTATTACGGATTTGAACTATTTACGGCTGAATGGACACGGGGGGTATTGGGCGCTGTATCGGCCGTATCATTTGGCGAATTTGGAAACGCCGATTACGGTGGCGAATGTGGTGTTGGATCGGCGGGAGACGCTGGCGACGTTTAAACGGCCGGTTGCGGAAACAATTGCCGTGGCAAAGCGGGATTTGCAGCCGGGCGAACGGGTGGATGCGCTGGGTGGGTATACGGTGTATGGCATGATTGAAAAAACGGCCGTTTCTCAACCCGAAGACCTGCTTCCACTAGGTTTGGCTGTCGGGGCTGAACTGGTTAACTCCGTGGCAAAGGGAGAACCGCTGCGCTACAGCGACGTGGTTTTGAACGAGCAGCAGGCGATTGTACGGCTGCGGCGGCAGCAGGATCGGCTGTTAGGGTACAAGTAGCAAGTAACAAGTGGCAAGTACCTGCTACCTGTAACTTGCTACTTGCTACATTAAAAAATGCTAGAGGCCTATCAGCGCATTACCAACAACCTGGTGCGGCGGGTTAATGAGCAGCGCGGCATTCGGGGGTCGGTGCGGGAGGCGATGGCTCCGCGTAAGCTGCGGCAGCAGTTTGTGGCCGATTGCCGAGCGGCAGCGCAGCAGGGGGTGGTGACGGGGATGCTGGCCGAGGCTAGCGTGCGGCTGATAGCGGACAAATTTTTGATTACGGAACGCCACTGCTGGTGGCCGCAGCTTGAAGAAGAAAATTTGGTGATTGCGGCGCAGAACCGGGAGTGGTTTGTGGGCAAGCAGGCGCTGCCGGAACGGGTGGATTGGCACCGGCGGGTGTATGCGGCGACGGAGGCGCGGGCGGTGCTGTTGTGCCAGCCAGTGGCGGTGCTGCGGCTGGCGGCGCTGGGGTGGCTGCCGGATGGGAAGGTGTGGTCAGATGTAGAAACGGCCGTTTCTGCCCCCATCCTCACCGCACCCGACAATGTAGCTGCTGCCTTGGTTGCCCATGATGTCGTGCTAGTGGCTGGCGTGGGGTTAATCACAACCGCCGCCAGCCTGGGTCAGGCCATTGCCCGCGCCGAAACCGTGGCACATTGGTGCCGGGCAACATTGGCGATGAATAATTAGGCGGGGAGCCATTTGAACAGAGCTGCACATCTTGGTGTGGCGTGTTGGTGCAGCAAACAACAGGCAGAACGTTGTAGCCAGAGTATGTTGAATTGTAAGCCATAACCGCTTGCGTTCTATTCGTTTACCTGTTTGCTGACTAGAACAGCATTGCAAAGAAAATGGGGCGCTGATTTTCCTGATCAGGAGAATCAGGGGAATCAGCGTCCTATTCTTTAAAAGGAGGCGGCGTGGTAGACACGATGGCTCAAACAAGTGTAGCAGAAATTGGTGGGGAGCGCGGTCGCACGTTGCTGCGGCAGATGATGACGATTCGGCGGTTTGAAGAGAAAGCGCAGGATTTGTATTCGCTGGGGCTGGTGCATGGAACCATGCATTTGTCTATTGGGCAGGAAGGAACGGCCGTTGGGGCCTCCGCCGCCCTCACCCGTAACGATTACCTGCTCAACACCCATCGCGGCCACGGCCACTGCCTGGCCTGGGGGAGTACCCCTGACCGCATGATGGCTGAATTTATGGGCAAGGAAACGGGTTACTGTCGCGGGCGCGGCGGTTCCATGCACATTGCCGACGTAGAGGCCAACAATTTGGGAGCCAACGGCATTGTCGCCGGGGGTGTTCCCATTGCCGTGGGGGTCGGGTTGAGCATTCAGTTTCGCCAGACCGATCAGGTAGTGATGGTGGTCTTTGGCGATGGCGCAACCAATGAGGGGGCGTTCCATGAATCGCTCAACATGGCGAGCATTTGGAAGCTGCCCATTATTTATTTGTGCGAAAACAACCAGTATGCGATGTCTATGTCGGTGGAACGAGCCTTCAACATCGAGCGGATTAGCCAGCGGGGGTGCGCCTATGGTATTCCGGGGGTGACGGTGGATGGCAATGATGTGGCCGCTGTTTATGAAGCCGTTAAAGAGGCCAAAGCACGGGCGCAGGCGGGCGAAGGGCCAACGCTGATTGAATGCCTGACCTATCGCTGGCGCGGTCATTCTAAGAGCGACCGCCAGGCGTACCGCACCCGTGAGGAGGTGCGCGAGTGGCAAGATCGTGACCCGATTCCTCGCTTTGCCAGTTGGTTGAGCCTGACCGATGAGCAGGTTGGGGCGTTGTGGAAGGAGGCGGAGGGGTTGATTGAAACGGCCGTTTCCTTTGCCCAAGCCAGCCCTGAACCAGACCTAAGCACCATTCTAGAGGGGGTATATGCCTAATATGAACAACGGCACAATGCGAGAATTGACCTATGTAGAGGCGCTGCGCGAGGCACTGACGCAAAAGATGCGAGCCGATGACCGCGTTTTTCTTATCGGCGAAGATATTGGCGTGTATGGCGGGGCGTTTGGCGTGACGGCCGGCATGGTGGAGGAGTTTGGCGAGGCGCGGGTGCGCGATACGCCCATTTCCGAAGCGGGGATTGCCGGGGCGTGCGTGGGGGCGGCCGTGGCCGGAATGCGGCCAGTGGGTGAAATCCAGTTTATGGATTTTGTCACCATCAGCATGGAGCAGTTGGTGCTGCAAGCAGCCAAAATACGGTTTATGTTTGGCGGCAAGGCCACTGTGCCAATGGTGCTGCGGATGCCCGGCGGGGCAGGCACAGGGGCGGCAGCACAGCATTCCGAAAGCCTGGAAAACTGGTTTGTCCACGTGCCGGGGCTAAAGGTTGTCATGCCTAGCACCCCCTACGATGCCAAAGGGCTGCTGCTAGCGGCCATTGACGACGATAACCCGGTCATTTTTGTGGAACACAAGCTGCTTTACCGCACCAAAGGCCACGTGCCGGAGGAGATGTACACCGTACCGCTGAGCCAAACCAAGGTGGTGCGCCAGGGGCGGGATGTGACCGTGGTTGCCACCTCGATTATGGTGCCACGGGCGTTGGAGGCGGCGGAAACGCTGGCAAAAGAGGGGATTGAACTGGAAGTGATTGACCCGCGCACCCTTAGCCCCTTAGATGACGCACCGATTGTGGCCTCGGTAAAGAAGACGGGCAAGGCACTGGTGGTGCATGAGGCGGTGAAAACGGGTGGTTTTGGCGGCGAAATTGTGGCGCGGATTGCTGAAAGCGAGGCGTTTGATTACCTTGATGCGCCAGTGCGCCGTTTGGCAGGGCTGGATATTCCCATTCCTTATAACCGCACGCTGGAATACCACACCGTGCCGCAGGTGGAAAATATTGTGGATGAAGCGCGGCGGCTGGCGCGAGGGGAATTTTAGAAGTAATCGGTAATCGGTAATCGGTAATCAGTGACGTAGGTTACTGGTTATTGGTTACTGGTTACTGGTTACTGGTGAAAAAAGTGGCAAAAGAAGTTATTTTACCGAAATTCGGGTTTACGCTGGAAGAGAGCCAGATTGTGGAGTGGTTGGTGGGGGAGGGTGACACCGTGGCCGAGGGCGACCCGCTGGTGGAGGTGACAACCGACAAGGTGAACATGGAGGTCGAAGCCCCGACAGGAGGAATTGTGGCCGGGATTCGGGCGCAGGCAGGGGAGATGGTGCCGGTAACGGCCGTTATTGCCTATATCCTCCAACCCGGCGAACCCCTACCAACCTCCAATCTCCAATCCCCAATGCTTCGGCAAGGCTCAGCACAAGTCTCCCAATCTTCCAATCTCCCTGCCTCCCCCCCTTCCCCCTCCGCCACCCCCGTCGCCAGCCGCATGGCCGCCGCCAACCAGGTGGATTTGGCGCAGGTTGCGGGGACGGGCAGCGGCGGCAAGGTGACGCGGCAAGATGTGGCGGCGTTTTTGGCCCGGCAGCCAGAAGACAACGGCAAACTGCGGGCTACGCCCGCCGCACGGCGCGTAGCGCGGGAACAGGGGGTGGAATTAACGGCCGTTTCCGGCACCGGCCCCCACCACCGCATCCAACAGCAGGATGTTCTCACTTATGTCGAGGCACAGCAGCCCATACCCACAGCACCACCAATCTCCCAATCTCCCAATCTCCCAATCTCCTCCCTCGTCCACCGCATCCCCTTCACCCCCATGCGCCGCACCATTGCCCACAACTTGCAGCGCAGTATGCAGGAAGCCCCCCACATTACCTTCCAGGCTGACATGGACATGACGGCACTGCTGGCGTTGCTGGGGCGGGTGAACAAGCGGGTAGTGGCGGCGGGGGAGAAAGAGGCAACGATAACGGCCGTTCTCACCAAAGCCGTTGCTTGGGCATTAAAGCAAAATCCGATGCTCAACGCCCACCTCGGCGACGACGAAATTTGGTTGCACGATGATGTCCATATTGGCATTGCCGTGGCGCTGGACGACGGGCTGATTGTGCCCGTGGTGCGCGACGTGACTAGCAAAGGCGTTGGGCAGATCAACCGCGAGATTCGGGAGGTGGCCGGGCGCGCCCGCAGCGGCAAGCTGCGCCCCGATGACCTCGGCGGGGCGACATTTACCATTTCTAACCTGGGGATGCTGGGGATTGACCGCTTTACGGCCATCATCAACCCGCCCGAAGTGGGGATTTTGGCGGTAGGCGGCACGCGGCGGCTCTTTATGCCAGATGAAAATGACCAGCCTGTCGTGAAACCGATTTGCACGATGACGCTCTCGGTTGACCACCGCGTGGTGGATGGAGCGGTAGCGGCGCGGTTTATGGTGGATTTGCGGGAAGTAGTTGGCTTTCCGGAGTTGATGATGGTTTAGAAGGAGAAGACTAGGAGACTAGGAGACTGGGAGACTATTTAATCTCTCAGTCTCCCAGTCTCTCAGTCTCCCAATCTTTTGGTTTCGCTTATGCAAACAATACAAGGTTTACCTGCTTCACCGGGGATTGCGATTGGGCCGCTGTGGGTGTATCGGCCGGTGCTGTTGAATGTGACGGCGCGGGCGGTGGCGGATGTGGCGGCGGAGTGGGAACGGGTGCAAACGGCCGTTTCCACTGCCCAAAGCCAGCTTGCTGCCCTCTACGACCGCGCTTTGGCTGAGGTGGGGGCGGAAGAGGCAGCGATTTTTGAAGCGCACCAGCTTTTTTTGGAAGACCCGGCGCTGCTGGAGATGATTCAGGCGGCGGTGGAAGGGGAAGGCATCAACGGCGAAATGGCCGCTTATCAGGCCGCCGAAAGCTATGCCGAAATGCTGGAGGCGATGGACGACGAATATTTTCAGGCGCGGGCGACCGACATTCGGGATGTGGGGCGGCGGCTGGTGGCCTGTCTGCTGGGGGTATCGCTCGACAGTGCCGCCATGCCCACCCAGCCCGTTGTCATCGTGGCCGAGGATTTAACGCCGTCGGATACGGTGGGGTTTGATAAGGAGAAGGTGCTGGGGCTGTGTACCGTGCGCGGCGGCCCGACTTCCCACACCGCTATTTTGGCGCGAAGTTTAGGGCTTCCGGCGGCAGTGAGCGTGCCGCTGCGGCTCAACCATTTGCCAGAAGGGGAGGTGGTGGTGCTAAACGGCCGTTCTGGTACCCTTACCCTCAATCCCGACCCCGACGCGCTGGCCGAGGCGCAGGCAGAGCAGCAAAGCTGGCTGGCACTGCGTTCGGCCGAATTAGCCGAGGCGCAGGCTCCGGCCGTTACCACCGACGGCCATCAGGTGGAGGTGGTAGCCAACGTGGGCAGTGTGGCCGATGCGGAAATGGCGCTGACGTATGGCGCGGAAGGGGTGGGGCTGTTCCGCACCGAATTCTTGTTCCTGGATCGGGAAACGCTGCCAAGCGAGGCGGAGCAGATTGCGGGATACCAAGGGGTGTTTGCGGCGATTGATGAGGGGGGTCGGGCAAAACGGCCGTTAGTCGTTCGCACCCTCGACATTGGCGGCGATAAAGAGGTGCCTTATCTGGGGTTCCACGACGAGCAAAACCCGTTT
The DNA here is from genome assembly GCA_020634215.1 of Ardenticatenaceae bacterium. Lineage (GTDB taxonomy): Bacteria > Chloroflexota > Anaerolineae > Promineifilales > Promineifilaceae > JACKCD01. The sequence continues at coordinate 87,699 of JACKCD010000012.1, read as the reverse complement.
TTAGGCTGGCGTGCCATCCGCATGATGGATGAACGACCCGACGTACTGCTGACCCAGTTTCGCGCCCTGCTCCAGGCCGGGGTCGGCCACGATTTGCGGATTATGGTGCCGATGGTCTCTAACCTGGACGAGGTGCGCCGCGCCAAAGGGCTGCTCGATGAAGCGCGGCAGCAGCTTGTGGCCGAGGGCAAGCCGGTGGCGGAGTCGGTGCAGTTTGGCATTATGGTTGAGGTGCCGTCGGCGGCAATTCTGGCGCATCACATTGCGGCCGAAGTGGACTTTTTTAGCATTGGCACCAACGATTTGACGCAGTATACGCTGGCGGTAGACCGTACCAACGAACGGGTGGCAAAACTTGCCAGCCCGTTTCATCCGGCAGTGCTTCACCTGATTAAGATGACGATTGACGCGGCGCACGTCCAGGGTAAATGGGTGGGGGTGTGCGGTGAGTTTGCTGGGGAACCGGCGGCCGTGCCTTTGCTGCTGGGGCTGGGGCTGGATGAGTTTAGTATGGCGGCAACGGCCATTCCCACCATCAAACGCCTTATTCGCCAGTTCAGCCGGCCGCAATGCCGCGACATTGCCGACCACGCACTACGGCTACCGACGACGGAACTGGTGGCGGCGTATTTGCAGGGGCAGATTGGGGGGTAGGGGGGTGGGAGATGGATTGTGGGGAAAACGGCCGTTTTTCCCACTCTCACTATTAACCCTATGCACAGATAATCTGAGCGCGTAGTAGAATAGAACCTCATTTTCTTGTACAAAAGAATAGAGAAGCATTTACACGGTATTCGTGAAGATGTATGATTGCTGGCATGATTGTCTCTTTTGCTGATGAAGCCACAGCAGATTTATATCATGGACGCTGCACCAAATGATTCCTGAAAATCGTATTCCGACTCATCCACGGGTTGTGCTGGAAGAAGCGTTTTTGATGCCGTTGGGTCTGACACAGGTGGCGTTAGCTAAACATTTGGGTGTTCCAACGCAAAAAATTAACGAGTTGATTCGTGGCAAACGTGGTGTGACGCCTGAAACTGCCTGGTTGCTGGCTGGCGCGTTTAAGACAACGCCGCAATTTTGGCTTAATTTGCAGGCCAATTATGATTGGGCGCTAAATTGGCCTAGGCAGGAAATACGGCCGTTATCCATGGTGGCCTAACATAGTGAAGAACCAGACAGGTATATCCAGATGCCAACGGCCGTTTATGCCTGATTTGTCGCCGTTGCTGATGTTGATGGGGCTTGAAATGAAGATTATTGAAAGAGAATATGGGAATATTGATGAAGATTTTTTGGAAATAAGAAATCTGTTAATTGAAAGCTACACAATAAAAAAATCATTTTTCAATTGGGGTGTGGCTCGCTGGGATATAGTGCGATATCGCGTTCAAGCGGAAAACTATGTCAACGGTAATAAGAATTTTCTGCAAAAACACCGTTTATGGGAAACTGAAGCAGGTAAATTGGTTGGTGCTACACTTACGGAAAACAATGATCATGATGTAGTGATCATAGTCCACCCAGATTTTCAGGAACTAGAAGATAGAATGTTTGCTTGGGCTGAACAACTTGAGTCTCATTCTAGTAAAAACATAAAGACTTGCGTTTATGCTCAAAACGAAAAAAGACAGGTGTTATTAAAGAAGCGGGGGTATGAAAAACATTCAGAAGCAGAATACACAAGAAGCTTTGATCTTTCAAAAAATGTCAAAGATATTGAGTTACCCAAAGGATTTACGATCAGACATGTTTATTCCCCTATTGATTTTGAAAATCGGGTAAACATTTATCAAAACGTGTTCCAAAGCAAAAGATTTGATTTAGAAGTGTACAAATTGTTGCGTCAAGCGCCAGCATATCAAATCGAAAACGATTTGGTTATGGTGAGTCCAGATGGTCAATTTGTTGGTTTTTGCATTGTTTGGGTAGATGATACAAATAATTTTGCTGAGATTGAGCCATTTGGAACTCATTCTGAATTTAGAAACATGGGATTGGGAAAAGCTTTGTTGACTGGCGTGTTGAAAAGGCTGAAGGCAAGAAAATTAGACCGAGTATATATTGGCTCAGGACCGGAACCCGCGCTAGGAAATCGTTTATATGAATCAGTCGGTTTTTCAGATAAACGTAAAGCGTATTGGTGGGTTAAAGATCTACAGTGAGACAATAATCCAACAAGGGGGTGAAAACTGACCATACCGAGAGGGATGCCCTTTATTTTCGACTCGATGATGATGAAATTGTGGAATCTGGAGAAGTGCAGCTTGGTATGATTCTGGATTTTGACGAAAACGGCCGTTTAGTTGGCATTGAAATCTTGTCGCTCAGCACCCGTTTTGCCCCCGAAAAGCTGCGGGTTATGCAATTTGAGACTGCCTGATTCACCGTTGTTGCTGATGTTTGTGGGGCTGGAAACGGCCGTTTGTTAATCCAGCAATGGATAACGACCTATATCTTGGCGGACACGAGCTTTTAGCAAGATGAAGAAGTGGTTGATTTGTTGGTAGGTGTCGAGTTCGGCAAAAACTTGGAAAGCATTTACACGGTATCCGTGAAGATATATAATTGCTGGTATGATTGTCTCTTTTGCTGATGAAGCCACAGCCGATTTGTATCACGGTCGCCGTACTCAGCGTACTCGCCGATTTCCACACGATATTCTGCATCGTGCCTTGGTTCGGTTAGACGTTCTCAATACCGCACAAAACTTGATGGATTTGATGTCTCCACCAGGCAATCGTCTTGAGGCTTTGAGCGGTGATTGGGCTGGTTTTCATAGCATTCGCATTAACAGACAGTGGCGGATTGTCTTTCGTTGGGAAGATGGTAACGCTTATGATGTTCAAGTGGTTGATTATCACTAAAGGAAGATAAAATGATTCCTGAAAATCGTATTCCGACTCATCCAGGGGTTGTGTTGGAAGAAGAGTTTTTGATTCCGTTGGGGCTGACACAGGTTGCGTTAGCTAAACATTTGGGTGTGCCAACGCAAAGAATTAACGAGTTGATTCGTGGCAAACGTGGTGTGACCCCTGAGACTGCTTGGCTGCTGGCCGGTGCGTTTAAGACAACACCGCAATTTTGGCTTAATTTGCAGGCCAACTATGATTTGGCACTGAATCGGCCTAAGCAGGAAATACGGCCGTTATCCATAGTTGCCTAATATCTTATATAGACCATGAGAACTGTGTCCCTTTAAAGACTATACCGCACACCTTAGCTGTCCGGATTAGAGTATGATGAAGGCTCCTATGTGATGCCACCGACAGGTACTGACCTCTAATTAGCTTGGCTTTTAGGTGGCTTCTTGCAAAAACAGGAGAATAAATGGGTACACTCCAAAAACTGTTTGAGAGAGAAATACAAGCTTCTTTTACTTTTCCAATTGTTGGTGCAAAACTTATTAAAAGGCAATTGGAAAAGAGAGGAGTTATTCTCACTGCCAAACAGGTTAGTAATCTAGAGATAAACTTACGAGACATTAGTGGTGATTCGGTTACATTCGACTTAGATTTAGATAACGAGCAAAACAGAGTATTGGGTATTTCTGATGGTGAAAAAATCGAGTTAGATATTGGTGATGAAAAGAATTTTGATGAATTTTATCAAGAATTTATCGCAAAATTGGAAAGAACATTTCCTGAAATAATTGAAGAAATGGCATCATTGCTTCTCTCTGATCTTAGGGAAAATAGAAGCACTATGTTGAAGGCCCATAGAAAGGACATGAAGGGCTTTGAAAAAAGGCTTGACAAGGATTGGAAAAGGCCATTTGATTTATTTGAATCGTTTCTGGTTTTGGCTTTTGAAGCAGGTGATGAGTTCAATTCTGATTTTCGCAAAGATGCGACAGAGGTGGAAAATTATGTTCTTGAAGCCCTGACAAGGCTCCATGCTAGGGCATGCCAAATTGCATGGGAGGTTTTTGTCTTGCTAAAAAGCGGTTTTGCAGATGGTGCTCATGCAAGATGGCGTTCATTGCATGAAATAGCTGTGGTAGCGTCATTCATAAAAACACATGGGAATGAAGTTGCCGAGAGATATTTGCTTCACGACAATATTGAATCATATAAAGCCGCTACTCTCTATCAAAAACACTGTCAAGCATTAGGCGATGAGCCAATCCCTCAAGACGAATACAATTCTTTAATAACAGTGCGTGATGAATTAATCGCACGTTTTGGAAATTCCTATAAAAATAATTATGGATGGTCATCGTCAGCATTAAATAAACAAGACCCCAATTTTAGTGACATTGAAGAAAATGCAGGATTAGACCATCTTCGCCCATATTACAAATTAGCTAGCCATAATGTTCACGCAAACCCGAAAGGTGTAATGTTTAAGTTGGGTCTTTCGGGAAATACTCAGAACGTCCTTCTGGCTGGCCCAAGCAATTTTGGATTCACAGACCCAGCGCAAGGTACCGCCTATTCATTAGGGCTTGTGACTGTTACACTAATTACTACAAGGCCAACTATTGACAACCTTGTATTGAGTAACATTTTATTGAGACTCGAATCTGAAATTGGAGAAGAGTTTCTCAAAGTTCAAAAGGATATTGAAGATAAAGACTGTAGGAGTTGTACGGATGGCGCGACTGAGTGGGTATAAGGTTCTGACGTTTGATTGTTATGGAACCCTGATTGATTGGGAATCGGGGATTTGGGATGCTTTTCAGCCCCTTTTGATGGCGAACAACTGTGCCGAGATCACCCGCGAGAAGGCGTTGGTGGCTTTTGCCGGGCTGGAAAGCCAGCAGGAAGCCGACGCGCCGACGATGGTGTATGAGGACGTGTTGCAGCAGGTGCATCGGCAGTTTGCGGCGCAGTTTGGGCTGCAAACTAGTGGCATACTCGATGCTGCGTTTGGCAACTCCCTCCCCCACTGGCCTGCCTTCTCCGACACCGCCGACGCACTTCGGTTCCTGAAAACGCGGTTTAAGCTGGTGATTTTGTCCAACGTCAGCCGCGCCGGGTTTGCCGCCTCCAACCGCAAGCTGGGCGTAGAATTTGATGCCGTCTACACGGCGCAAGATGCTGGCTCCTACAAGCCGTCGCCCGCTAACTTTGACTATCTCCTCAGCCATTTGGCCGCTGACCTTGGCCTGCAAAAAAGCGATATTCTCCACACCGCCCAAAGCCTCTTCCACGATCACGTTCCCGCCAAACGGGTTGGTCTGGCTAACGCCTGGATTGACCGGCAGCGGCTGTCGGAATCGGGGAAGTGGGGGGCAACGGCCGTTATTGACACCCTCCCCCCCATAGACTTCCACTTCTTCTCCATGGGCGAAATGGCGCAAGCCGTTGCCCAAGAGAGTAGATAAAATAGGACGTAGATTTTCCTGATTTTCCTGATAAAAATAAATCAGGTAGATGTTGTTTCACAACCGCTTCGCGTACAGGTAAATCTGCGTCCCATTTCTTGAGGAGATTGCCCGATATGACCCACCTAAACGGCACGACTGACCCCCTCCTGCAACCTTTTACCATCAAAAACGTCACCTTCCGCAACCGGATTATGAGTACCAGCCATTCGGAAGGGTTTTCTAACCAGGGCATGCCCGCCGAGCCGCTGCAGCGCTACCACGAAGAGAAGGCGCGGGGCGGCATTGGGCTGACCATGTTTGGCGGCTCCAGCAACGTGGCTCCTGATTCCCCCAATGTCTTTGGGCAGCTTAACTTTGGCACCGATGAGGTCATTCCGTATCTGCAAACCTTCTCCCAGCGCGTGCACGACCATGGGGCGGCGATTATGGTGCAGTTGACCCATTTGGGGCGGCGCGGCCAGGCGACCATTGACCATTGGCTGCCGACGATTGCACCAACGGCCGTTCGTGAAACCGTCCACCGCAGCATCCCCAAAGAAATGGACCTCTACGACATCCAGCGCGTCATCGGCCAATACGGCGATGCCGCCGTGCGCTGCCAGCAAGGGGGGCTAGACGGGCTGGAAACGATGACCGGCGGCCATCTGACCGGGCAATTTCTCTCCCCCATGACCAACCGCCGCACTGACCAATACGGCGGTTCGCTGGAAAACCGGCTTCGCTTTATCCGCGAAGTCCACGCCGAAATTCGGCGGCGGGTGGGCAGCCACTACATCGTTGGCATTCGCTACGTCATGGATGAAAAAACAAAGGGGTGGCTGACACGGGATGAGGCGTTACGCGCCGCCCAAATCTTGGAGCAGGACGGCACGATTGACTTTTTCAACCTGGTGATGGGGCGTATTGACACCCAGCGCGGTCTGTCGGAGGATTGTATGCCGGGGATTGAACGGCCGTTAGCCCCCTTCCTCGAAGATGTGGCCCAATTTCGCGCCGAAATCAAAACCCCCGTTTTCCACGCCGCCCGCATCATCCACGTTGAAACGGCGCGGCAGGCGGTGCGCGACGGCATCCTCGACATGGTTGCCATGACCCGCGCCCACATTGCCGACCCCCACTTGGTCAACAAAATCCGGCGCGGCGAGGAAAAGCGGATTCGCCCCTGCGTTGGCACCCAATTTTGCCAGATGACCAAACCCGCCACCTGCATCCACAACCCCGCCACTGCCCGCGAAGCCAAACTGCCCCACGTCATTACGCCCACTGCAATGCCGCGCAAAGTGGTTGTCGTGGGGGGCGGCATTGCCGGGTTGGAAGCGGCGCGAGTTAGCGGCGAGCGAGGGCATCAGGTGGTGCTGTTTGAGGCCGAGGCAAAACTAGGCGGGCAGCTTAATTTGGCGGCGATGTTTGTTCATCGGCGCGGCCTGCACGACATTGTGCGCTGGCGTGAGGATGAAATCGGACGGCTGGGCGTGGATGTGCGGCGGCAAACGCGGGCGGAGGTAGCCGACATTTTGGCCGAAAAGCCGGATGTGGTGGTGATTGCCACCGGCGGCACGCCCCAATTTACCGACTTCACCGGGGCGGAATTGTGCCATTCGGTGTGGGATGGGATGCGCGACGCGGCCAACTTTGCTAACCGAGAAGTGCTGGTTTACGATGGGATGGGGCGACACCAGGCACCTAGCTGTGCCGTTCACCTGGCTTTGGCCGGGGCGCGGGTCAATTTTGTCACCATTGACGACCGGCTGGCGGAGGAAATGGGCGGCTCGGAGCGGGTGATGCACCGCAAGCGGTTCCAGCAGCACGGCATTCCGGTGCAGATTGATTTGCGGCTTGTGGCGGTGGAGCGGGTAAACGGCCGTTTGCAAGCCGTCTTTGTCCACGAGCTAACCGATACGCGCCACACCTTCATGGCCGACAATGTTATCGTGGAGCAGGGGACAACTCCTACCGATGCGTTGTACCATGCGCTACGGGAGGGGGCGTGCAACAAGGGCGTAACCGACATCACCACACTGCTGGCGAGTGAGCCACAGCCACAGCGTGGGGCGTGGGCAACGGGATATGAACTGCATCGTATTGGCAGCGCGGTCAGCAGCCGTGCGATCCATTCCGCCGTCTATGATGCGCTGCGGCTGTGCCATCTGTTTTGAGTGCGCTGGGGGAGAACGGCCGTTTTTTATGTGGCTCGGATCGGTTACTTTTTCAGCACCAGCTAGGTTCTGTTGACATTTGGTCAAAAGAAGCAGATTTCACCGCAGAGGGCGCAAAGATCGCAAAGATTTTGCTTGTTTTCTTCTCTTTCTCTGCGCCCTTTGCGTACTTTGCGGTTCAAATTCTGAAATGTCAACACAACCTAAGAAACGGCCGTTATTTCCCCCTTTCTCATCTGGCTTTCATCTAAACTATCTATTTTAAGCCTCTATGTATTCGGCAAGCCAAATGCAAGCCAAATCGTAAGCCTGTCTTGTTATGGTTTGCAAAAACATAGAGGCTCATCATGTCAGACACCTTTGTTTTACTCCTTTTCTTTTCCGCCATTGCTTTTGTTATCACCGCCATTTTTCCCACGCCGCCCACCAAGAGCTATCAAAAATCGCTTGCCGAACCAAAACCGCCGCAGCCAGAGGCCGAGGCGCAGATTGAGGCCGGTAAGCAACCAACCAAGCCAGCGGGTGCCGGCCGTCTGCTTTACGTAACCCCCGTCGGCGCACAAAAAATTCCGCTGGCGCTGCGCCACAGCGACGGCCCACGCAGCTATGCCGATATGCTGGATGTGATTTGGCAGCATGGGGGGGTGGTTGGCTGGTTTGAGCAGGCGGTGCAGGAGCAGTTGGATGAATTGGGGTGCGAGGTGGTGGTTGTGGGGGAAAACGGCCGTTTTCCCTACGATCAATTTTCGCTCCAGCTAGACCTGCTCAACGTCGTTCGCAGTCCCCAACTGGGCAAGGTTGTTTTTAAGGCTCGGCTCCGCATTGGCAACCAGGATTTGCTGCTGCGAACCTATACGGCCGTTGCCAAAACCCGCGAAATCTTGGCGCTAGGCGCGTTTATTGGTGACCAGGTTGTGGGGCGTACCCACCTTGGCCCCAGCAATCGTCGCAACAATCAACTGGTCAGCGAAGCACTTGAAAACGCGATGCGCGATTTACGCCAGGATTTAGGGCGGATTTTGCCCTATCTAAACAACACAAGTTCGTCATCGGGCGCGGACGCTCATGGTTAAATCTGTGCAATCTGCGAAATCTTTGATTTTGATACGCAAAAGGTGGCTGAAGGCCACCTTTTTTGATCTGCCATTTCTTTTTGCCCGGTATTTGCTAGAATTTATTGTGGAAACTTGAAGGGACTAGCAACGAGAGCTTTACCTCTTGATCTGCTCATAAACCCACCAGGCGAATAACAATTGCATGATGTAAGAGCTAGCCCTGTCGAACCGTCCAAAAACGGACGTTGCCTGAAACCGCAAAATGGCGGCTGGTTGCTAGTGGTTTGTACCAGCAATCAGCCACGAGCAATGATTTATACGAGGAGAGAAACATGACTCCAACCGCAGATATTGGCTTGATTGGTTTGGCTGTTATGGGCCAAAATCTGGTTTTAAATATGAACGACCATGGCTATACCGTGGCTGTCTATAATCGGACTACCAGCAAAGTAGATGCCTTTTTGGCGAATGAAGCGCAAGGGACGCAGGTGATTGGTACGCATTCGATTGAAGAATTGATAGCATCGCTTAAACGGCCGCGCCAGGTGATGATGATGGTCAAGGCAGGGGCACCGGTTGATGCGCTCATTGAACAACTCATCCCTCATTTGGAGCCGGGCGACATTATTATTGACGGCGGCAATTCTAACTATGTTGATAGTACGCGGCGTACCCAGTATCTTGAGGAAAAAGGGCTGCTGTTTATCGGCACCGGCATCTCCGGTGGCGAGGAGGGGGCGCGGCATGGCCCTTCAATCATGCCCGGTGGCTCCCCGGCGGCGTGGCCGCATGTGAAGGCAATTTTGCAGGATGTGGCGGCTAAGGTGGCCGACGGCACGCCGTGCTGCGACTGGGTGGGGGAAAACGGGGCGGGTCATTTTGTCAAAATGGTGCACAACGGCATTGAATATGGGGATATGCAGCTCATTACCGAGGCATACCAGCTTATGAAAGATGGGCTGGGGATGAGCAATGATGAGATGAGTGCCGTTTTTGGTGAGTGGAATGAGGGGCACCTTGATTCTTATCTGATTGAAATTACCCGCGACATTTTGGCCTATCGGGACGAAAATGGGGAGGCTGTGGTTGATCTTATTCTGGATTCAGCGGGGCAAAAGGGGACGGGGAAGTGGACGGCCGTTAATTCCCTTGAACTTGGTATCCCACTAACCCTGATTGGGGAAGCCGTCTTTGCCCGCTTTCTCTCGGCACTGAAAGAGGAACGGGTGGCGGCAGCGCAGGTGCTGCCTGGCCCGGCGGCGCAGTTCACGGGCGACCGGGCGGCGCTGCTGCGCGGTTTACAGGATGCGCTGTATGCGGCCAAAATTATGTCCTATACCCAGGGCTATATGCTGTTCCGGGCGGCGGCGGCCGAGTATGGCTGGAATTTGAACTATGGCGGCATTGCCCTGATGTGGCGCGAGGGGTGCATCATTCGTTCGGCCTTTTTGGGCAAAATTAAGGAGGCGTATGAGGCGGAGCCGGGGTTGACGAATTTGCTGCTGGCACCCTATTTTACGCAGGCGGTGGCGCAGGCGCAGGCGGGTTGGCGACGGGTGGTGGAAACGGCCGTTTCCCTCGGCATTCCCGTCCCGGCCATGTCCAGTGCCCTGGCCTTTTTTGATGGCTACCGGCACGGCCGGCTGCCCGCCAACCTGCTGCAAGCCCAGCGCGACTACTTTGGTGCCCACACCTATGAGCGCATTGACCAGCCACGCGGCCAATTTTTTCACACCAATTGGACTGGCACAGGCGGCCGCGTGACCTCCAGCACTTACCAAGCGTAGCTGTGGAGGGCAGGTCGTTTTTGCATTGCCCATATTGAAAATAAAAGACGAAGATAGAGGAGACTCATGTTAGATTTTACACCTGTACGCAACAAAGAAATCACAATGGCCGAACTGGTGGCTCGCTTTACAACGGAACATTTGCGGCGGTTCACCAATGCCATGATAAACGAGATGCTGGCGATCATCAAAGATTGCACCGATGAGGATGTGGTCTTTGTGCCAGAAGACCCAAATGCCAACGATACATTTGCTGCTGATGCAGCGGATGCCAATTTAGCCTGGACGCTGGGGCATTTGGTTGTTCATGTGACAGCCTCGGCTGAGGAGAGCGCGGCGTTGGCGGCAGAATTGGCGCGCGGGGTGGAATATCATGGCCGTTCCCGTTCTGAGGTGCCGTGGCAAACGGTGACAACCATTGAGCAATGCCGTGAACGGTTGGAAGAAAGCCGCATGATGCGTCTGGCTAGTTTGGGCATGTGGCCGCGCAACCCGTATTTGGATAATGTGTATGAGGGGTATAATGGTACCAAGATTAACCCGGTCATGCGCTTTGTCTATGGTCTGAGCCATGATGACGGCCATTTGGCGCAGATGCGTGAGGTGGTACGGCAGGCTAAGGCAGCGCGAGAAGCTTGATTGCTTCTGTTTTTGCTTTTCTAAGCGCAAATGGCTGAATTTGCGCTACAATACGGTGGTGTGACAATCATACGCTCAATGCTGGAGGGCTGTTATGGGTGATGAACATATTCTCTTAGTTGGCGGAACGATGCTCGACACCAAGGGCAAACCGACACGTGGTTTAGTCCCTAATACCTCCAACCCGGGCTTTATTCGCTCGACGCGGGGCGGCACGGCGCGTAATGTGGCGGAAAATTTAGCTCGCTTTGGGGCGAATGCGATTTTGATGTCGGCGGTGGGGGATGATGCTACCGGGCGGCAGTTGTTGGAGCAAACGGCCGTTTCCGGGGTCAACATCGAATACGTCCAGACCATTGCCGGTGAGAACAGCGGTGCCTACATCGCGCTTCTGGATGCAGACGGGAGTCTTTCTGTAGCCCTTGACGACGTGCGCGTCATGCGCCACATCACCCCCGAATACCTCTACCGCCACCGCCGTCTTTTCCGCGACGCGCAAATGGTGTTGGTGGATGGTAGCTTGACTAAGGATGCCCTGGCAACGGCCGTTCGTCTCTGCCAAAAATACAACACCCCCCTCTGCGCCGACCCCTCCTCCACCCGGCTCGCCCATCGCCTTTGCCCCTACATCCCCGACCTCAGCCTGGTGGTACCCAACGAAGCCGAGGCCGCCGAACTGTGCGGCGTCATCTTCCAGGGCAACACCCCTGATGCCAACATGAACGTGGCGCGGCAGCTGATTCAGTTTGGAGTAGAGATCGCCGTCATCACCATGTCAGATTATGGTCTGGCCTTTGCCACCTTTGACGAAACCGGCTATCTGCCCGCCAACTACACGGAAAAGGTAGACAGCACCGGCAGCGGCGATGCCGTGACCGCTGCCATCATCTTTGGGCTGATGAATGAACTTAGCCCCGTAGAAGCAATTCGTCTAGGTGCTGCTGCTGGCAGTCTCACCCTGCAAACCAGCGAAACCGTTGTGCCTGACCTGAGCTTAGACATGCTTTATGAACATTTAATTGTTTAGGGATTGGAGATTAGGGATTGGAGATTGTTGATCTCCCAATCTCCAATCTCCAACCCCCAATCTCTTCATTATGTCAAACTGGCTTGGCCTTCTCATCTGTTTGCTCTACATCTTTGCCATTATCGGGTTGGCCGAAGGGCTGCGCCGCTGGCGGGGCTACAGCAGCAGCTTTACCCGCAAAGTCATCCACATCGGCGTGGGGATGATGGCCTGGGGGCTGCATTATCTTTTTGATTCCCCCTGGTATTTCATCACCGCCTGCGTCGCCTTCATGCTCATCAACTTTCTTGACTGGCGTTATGGTTTCTTCGCCGCCATGTCCAGCAGCGACCAGGCCAATCTGGGCACCGTCTACTTTCCGCTCATGGCCGGGATTGTGGCCTATGTTTTTTGGCAGCAGCCCCCGCTGATGGTGGCCGCGCTGATGCCCCTCACCTGGGGTGACGGCATGGCGCCAGTCATTGGCAAGGCTTACGGCCAGCGGCAATACACCGTTTACAGTAGCGTTCGCACTCTTGAAGGCTCACTTGGCTTTCTGGTGGCTGGCTTTATTTTTACCTGGCTGGCACTGTGGGTCGTGAATGGTTTCCCAGACATTAGCCCCGGTGCGGCTCTGGCTCCGGCATTTGTCGTGACCCTTGTTACCATGTTTATTGAAGCCATTTCCATTTGGGGAGTGGATAATATCACCATAACGGCCGTTGCCATCCTTATCTTTCGCGCTTGGCCGTTCTAAGCAACTTCATGAATAACAAACCCATTAACACAGCGCTTGGTGCTTTTTCCCAACTTTACGGTGTCATTGTTGAAACCGTCAACCGCACCCTGGGCTTGCCTGAGGCGGGCGCTTATTTTCTCGGCTTTTCTCCCACCAAGAAGATTCGCCTCCAGGTGAAAATTTTGCGTGATGAGCAGGGGGTGCCGGTGGCGGATGAAGCGGCCACGGCTGAATCTATTGCCACCGCCACGCAAATTTTTGCCGAATTGCTCAATGTGCGCGTCATCATGCTTGACCCGCCCGTTGTCACCTTGCCCGACCCCGCGCCCACGGCCGCCCTCAGCGTCCACTGTGATGCCGATGGCTGGAAGGAAGATTTTGCCGAGGCCGGCCGTTATTTTCGCACCCACATGGCAAAAACGGCCGTTAGCACCCTCACCGGCTATGCCGCTCCCGTCACCGTTTTTATTGTCCGCGAAATGGCAATAAAAGCGGGTTGTTCCCTTGGTCCCCTTGCCAACTATGTTACCGTGGTCGGCAAAGTGCTCAACAAAGCCAACGCCCGTATTTTGGCGCACGAAGTCGGCCATGCCTGCCTGCTGCTCCACTCGCCCGATGAAAACAACCTCATGTATCCCCGTCCCGGCCACCATCTTGAACCGTGGCAAGCGGCCATGGCGCGTAATTCGCGGCACGTGACGTATTTGTAAATAAAGAATAGGACGCAGATTGACCTGATGTACCTGATGGTAGCTATAAGGTCTGCCTGAACAGTTACGAAAAAGGCTTGTCATTCCCGCGAAGGCGGGAATCCATGCCTATGCTGTTTTTGATCAGGTTAATCTGCGTCCTATTTTCATGCGGGGGCTTTTACAGTTTCAAGCAGATCGGCAATGAGTGCGTCGGGGGTGATGCCTTCGGCTTGGCCTTCAAAGTTGAGGAGGAGGCGGTGGCGCAGGGCGGCGGGGGCGATGGCGTGGATGTCTTCGAGGCTGACGTTGTAACGGCCGTTTAACAACGCCAAAATCTTCGCCCCCAACACCATTGCCTGCCCCCCACGCGGGCTGGCCCCATAGCGCACAAAGCGACGCACCAGGTCAGAGGGGCTGTTTTCGGGATGGGTTGCCACCACAAGCTGGCTGACAAAGCGGCTGACGCTGGTGGGTAACGGTATTTGCCGCGCTAACTGCTGCATGGCAATGATTTGGTCGCCGTTGGCAACGGCCGTTACCGCCACATGTTCCCCACCCGTCGTCCGCGCCAAAATCTCATCCAGCTCCTCGGCCGAGGGGAAGCCCACGTTGAGCTTGAACAAAAAGCGGTCAAGCTGGGCTTCTGGCAGCGGATAGGTGCCTTCTTGCTCGATGGGGTTTTGCGTGGCAAGGACAAAAAACGGCCGTGGCAGCGGGTAGGTGTGGGTTGCCACCGTCACCGTCTGCTCCTGCATGGCTTCCAGCAGTGCCGACTGCGTTTTGGGGGTGGCGCGGTTGATCTCATCGGCCAGCACCAAATTGGCAAAAACGGGGCCGCGCTGAAAGCGGAAACCGCGTTGGCCGTTGGCCTGCTCTTCCATGATGTCGGTGCCGGTGATGTCGGCCGGCATCAGGTCGGGGGTGAACTGGATGCGGCTGAAGCGCAAATCGAGCACCTGCCCCAGCGTTCGCACCAGCATCGTCTTGCCCAGCCCCGGCACTCCTTCCAGCAGTACGTGGCCGCCGCTGAGAATGCCAATGAGGGTCAGCCGCAGCACGTCGGCCTGCCCGACGATGAGTTTGCCAACTTCGTTTTGGATGGAAACGGCCGTTTCACGGAATAATTCAGCCGACATTTCTATTGCTGGTGCATTAGACAGATTTGATAATTCGTTCATAAATGGGGATGTTTATTTCAGCCTTTAATAGTAGCCAACGCCTCATCGGTAGAAGTACAAGGAAGCGTGAAAATAAGAAAATTTGACAAAATGGATTCAAAAAGCGAACCTAAACGGTCAACTACTACCAAAACAGGTTTGCTCAATGAATCCACAACAACTATTTTGCCCCAATATCGATTGTCCAGCTAGAGGGCAGGTCAATCAAGGAAATATCCATCCACACAGTCAGCAAGAACAGCGGTGTCGTTGCGATGTGTGCAAAAAAACATTCAGCGTGACCAAAGGAACCCTGTTCTACCGTCTGCAAACAGACCCAGCCACTGTGATGCTTGTGATTGTCCTGCTGGCCTACGGCTGTCCGATAGAGGCAGTTGTCGCTGCGTTCGGATTTGACCGTCGCACCATCAAAAGCTGGTGGCAGCGGGCAGGTCAGCATTGCCAGCAAGTTCATGACCGACTGGTTGCCAGCAGCCAGCTAGACCTCGTTCAGGCGCAAGCTGATGAAATCAAAGTCAAAGCATGGGGTCGGTCTCTCTGGATGGGGCTGACCATGATGGTGCCAACCCGTTTGTGGCTCGGTGGGGTCATCAGTCAGCAACGTGATAAGCAAATGATTGCGTCACTCGTGGACACCATTCGACAGGTCGCGCTCTGTCGTCGACTGTTAATTGCCGTTGACGGTTTGCCTCATTATATCAAGGCAATCCGACGCGCCTTTCGTACCCCCGACCAGCAGGGTCAGCGTTGCCGACCCAAGCTGATTGCCTGGCGTGACGTTTTCATTGGTCGCGTCATCAAACGCACAGCCCATGGCACGTTGACCATTGAACGGCAATTTCTAGACGGTTGCCGTCAGCAAGCACTCGCTCTGATTACGGCGTCGCAAGGATTCAGCGGCGTTCTCAACACAGCTTACATTGAGCGTCTCAACGCCACTTTCAGACAGCGCCTCGCCTGGCTTTCGCGTCGCAGCCGGATGCTCATTCATCAAGTTGAGACGCTGGAGGCTGGCATGTACATCGTTGGCTGCTTCTACAATTTCTGTGACCCGCACAAGTCGCTCCGTATCAAGATAGCATTGGGCTCGTTTGCCCATCGCTGGATTCAGCGCACCCCAGCGCTTGCCGCTGGCTTGACTGACCACATTTGGTCTTATCAAGAGCTGTTGACCTATCGATTGCCTCCGCCTCGGTGGCAACCGCCTAAAAAGCGTGGGCGGCCGTCCAAAGCGGTGCAAGCACTTATTGATAGGTGGTGTTAATGTTCACGGTTTAATGCACTACTACCCGCCTCATCAGCCAGCCGATCTAACGCTGTTTGTCCTTCGTCAGAAGCAAGAAGGGTGTCCCATTTGGCATCGGTCTCGGTTTCAACGAGATTATCTAGGAAGTCCAGGTCTGTTGTGTTGAAAGTTTCAAAAGCTAAAAATCGGGCAAAGTCTAGCAGTTGTTTGCCCCGTTCTGCTGGCAATCGCCGGACAATTGCCACCAACTTTTTTTCATAGTTTGCTGTTTCAACTGTCATGATTTTATTCTCACGCTATCAGCTACAGATACACGGATAAAAACAGATGCGTTGATTATACACCTGATTGTAACTATCCTTGTGTCATTTCGAGGTCCTCCGAGAAATCCCATGCTTTTTGACCAAGGGAACCGGATTTCTCCTCGAAAACTCGTCGAAATGACATCTTTGGGTTGAAAACCGGTTCATTACCGCCAGACCTGAGTAGTTACACCTGATTTACGGCTCCAAAGACGAAAAGTAATCCCGCACATACGCTTTTAGCCCCAGCGGGATGTAGTCGTCTTGCAACGCTTCGTTGGCGGCGTTACGGTAATCGCCAAACACGTCGGTGTAGGGGACGAGGCTGGTCTCGCTGCCAAATTCGGTGGGGGTTTCGTTGAGTAGCCCGCCGCAGTCGGCCGGGTTTGCCAAACATTCGGCGGGGAGTTCCACGTTTTGGCCGTCAATGTTGCTGAGATCGACAGGGGGCGGAACGTAGACCGTTGCGGCGTGGCTGCCGCCAGGGCCGGGGCTGCCGCCGCCGCTGCCCAAGTTTTCGCTCAGTTCGGCTGTGCTGCCCGCTTCACCACCTGATTGTCCGGCACTGCCCGACTGCCCACCGCCCAGCCCGGCTCCCGTGCCTTCACCCTGGTTTTGCTGGTTGGGGGCTTCGCCAACGGCCGTTTCTCCCCCTTCTTCCGGCTGCTTCTGTCCCGCCTGCGCCACCGCCTGACGGCTTTCGCCAAGCTGGTTGGCGGTGGCGGCGGCTTGCTGGGAAACGGCCGTTTGCGCCCCCCGTTCCTGTAGCTGCTGCGCCAAATTTTGCAGTGCCTCCTGCGCCGCCGCCAAATCCTCTCCCGACAGCGCATTAGCCGCTTCCTGGGCTGCGTCGGCCAACTGCTGGTCGCTTGTTTGCAGCGATTGCGCCGTTTCCGCCAGTGCCTCGGCCAACTGCGCCACCGTTTCCTCGTTGAAAGTGGGCAAATCGGCGGCCAGCTGGGAGGTGGCGGCGCTGGCCTGGTTGAGGTTGCCATTTTGCAACGCCTCGGCCAATGGCTCCGCCGCCGGATTGTTACTCAACGTTTCGCTGGCTGCTTCGAGGGCGGGCTGCAAATTGGGCGGAGCCAGCTCACTGCTCAACTCGCGCAGCTCCGTTTCCGCCTGCGACAACGCCGCCACCGCCTCTTCCTGACTGCCGCTTGAGGCCAGGGCATCGAGTGCCGTTTGCACTGGCTGCAGCAGTTGTTCCTGCTGCTCGGCGGTCAGCGTGTCGTCCTGGCGAATCTCCTCGGCCACTTCTTCCAAAACGGCCGTTTCCTCGGCAATGGTTTGGGCGATGGCTCGCTGGCGCAGCAGGGCGGTGGTTTGGGGGTTGGGGAGGAGAACGGCCGTTAGCAGCAGCCCCGCCGTCAGCAGCAAAACCAGCCAATCGCGCCGCCGCAGGGTGAGGGGGAGCATGGCAGACAAATCAATGGTTTGCAAGGCGGCAACGGCATCGGCCAACTGCTGGGCGATGAGCCAGTCGGGGGCGGTGATGGTGTGGTGGTGGAGTTCAACGGCCGTTTGCGCCCGTTCCTGTAGCTGCAAAAGCTGGTCGGCGCGGCGGGCTTGCACCAGCAGCGAGGGGCGCGGCAGCCAAACGGCCAGCAGCCCGACCAGTAGCCCCAGCCCGGCCAGCCCTAACGCCACCCATGCCAGTTCGCCGTTGGTCAGCAGCGGCCAAAATCGCGCCGCCGTTGCCACCACAGCGGCCAGCAGCAGCCCGGCCAGCAGCCCACGTGGCCCCCAATCGAGGCTTTGTTGTTGGCGAAAACGGCCGTTTGTGCGCCGCAGGAGGTGGGTGAGGGTGGAAAAGGTGGGGGGCATGGAGAGTGGAGATTGGAGATTAGAGATTGGAGATTATGAACCTTCATCAATCTCCAATCTCCAATCGCTAATCGCTAATCCTCCGCACATGGCGGACACATGCCCGATACAGCAGCCAGGCGGCGAGGGCGTAGAGGAGGATGAAGAGGGGCCAGGGGGAAAAGAGCCAGACGGAATGGCCGCGTATGGATTGGGTGTAAAAGAGGAGGGTGTTTTCCTGCTGCAAAATCGTTTCGCTGAGAACGAGAGTGGCGGGGAGGTTGGTGGCGGAGAGGGTTAGCCCTAGATAGGTGAGGGTGGCTTCTGTGACCCAGCCAACGGTGCCGGTGGTGATGAAGGCGGCTCCGGTGATGAGGGTGATGAGGACGGCGATGAGCGGGGTGCCGAAGGTGACAAATAGCGCCCCGCCGTAGGCGGCGATGATGGCGGCGAGGGTGGTTTTCATGCGGGCGGAGCAGTAGAGGCCGTAGAGGGCGAAGGTGACGGCGGCGACCAGAATAAGGATTTGGGAAATGATTAGCTCTTCGGGGGAGAGGCCGCCGAGGAGGAAGGAGATGCTTTGCAGGGGGACGGAGGCGAGGATGAGCAGGACGACGTAGCTGAGGGCGGAGAGAAGTTTGCCGAGGACGAAGGCACTGGGGGAGAGCAGGGTGGTGCGGAGCAGGTCGTAGGTTTGGCGCTCTTTTTCGCCGCTGATGGCGCTGGCGGTGAAGGCGGGGGCGATGAAGATGACGAGGAAGATTTGCATCCCAAGAACGGCCGTAAACATAATTTTGCCCGCATCTCGCGCCCCGCTGCCGCCCGGCCCGCTGGTGGTGAGGTAGGCCAGGTAGATGAGCGCCAAAAAGAGGCTCATAAACAGCAGATAGACGGTTAGCACCACAAACGCGCGTCGCCCACGCATCCGGCTGCGAAGCTCTTTGAGGGTGACGGGGTTTTGGCGCAGGGTGTGCCAAAGGGTGGGTTTAAGAGGGAGGTTGGTCATGGGGAAATGGGGAATTGGGAATTGGGAATTGAGAATGGAGAATGCAAGTTTGCGTTCCTAATTCTTAATTCTTCATTCCCAATTCTCAATTTACAACTCCTTTGGTCAACTGCAAAAACACGTCTTCAAGGTCGTGTTCTTCTTCGCGGAAGGAGACGAGGGGGATGTGGTGGGAAACGGCCGTTTGTATCAACTCACTCAAGGCCACATCATCGCCGCTAAAGTCAAAACGGAGAGAGTCGGCCGGCAGGTCGTCGGTTTGCAGGTGGACGACACCGGGGCTGGTTTGCAGCAGGTTAACCAGCGGCTCACGTTCGCCCAGCAGCCGGACGTGGATGGTGCGGTTGGCGCGAAGCTGCCGCCGGATTTGCTCAATGTTGCCGTGCGCCACCAAATTACCCGCCTCCAAAATGGCGATGCTGGTGCAAACGTCGGCAATTTCGGAAAGGATGTGGGAGGAGAAGAAAATGGTTTTGCCCATGTTTTGCAGCTCGCGCAGCAGTTCGCGCATTTCAATGCGGGCGCGGGGGTCAAGGCCGCTGGCAGGTTCGTCCAAAATGAGCAGTTGCGGGTCGTGGGTGAGGGTGCGCGCCAGGCACAGCCGCTGCTTCATGCCGCGACTTAGCCCCTCGACGTATTGCTCTTTTTTATGCCCCAAATCCACCAGCCCCAGCAGGTCGTCTATCATGCCGTGGCGGGTGGCGGGGGGGATGTCGTAGCAGGCGGCAAAAAAGTCGAGGTATTCCCACACTTTCATGTCGTCATACACGCCAAAAAAGTCGGGCATGTAGCCGATGGCGCGGCGGACGGCATCGGGGTTTTGCGCCACATCATAACCAGCCACCCGCGCCGTGCCGCTGCTGGGTTGCAGCAGGGTGGTGAGAATCCGCATGGTGGTGGTTTTACCCGCGCCGTTGGGGCCAATAAACCCAACAACTGCCCCTTGGTCAATGGTGAGGTTGAGGTCGTTGAGGGCAACCAGGTCGCCGTATCGTTTGCTTAGCCCCTCAATTTCGATGATGTTGCTCATGGGGAGGATTATAGCGGGAAACGGCCGTTTGGTGAATCACTACTCATCTTCAGGCGACTAGCAGCCTGTCGGAAAAAGAATCTTGAGACGCAGATTCCCCTGATTTATCCTAATTTCAGGGCGTTTGATAGCAAAAATCAGATCAAATCCGCGTTCATCTGCTTTCATCCCCATCCTGTTTTGGCTTCTCTGATAGGCTGCTGGTACAGGGGCCCTGAGATTACCTCGATCTACCCGAATATCTGTGCCGAGATTGAAGGTACGGACACGAAAAGTTTGGGCTGCCATTCGTATGGGTTCGCGATGAACAATGTTGTCTTTTAGAGATTTATGGGTTTCATTCTAGTTTAAGTTTAAGACATTGTGCCTGCGTCGTTTTTGCCTAGCTTATACCCAAAGAGAAACCACATTTATATTTAGAAATCAGGCTATTGAATAGATAAATCATATTTTCACAGGCTGAATGATCCTCCCAGAAAAGGGAATGTATTCATGGGGAATATCTTTAAGGATTTCTTTCAATTTGCTATCACGCTCACTGGTGCCAAAAATAACCTGATTATTGTAACTAGCTGCTTTCGATGCTTGTTTTAGAAGTGCTGCAAAACTGATGTCTTTGGTACTTTGTTGACGTGGTTCATCAAAAACTAACAATCCCGGGTGATTGGTTTCAAAATGGCGGGAAACCTCAATAAGTCCATTAAGGTATGCCCAAATAATCCTGATAAAGTCACTGGCGGATATGTTAGTGTGCAAGTCAAAGCCTTCGTGGCTAGGAAGGTAAGTATTTTCCGATATTTCTAGTTCATCTACTTGCAAACTTTTAAAATCGTATTCTGCCAACTGGTTCCGTAAACTTTGATTCCAGAAACTTAGCTTTTCTTTATCGCTTTTAGAAACATCTTCTTTCGGCAGATTCTTTAACTCTTTTTGTATTTCAAACCACTCATCAGCTAACGGAGTGAGCCTCTCTAGTCGTATTTGGAACTGTTCAAGCAATGTCTGGTTGCGAGTTATGGAAGTTTCTAGCTCAATTCTCTCTCGTATGCTTTCCATAGATGGAAGGCGATCATCAGAGATAAGGGTGCGGCGCAATGTGCGTATCTTAGCGCGGTCACTGGCAATATCTTGCCTTATATGTTGAATTTGTCTTTCGCGAGCTTCCATTACAGCCTTAGTATTCTGAAAGGCTGCTATGAACGTTCTGCGCTGTTGCTCCAAAAAGTTGATATTATCATCAACAGTCATTACATTTTGGTCGGATGCTAAAGGCAATAAAGTATCTTCTATTTGTTGATGACAAGTTGGACATTTTTGTACAGATACATTTGTTGCAATAGAAGATCCTAGGTTCTGTAAGGTCCTCACATCTTTGTTACGTTGAATATCAACCTCGATGCTATCGAGGCGCTGTTGTATTGAACTTAACTCAGCTCGCTCTATTTCAAGGGAGTTTAGGTATTTTGACAAGAATAGTTCTTTTTCTCTAAGCTGATTTTCTGTTAGGGCAAGTTCAACACTTGCATTATCTGATACTTCGTTTACCAATGGTATTTCTTCCGAATTTAATTCTTCCAGTCGGCTTTGTTGTTGCTCTATAAAATCTTCAAAAGTCACCCAATTATTATTGTCTTCAGGTATTTGGATAACTGGACTAGAATCTGGCGGCCAGTTTGAAACGGGAGTATGGGGTAATTTTTTTAGAACCCCACTAACGTTTTGTGCAATAGCTTGAAGCTCGTTAATTAGTGTTGACCATCTTGCTTCTACACTACGGATTTTGTTGTTAAGTTCCATGCGTCTATCAGCAATATCAGATGCATCTAATTGAAGCAAAAACTCAATGACCCTTCTATGAACGTCGCGGATTCGAAAATGTGTCGGGATCGGTGGCGACAAACTCGCCCATCCCCTTTTTTGCTCCACAAAGAAATATGGGAAAATAGTCTCCATGTAAAGAGGAACTTGTCGTCCTTCATATGTTTGGACAGAAGGCAAACTCCAACCAAGAAAGTTTGCCAAATAACTGTGAAAACCGCTTTCTCTAGTGGCTGCACCAGGTTGCGATACGAAAAAGTCCTCTGCTGTGTAAGTTCTTGACGGGTTAGATATGGCTGGGCCTTTTGTAACTGTAACTAAATTTTTATTTCGTGTTCCCTTCACAGTTCTGTGTACTACAATTCGTTCTTCATTTTTATTCTCGATTTCCAAATAAATGTCAGATTCTATAACTTTTGCGGGATTTCCCTCACTTCCCGAAAACAGTTCTTCGGACATAACTGGATGCAAAGGCAATTCTTTCCGTTTTACAGATAGCATCGCCTCGAGTCCTAAGGCTACCAGTATTGACTGGAAGCATGTTGATTTACCGGAGGTATTATCAGCTCTAAGAATGACTAAGCCATCAGGAAAAGAAATGTCTGTTCCATGTAGACCTTGATCTGTTTTCAGCCTGATTCGCAGGTGGCGGATTTTCATCGAAACTCCTCGGAAAACATTTTGTTGATCAGTTGTTCTGTAAGTTTGCGCTTGCCTATTTCTTGTAAGAATAGCTTTTCTTCGGATAACAAGTTTGGCTCACTCACTACTTTGTTTGCAGCTTCAACGCCTTTTTGAGTAAGCTTTATCCCTTTGCCTCTTGTGTATTCAATTAAGCCCTCCCCTTTCGTCAACTCTATAGCGCGTATCAATGAGGGCTCTATTCGAACCATAATCTTGTCAGGTGGCAAGTCACCAGAGATTATGATCCTGATATTATCTTTGTTTTTTTCAGAGTGTATTGCCCAATTAAGGACATGAAGCCTGCTTAATGTAGATCTGTTGCCATATGATGCCAGCCTCAGAATCAGTAGAACAACAGCCATGCGCCATAAAGGACGAAAGTCAGCAGAAATGGCTTCAGGGCGTGATCGAAACACCAAATTATTGCCAAAATAATCAATAACGGACATTTGTCTAACCTATTGAAAATCTAGCGGACATCGTATTATCCAGTCCGCTATCGCTTCCCACTTAAGAGTATCTACTGTGGAGGGAGGGAGTTTAACTTGAGCTTTAATCTCTTCCTGGAATTTCTCCAGACTTGAATTAAGGAACTCCATACCATTTCTTGAGGCTGTCATTGATTCAATTGCCAAAAATTTTTCTCGGTGGCTCTTGATTTGAACTACCTGTTCATAAAATTGTGGATGTTGCCGTAGATCCTCAAGCATATTCTGACCATCCAAAAACAATTTAATAATGTTCTTGCGAAACTCCCGTCTTTTTTCTGGTGTATCGAGCTTTGAGAGACGGCTAGACTTGTCATCTATTACTTCAACTAAGCTATTATTGGTCTCAGACCATCCCGAAATATCTTGGTCAGAAGAGCTTAAGGGGTTCAGTACAAATTTCCCGATACCAATACTGAGAAGTTCGTCTCTTTCAACTAGAAATGCGTTTTCGTCTTCCACACAAACTCGAAAATTTGATGCAACGTAGGGGAGATTTGCCCGTATCACGTCTTCCGTTTTTTTCTTCGCATGAATTATCAATTCTTTGCTGTCATATTTAGGTACAAACAAAATCCATTTAGATATCTTGGTTTCGCCAAATATGTTTATTAAAACATTCCGGTTGTTAATAAACTTCTTTATGTCATTGGTGATTTTGATTCTTTGTTTCTCGTATCTCTCTTTTGTGGCAAGAGGTTCTTCTGGGCCATATGCTTGATAAGCGTGCCCGCTGCTTACTGTGAACCCTTCAATACCAGCATCACCTTTATTTTTATCTGGTATTTTTTGATATTCACCAGGACCATAGTGCCTTTGAAGAAGCTTATCTGCCCATTCTTGCCAGTCATTTCCTGATAGTGGTAATTCATCCATGGTGGTTGTTCTTTGATTTCAAAAGGAGAAAACAATAACTACAGGTACTCTACATAATAATGTATCTAAAACTTGTCATATCGTATGAATACAGGATAAATTTGAAGCTAGTCTTAATACTATGCATTTTGCTTAAATGGCACATATACTTGTAAACGTTGCTGGACAAGCTGAAAATGGGATTTTGCCCAACAATATCATAAGGCAGATTTCTCGCTAACTGTAATTTTAGCTAAGTATAGAGACCAATGCGGCAGATCACAAGAGGAAGTTGTGATATTGTCTCCTACGAGCAAGCTTATAACTTGTCTCCAGGGTTTACAGATGGTTACTGCCAATCCTGTGAGATATTGTTAACCTTGTCCCAATACTAGTTTTCACTCCAAGTTTCCCGTAAACACCAAATATACATCCCGAATGTCCACCCCAGCAGGCTGGCATCTTCGACGCGAAGGCGGGCGGCGTTGGCGGGGAGACGAAGCGGGGTGTGTGGGAAACGGCCGTTTCCCACACCACCTTTAGAAAAACCATCATGCACACTCAAACAGGCTGCAAGAGAAAGATTTGCCGCTTGCCCGCACGGAGGTGTTCCAAACGGCGGTAGGCTGAATGGGCGGCTTTTTGCTGTTTGTTGCTGGCAATAACAACAATGGTTTGCGGGGTGACAAACGGCCGTAAATGCACCAGCAAGTCATGGATGGGGGAGTAATCAGCGGCTGAATTGCCTACTTGCCACTGTGTCATCATGCCATAGGGTACATCAGCAAAAAGCAGATCAATGGACGAGGGGCGCAGAGCAGGTTGAAATAAGTCAGCGGTAAAGAGATGATGGGTCGAGATTGCCGAGGCGGGCAGCATTTGCTGGAGCCGCTGAGCGCTGTGCAGGGCTTCATGGTGTGAGGGTTTGTCATAGGCAGCAATAAGCTGCTCGATTTCGCCGATGCGCTGTGCCATGCCAACTGGCGTAAGCAGGCTTAGGTTGCGCCGAGCGAGCGTGAGGATGTTGGTGTCAATGTCGGAGGCGATGAGGGTGCCAATGTCGCGGCCGTGCAGCAAGCCCAGGACGGCCAAGTGGTAGGCGGCTCCGCAGCAGGGGTCATAGAGGGTGATGGGGGATAAACGGCCGTTTATCCTTCGCCAATGTGCCAAAGCCCGTTGGAACAACTCGCTCACCAGCCGCACGGGAAAGGCGGGGTAGCCAGGAAAGGTGTGGAGAACACGACCTCCGGCAAAATCACTGTACGACTGCTGGCTGGTGGCGTATTGATATTGCATGTGGTGTTATTCCAAGTTCCCCGTAAACACCAGATACACGTCCCGAACATCTACCCCCAGCAGGCTGGCATCTTCGACGCGGAGGCGGGCGGCGTTGGCGGGGGAGACAAAGCGGGTGGGGTTGGAAACGGCCGTTTCTCCCCACACCACCCCCTCCACCGGCACCCACGCCTCCTGCGCCCAATCCCACAGGCTCAGGTCGGGCGGCGGCTGGCGCGTGGCGGGGTCTTGGTTGTTTAGCACAATGTTGAGATGGGTGGTGCGAAGAGCGGCAAATTCGGCGCGGGGCTGATATTCAAAATCTACCCGTCCCCCAGCCAAATAGAGGTTGCGAATGGATGGCTCAAACACATCCTGCGAATCTAGGACGCGCCAGTTGATGAAGGTGAAGGGGACGGTGAGGTTTTGCCCGGCAAGCGTTGTTTGCGCCACGGGAATGTCGAGCAGGTAGAGGGTGGTTGCCAGCGTTTCAAAGGGGCGATCTAGCTCCACCTCCAGTTTTGGTTCGGCCGTCCAGGCGATGAGGGTGACGACGTTGGTGGCGAGGGTGCTGTTGAGGAACAGCCCGCCGGAGGTCTCGATGGCTTGCAGCAGTTGCCAGCGCGGGTATGCTTCGGGGTCGTTGTAATAATCGGCCGTTCCCAGCAAAATTTCTGGGCTGCTGGAAAGGGGTGAACGCGCCCCTCGGTCGGGGGTGAGGATGGGCAGCCCGGCATCCCGTTCGGCGCTGGTTTGGCCGATGCGCTGACCGACGCTGGCCTCCTCGCCGGCGGAAAGCGTGCCTAGTGGGATGATGGCATCACCAAACAGCAGTGCTGCCTTTTCTAGCTCAATGGAGCTGTTGTTTTGCAGCGTGACGTTAAGCTGAAGCTGGTTTTCCACCAGCGCGAGGGCGGCTTGGGCGGTGATGGGCGGGGCGGGGGTGGTGCCTTCAGCCAAAAAGGTTTTGATGCCGCCGACATCGGTGCGGATATTGTTGACGGTAGTGTTGAGGCTGCGGCCGATGCTGTCGAAGCGGTTGTCTAACGAGGTGAAACCATCATTAATGGGGCGAACGGTGCTGCTGCCGGGCAAGGTGAGGTTGTAGGTGGTGCGGCGCGGCGAGTAGAGGCCAATCAGGCTTTGCAGAGTGAGGGCATCGCCATCGCCAAGCTGACCATAGATGACCGACATTTGGTTGATGATGGTGTCGTTGCCCTTTAGCTGGAAGCCGGTGAGATAGGTGCCGATGGTGAAGACGGCAACGATGGCAGGGATGGTGACCCAGGCCAGTTCGCGCCGCTCTAGCCGTTTGAGGACGAGGTAGTTGACGGGGCCGATGAGGGCGATGTAGGCGAGGAGAAAGATGATGAGGCCGGTGAAGGAGGGGAGGACAAGAGAGGGGAGGCTGCTAACGGCCGTTTGTGCCGCATAATAATTTTGCACCCCCAATCCCCACGGCTGTAAACCGGGCTGGGTACGCGCCATATCGGCCCAAATGCGGTTGCTGCCGTCCCAATCGAGCAAGGGAGCCAGGGTGGGGTCGAGAGCGAGGAAGTAGACGGTGCCGCGCCCCCAACTGCGGCGTGCCACCAGCGGCAGGCCGTCTTCGTGGTAGATGGCCTCGCCGCCGCTGCGGAGGCTGCTGCTGGCAACGATGTAGGGGCCGGCGTCGCGGAAGGGAATGCTGACCTGTTCGGCCAGGCCGGGCAGGTCGGTGCGGCTTTCGCTGCCGCTGACGGTGACGGGGAGCAAGTCGGCCAGGGCGGTGGTGGTTTTTTGCCAGCCGGGGCCGCCCGTGACCACAAGCTGGCCGCCGTTGTTGACCCATTGCGCCAGGGCGGTGCGCTGGTCGCCGCTGAGGGTGTCGCTGTCGCTGTCGTTGATGACCAGCACATCGAGCGGCTGCCAGCCGGCCGCCAGGTCGGGCAGGTCGTCGAAGGTGAGAACGGCAACGGCCGTTCCTGCGTCCACGTTAATCGCATCTTCCAAAAAGGTGAATTCATCCGGCTTGGGGCTGATGACCCCGTAGAGCCGCCCTTGCAGCGACCAGTTTCGCATGGGGTTGCTGGGGGTGGTGTGGCGTAAACGGCCGTTGTTGTCCACCAACTCCGCCGTCACCCGTTCTGTCAAATTAGTCAGGAAAATGTAGATGGTTAGCCGCTTGTTGGATTGGGTGGGCAGGTCAATGGGGGCGCTGTAGATCACCTCATCGTTGGTCAATTCGCTACCCGTTTTGATTTGCAGGCTACCGGAAAAGCCGGAGCCGCTGTTGGCAACGGTGACATGAACGGGTAGCCAATATTCCTGCTTGTAGTAGCCATCAAAACCAGCGCGAACGCTCATTTCGATGCCGCTGTCGCTTTCTTCTTGGGCGGCGGCGGGTGGCATGAAGATAAGGAGAAGCGCGAGGGTGAAAAGGACGACGGAAAAAATTTGCCAAACCTCAAAGGTTTTTAAAACCTTTGAGGTCTTTAGGTTTGTATGATTGCTCATAAACTGTTACCGAAATTCGATATAATAGCTGTCTATGGGTGCATCGGGGCGCTGGTCTTCGATCCAGGCGACGGCTTTTTCTAGCAGGCCGTGGAGGTAGCCTTTGTCGTTGCCGACGGTGACAAGGGCGATAACGGCCGTTTGCCACACATCCTGATGATCCACTTCGGCCACGGCGACGTTGAACTGGCGCGGCAGCCGGGCCAAAATGGATTTAACGACGCTACGTTTATCCTTGAGCGAAAACGCTCCTTCCAAGCTGAGGGTAATCACACACGTTGCAATGAACATGGGTATAATTTTCCTCTAACGCAACGTTGATGCAAACGGGGTGACAAAAACGGCCGTTTGCACGTCCAAAAGATAAGAAATTGGGACGCAGATTATCCTGATTTTTCTGATGTACTGAGCAATATCCAGATAACTTGCTCCCTATTTACAAGGAGATGCAGATGTTACGCAAACTCGCCTATCTTTTTCTCATCATTTTCTTTGCTGTAAGTGCTTTTGCCATTTATACCTTCGTGCGCGGGGCGCAAGCCGTGGACAATGCCATCTTAGAACCAGTGGGCAATTTGTTCCGCCAAATTGTGCTGCCTGTGACCCCCGAAATCTTGCCCAGCCCTACGACCATCGTTTTGGAAATCAAAGATTTGGCGCGGCTGGAAACCGCCTCCTACGAGCTGGAGAAGGTCGTCACGGCCGAATCCAATACCGATGTGTTGTGGGGGGCACTGGGTGAGAAGCTCATCTTTGTGGCCTATGGCAAAGTGGTAGCTGGGGTAGATATGTCGGCCATGCGTGCCGAGGATTTGCAGGTGGTTGACCCGAAAACGGTGTGGGTACACTTGCCCGAAGCGGAGTTGTTTACCGATCTGCCTGTGTTGGATACCGACCGTTCCTACGTTGCCGACCGCGATACGGGGCTGTTTACCCGTGCTGACCCTGAATTAGAAACCCAGGTGCGCCGTGAGGCGGAAGATGCTATTGTGGAAGCGGCGCAGTCGAGTGAACTATTAGCCAGAGCCAATGAGAATGCACAAGCGTATATGGAAAATTTTTTGCGGGGGTTAGGCTTTGAAAACGTGGTTTTTATGGAGGAAACCCCTCCGGTTCCGCCGCCGTATGAGCAGCCGGTGCCGAAGGGGTTTGCCGTTACGCCTATTCCGAATCCGTAATGTCGTTGTATGACCGCTTTGCGTACGGGAGACAGTTATCAGTAAGCCGTAATCAGTTATTAGTTATTAGTGGACAGTACTGATTACCGATTACCGATTACTGTTTACCGATCAGGCCGGTATTTCGTCATCAGGGCGGGGGCCAGGGTCTGAGAGGCCGCTGGTGGAAAAGCGGTTGGGGGCTTCAACTGCCATGTGGCCTTCGCAGGGAATGTGACAAGAAAGACGATATTGCCCCATAGCCCCGTTGCTTTCCAGCTTGGCTTGCTCACGGGGATGGTAACTTTCAGGTTCCCCTTCGCTGAAGGTGACGCGGCAGGTGGTGCAGCGAGCGTTGCCACCGCAGCGATGCAGCATGTCAATGCCTTCGTCAATGAGAGCCAGGATAAGGCGTTTGCCGTCCGGGGCTTCAAAGGTTTTGCCATCTACAGTAATGGATGCCATTGGTTTCCTCCTCGAATGGACACGGACGAACGCGGATGGGTTTGGGTGTTTGTTTGTGACCTGTTACGCCGCTGTTCATGGTGTCTTTTTAAAATGGATTAGTAATGGGTAGGTTTTAGCATGATTCAGGTGGGAAAACAACTTTGGGGTTTGCGGGGATTAACGGCCGTTTATCTCCTCTCTACCCTCGTCTGGATTCCCCTTGAAGGGAATTTGCACCGGGCGGTGGGCATGGGGGTGGCAACAACGGCCGTTTTGTTGGCACACGGCTGGCACAGGTATGGGGCAGGGCGGGCGTTGTCGTTGGGGTGGTGGCTGGGAAAAACGGCCGTTGTTGGCCTTCTCTTTGGTGCGGGCAGCAGCCTGCTCACTCTCCTCGCCATGGCCGTCAAAACCGGCCTCCACGCCCACGGTCCCGAATTCACCCCCGCCGAAATCATCTGGGTATGGCAACAACTGCCGCTGTGGGCAGTCGCCGGGCTGCTGGCCGGGCTGGGGGTGGGATTAGTAATCGGTAATCAGTAATCAGTGACCAGTACTGATTACTGATTACTGATTACTTTCCAACTTCTGTTCCAGTCCCTTCAACGCTTCCTCCAACTGCGCCTGGCGCAGGCTGGTGGTCACATCACCACGGGTGCGTTCCAGCACGGCGCGGACGGTGTCGGTGCGGCGGCGCAGCCCGCCGGTCAGGTTGTCGTTGAAGTCAATTGTTACCAGCAGGCTGTAAATTTGATCCATGTAGTCGAGCAGCCGCTCCACTTCCTCGGTGTGGCCGTGGCGGATGATGTCGAGAATGCGGCGGCGCAGCTCGGTGGCGGCTTCGGCCAGCCCGTTGAGCCAGGTGGTTGCTTCCATGTTTAGCTCTTCGGGGCGGGGTAACGGCCGTTCGCGCAGCATTGCATGGAGTAAAAACGCCTCGGCTACTTCCTTTAGTGCGTCCTGCGTATAGCCAGCGTGGTAGAGTGATGGAAACGCGGCTACCCCATCTGTCATTGCTTTAGCTTCAGCTTGTGCCTCGGCCATGAGCTTTTCCGCTTTTACCCATTCATCCCGGTGTAGGGCGCGAATGGTGCGGGCACACAAGCTAATCAGGCTGCGCGACTGCTGGTATGCGCCATCCCGCGCACCGTTCATTTCTTCCAACTGCTGTCGGATGGTTTCGACTGTTTGCTCAAGCTGCTCCATCTGTTGCTACTCCTCCGGTTTGCCCGGCTCGGTAAAACCAAAGAAATGGTCGGCCATGGTGTCCCCAGGTAGTTTGATGGGGCCAAATTGTTGCTCATACTTTGCCAAATTCTGCGCCAGCGCATTTTGCAGCAGTTTGGCGTGGAGTGGTGTCATAATTGCTCGTGCCACAATATTGCCACGGGGCGAATGGGGTAAAATTTGGGCGAAGTCGAGAAAAAATTCCATTTGTTTGTGGCTAATAAAGGCCAGATTGCTATAAACTGGCGTCACTTCTTTGGGAATATCAATGGCGATTCGTTTTTGTGGTGGTTGCTCTTGCTGATCCATAAAGGTTTTTCGATCTTGGGTACAGATTCGGCTGAATCTGACCGTCATCTGATAAATGGGCATTTTGCCTGCTATTTCAGACCGCCTATTAGCGTAAAGGGTCACAAATTCTAACGATATAAAGATACTTCAGTTTGGTCAGCGAGCAACATTAGGTTGAGAGTGGCACTTTATCTAAACAAAACCCAAATGGCAACGGCCGTTAATAGCACCCCAAAAATCTTTCCCTGCCATTTCACCCCAAAATCTGACTGGAACAAACGTTGCAAAAGCGAA
The DNA here is from genome assembly GCA_020634215.1 of Ardenticatenaceae bacterium. Taxonomy (GTDB): domain Bacteria; phylum Chloroflexota; class Anaerolineae; order Promineifilales; family Promineifilaceae; genus JACKCD01. Next base: position 56,690 of record JACKCD010000012.1, on the reverse strand, counting down.
CCCCCGACGACCCAGGCTAATAGACTGGCAATAATCAACCCAAACAGTGCTACTGTTAGCGTGATCATTTGTGCGCGGGTGGCTGTTGTGGGGTCAAGGAACTGGGTGTACATAATGAGCGGCACCGTAAGTGCCTTGAAATTGAAAAATTGCAGCAAAGCTCCTTCGCGGAAACCAAGCTTGGTTTCTGTTGAGGCCTTCATACCCGAAGCGCGAAAAAATTGCCATGCCAGATAGAGCAGGTAAACAGCACCAATAATTTTGAACGCAGTAAAAAGGGTGGGGAAACGAAAAATAATTTGCCCAATGCCAATGCCAATGGCAAGAATTTGCAGGACAAACACAACGACAATGCCCCACATCACGGGCAGCGTGCGCCGTGTGCCATGTTGTGCCGAGGTGGAGGAAAGCAGGATGTTGGCTGGCCCAGGGCTGATGGTGATAGGGAAAAAGGTGAGAAACCAGGTAACAGCAAGTGCAAATGTCATAGGCAATCCTCTATTTGTTTGGTTGAACGTGTCTGGCGTATTGCCCAGGCGTAAGGCCGACGATACGCTTAAAACAGCGAGTCAGGTGGCTTTGGCTGCTAAAGCCAACAGCAAAAGCGATGTCGGCGATGGGTTTGTTTTGTTTGATGAGATGCTGCGCCTGGCGAATCCGCACGTCTTGCAGATAGGCGTGTGGTGGCATCCCCACGGCTTCATGAAAGGCACGCAGGAGATAATAAGGGCTAAGCGCAACATGGGTAGCCAGATCATTTAAGCGAATCGGTTGGTGGAAGCGAGTTTCGAGGTAGCTTTTGGCTTGCTGTATCGCCCAATGTTCTCGACCAATAGGTGATTTTTGGGATGGGGTGTGGGCGTAGTGCCCAATGAGATGAGCTAATGTGGTTAGAAAGGCTGATTCGCACGTCAGGGGGCAGGGGTTGGCAATTAGGAGACGGTGGAGGGTGAACAAAGCATGGGCGCTGGCCGGGTCGTCAACCCGAACTTGGGTGAATATGGGCATGGGTTGATGGCGACCAGTGATTTCGTAAACGGCCGTTTCCATATGCCCTACCGTTGGATAAAGCGACCGTAATATAAACCCATTCGAGGTAGCTGGCTCACCTGTATGCACCTCTCCCGGATTTAACAAAATTAATCCATGTGGCGGTGTGATGTATTTGTTTCGGCGATAGGTGAACGATTGGACACCCCGTTCAATCAAGCCAAGAACATAATGATCGTGGCTATGGGGTGGGTAGGCAAAATCAACATGATACGCATGTAATAATTCGATATCCAGCTCACGATGGTGGAAAAATTTGCGTTGTTCTTCAGCCCGCGCCATTAATGGTTTCACTCGTGCCATTGGCAAAGTGCACAATGGCGTGGGCTATTTGTCTTGCACGATCTTGCTCAGAAGGGGTAGCTTGGTAATCAGGAATCAGCCTCATGTTGATTCCTGATTACCACCCGCTGATTGCTGTTAGGCAGCCACAGGTTCGCCAATAACTTGATTGACGATGATGCGGACAAACGGCCGTTTGCCCGTTTCTGCATACAAATAGCGGCTGACCGCATCTTCCAGCCTGTTCTCAATCTTTTCTTTGGCTCCGACGCTGTTTTTCACAACGCGAGCAATGGTATCTTCCGCCCCAATAAACAGCTCTTCTGCTTCTTTGCGGTCAACCATCCCCTGGGTGACAAAATTGGGTTTGCCTAACACATTCCCTTGTCCATTGGTGACGGCCACTGCCATGAAAAAGCCGTTATTTGCCAGCTTTTCCCGTTCACGCATCACCGGCCAGCCAATGTCGCCTACGCCAGAGCCATCCACAAAGACATATCCTCCGGGTAAGCGGGGTAGCACTGTCATACTAATTTCATCCAATTCAACGGGCGTGCCGTTTTCGATGACAGCAATGTTGTTTTCTGGAAACCCGATTTCTTTGGCTAACTTGGCATGTTGCCGCAAGTGGCGCAGTTCGCCGTGGACAGGGATGAGAAACTGCGGGCGCACCAGGTTAATAAGGAGCTTCATTTCTTCCTGGCTGGCATGACCAGAGACGTGAACATCGGCCACCTGCTCGTATAGCACGTTGGCACCGCGCTGAAAAAGCTGATTGATGGTACGATGCACCATTTCTTCGTTGCCCGGAATAGTATGAGCGGAAAAGACAACCGTATCTCCCTCTTTGATGCTGAATCGCTGGTGGCGGCCCCGTGCTAAGCGACCCAAAACGGCAGATGGTTCACCCTGCGCCCCGGTTGCCATGATGACAACCTGATTAGCCGGATAGTTATCGGCCTCGCTGATGTCAATCAACAGGTCGTCGGGGATGTCGAGATAGCCGAGCTTGCTGGCGATTTTGGTGTTGTCGCGCATGGAACGGCCGGTAATTGCCAGCCGCCGCCCATATTTCACCGCCGCATCGGCCACCAAATGAATGCGCGAGATGAGCGAAGCAAAGGTGGCGATGATGATGCGCCCGGGGGCTTCTTGAAACACCTTTTCCAGCCCCTCGCCCACAATTTTTTCTGAAGGAGTCCAGCCGGGGCGGTCAGCGTTAGTGCTGTCGGCCAGCAGTGCCAGAACACCGCGCATGGAAAACTCAGACAGCTTGGCAAAGTCAGGCGGCCATTCGTCCACTGGAGTATGGTCAAATTTGTAATCACCCGTGTGGACAATAAGACCCACGGGGGTGGTGATGCCAAAGCCAACGCCGTCGGGAATACTGTGGGTGACGTGGAATGGCTCAACGGTAAAGGGGCCAAAGTCTAGTACGTCCCCAGCATTAAATACAACCAGCTCAATGTCGTGGGGCAGCTTAGAGCGACGCAATTTGGCTTCGATTAAGCCAGCCGTTAGCGGCGTGGCGTAAATCGGTGCCTGAATGTCTTGCATCAGGTGAGGCAGTGCGCCCAAATGGTCTTCATGGCCGTGGGTGACAAGGACGGCAAGCACCTTGTCGCGTTTGTCCATCAGATATTTGTAGTCGGGAATGATAAGATCAACACCCAACATGTCGTTTTCGGGAAACATGACACCAGCGTCTACGATGAGAATGGAATCTTCATACTCGAAGATGGTCATGTTTTTGCCGATTTCCCCCAGTCCACCCAGGGGTAAAATTCGCAATTTAGATGACATATGTCCTCCGGTGAGCCGGGGATTGCCACACGTTACGTCTGAAGTTTAACAAAACTGGCAGAATGCCGCTGCTAACCGTGGTACAGCAAACACAGCCGAACGAGGTTGTTCTGGCTAACAAATATTGGATTTGTGGGTAGCCTTGATCCGTGTTTGTGTAAAGATTGCCGTCAGGTTGTAAGTCGTGACAGGCCCCCGTTCACATATTTAGGTTTAGTTATAAAAAATTTAAAAATAAGTGGCCTCGCTCTGAGATGCCACATACGTTTCGTTTAAACGCGCAACCAGAACCAAACAAGTAGAATGAGGATGGTTTGCACGATGGATAAGAGGAAGGTGTAGAGCAGCAGGGTGGTTTGGCTGGTTGGAGCGGTGGTGGCTAAAACGGCCGTTTTACCCTCTTCCTCTGGTTGGGTTGAAAATCGTAAAATCCCAACGGAAATATTATCTTGTCCGCCTCGACTATTTGCCATATCTATGAGTCGGGTGGCAGCTTCGGCCGGCGGTTCATTTTCAAGCACGCGGCCGATTTCTTCGTCTGAAACGTGACGGGTTAGCCCGTCAGAACATAGAATAATCGCGTCGTCGGGTTGAATATTCACCCGAAAAAGATCCATTTTGGGTGAGCGTTCGGAGCCGATGCTGTAGAGAATGACGTTTTTATGCGGATGATTTACTGCTTCCGCCTCGGAAATAGCGCCTTCTTCAACCAGCTTGGCAACAAGGCTTTGGTCTTTGGTGATTTGGCGTAAACGGCCGTTGTGCCAATGATACCCTCGGCTATCCCCCACATTACCAATGAGCACCTGTTTCCCCTGAATGACAGCCGCTACCATGGTGGTTGCCATACGCTTATTTTCATTGCGATCCATCACCATTTGGCGCAAATCAGTATTGGCAGCCTGCATGGCATTAATGAGGCGTCGCCCCCAATCTTTTGTTTCGCTGTTGGCTAAATAATGGGCAATAACACGCTCGCTGGCGAATTGGCTGGCAACCTCGCCAGCATCGGCACCACCAACGCCGTCGGCAACAATATAAAGCCATCCGTGCTTTGTGGCTTCCCCATCATTCTGAGGTTCCCAACAAGTGACGAAATCTTCGTTATGATCACGAACCAATCCTTGGTCGGTTTGCAGCGAGACGTTGATGCGCTCGTTTATACCCATAGCGGAAAATATATACGGGAACGAGGCAGAGGGCAAGACATTTTAACCAATCTTCTACAAATTGTGCGGTTATTAGCCAAAGGAATTAATCACGATGTAAAGGAGCAAAATTAAGACCACGGCCGCAACCACAATGAGGAAGATTAAAACGCGGTTAAGCCAAGAGTCGTTTTTCGCTGCTGGCAATTTGTCTGGCACTAGCGGCGGCGGGTCAGGCTCTTGCAGCTCACGCGCCACATCAATGACTGATTTAACGGGCACGGGTTCCTTAATAATTTCTTCTTCTTCCTCTTCTTCAAAGGTATCTAAATCGTCAAGCAGATCTTCTGCCTGTTCCCAGGGTTTTGTTGCCGTCCAATCATCAATATTGGTTTTGGTTAGCCAATCGGGTAGATCATCAGGATCGACAGAATCAGAAAAATCGGGTAGGGCTTCGGCGGCCAATGCTTCTGGGGTTAGAATGCTCTCATCATCTGCGGATAACCAGGCCGGCAGATCATCATCATCGTCAAATAGATCGTCGTCGTCATCAGTTGAGAAAAGCTCGTCTGCGGCCGGCTCGGTAAAAATGACGGGGGTTGGTTGTTCTTCTGGTTCAGGAGGCGCAACAACGGCCGTTTCCACTGCCTCAACCACGTCTTCCACCACTGGAGCCACTTCCTGTACCGCTGCAGCCGCCTCTGGCGATGCCAACTCTGCTAACCGTTCTTTGGCCTTTTGATGGTTAGGGTCAATATCCAGCACTTTTTGCAAAAATGCCACCTTTTTTTCTTTGCTTTCCACCAAGTGGCTAAGCAGAAACCAAGCGTGAACATTTCTGGTGTCTTCTTTTAAAATTTGTGCCAGCAATACCTGGGCTTTTTGCGATTCACCAGCCCGTGCGGCTCCAATCGCCTGTTGTAATTTTACGTTCATGTACTTTCCTCTACTTTTTTTGCGCTAAAAAGTTTAGGAGTGTTGGTTATGTCAAACATTGTAACATGCCTTTGGCAAAATAACGAATTCTTTTGTCAAAGATATGCTGTTTCTAACGGGATGATGAAGTGGTTAGGGTGGAGAGAAGAGGGCAGGGGTAGTTAGCGTGGGCGTGGGAAACGGCCGTTAAGTCCACCTGATGCGGTAGCTGCCACTGCCGAAACGCCTGAATGAGTTGGCAAACCGATAGCCCCATCACGCCTGTGAAGCAGCCATCTAAACGAGAAACGGGGCGAAATGCCGGATGCTGAATAGCATAGGCACCCGCTTTGTCCAAAGGATCACCAGTGGCAATGTAAGCTTCAATTTCGGCATCGCTATAGTAGCGCATTGTGACCATTGAACTGTTTACAAAGCGCAGCATTTCGCCTGATTGGTTATCTAACAAAACCAGACCCGTATGGACTTCATGTGTACGGTCGCGCAGTGCCAACAGCATGGCTCTTGCTTCATGAGCGTTTTTGGGTTTTCCCAGCATAGTTTTGCCCAAGGCAACGGTTGTATCAGCGGTAATGAGAATCGTGTGGTCAGCAGAGGGGATGGTGTGGGTAAGGGCGGTGGTTTTTAAAACGGCCGTTTCTACCACATTCACTGCTGGGTCAGGGTGCGTCACACTTTCCTCATTCACGTCCGCTACCCGCACCTCAAACGGCACACCTAACAGTCCAAACAGCGTCTTTCGCCGTGGCGATTGTGATCCAAGCACAAAATTTGGCATAAAAAACAACAAAAGGCCAGCCAAGCTGACCTTTTGTCCACATATCAAAGAAAGAAATGTTATTTGATTTCGACCACAGCGCCAGCTTCTTCCAATTTTGCTTTGGCTTCTGCTGCAGCTTCCTTGCTCACACCTTCCATCAGCGTGCCCAAGTTATCAACCACTTCTTTTGCTTCACGCAGACCCAAGTTGGTCAATGCCCGAACTTCCTTGATCACGTTGATCTTCTTCGGCCCAACGTCCTTCAGAATAACGGTGAACTCAGTCTGTTCTTCTTCCTCTTCTACAGGAGCAGCAGCACCAGCGCCACCCATTGGCATCATGCCCATAGCTACAGGGGCAGCTGCACTTACACCCCAAGCTTCTTCCAACTTCTTTGTCAACTCGGCTGCTTCCAAAAGGGTTAGCTTGCTCAGTTCTTCGACAATTTTATCCAGATCGGCCATTTTTAATTTCCTCCAAATGTAAATTCAAAATTTCTCGCCATGACATCATGAATCATGTCACACATATCAACAACCTAAGCGGCTTCAGCCACAGCATCGCTGTCTGCTTTCTTTGCATAAGCATCCAGCACGTTCACAATCTGACGGACGCCACCCACAATAACCCCAGCAATATTCTGGGCAGGGGCGTTGATAAGGCCAAGAATCTGCGCCCGCAAGTGATCCAACGGTGGCAAATCTGCCAACGCCTCTACTTGCGCTGGGTTCAAGATATTCTGGTTTAGAATACCCCCCTTGATCTTTAGATTGGCCTCACCTTTGGCATATTCCGTCAACGCTTTTGCTAAAGTCGGAACTTCGCCCGTTGCGAAACCGGCAGCAACTTGCCCAACCAGTAATTCTTCTGGGACGGGGCGGTTCTTCTCACGCAGTGCATAAGCCAATAGCGTGTTTTTGGTAACAAAAACAGCACCATTTGCCTCACGAGCTTTTTGCCGTAGCCCTTCGAGCGATTTCACATTCATGCCACCATATTCAGCAATAAAAATCGCTTGGCTTTCATCAATCAAATCCATGTACTGTTGTACAAGCTCTTCTTTACGTGCTCTTGAAATAGCCAATGTGCTTTACCTCCTTTTCAGGTTTAAATAAAAAATCCTCATGCAGCCAGCATGAGGATTTTGCAAACAAATGAAAACTTACTTTTTAAGTAAGAAAACACAAGAACAATTGTCTGTGCTTTATTTGCGAAAAATCCTACCTCGGCTGGTATTTTAAAGCGAAGAGATTCGCTACCAACTGTCTTGAGCAGAAAAATTTTCTTTCAAGTCGCTATACAGTTTTCAAACAATCTCGATAAGCAATTACCCAGCAGCCTCAGTAACATCCATGCGGATACCAGGTCCCATCGTGTTGACTACAGTCATCTTTTGAATATAGCGACCTTTAGCCGCAGATGGACGAGCACGTTTGATCGCTTCAATCAAAGCCTGCATATTTTCTAACAACTGTTGTTCACCAAAGCTCGCCTTGCCAATAGGGGCATGAATGTTTGAAGTCCGATCAACACGGAATTCAACACGCCCAGCCTTTGCTTCTTCAATGAGTCGTGCAATTTGGTTTGCCGGCGCAACTGTGCCAGCGCGAGGGTTAGGCATTAGACCACGGGGGCCAAGGATACGGCCTAGGCGACCAACCTTACCCATCATGCTTGGAACGGCAATCGCAACGTCAAAATCTACCCAGCCACCCTGAATTTGCTTGATGACTTCATCATCACCAATATAATCTGCCCCTGCTTCACGGGCAGCCTCAGCATCTTCACCTTCAGCAAAAACCAGCACACGCACTGTTTTGCCTAAGCCATTAGGCAAAACAACAACATCGCGAACCTGTTGATCAGCGTGACGGGGATCAACACCTAACCGAAGATGTACTTCAACTGTGGGGTCAAATTTAGTAACGGCCGTTTCTTTAATAAGTTTGATGGCCTCTTCACGTGTATAAAACCTTGATCTATCAACCTTAGCGGCTGCTTCCTGATATTTGCGCCCTCTTTTTGGCATTTATAACTCCTTGTGGTGTTGGCGGGCGATTAAAAAGCCCTCCCACTTACTATCTCCGCAGAAACGGAAAAATAATTAATCAGTAATGGTCAACCCCATGCTGCGGGCGGTACCCGCAATAATTTTCATTGCGCCTTCGACATCAATGGCGTTGAGGTCTTTCATTTTTAGCTCAGCAATTTCACGCAATTGAGCCGAATTAATGGAACCAACCTTGTCGCGGTGTGGCACAGCAGAGCCACCTTTAACGCCCGCCGCTTGTTTGAGCAAATCAGCGGCCGGGGGTGTTTTCAAGATAAACGTGAAGCTGCCATCTTGAAAAATAGTGACTTCGACAGGCACAACCTGACCAACCATGTGGCTGGTTTTGGCATTATATTCTTTACAAAAAGCCATCAGATTAATGCCGTGCGGGCCTAGTGCTGTACCAACAGGGGGGGCTGGGTTTGCCTTACCACCTTTGATTTGAATTTTAACAACAGCTTTTACTTTCTTTGCCATGGGTTAAACCTTTTCTACGTGCAGGAAATCTAGTTCGACAGGGGTCTCGCGTCCAAAGAACGACACCATAACACGAACTTTGGCACGGTCAATGTCAATTTCTGCTACCGTTCCAATGAAATCGGCAAATGGGCCGGTGCCAATACGAACTTTTTCACCAATTTGGAAGTCGAATTTAACTTTAGGTGCTTCGGCTTCCATGCGGTTCATAATCTTGGCAACCTCGTCGGATCGTAGTGGTGTGGGGTCATTGCCCATACCAACAAAACCTGTCACACCCGGAGTATTACGTACAACATACCACGAGTCCTCACTCATGATGAGCTGTACGAGAATATAGCCAGGAAAAACACGGCGTTCTACGGTGCGACGCTTGCCATCTTTAATTTCAATTTCGTCTTCTGTGGGAACAACAACGTCAAAGATTTTGTCTTGCATTCCCATCGTTTCGATACGTTGCTCGATGCTGTGACGAACTTTGTTTTCATAGCCCGAATAACAGTGTATGACATACCAAGCACGACCATCAGACGGTTGATCACTGTTGTCCTTGCCACCTAAGGTTACGGACTCAAAAAGATCGTCTGCTTGTTCATCATCAAACAGGTTTGGAACATTGTCCACGTTTTCGTCACTCATTACGTTTCGATTCCGAAAGGCAGAATGCCTATACGCCAATAAACAGGCTTAGGAGTTGTTGAATTCCGTTTGAGAAGATGGTGTCAAAGACCCACAAGAACAGGGAAAAGACGAGCGTTGAAGCTAAGACGATGCCTGTTAAACGCCACGATTCTTCTCGGGTTGGCCAAGTAACCTTACGCAGTTCTCCACGTGTTTCACGCAAATAACGCACGATAAAATTGGGTTGTTTAACGGCCGTTTCCGAATTGCTTTCACTCACAGTTAAAATTACCCTTACTAAATCTACGGGAAGCTGAGAAACCTCAACTTCCCGTAGATTAGATCAGACTCTTTTGCATATCTTGTAGAGAAAACCTTCTCTACAAAACAAAACAGGGGGTGCAGGACTCGAACCCGCAGCCTACGGTTTTGGAGACCGTTGCTCTACCAATTGAGCTAACCCCCTACATAGGCTTAGCGCGTCTCCCGATGAAGGCGATGCTGCCGACAGCGGGGGCAATACTTGTTGAACTCTAGCCGGCTTGGGTTATTGCGCCGATTTTTTTCACTAATATAGTTACGTTCTTTACACTCTGTACACGCCAGAATGATATGAGACCGAACGGCTTTTTTCGCCATGATACAACCTCAGAAACAAGGGTTGGCAACAAGGTGCCAACCCTTTATCTAACAGCTAATTATTCCAAAATCTTGGTGATAACACCAGCCCCAACGGTCAGACCGCCCTCGCGGATTGCAAAGCGGCTACCGTCTTCCAAAGCAACCTTGGAAATCAGTTCGACGGTAAATTTGGCGTTGTCACCAGGCAAAACCATTTCTACACCTTCGGGCAAAGAAATCGTGCCGGTGATGTCCATGGTGCGGATATAGAACTGTGGACGATACCCATCTTGGAAAGCCTTATGACGACCACCTTCATCTTTCCGCAGAACGTAAACTTCGCAGTCAAATTTGGTGTGCGGGGTGATACTTTTGGGCTTCGCCAAAACCTGACCACGCTCAATTTCGTCACGGTTAACACCGCGTAGCAGCAAACCCGCGTTGTCACCAGCTTGGGCACTATCCAAAAGTTTGTGGAACATTTCGATAGAAGTAACCACAACTTCGCGGGTATCTTTAATGCCAACGATTTCGATCTTTTCGTTTACCTTGAGCGTACCACGTTCCACACGCCCAGTCACAACTGTACCACGACCCTTGATAGAGAACACATCTTCCACCGGCATCAAGAACGGTTTTTCCGTGTCGCGTTCTGGGGTTGGAATCCACTCATCAACCGTTGCCATCAACTCGTAAATTGGCGCATACGCTGGATGACTGGGATCAGTGCTGTCACATTCCAAAGCGACAACCGCGCTACCACGTACGATGGGAGTGTCCTCATCATAATTTTGCGCAACCAGAAGTTCACCCAATTCGAGTTCCACTAGTTCCAATAGTTCCTCGTCATCCATGAGGTCAACCTTGTTGAGGAAAACAACCATCTTTGGTACGTTTACTTGACGAGCCAACAGGACGTGTTCGCGGGTTTGTGGCATAGGACCATCAGGTGCAGACACAACCAAAATAGCGCCGTCCATCTGTGCGGCACCAGTGATCATGTTTTTGATATAGTCACGATGCCCTGGGCAGTCTACGTGCGCATAGTGGCGTTTTTCAGTCCGGTATTCAACGTGAGAAATAGCAATCGTAATACCACGAGCCTTTTCTTCCGGAGCATTGTCAATTTGGTCAAATGCAGAGAAATCAGCAAATGGTTTTACCAGTTTGCCGTTTTTATCTTTCTCATTGTTGTTCTCACCCTTTAAAGACAGTGCCTTTGTGATAGCAGCTGTCAGAGATGTCTTGCCGTGGTCAACGTGACCGATCGTACCAATATTTACGTGTGGTAAATTGCGATCAAATTTTTGCTTGGCCATCTTTCGTAACTTTCACCCTTTTAAGATTTTTGTGCGATGGTCACAGTCTGCAACTGCCAAATCACACTTAATTTATAGCCTAATGCTTTCACAAATAGACCCTGCCCACCAGTTTATTCATTTTGCAGAAGATGAACGGGGTATAAAAGCCCACGATGGGATTTGAACCCATGACCTCATTCTTACCAAGAATGTGCTCTGCCTACTGAGCTACGTGGGCGAAATGGAAATGAATACGACCAAAAAATTAGCACTTAGACTGAGTATCCAAGTGCTGAATGAATGGGCCAGGTAGGACTCGAACCTACGAAGGCGTCTGCCAGCGGATTTACAGTCCGCCCCCTTTGCCGCTCGGGACACTGACCCTTATTCATCTGGTTGGGGTTCGTTTTGTTTGCCATGTATCGTCACGACCCTAGAGCCGACGATGGGAATCGAACCCATAACCTATGCTTTACAAGAGCATTGCTCTGCCAGTTGAGCTACGTCGGCGCATTTGACAACCGTTTTTGTTGTCACTACATGGTTAGCAAAACATCTTGTTAAATCTGCAAATTTGCTTTTACTAAGGCAAGCTAACCTAGCTGCGCCAAATACGCAAGGTATAGTATATCACTCGCATTCGATTCGTCAAATAAAAAGAGCGTAAGATTTGGCTTCTTTTTGAAAAATCGTTTTAGCAATTCTAGGTTATAATAGAGTGCATTGCATAATGTGCATAAGTATAGCGGATCGCTGGTTAAGTTTCAACTTCTGGCTGCAAGAGGCGGTGCAAGAGGCAGTTCATGGATATTTCTGTAACTCAACTGAATAGGCGTTTGGCGGTGCAGTTGCCGACGCGACTCCCGTTGGGGTTGGTGTTTGTAGTGGGGCGGGTGGAGAATTTGCGGCTGTTGACGGAGCGTAAGCTGGAGATGCTGCGGCTTAACGGCCGTTCTGCCCGCGTGCAGTTTGTTCTTGTTGAAAAATCCCATCGCTTGCGTTGTGAACTGTCGGCACGGGCGGCCGGAGAAGTTGATTTGGAAGAAGGGGATATGGTGCGGGCGGGTGGACACCTGGTTTTTGACCCATTGCAGGCAGAATATTTTTTGTTGGCACGTGATGTTGACCTGGTTGAAAAAGAAGAGCCAGAATTGGTAACAGAGGGTGGTGTAAACGAACCGCCGTTGGGGCGACTGGCTTTGACCCCGATGCTGGCCGACATTAAAAAACGATCTGAGGCAGCGCGGCAAGCCCCAGAGGATATGCCATATTGGGTGCAAAAAATTGCGCCGCCCGATTTTCAGCCAGTGGATGTGGCCGAGGCAGGAGAAAAAACGGCCGTTTCTCCCCATTCCACTGAACCCGAGCTACCGCGCCTTGATACAAACCTTGTCACCTATCTGTCTGACGCAATGGACAGTGACGAAATTGTTGAGTTGACCCCCGAACTGCTGGCAAAATATCTTCCCATGCGGTCACAAGAACCACCAGCACCAGCCTCGCCACAGGCTGAAGCGACAACCTCCGTGCCACCTAGCACCACAAAAATGAGCCGGGCACCACGGCAGCTTACAGAACAGCTTGTAGGTGGTTTGATTTTGCTCATTGTGTTGTTGACGCTAGTTGCCCTTATAGGCGTTATCTTTTTTCTTTAAGGCTTGTTCAAGAAAAAAACGATCCCGTTTAAACTGAAAAAGCCGTGAGCCAAAGCCAAAAACACTGCTTTGCTCGGATCATTTATTTTTGGCTTTGGCCTAAATCAAACAGGATTTGACATAATATGACTGTTACTATTCTTTGTTTAGCCAGCTATTTTAAAGGCACAACCTTTTTGCAAGCAGCCAAAGCACAAGGGGCGCGTGTCTTGCTGCTAACACGCGAAAAAATTGCTAACGAGCCGTGGCCGCGTGAAAGTATTGATGAAATGTTTCTGATGTCCAGCTTGTCCAAACAGCCAGATGTTACTTATGCGGTCAGTTATTTGATGCGTGGTAACAAGATTGACCGGATTGTGCCGCTGGATGATTATGACGTGGAAACGGCGGCGGCACTGCGAGAACATTTACGGCTGCCGGGTTTGGGGGATACGCTCGTGCGCCATTTCCGTGACAAGCTGGCGATGCGTGGGCAAGCGGCAGCCATTGGCGTGCCCGTGCCAGCTTTTACACCGGTGTTTCATTATGACCAGTTGCGTCACTTTATGGCAACCGTGCCAGGGCCGTGGCTGCTCAAACCACGTTCTGAGGCAGGGGCAATGGGGATTAAGCGTATTAATCACCCGGATGAAGTGTGGCACTGGCTGAATGAATTGGGTGACAAGCAGTCGCATTTTTTGCTTGAGCAGTTCTTGCCGGGCGAGATGTACCATGTGGATTCGATTGTCTGGGATGGTGAGGTGGTGTTTGCTACGCCGCACAAATATACGCGCCCTCCGCTAAGTGTGTCGCACGATGGGGGGGTTTTTGCCACGCGCACGCTGCCGGCCGATAGTGACGAGGCGCAGCAGTTGTTGACATTGAATCGGCAGTTGTTGCCCGCCTTTGGGATGGCGCGCGGGGTGGCGCACACTGAATTTTTGCGGGCAGAGGTAAACGGCCGTTTTCACTTCATTGAAACAGCCGCCCGCGTGGGTGGTGCCAACATCGAGCAGTTAGTCGAAGCCTCCAGCGGTATGAACTTGTGGGGTGAATGGGCTAAGCTTGAAATCTGCCATGCCCAAGGGCAGCCTTATGCCCCGCCCACGCCGCTTGGGCACTATGCGGGGGTGTTGGTCTGCTTAGCGCGGCAGCAGCATCCCGATTTGTCTGGCTATCAGGATGCCGAAATTGTGTACCGGGTTCACAAGGAGCAGCACGCTGGGCTGGTGGTGGCATCGCCCAGCGTGGCGCGGGTCGAGGCGTTGATTTACAGCTATGCTGAGCGTTTTGCCCACGACTTCTTGGCCTATGCACCGCCGCTAGATACGGCTCCAACTTGAGAACTGAAAGGCTTTGACGCAAGGGGTGCTAAAGTTTTGACCCCTTGCGATCTTTGCAGTTCAAATCTTTAAATGCCAGCAGCACTTGGGCGGCTAAATCATCTGTTATGGCTGGAACTTCAGGCAGACGGGTGTGGCGCAAGCCGTTTGGGAGATGGGGGTTAGCTGTCCATTGGTAGAATCGAGTTGAAAGAGGGTGATGTTGTCGCTGTTTTGGTTGGCAGCGAGGAGAAAACGGCCGTTTGGCGCAATTGCAAAACCGCGTGGAAATTTACCTCCTGTGGGGGTGTGGCCGAGCGGGGTAAGCAATCCGCTGGCGGGGTCGCAAGCAAAGCGAGCAAGGGAGTCGTGGCCGCGATTGGACGTGTAGAGAAAATGGCCGTTTGGCTCCAAATGCAAATCTGCGCCGTAATTTTCTCCCCTATAATCGGCGGGGACGGTGGTAACTGTTTGCAGTGGTCGTAGAATTAAGCCGTCTGGCTCATAGGCGTAGGCAGTGAGGGTGGGGGTTAGTTCGTGGAGGAGATAGGCAAAACGGCCGTTTGGATGAAAAATCAGGTGGCGTGGCCCACTGCCAGGGCTGGTGGCAATGGTTGCGGCTGGTTCAAGCTGCCCATCGTTTGTTAGCCGGTAGGCGGCCACCTGATCAATGCCTAAATCAACGGCTAGAATAAAACGGCCATCGGGCGTGGGCAGGATACAATGGGCGTGCGGGGCTTCTTGCCGGTCGGGGTTGGGGCCATGACCGTGGTGCTGGATATGGTGGCTGGCGGGTTGCAAACGGCCGTTTTTGTCAATGGGATAAACCGCCACGCTGCCGCCGCCGTAGTTGGCCGCGAAGAGAAAACGGCCGTTTGTGCTCACATAACATGGGGCGGCTCCGGTTGCCGGCTGGCTGTTGAGCCAGATTAGCTGGTCGCCGTCAACGACAAACGCACTCACTAGCCCAGCCCCACCATCGGACGTGGCTTCATTGGCGGTGAAGAGAAAACGGCCGTTTGGATGCAGCGTCAGATATGACGGATTGTCAACCCCCATAAATTTGCTGGCAAAGCGCAGTTTTCTGCTGTCGCCGTCAAACCAATAAACCTGAACGCCATCGCTTTTCCCTGTCACGTGGGGGACTGTCATCGTGTAGGTGCCAACAAATAAATACATCGTTTACCGCCTCTCATCATCGAAAAATAGACTATCCATTGTCGTCAACCTGAAGTAAAAAAGCCAGCAGATAAGATGCTGGCTTGCAAGCCTCAATTTGAAAAACGCTCGTAACTTGTATGCTTAATGGTGAGGGGCAATTATAAGGGTTCTTCACCGCGAAAATCTTCAAGAGCGTGTTTCCCTTGGAACAGCAAGCCAATATAACCACTGATAACATCACTGTGGCTTGGTAAGCGAAAGTGACAGTGTCAGTTCTGCTGAAGCCGCTTCTCTGCGCTTGCTTAGATTAGATCAGCATCTTCGTGGCTGATAGGGTACCAAAAGGGGCCGAGGCGTTTGCCTAGCCCCAGAATGGGGGCGTTTTCCCATGCTTCGCGGTGGTCGAGTGCTTTGAGTTCACGGCCAGTTTTGTCTTCGCGCCAGGTGGCGCGAGTATAGGCGTAGTCGTAGAGAATGAGCCGCCATTCGCGCTCGCTGAGAACATAGCCTGGTTTTTGCCGGATGTAGCACTGCATTTTGCCTACGAGAATGGGGGGTACGAGGTCGGCATAGATTTCGGGTTTGCCGAAGCCGAGGTACATGGTGGCGAGGGGAATGTCTTCGCCATAGAGTTCGCGGATGAGTTCGGCGCGGGTTGCAGCTTGGGTGCGGTGGGCGGCAGCAAGGAGTTGTTCCCAGGGGGCTTCGGCACGGGGGGCGATGGTGTACCAGAGTGTGTGGTTGCCGGTGGGGGTGGCTTGTTGGAGGCGGGAAACGGCCGTTTGTAACTCTGGCACATCTTCCCCCCCCACCAACCGGACGCGCCACCCTTTTTGGCGGTAGACGGCCAGCGCATCATCATCGGCGACGCCGTTGGCAACCCGTTGCAGCAGCCTAGTTTGGTACATACCAGATTCGCCAAAGTTGACGTGGGTAGAAACGGGCGTAAAAATGTGCTTCACCCTATAGCGAAAAAGCAGATCAAATGTCTCAATCATTTGGGCTCGGGCGAATTGGACATAGGCAAAGCCGTCCGTGCTTAACCCAGCTAAGGCAGCACTGCGACGAGTTCCTCCTGCAGAGAAAACGGCCGTTTGTGGTACAAACGAAGCAAGAGTACTTAGTGGTGCTTCTAAAAACATCCTTTTTGACCAAAAAGCTTCACTCTTTTTGGTCATTGCTATTTGGACCTGTTGTGATCTTTGGATTTGTTGTTGGTTGTGGATACCAAAATGGCCCTAGGCGTTCTCCTAACCCAAGAACGACACCACCTTCCCATGCATTGCGGTATTCAATAGCTTGCTCTGCCCGTCCGCTTTTATCTTCCATCCACGTTTTTCTTATGAACGCAAAGTCGTACAAAATACGCCTAAACAGTTGGTCATTTAAGCTGTATCCAGGTTCTTGACTCCAGTAGCTTTCTAGTTTGCCAATTAGAAAAGGTGGCAATAAATCAGAAGAAATAATTGGTTTACCAAAGTCTAAGTAAAGAGTTGCTAGTGGGATTTCTTCACCATAAAGTAGTTTTACGGCTGCTTGGGTATTTGTAACGGGTTTAGCTTGCAGTTTTGCCAAAGCCCATTCCCAAAGGATATTCTGTTCGGGAACAATAAATATCCATAGGGAGCTTTTTTTGGGAAACTGAGTTGTTACTTTAAGCTGCTCAATTACATTTTTTAACTCAGGAATATGTTCTCCAAACGGAATATGAACATGCCATCCTTGTTGAATGAAGAATTCAATAGCCTCTTCTCGTGCCAAGCCCCAATCAATCCAATTCCATAGAAACTCTCGGTACCCTGAGGTGATCTCACTAAAAGAACCCGGAGTAACCATTGGCATGAGAAGATGCTTAATGCCATAGTCAAAAAGTAGGCTAACACAGCGCATCATCTCTTTGCTAGCCCAATGTTTGTAAGCTTCACCACTGGTTCCTACGCCATCCAAGGCAGCACCTCTTCGAGAACCAGATACGTAGTAAACCATAGTTTGAGGTGCAAGCGGTATCACCTCTTCAATAGGCAAAGTCAAGAATTCTTCGAGGCTTGGCATGTTATCAGCTTTGGTTTCCATTGCTTTATCTTAAGGTAGGTGACAATGATGCTGTTTTCATTATTCTTTGAGAAGCCAACTGATTGTTTTGATAGATAATTGGAATAAGAGAGTCATTGCCATGGCAATTCCAACACCAGAAGCAAAAAGAGCCTTACTTAAAGAGAAATGATTAGTTTCCTTTTTTAACCTGTACTCTTTAACAATGTTTTTATAAGCTTGTCCCTGTTTTTCAGGATCATTCAATAGGACTTCAAATGGCGTCCATGGCGCATTCATCAATATACGCCATTTTTTATTATTGACAAAGAAAAGCCACCAAAAATTTGGTTGTGCATTTAATTGTCTGGTTATGTAATCAGCATATTCAAAATGGTCTACTAAATAAGGTACTCGCTTGTAATCTACTGGAAATTTTTGTTGCTGGTAGATCGCGTCTTGCTGTATGCACTTTTGCATTTTTTCACGAGATGGAAGCTTGACAGTGCCCTTGAAAACAGCGGATACCCATCGAGCTTGAAGTTCTGCTAAGGCCGGAATGGAACCAAATAGGGGGCGTACCATACCAATGAAACAGAGTGTTGAGTCTTCTATATCAAACACCAGTTTATAAAGCTGGGTTGAATTATAGTTATCTAGAAATGAAAACTCGGGCCGATACCCTGTAGCGTAAATGATCATGTCTATATGAGTTGGTTGTGCTTCGTTTTCAAACCAAATAGAATGCCCCTTAATATCTATTACACCTTGTTGAGGAATGACTTTTCCTATCGTTATTTTATCAACAACCTCTCTGCTTTTATTGACTATTCCACTTAACATGGGTACTTTTGGTGCCCATTTGTCAATTCCGTGACCACCGACCCCAAAACTTGCAATGCTTAACATTTCGTATACTTTGACGGCATAGCTATGCAAAAATTTGTTCTTCATGATCATGCGTGCTTTCCGTGGGTTGCGTGTATCCAACGCCAAATGAGGCCCATTGTGTTTAGGCTGGAACCATCTTCCCTTTCTCATACTTAAATAAACGCATTCTGCTGTCGAGGATACTTCATTAGCAATTTCACAGGCACTTTCACCGCCCCCTATAATCAAAATGCTTTTTCCCTTCATTTGTTCTGTTGGGTATTTGTACTCATGGCTGTGCATTGTGATGCCACAGAAATGTGTGAACATGTGATCCGAAGGCACGACTGGTACCCGTGATTGACCCGTGCAAATCACTACAGCATCGAATTCATAATTGGTTACAACAGAATTTTGTTCGATTGAAACGAACCATATTTTTCCGGATTTCTTTAAGTTGATGATGTTATGTTGACAATAGATATGATTCCAGAGATGAAAGTGAGTTGCATAGTTGTGCAAGTATTTAAGGATGTCTGAGTGGTGTGGGAACAAAGGTAGCGCTTCTGGGAGAGGATAATCCGAAGCATGTAGATAGGTCTTGGATGAATTTGTGTAGGTGCTTTGCCAAACTCCTCCAGGTTGATTCTCTTGATATTTCCATATTCCGCCAATAGAGTCTGATGCTTCAAATAATACAGCTTGGTGCCCATCTTCACGCAGTATTTTCAATGCATAGAGGCCAGACCACCCACCTCCTATCACCGCTATTTTTTTAATAGTTTGCGTTGTTGCTTTCTTGTTAGCATTTGAATAAAGAACGCGTTGCCCAGCTTTGGTCTTAAACATCTTACCTCCATAAACAAAAGACTCCTGCATCTCTCTAGGTTGGCATTGAGTAAGAAATTGCAAAACTAGATAAAAATTGATTGCTGTATGTAGTTTGCGACGCAGGGTAATAGTACAAAATAACTATTGACTAGGCAATAGTTGATTTATGTGAATTGTTATCTTGAAGGTGTGCTAAAATGAAAGATATGATGCTAAATAGCTGTGCAAAAAGCTTTTACCATAAAAAATTTTGCTTACAGCAGGTATTATTATATAAAGAGTTTATTGGTATTATTGCTTAAACTACCATAAGAATCAACCTAGCCATGGTGTTAAAATTATCAAAAATCATCGCAGCACCTGAAATAAACGACGAAAGTGATTTTAGGGCTTTTAGGCTTTTAAGAATAATTTTACTCTCCTTAATAGTATTAAATCCTATAACGATCATTGCTTTTAGCCTCACTTTGCGCCCTCGTGCTGAAATTATTGCCATTCTTATACTTTTTACCGTTTTATTGATTGCTTTTTATATCATGCGGCATGGCAAGATAAAATTAGCAAGTTTTATTGTATCGTTTGCGTTATGGTTAATGTTTACGTTTGCAATAATCGTGTTAGGTGGTTATAGAAGTCCTGGTATTCTGGGCTATTTTTTAGTTATTTTAATTGCTGGTTTGCTGCTGGGCGGGAAATTTTCCGGTCTGTTTTCTGTACTAAGTATTGCGACTGGTCTAATTCTTTGGGCTGTAGAGGCTAAAGGGTATTTACCTGACGCTACGACCCCTATCACCCCTACATACATCTGGAGTACAGCATTTTTGGGAATTATTCTAATGGTTGTTTTACTCCAATTATTTACCCAAAGCCTTAATGACGCTTTAAATGCTGCGAAAAGCAACGCGGAAGCTCTAGCAAAAAAGAACACAGAATTACAGATTGTGCAGGTTGATTTAAGGAACCATGTAGAAGACTTACGAGTGACAGAAGCAGCACTACGCCAAAGCGAGGAGCGTCTGCGAACCGTCGTTGACAGTGCCCCTATCATTCTTTGGGGTATTGATAGCAATGGTGAATATACACTTGCACAAGGAAAAGCATTGTCGCAATTTGGCTTTCATTCGGTTGATTTGGTTGGAAGATCTATATTTCAATATGAGACGAATATCCCTAATTTGCGGCATTATGTTCAGCAGGCGTTGATTGGTAAGACTGTCACCTCAACGGAAACGTTACGTGAGCGTGTCTTAGAAATTCGTTTCTCACCTTTGATAGATGATAATCAGATTGTTGGTGTTACAGGTGTCGCATTAGACATTACCGAACGGGTGCAGACTGAGGAGGCGTTGCGGCAGGCGCAGAAGTTGGAGAGTTTGGGGCTTTTGGCGGGGGGGATTGCCCATGATTTTAATAATTTGCTGGTGGCGATGATGTCGCAAAATTCGCTGGCGCTGCGGTTGATGGGTGAGGAGCACCGGGCGGCGAAGCATGTGGAGAAGGCGCTGCGGGCATCTGCACGGGCGGCTGATTTGACGCGACAAATGTTGGCTTTTGCCGGCAAGAACAAGTATGTGATGACACCCGTATCTCTTAACATGTTGCTGGTTGATAATCTGGAATTTTTGCGGGCGAGTATTCCCAAAAATGTGGAGCTACGTCCACAGATGATGGAGACGTTGCCGTTGATCATGGGGGATGAAGGACAATTGCAGCAGGTTGTGATGAATTTGATTATTAACGGAGCAGATGCGATTGGGCAGGTGCCGGGACAGGTGGTTGTGACTACAAGTGTCTGTGATGTTGAGGAAGGGAAGTGGGGAGATGGGTGGTTGCGTGCAAATTTGGAGTTGCAGGGGGGACGGTATGCGGTGGTTGAGGTGGCTGACACGGGAGTGGGGATGAGTGCAGAGACATTGGCGCGGATTTTTGACCCGTTTTTTACGACGAAGGAAAAAGGACGGGGACTGGGTTTAGCGGCAGTGTCGGGTATTGTACGGGCGCATCAGGGTGATTTGTGGGTGCGGAGCATATTGGGGCAGGGAACGACGTTTCAGTTGTTGCTGCCGATTTTGCAGGAAGGAGGTGAGGTGGTTGATGTGGAGCCACCAACGGCCGTTTCTTCCACCACTGCTTCCACCAATCACCAACACCCTAGCCGGGTGTTGATCATTGACGACGAGGAGCCGGTATTGGAGGCTGTGACCGATATTTTGGCTTTGTCGGGGGTGGAGGCATTAACGGCCGTTTCTGGTCAACAAGGGATCGATCTCTACAAGCAGCATAGCAAGGACATTGCTGTCATTCTGCTTGATTTATCTATGCCAGAAATGACTGGGGAAGACACATTTTATCTTTTGCGCCAGATTAACCCAAACGTACCGGTTATTCTCTCGTCTGGTTATGACGAGAAAGAGGCCAAAAAGCGTATAGCTGATGCCGGACAGGCCGATTTTCTTGCCAAGCCCTATGATGTTGATATTTTGTCGGCCAAATTACGTGGCTATGTGGCTGGCTAAACGCGCACACAGAACTGAGAGAGGAGTTGTTGCTACCAGATGAATCAGGCAGAAACGGCCGTTAACGGCCAAATTCAAATGTATACCACCTCATGGTGTCCTGACTGTCACCGCGCTAAATATGTTTTAAGCGAATATGGCATCGTTTTCGCCGAAATTGATGTGGAGCAGGACGAAGCAGGCATGGCCTTCGTGAAGCAGGTCAATAACGGCCGTCGCGTTGTGCCAACCATCGTTTTCCCCGATGGCTCGATTTTAGTTGAACCCTCAAACGCAACGTTAGCTAACAAGCTGGATCTTGAGCTATAGGCGCATACCTACTCAAGAGGGCAGCAGTTCGTAAATACTGGCAACCAACACGTCAATAGCGACAGGCTTGGGCAAATATTTGCTGGCTCCTGTGTGGAGCATTTCTGCTTTGCTCAGGTGCGCCTGGCCGCTGAGCAGAATGATGGGCAAATCGGCCGTTGCTGGGACGCTGCGTAGCCTTTGACAAACGGCCAGGCCATCCAGCTTGGGCATCATCACATCCAGCACCAGCACATCGGGGCGGGCGGCCTGAATTTTTTCCAGCGTATCCAGCCCATCCTTAGCTGCCGCCACGCGAAAATTATCCAATTCAAGTGCCTGGCAAAGTAGGCCGCGAATCATGGGGTCGTCATCGGCAATCAAGACAGATGGAGTCATGGGGATTCCTCTCAATAAGTGCCTTGCACATGGGCAGGGCAACATAAACGATTGTGTTTAGACGGTAGCTTAAGAGGCTTACAGTTTGGCTTACTGAGATAAAGGGCTAAAAAAAAGAGGATGGCACCGCGTGTGAGCAAGGAGGAAGGGAGGTCCAAATTTTACGCGGTGCCAATTGTAAAGAGAGAAAGGAGATCCTTACATTGGATAATGTAACAGGTGAAACTTACGATCCCTCTTAAGAGTCTTACAAAAAAAGCACCTTTCTGTATATTTTGCAGAAAGGTGCTTGCAGATTATATGGGGATGGGAAAAATTATTCAGCGGCTAGGGGAAAACTGTAGCCAGTGCCCCTTTCGGCAATGATATAGGCGGGGTCGTTGTGGTCGGCTTCGATTTTGCGCCGCAGCCGGTGAACATGCACGTGCAGCCGGTCTTCATGGGCATCTTGCATAGGCCAAATGCGGTTGAGCAGAAATTCGGTGGTGACGATGCGGCCGGCGTTGCGGACGAGAATATAAAGCAGCTTGGATTCGGTGGGAGTGAGCGAGACGAGTTCGCCATCCACCAGGGCTTCCCGTTTGGGAAAGTTGACCATGAGCCGCTCATCAACACGGGTGGTAGAGTCGAGGGTGTAGCTGTAGCTGCCAATGCGGCGCAGTACGCGGCGCACGCGGGCAACGAGTTCAGGCGGGTTGAACGGTTTGACGATGTAATCCTCGGCGTGGCGTTCTAGCCCTTCGATGATGGTGTTCTCAACGTTAACGGCCGTTAACATAATCACCGGCATATCGCTAAATTCATGCACAGCGCGGCAAAATTCAAAGCCGCTCATTTTGGGCATATGTAAATCTACAATTGCTAAATGGGGAATGCCGTGACGATTAATGGCTCGCAATGCTTCTGGTCCAGAAACGGCCGTTGAGACCTTGTAACCTACCTGCTCCAAAGTGTGTTGCACAATACGCAGCGTGTATGTGTTGTCATCCACCGCTAAAATGCGATACGTTTCCTGTACTGAGTCAAGCATAGTTCCTTCATACTAGGCAATGTCTGGTCAGCAAACTACAGACCGTTGCCAAAAATCAAGTACTTCTATAAAGAAAAAGCCCTTGTCAAAATCCCTTGAGCCGCCGGCTCCACCCATTTTTGACAAAGACCAATCGAAATAATTACCAAAAACCAGATGCAGTATAAAATAATATCGTGAAAAGCGGCATAAAATTGCAGTGAACTTTATCTGCCCTGTGTAATTGGTTTGACGCTTATTGTCTGCAAAAGTCACGCCCAAGGGGATGGCACAAACCTGCAAGGTTCAGATTCTGTCGTTTTAGGCAGGTATTACCAAGATTATTGACATTGGTGGCAAAAAACGGCCGTTTCAATTTCCACCTTTAATTGCCCTAGCCCATCGCATGTGCTATAAATGAGACAGATTTCACAAACGAACGAGTTCTTGTGAAGGAGAAGAGAAAACCGTGTTTGCAGAGTGGCAATTTATCGCACTATTCGTCCTCTTGGCCCCCATTCTTCCGGGTGCGCCAATCATTATTAATCGCTTGCTTGGGCCACATAAACCCAACTACATCAAGCAGCAAACCTACGAATGCGGTATCGAAACCGTTGGTGACACATGGGTACAGTTTAAAGTCCAATACTACATCTACGCCCTTGTGTTTGTTATCTTCGATATTGAAGCCGTTTTCCTATTTCCCATCGCCGCCGCCTTTGGGCAGTTGGGCGTGTTTGCCATTGGGGCAACCGTCCTCTTTGTTTTCCTCCTGGCAGATGGTTTGGCCTATGCCTGGAGTCGCGGTGTTTTGGAATGGGTCTAGGCAGACCCATTTTTTTGCCTGCAAGCGAAGCAAGTTTCGCTTGGTAGGTTGTTGCTGTTTCTATATTGCAACCAATTTGGTGGCTTTGCCCCATTTCCAAAGGGTATAGAACATGAATATTGCTGAACTTTTTCCTAAACTGTTAGACCTAACAGTCTTCGATTACCTGCGCTCTGTGTGGGGTAACGCGCCGTGGGTCGAGGTTGTGCTCGACATCATCGCCATTTTAACCGTCTCCACCTTTGCTCTGCTCCTCGTGTTCCTTTTGGGGTGGACAGAGCGCAAGGTGTTGGCGCGGATGCAAGACCGCATTGGCCCGAACCGCGTAGGTGGTCGTTTTGGTCAACTGCAAATGGTGGCCGATGTGGTCAAAATGATGACCAAGGAGATGATCATCCCGGCTGGGGCTGACCGCATCGCCTATTTTGCTGCCCCCATCCTAAGTTTGATGACCTCATTACTGCTTTTTGCCGTACTGCCTTTTGCGCCCGGGCTGATTGGTGTAGACCTCAACGTGGGCGTTTTCTACGTTCTTTCTATTAGCTCGGTGTCAGTGGTGGCACTGCTGCTGGCGGGATGGGGTTCCAACAACAAATATGCGTTGCTAGGGGCGTTCCGCTCGGTGGCGCAGTTGGTCAGCTACGAAGTGCCAATGATTTTGTCTATCTTGGTGCCTATTTTGCTGGCTCGCTCCATGTCTACAGTGGGGTTGGTGGAAGCACAGCCCATTCCCTTTTTCTTTTACGCGCCCCTGTCAGCCGTGATTTTCTTTGTGGCTTCACTGGCAGAAACAGGGCGTTCGCCGTTTGACTTGCTAGAAGCAGAATCAGAAATTATTGCTGGGTTTCATACCGAATACACGGGAATGGTTTTTGGTCTGTTTATGGCGGCAGAATATATCGGCATCATCTTTATGTCGGCTTTATTCGTGACGGCGTATTGGAGTGGGTACCGGTTGTTTGGTTTGGAAAATGTGGTATTGAATGGGTTGCAGTTAGGGCGTATTTTGGGCTTTTTGGTGATTGCAGGGAAAACGGCCGTTGTTTTCTTCCTCTTCATGTGGATTCGCGCCACGTTACCTCGCTTCCGCATTGACCAACTGCTAAACTTTGGCTGGAAGTTCCTGGTACCCTTGTCCATCGTCCTGATCTTTGTTGTGGTCATTCTGGACAAAGTGTTGGTTGAAGTAGGCTTGGTAGGTGGCAGCAACGAAGTAGTCCGAATGGGGATTCATCTTGTGAGCAATCTGCTCATTGGTTGGGCAACCATTGAAATCTTGCGGCGACGCGCCAAAACGGCACGTCAGGATTATGAGGCAGAGGCTGCGGCGCGTGATGCAGCCCGTGTGACTGCCCCGGCACATGCCGACTAATTTTTGGAGGGAGATGTTCTGACATGGCTGAACAGATCACATTTATTATCGGGAGCATTCTTGCCCTGGGTGCCGGGTTCATTGTGGTGACAAACCGCAACCTGTTCCACGGGGCGCTGGCTCTCATGATTTCGTTCCTGGGTGTGGCGGCAATTTACCTGTCGCTGGATGCTGGCTTCTTGGCGGCGGCGCAGCTCCTCATCTATATTGGGGCGATCTCGATTCTTATTATATTTGCCATCATGCTCACCCGGCGCATGATGCAGACAACTGAAGATCCGTTTAATTCGCAGTTTTTGCTGGCGTTGGCAGCATCTGTTACCGTGTTTGCCATTTTGTTTAGTGCCATCGTTTATGTGTGGCCTTTGACCGCCAGCAACTCTGTGCCGTTGGCGGCAAAAACGGCCGTTGCTGATGCCGTCTTGCAAGATACAGTAGTCAATTTAGGCAGTGCTTTTGTTGGGGCTGATGGTTACGTCATTCCCTTTGAACTAGCCTCCATTTTGCTGCTGGCGGCTATGGTCGGGGCCATCATCGTTGCCTGGCCGAAACCGGAGGATGTGGCATGATTCCATTGTCCTGGTACCTCATTGTTGCTGCCTTGCTCTTTAGCATGGGATTATATGGTGTCTTTGCCCGCCGTAACGCGGTCGCCATTCTCATGTCGGTTGAACTCATGCTGAACGCTGTAAATATCAACTTGGTTGCTTTCTGGCGCTATCTGGCACCCGATCAGGTAACGGGTATGGCCTGGGCTATCTTTGTCCTTACCGTGGCCGCCGCCGAAGCGGCCGTTGGCCTGGCGCTCATTATCTCGGTTTACCGCAACCGCGACTCAGTTGTGGCTGAAGAGCTTGACCTGTTGAAGAATTAGGAGGAGGAGGAGATTGTTGAGCGGGTTTCCCTATCTCTAATCTCTTACACGTATGAACGAAGAAACATTACAAACCCTCACCTGGCTTATTCCTGCCGGGCCGCTGCTGGTGTTCTTCCTGATTGTGCTGTTCACCAAGCATAATCGGACGTTAAGCTGGCTGTTGGCTTGGGCGGGGGTCATTGCCTCATTAATCATGGGGTGGACGGTTGCGTTCAACCTGTTTGCGGAAGACCCGCACCATTTGGCAGAACACCCAACGGTTGTCCAAAGTGCGCTTAATTGGATTCCAATTGGGGCGTTTTCATCTGGCAATTGGCTGAAAATGGGTGTGGCGGTTGACCCATTAACGGCCGTTATGCTCTTCATGGTTCCCTTCGCTGTCTTTATGATCTTCATCTACAGCGTTGGCTACCACAACTACGGTCAAGGCCCCGCCCACAAACGTGGTGTTCCCCCACACCCTAGCGAAGAGGAGCCGATGTTCTCTCGCTTTTTCGCCTATATGTCCCTCTTCGCCGGAGCCATGCTGCTCTTGGTTGTCGCCGACAACCTGCTACTGCTCTTCATCGGCTGGGAAATCATGGGCTTCTGCTCCTACTCACTCATCGGCTTCTGGTATGCACGAAACTACCATATCGAACCGGGCGGCATTCCCCACATTCCCCCGCGTCAGGCTGCTGTCAAAGCATTCATGACCACCCGCGTGGCCGATGTGGTGATGATGCTGGGCATTGTCTTTTTCTACAGTGCCTTTGGCACCCTTAACTTCTCCGAGGCACTGTCGGCGCACGGGTTGGAACACGCCGCCGAAATGGTTGGTGTAGGTGCCTTGGGTATTATGGCCCTGCTGCTTTTCACCGGTACGGTCGGTAAATCGGCTCAGTGGCCGCTCCACGTCTGGTTGCCCGACGCAATGGAAGGCCCTACGCCCGTTAGCGCCACCATCCATGCGGCGGCAATGGTTTCGGCTGGTATCTACCTTATCGTTCGTATCTTCCCCCTCATCGCCGTTGGCATCGAGGGAAATCCCGGCGTAGGTTGGGTCATTGCTGGCATCGGTGCCTTCACCGCCCTCATGGCGGCCACCATTGCTGTAGCACAAAATGACGTGAAGGGCGTACTGGCCTACTCCACCATTTCCCAGCTTGGCTTTATGGTAGCTGCCATCGGCATTGGTGCCTATATCGCCGCCGCCTTCCACCTTATTACCCACGCCTTCTTCAAGGCTTTGCTCTTCCTTTCCTCTGGCTCCGTCATCCACGGCATGGAGCATGGGGCGGAACACACCCACGACCACCACACCGACCCGCAGGACATGCGCTTCATGGGCGGTCTCAAGGATAAAATGCCCATCACCTTTTGGGCGTTTGTTATTGGTGGTATGGCACTTTCTGGGTTGCCCATTGTCACGGCTGGTTTCTGGTCAAAGGACGAAATCTTTGCCGATGCCTGGTATCAATGGGCGCATCACCAAAACCCGGCCGGCCTGTTTGTCTTCATTGTGCTGGCACTGGCGGCGTTCCTCACCGCTTTCTATACCACGCGCCAACTGAGCCTTACTTTCTTGGGCAAACCACGCCACCAACTGGCTGAACATGCTCACGAGAGCAGTCGTTTTATGACGGTTCCGTTGATGGCACTGTCAGTGTTTGCGATTGCGGCCGGCTGGTTTGGTATTCCTGAAGAGTTCCCGGTGCTGGGGCCAATTGTCAACAACAACTTCTTCCACCACTTTGTAGCCGCCACCATTGAGGAAACGATGCACGAACTGGAAACCCTGCATCTGGTTGGGCATGGGTTAGAGGTGCTGCCGTTCCAATGGGTGCCGTTGATTGCATCGCTGGTTGTGGCCTTGGGTGGCATTGGGGTAGGGTACTGGATTTACGGCCGTAAACCACTCGCAGAAGGCCAACCCGACCCCCTCATCAAGCCCCTCGGTGCCCTCTACCCCTTCCTGCAAAACAAATGGTACTGGGATGAACTATACCAAATCGTTTTTATCCGCCCCGTTGTTTACTTCTCTGAGGTCATTGTCTATGAATTCATGGACAAAGGGATCATTGACGGCATTATTCACCTGGTAGCTCGCACCTTCTTCACCATCGGCTACTACGCCCGCCGCGCCGAAATGATGATCTTTGGCGATGGTGTGGATTGGGTCAAAGACCAATTCCTTAAAACAGTGCGTGAACTGCGTTACTTCCAAACTGGGCGCATTCAGGAGTACACCCTTGTCTCCATGCTCCTGGCTTCGGCACTGATCGTGCTTATCCTAGCGATAAACTATGATCTGTTTGCCACCCTTTTCTAACCTTTAGGAGAACTCATGGACTTTATTCAAGATAACCTCCTAAATCTTATTGTTTTCTTCCCTTTGCTGTCGGCACTCATCGTGTTTGTTCTGCCAGAGGATGAAAAGAATCTGATTCGGCGGCTGGCCTTGGTGCTTAGCCTGGTGCCGCTGGTGCTAGTACTCATCATGTGGTTCACCTACGACGCGCAATACCGCTTTGCTGGTGGGTTTGCCTTCGAGGTGCAGGCCGAATGGTTTCCCGCTATTGGAGCCAGCTACCACATGGGGATTGACGGCATTAGCCTCACCATGTTCTTGCTCACCACCATTCTCACCCCCATTGCCATTTTGGCCTCCTTCGACATTGACGACAAGGTGCGAATGTACATGAGCCTGTTTTTGGTGATGGAAACCGCCATGCTCGGCCTGTTTGCCTCCCTCGACCTGATGATCTTCTTCATCTTTTGGGAGTTTGGGCTGGTGCCAATGTACTTCCTCATCAAAATTTGGGGTGGGAAGGATCGTGACTACGCTTCCTTCAAATTCTTCATCTACACCATGGCCGGTAGCTTGGGGCTGCTCCTCTCCATTCAGGTGATGGGCATTTCCATGGGTACGTTTGACCTGTTGGAGCTGATGAAGGTTTGGGTTAGCACGCCCAATACGGCTACGTTGGCAAACACAGGTATCAACGCGGGGCTGGTGAAGTCCATCGCTTTTTGGGCATTTATGATTGCTTTTGCCATCAAAGTGCCCATTTGGCCCTTTCATACCTGGTTGCCCGATGCCCACACCCAAGCTCCAACGGCCGGTTCCATGATTCTGGCTGGCGTGCTGCTCAAACTGGGTGCCTATGGCTTTATTCGCCTTGTCATTCCTTTGTTCCCCGAACAAGCCCACACCGCTGCTGGCGTTTTGGCAGTGTTAGGGATGCTCAGTATTGTTCTCGGTGGGTTTGCCGCCTTTGGACAATGGGACTTTAAACGGCTGGTTGCCTACTCGTCCATCAACCATATGGGCTTTGTGGTGTTGGGGTTAGCGGTCATGGCTTATGCCTATGGCGTTGACGGTGCCAATGAGCATTTGTCCAATGATGCGATTATAGCAACCAACGGGGCTATCTTCCAAATGTTTAACCACGGGCTGTCGGCGGCTGGGATGTTTTTCCTGGTGGGGGTCATTTATGACCGCGCCCACACCCGTGACCTAAAGCAGTTTGGTGGCATCTGGACGATTTTGCCCGTGTACGGCACCATCCTGATTTTTACCAGCATGGCTTCGCTCGGTTTGCCCGGTTTGAACGGGTTTGTCAGCGAATTCTTGGTGGTGCGTGGCAGTTGGAACATCTTCACGGTTCAGCTTGCCATCTCCATGCTGGGTTTGCTTATGACAGGTGCCTATATTCTCAAGGCAATTGGGGCGACGCTGCATGGCCCTGTTAACGAGAAGTGGAAAGGTTTAACCGACATGACGTTGCGTGAACATCTGGTTATTTGGCCGCTGATGGCACTCATGCTCAGTTTGGGTGTGTGGCCGCAGTGGGTCTTGGTGTTCATCAACGATACAGTAAAGAATTTGTTTTAAGTAATCGGTAATCAGGAAATCACAGAAGATTACCGTTACTGATTATCGCTTACTGGAGAAAGTATGGAAGCGCAATTCCCGTTTCTCTCTATCATTACACTGTCGCCCATTTTGGCAGCAGTTGTTATCTTGCTGTTGCCAGAGGAACGGCGCGAAAATGCTCGTATGCTGGCTTTGGCTGCCATGATTCTTGGCTTAGCACTCTCACTTGGGGTGTACATAGGCTATTATCAATCACTTTCTGGCATGCAGGGTGTTTTGTGGTCAGACACGCTGCTCTTTGTGGAAGAGGCTAAGTGGATTCCCAGCTTGGGTATTGGCTACATCATGGGTGTTGATGGGTTAAGTGCCACCTTGGTGCTGCTCACTGCCATTGTGGGGGTGGGCGGTACGCTTATCTCCTGGAGCATTGATGACCGTCCCCGCGAGTTTTTTGCCTTCTTTATGCTGCTGGTGGCTGGTGTGCATGGGGTGTTTGTGGCCGTAGATGGCTTTTTGCTCTTCTTCTTCTATGAGCTGGCTGTGCTGCCCATGTACGTCATGATTGTCATCTGGGGCTGGAAGGAACGGCGCGAATATGCGGCGATGAAGCTGACGCTCTATCTGCTGATTGGGAGCTTTATCTCCTTTATCGCCTTCCTGGTGCTGTATTTCAAGCTGCCGGAGCAGGGTTTGCCGATGACTTTTGATCTGCGCGTGTGGGCGGAGGCGAATTTCCCGTTTGATGTGCAGGTGATTTGGTTTATGCCATTGTTCTTGGGGTTTGCGATTCTGGCAGGTTTGTTCCCATTCCATAACTGGTCACCCGATGGGCACGTGGCGGCACCAACGGCCGTTTCTATGATTCACGCTGGGGTGTTGATGAAACTCGGTGCCTACGCCTCCATGCGCGTTGGTATCCAGATTTTGCCCGAAGGCACCGTCTTTTGGATGCCTTTCATTATCCTGCTTACACTCATCAACGTTATATACGGCTCCTTCATTGCCATGCGCCAAACCGACATGAAATACCTCATTGGGTATTCCAGTGTGAGTCATATGGGGTTGGTCTCCATGGGGTTTGCCGCCATGAACCTGGAAGGGTTTGTGGGTGCTTCTATCCAAATGGTTAGCCACGGTGTCATGACCGCTCTCTTCTTCTCTGTGGTCGGGATGGTTTATGACCGAGCCCATACCCGCAGTATGGATGAGCTAAGTGGGATGGGCAAGGTGTTCCAATGGCCGATGGTGGCCTTTATCCTTGGCGGTTTGGTTTCTATGGGTATGCCAGGACTGTCAGGCTTTATCGCCGAATTTCCCATTTTCCTCGGCGTGTGGAGCGGTGGTGATATGAGTTTGGCTGGAACGGCATTTAATCTAAACCCGGCCAATTATTATCCCTGGATCGCCATTGTTTCCTCTATTGCTATCGTTATTACAGCGGCTTATGTGCTGCGGGCGGTTGGCATTGTGTTCTTTGGGGATTATGACCCACACAAATGGCACGATATGCGACCGATTCTTGCTATTGATAAGGCAACGCTGGTTGGTTTCTGTGTTATTTTGGTCATTATCGGTATCTTTCCCTCGGTGATTGCGCCGATGGTCGAGGCTGGGGTGGCTCCGGTCGTTAACCGTTTGGAAACGGCACAACAGGCCGCCAATTTTATGGGGGCTGCCCAAACGGCTGCTACCCACCTGTTTGCCTGGTTGGGAGGTGCATAGGTGAGTTCAAATATTACCCTCTCCTGGTGGCTGGCTATTGTCCCCGAAATTAGCCTCACCGTTCTCCTGTTTATCGTCTTGCTTTACCATCGGTTTGTGAAACCGGAAGACAAACGGCAAATTGGGATTTTTACCGCCTGGGGTGCGTTTGTGACCCTACTCATCACACTGGGTCTGTGGCTGTTCTTTGCCGAGCCAGGTGTCGAGCCGATGTTGGTTTGGGGTGGGATGATCCGGCACGATTTAGTGACGCTGGTTTTCCGTGTCATGTTCTTGGTAGCACTCATGGTCACGGCACTGATTTCGGTTGAAGTTGAACATCTGCAAAGCAGTGAATATTACGGCTTATTGGTGTCAGCTACGATTGGCTTTAGCCTGATGGCAGCCGGGGCTGACTTGATCATGATTTATCTGGCATTGGAAACGGCCAGTATTTCCTCCTACATTTTAGCGGGCTTCTACACCCAAAATGCGCGTTCTTCGGAAGCGGGGATGAAATATTTTGTCTATGGGGCGTTTGCCACAGGGATTATGCTTTATGGCATGAGCCTGATTTATGGGTTGACAACGCAAACGAATTTGGTTGCAGTGGCATCGGTGTTGGCAGGGCAGACAAATGCGTTAACGAGTACGGCGGCTCCGCTGGTAACGGCCGTTACGCTCGATGGCGGTGCTGGCATTTCTACGTCAGTCAATGCCGTTTTGCTGCTGGCAGCGGCCATGATGGCAGTGGGGTTTGGTTACAAAATATCGGCCGTTCCCTTCCACTTCTGGACACCAGATGTTTACGATGGCTCTCCTACCCCGTTCACCGGTTTTTTGTCTACGGCTTCCAAGGCGGCTGGGTTTGCCATCTTTATTCGCGTCTTTTCGGCCGGCGTGCTGGGAAACCCCAGCAGCAGCATTTGGTGGGGGATGTTGGTTGCCATTTGTATCGTCACAATGGCACTTGGTAACTTTGTCGCCATTTTCCAAACCAACATCAAACGTCTCCTGGCCTACTCTAGTATTGCTCAAGCTGGCTACGCTATGATTGGGCTAGTCACCTTTTCCCAAAGCGGCTCTGGTGCCACGATGTTCTATCTGCTCATGTACATCTTCACTAATATTGCTGCTTTTGGTGTGATTATCTTGGTCAGCAACGTCACAGGCTCTGAGGAGCTTGACGATTTCTCAGGCCTTAGCCGCCGTTCCCCCTATCTCGCTTTAGCAATGATGTTGGCGATTCTTTCGCTAGGTGGTATTCCGCCCACGGCTGGTTTTCTGGGTAAGTTCTTTTTGTTCAAAGCGGCCGTTGATGCTGGTCTCTGGTGGCTGGCTCTCATTGGCATCGTTCTTGCCTTTGTTGCCCTCTACTACTACTTAAGCATCATCAAATACATGTACCTCTATCGCTCGGACGATGAAGATAAAGCCATTCCTATTTCCCGTGCGGCACAGGTTGGTTTGGCATTTTCTGTTTTCTTCATTATCCTGCTAGGGGTTTATGCCGGCCCAGCCATTGACTGGACTAATCAGGCTGCCGCCGCCTTTTTTGCTGGCTGATCAAGCAGAATATAAATCAAAAATTCGTTGTCATGGCGGGCGTTTGTGATATAATTCCCAAACGCTCGCCAAAAAAGCTAAGTCACGGTGAGTAAAAGTCAACAGCACATTAATCAAACTGCTCTTTTAGCTGGCGTCATCGGTCAAGTTGGTTGTGTTGTTGTCGTAATCATCGGCGTGGCGCTTGGTGCGGGTATCCTTCTGGATAGATTCCTTGGTACACGTGCAATTTTTACAGTCTTACTTATGGTGGGTAGCGTTCCCGTTGCCCTCTACATCACGGTGCGTGTGAGCATGACGGCTGTCGCACGTTCCCAGCAGTTATTAGAAGAAACAAAGAACGTAGATCAAGCGGAGGAAGCAACCGAAGAATGAAAAAACGTTATATCGTTTACGGGTTACTTATTGTTCTGCTCTTGCTAAGCATCATCCCATCGTTGACACCGGTCTTACCGGTTATCCAACTGCCGGGTGAAGTTTTATGGGCATGGCCCGGAGGGAAATCCTTCCTGGGTGGTTTGTTTGGTGCTGGGTTTACCAACACCTTCTTGGCAACCCTGGTCACATTTGTCATTGTTCTAATCATGGCGTTTCGTTTGCGTGCCAAATCCAGAACAGCTAATGACGTGCCGTCGGGTTTCTACAACTTCTTTGAGATGCTTGTTGAAATGCTGTATGGGTATGTGGAAAATGCGGCCGGCAAATGGGCTAAAAACTTTTTCCCATTTTTCATGACTTTCATCCTGTGGATCGTTGTTTCTAACTGGATGGAACTTGTCCCTGGCGTAGATTCCATTGGCAAGTGGGAAAACCTGCCTCATTTTGAAGCTGAAAAAGCTGTTCAACTGGCTGAAGCGGAAGCTGAAGCTGCTGGTGTTCATCTTTCTGAGGAAGAGATTCTTGAGATTGAAGAGACAGTACACCATGAGGTGGATGAGGCCAATGTTGGGAATGTGCAGAACGGTATTATCTTAACCAAGGCTTCTGAGCCAAAGCCTGATGATGCTGATTGGACAATTGTTCCTTATTTGCGTGCTGCGGCGACTGACCTTAACTTTACTCTGGCTATCGCTATCATTTCTGTGATAATGACCCAATACTATGGGATGAAAGCACAGGGCATGAAGTATTGGAGCAAATTCTTTACCTGGAATGGAGACAAGATTAAGGAAAATCCGCTAGCAATTATGGATACCGGTGTTGGTATTCTGGAATTTGTCAGTGAGGTCTTCAAGATAGTATCATTTGCCTTCCGGCTCTTGGGTAACATTTTTGCTGGTCAAGTGTTGCTTTTCGTGATTGGCTCGCTGGTACCTGTGGCGAACTTGCTCTTCTGGTTCCTGGAATTTGGAGTTGGGGCACTACAAGGTGTTGTGTTTGCCTTGTTGACCCTGACCTTTATGTCTGGTGCGACAGAAAGCCACGGTCACGATCACTAGAAACTGTATTTTGTCAATTTAATCGGGATTTTTTAGCCTGATTTTTAATAAGTAAAAACATAGACTCGATAATCAAGGATTTGGAGGATATTTATTATGGATGCAGAAGCTGCAGCTTTGATTGCAAATGGTTTGAAACTGTTAGGGGCTGGTTTAGCCATGACAGGTGCTATTGGTGCTGGTGCTGGCGTAGGTATCGTTGTCGGTGGCGCTGTTCAGGGTATTGCGCGGAACCCCGATGCAGCCGGTACCATTCAGGGTAACATGATCTTGGGTGTTGCTCTTGCAGAAGCGGTTGCTATTTACGCTCTGGTAGTAGCACTGATTCTGATCTTCGTGGCGTAAAGTTTAGCTTGGTTGGCATTTAGCCAATTTAGAGAGGAGCAACATGGAAGCTTTAGGTATTAACTTAGGCTACATTATCATGCAGATTGCGCTCTTCATTATTTTGATGACGGTGCTGCGTAACTATGCGTATGACCCCATCATCAACATGCTGGAAGAGCGGAAAGCCAAAATTGCAAAGGGGCTGGAAGATGCCCGTCAGGCAGCCATTGCGCGTGAAAATGCGGATGCAGAGGCTAAGAAGATTTTAGACGCAGCGCGGGCAGAAGCCTCCAAGGTTCGCCAAGATGCGGCCGTTCAGGCAGAGGAAACGGCTAAGGGTATTGTTGCCCAGGCACATGATGAAGCTCGTGGTGTTGTGGCAGCAGCCCGTGATGGTGCCTTGGAAGAACGTGACCGTATTCTGTCAGAACTACGCGGTCAGGTGGCAGCGATTTCTATTGCTGCGGCTAACAAACTGGTTGGCGAATCTTTGAGCGAAGACCGGCAGCGGGCGTTGATTGGTGATTTCTTTGCCAAGGCACCGGCCAAAATCGCTGGTCTAAGTGGTAATACAGCTGAGGTTGTTAGTGCTTTGCCATTGACCGATGCTGAACAAGCTAGCCTGAAAGGTTCAATCAAGGCTGAGAATGTTTCCTTCAAAGTTGACCCGAAGATTTTGGGTGGTTTGATTGTTCGGGTTGGTGACCAGGTTGTAGATGACAGCGTGGCAAGCCGGATGAGTGCTTTGGGCGGTTCGCTGAACTAAACATTACTTGTTGTCAATGAAAAAAAGGACCAGCAATTTGCTGGTCTTTTTTGTTCTTATCCACTTTTCATGGGCATGTATTGCATGAGCTTTGAGGCGAGGTTGGCAAGTGGTAAGCTTTGGAGCCAGACACGCCCTGGCCCAGTGAGCGTTGCCAGAAAGAGTCCCTCACCACCAAATAAAATGTTTTTGACACCTTTAACACGGGTAATGTCATAATTGATAGATGGCTCGTACATGGCAATGTGACCGGGATCAACCTTGACGGTTTCTCCTGCTTGCAGGGTGTATTCGCGTACTTCACCCGCGATCTCTACCCAGGCGATGCCTGGTCCGGTGAGTTTTTGCAGGATAAAGCCCTCGCCCCCAAACAAGCCTGTGCCTAGTTTGCGCCGAAAATGCACCTCCAGGGCAACACTTTCCTCAGCCACCATAAAGGCATCTTTTTGGCAGATGCGGCTTTCGGTAGCACTGAGCGCGACAGGGATGATTGAGCCGGGAGCTTCGGGGGTGAAAGTGACGGTGGCGCTGCCTTGTTGGCAGGTGTATGTGGTGAGGAAGAGGGATTCACCAGCTAGGGAGCGGGCTAATCCTTTGAGCAGCCCGCCGCGTGTGTTGGTGGACATTTCGACATTGCCGCGCATCCAGGCCATGCCGCCCGATTCTGTGAACACAGATTCACCTGTGTTGAGGTGAATGTCAAGGGTTTGTAAGGTTGTGCCGTGGATATCGTATTTCATAGTTGCCTCCTAATTACAATAACGCTACCGTTAGGGAGTATATACAGGATGCAGTTAAAGAGGAAGTGATGCTTGACCAAGCCATAGAATTGCCTGCCGAATTTTTGCCGCCGGATTACCGGGGTGGCTGCATTGCCAATGTGCCAGCAACGATTGCGGCCTTGCTTGATGTGCCTTTTATTGGTTTGCCGCCGCTGTATGGGACGTTATGGAAGCCGCTGCAAGGGGATGTGAAGCGGGTGGTGCTGCTGGTGCTGGATGCGTTGGGGCAGAATTTGATTGAGCGAGAACATAAGTTGGTAGCTGGACTGCGGCAACAAACGGCCGTTTCTGCCCAACTCACCTCTGTTTTCCCGTCCACCACCGTCGCCGCTCTCAGTTCATTCTGGACGGGCGGTGCCCCGGCACAGCACGGGATGGTCGGACTAAATTTGCTGCTGCCTGAATACGACACGGTGAGCTTTATGCTCCAATTTCGTGCCTCCTATGATAGAACGCCTGATAGCTTGGTAAATGCCGGGTTGAAGCCAGAAGAGTTTTTGGCCGTTCCTGGGTTTGCCGAACAGTTAGCAGCGAGCGGGGTTGAAACCCATGCTTTTAAGGGGCACGAAATCATCAAATCGGTGTTGAGCCAAGCGCATGGGCGGGGGGTGACGGGAAACCATGCCGCTTATAGTGTGGCAGATATGTTTGTGCAAATGCGCCAACTGCTGGAGGCGCGTCCGGGGCAGCGGCTCTTTTTGTCGGCCTATTGGCCGACCATTGATTCGATGAGTCATCGGCGGGGATGGGACAGTGAAGCTGTGGCGACCGAATTGCAAACGATTTTGTATCAGCTACAGACGCAATTTTTGGATCGGCTTTCCCCAGTGGCGCGGCAAGACACGGTGTTTCTCTTAGCAGCCGATCATGGGCAAACGGTGACACCTGTTAGCAACCATATTTATTTAGACGATCATCCTGAATTAGAGCAGATGCTGCTGATGTTTGCCCCAGGTGAGCCACGAACCCGGTATTTGTATGTGCGGCAGGGGGAACAAACGGCCGTTACCGACTACATCAACCACCATTTCGGTCACGCTGCCGTCGTGCTGCCTGCTCAAGCCGCCCTAGATACTGGTTTATTAGGCCCACAGCCACACGCAACGGCCGTTTCCCGGCGCGTCGGCGATCTCATTGTCACCATGCGTGACAGGTACCTATTTACTCGCCGTAGTGAGAAAGTATGGCTTGATAATTTTTGCGCCACCCACGGTGGTATGACCCCTGCCGAAATGCAGGTTCCCTGGTTTGGCTTGCGTTTGTAGCAAAATAATATTTGCTAAACCAAGGCCATTGTCACCCTAGTCATGGTCGCTATGATTATTGGGGCGTAAAATAAGCAAGATACCGATAAGGGATAGCACAACTAAAATTGCTGCGATGAGTGTTGCTTCCATTTTTATTACCTCTACAACAAATGATGCCACTCTATAACGCTACATTTTGGCTCCCAATTTAGAGGTTGGCATTCCATTGAAACCCAGTTATCTACAAGCTAACAAGCTAATATTACAATCTGCCTGAAGGTACCCGCAAGTTGTAAAAAAGTTTACGGAGCGATAGGATACCCGTTTTTGAATGCCTTGACAGTACACCGTGGTTTCGATAGCATCCAGTATAAGAACAAGGTACTGTAAAACGTGTAAAAGAAGAGAAAAAATTGCTTATCCCCTCACTAATAACCTTAGTAGGATTGAAGGAAGATGGATCAAAATTCACCCAATGCAACGGCAAACAGCTCCGCGCCAACCCACTCTGTAACGCTCACAGATATTCTCCGTGCCAGGACACATTTTATCATTGACCCCATTGTGACCTTTCTGGCTCGTTATCGTCTTTCTCCCGATATTTTGACGGTTGCGGGTGTCCTGGCCCATTTCTTTTTTGCCTGGTTAGTAACCAAGGGGCAGATGCAGTGGGCTGCCGTGGCTATCTTTTTCATTGCCCCCCTGGATGCCTTTGACGGTGCATTGGCTCGCAAACTGGGGCGCAAGCAGCATGGTTTTGGTGCCTTTCTTGACTCCACGCTGGATCGCCTGGCCGAGATTGTCCTGTTTGGCGGCTTTATCATCTACTACGTTTGGCAAGGGAATACGATGATGTTGGGCGTGTCTTATTTAGCTATTACTGGTTCCATCATGGTTAGCTATGCGCGGGCACGTGCCGAAGCGCTGGGCTTCTCCTGCAAAGTAGGGCTGCTAAGCCGGGTAGAACGCTATGCCGTCATGACGTTTTTTCTGGTTTTGAACTTGCCGCATATCGCCTTGATCATTTTGGCCGTGTTTACCTACATTACATTGGGGCAGCGGATGTACCATGTTTGGCGGCAAGCACAATATTAACACCCGTTGCCGACCAACATGATTACCCAGCGACGATTGCCACGTTACTGGTACCCCATTTTCCTTTTCCTTTGTGTCGCCGTCGGCCTCTACACTTTTCACCTTGCCACAGGGACAACGCTACCTCGCGCTATTTTTACCATAGCTGCCCTTGATTTTCCCGTTTATTGGTACGGGGTGTGGATTATGGGGGGAATGGTGCTGGGGGCAACGGTGGTGGCGGAACTGGTACAGGAGCAGGGTTGGAACCCGGAGCATGTGTGGAATGGGCTGGTTTGGTGCCTCATTCCGGCTGTGGTTGGGGCGCGGCTCTACCATGTGCTAACGCCTTCGCCAAGCATGGCAGCCGTGGGAATTGCCTCGCCGCTGGATTATTGGCAAAACCCATATCAGCTTTTTAATTTGCGAAACGGCGGCCTGGGGATTTATGGCGGCATTGTCGGTGGGGCGTTGGGGTTGTGGCTCTATACGTGGCGGCAAAAGCTGGCTGGGGCGGCGTGGGCAGATTTGGCAGTGATTGGGCTGACGCTGGGGCAGGCAGTGGGGCGGTGGGGCAACTTTTTTAATCAGGAGCTGTACGGCCGGCCGACCAATCTCCCCTGGGCCGTTACTATTGAACCGCCATACCG
Source organism: Ardenticatenaceae bacterium (assembly GCA_020634215.1). Taxonomy (GTDB): domain Bacteria; phylum Chloroflexota; class Anaerolineae; order Promineifilales; family Promineifilaceae; genus JACKCD01. The sequence continues at coordinate 17,091 of JACKCD010000012.1, read as the reverse complement.
GCTGCCCGCCTATGCCGACGTGGCGCGGTTCCACCCCGCCTTTTTGTATGAATCGCTGTGGAACTTTGGCGCGTTTTTGCTGTTGCTGTGGCTTTATCGGCGGCAACGATTGCTGCCGGGTGAGCTAACGGGACTGTATTTGATTTTGTACGCTGTTGGCCGCGTGCTGCTGGAAACGGTGCGGCTGGATAGCCGGACGGTGGGCGTTGGCGGGTTTACTTTACCAACGGCCACGCTGGTATCGTTACTGCTGGCGTTGGCGGTGGGGGCGGTGTTGGCGTGGAGGCGACTAAGGCATGATTGAGGCGGTGGGGTTAGGGAAGGAATTTGAGCGATTTACGGCCGTTTCTGATCTAAACCTCAACGTACCGGCCGGGGAACTGCTGGCGCTGCTGGGGCCAAATGGAGCCGGTAAAACCACCACCGTCCGCATGTTAGGGGCCATTTTGCGCCCCACCCACGGCACGGCGCGGGTCAACGGCTATGACGTGGTGGCGCAGGCACAGCAGGTGCGCCACGACATCGGCATGTTGACCGAACAGCCGGGGCTGTATTTGCGGATGAGCGGGCTGGAATACCTCACCTTCTTTGGGCGGCTTTATGGGTTAAGCGATGCCGAGACGCGGCGGCGCGGCGTGGCGATGTTTGAGCGGTTTGCCATGCCGGGGGAAGAAAAGCGGCGGCTGGGGGAATATTCCAAGGGAATGCAGCAAAAAGTGGGGCTGATTCGCGCCATGCTCCATGACCCGGCGGTGCTGCTGCTGGATGAACCGACCTCGGCCATGGATCCGCACAGTGCGCGGCTGGTGCGGGATGCCATTCGCGGGTTGCGTGATGACAAGCGGACGATTATTTTGTGTACCCATAATTTGGCCGAGGCGGAGGCGTTGGCCGACCGGATTGCCATTGTCAAAAAGGGGACGATTGTGGCGCAGGGGACGACGCGGGAGCTAAAGGCGGCACTGTTGGGCGACCCGCTGCTGAAGTTGCAGTTAGACCGGCCACTGAATGGGCTGTTGGAAGGGCTGGTGCAGGTGGAGCGGGTGGAGGGGAATGTGGTGTACTACCGAACGGCCGTTCCTGAAACCACCAACCCCCGCCTCATCCGCCACCTCACCGAGCAGGGCGTGGGCGTGATTTCGCTCGTGGAAATTGAGCGTAGCCTGGAAGAGGTGTATTTGCAGGTAGTTGCGGAGTAACCAGTAACCAGTAACCGGTAACCAGTAATCAGTTGTTGTACGTACTGATTACCGATTACCGATTACTGATTCCTGCCCCAAAATGGCTTCAAGTAATCAGTATCACATGGTTAGGACAATTGTGCGGCGGGAACTGCGGGATGCGTCGCGGGATTGGCGCATTATTATTCCTATTTTGCTGCTCACGCTGGGCTTCCCGTTTTTAATGAACTTTACGGCGCAGCGGCTGGTGGGGTTTGCCACCCGCTATGGGGCGACGCTGGTTGCCAATCAGTTGATTCCTTTTCTGCTGCTGGTGGTAGGCTTTTTCCCCACCTCCTTCTCGCTGGTTATTGCCCTGGAAACGTTTGTGGGGGAGAAGGAGCGCAAAAGTTTGGAGCCGCTGCTGGCAACACCGCTGACCAACAGGCAGCTTTATTTGGGCAAAATGGTGGCGGCACTGGTTCCACCGCTGCTGGCAAGCTATTTGGGGATGGGCTTTTATCTGCTGGGGTTGCGGCTGACGGTGGGGTGGGTGCCAACACCGACGCTGCTGCTGCAAACGCTGCTGCTGACGACGCTGCAAGGGGTGATTATGGTGGCGGCGGCGGTGGTGATGTCGAGCCAGACGACGAGCATACGCGGAGCCAATTTGCTGGCAAGCTTTATCATTGTGCCAATGGCTTTGCTGATTCAGGGGGAGGCGGCGGCACTATTTTGGGGGCAATATGCGGGGTTGTGGTGGTTGATTGTGGGGTTGGCATTAACGGCCGTTACCCTCATCCGCATGGGTGTCCACATTTTTAACCGCGAAGAGCTGCTGGGGCGCGATATTGACCATATTCGGTTGGGGTGGATGTGGCGGCAATTTTGGGATGGGTTTACGGGGCGGAAAAACGGCCGTTTTCCCACCCCCCTCGCTTGGTATCGCCAAACCCTGTCGCTGCTGCCCGCGCTTCGCTCGTCTGCGTTGGCAGTTGCCCTCGTGATCGTGGGCGGATTGGCACTGGGTGGCTATTTAGGGCAGCAATATGCCCTGCCACCCGATTTGCAGGCGCGGTTTGTGGCCGCCGGTGATTTGTCACAGGTACCACTGCTGGCTCCCGACACCTCGTTTGCCTGGGCGTGGACCAACAACCTGCGGCTGATTTTGCTGCAAATGCTATTAGGGGTGTTTACGCTGGGGGTGCTGGGGTTGCTGGCATTTGCCGTGCCTTGGGTGATGCTGGGCTATTGGTTGATGCAGGTGTGGCTGGCGGGAGGAAGTGTCGGAACGGCCGTTTTCTCTCTCTCCCCCCACGGCACTGTTGAACTCATCGCTTTTCTCATTGCTGGCGCTGCCGCCCTACGGAGCCACCTCATCTTTATTGCCCCGCTGCACCAACAAACCATTAGCGAACGTTTTTTAACGGCCGTTGCCACCTTTTTCCGGCTGTTGCTGGGAGTCGTGCTGCCCCTGCTGTGGTCGGCCGCTTTCATTGAAATAAGCATCTAGCAGCCTGTCGGAAAAAGAATTTTTGGCCGCAGATTTCCCTAATTTAAGGACATTTGATGGTTAAAATCAGGTCAAATCCGCGTTTGTCCATGTTTGTCCGCGTCCCATCTATTGCCACGGCTCAATGCCAGCCATAATTTGGGCACGGGTGCGAGCGGCGTGAAGGGCTTCAGACACTTGCGCCAACGTTTCCTCGTCGTTGCTTTTGCGGTCAACAAAGATGGGCGTGCCGATGTGGATGTGGAAATGGGCAAAGGGGAAGGGGACAAAATAGCTGTCCCACCGTTTCATGAGGTAGGTATGGCGAGTCCACACGCCAAAGGGGAGAATGGCGGCTTCGGCTTTGCGAGCCAGAAAGGCTACGCCGGGCTTGGGAATATAGGCAGGGCCGTTGGGGCCATCGGGAGCAATAAACGACTGCTTCCCTGCCTTCATGGCCTGAATGACGCGCAGCACAGCGCGGCCACCGGCCACGGGGTTGCCCTCCATGTCCACGGCGTGGGTTTGCGCCCCCAGCTTGTCGCCAAGCTGGTAGAGAATGTCGGAGCGTTCATCGCCGCCTAGGCGCACCAGGCAGAAGTTGGGGCCATCGTGGTGGCGGTCACGCCAAATGATGAACGGCCAGACTTGCCCATGCCACATAGACCATAGCAGCGGCCGGCCATTTGCCTGCGCCAGCGTGACGTTCGCTTGCCCTTCAACGGTAAAACGGGCGGTGCGTGCCACCAGCCGCGTATGGGCAAACAGGGCGCTGCCTTCAAATTGGTACCACCGGTCAGAAAGTTTGCTCATAAACGGCCGTTATCTCCAATTTTTGTACCCTGCCCGTGCCAGTGAAACACCCAGATAAGCGTTTGTCCAGAAGAACCAGGCGTTGAAGAAGGGGGTAAGCCAAATGGAAATGCCAAACAGGGAAATCAGCAGCAGATTTTTGCGCCGACTGGAGAAAACCCAAAAGAACGATGGGAAGGGAATGGTGCTGACCATGAGCAGGGCGACGATGATGACTAAGGGAAGCATGGCGGCATCAGGGAAATATTGTTCTGGGGTTACAAGGTCGGAAAGGACGGCCAGAGCCAATGTTGCCCCACCGGTGGAAATGGTTAGCCCGGCGGAATCTTTGCTGCCGCTTTCTTTGGGTGGCAGCAGGTTGAAACGTGCCAGCCGGAAGGCTCCGGCCAGGGCGAAAAAGACGACGGTCGGCCACAGCAAAAAGGGATTGATTTCTTCGTTTCGCATGTGGGCAAAGGCGATGGCGGTGGGGGCGGCTCCCAAGCTTACCATGTCTACCAATGAATCAAGCTGGAGGCCAAATTCGGAGCCTGCTTTGAGCTTGCGGGCGGCGTAGCCATCAAACAGGTCGAGGATGTAGCTGCTGAGGATGAGCAACCCGGCCCACCAGAGGATGTTGCTGGCGGAGAGCAGGATGGAGACGATGCCGCAGGTGAGGGAGATGAAGGTGATGCCGTTGGGAATGAGATAGCGATATTTGCTGTTCATGTGTTGCTCCACGTTGGGAAAAATGGGTGGGGATAACGGCCGTTTGTCACTGCTTCTTTTCCACGGGCTGCAAACGGGCAATAGGTGTCAGCCCACCGTGAACCTTGTCCCCAATCTTGATCAAAAGCTGGGCGTTAATTGGCAAAAACAGATCAAGCCGTGAGCTAAATTTGATAAGGCCAAACCGCTGGCCGGTGGTGAGTACATCACCAGGACGCGCCATGTTGACACAGCGCCGCGCCAAAATACCGGCAATTTGCTTGATGAGCACCTGCCCGTAGCGCGATTCGGTGATCATCGCCACATATTCATTAACTTCCGACGCTTCTGGCCGGAACGCCTGTAAAAATTTGCCCGGCTGGTGGTCTACCAGCGTTACCTGCCCACCCAACGGGGTACGCTGGATATGGACATCGGTGAGGCTGAGAAACATGCTGATCCGCAGCGCTTGGTCTTTAAGATAGCGCGGCTCTAATTCCTGGATGATGGCAACGATTTCGCCATCGCCAGGGGCGACAACCAGCCCCGGCTCATCAATTACCTGACGGTTGGGGTCACGAAAAAAGTAGAGGACGAGCAGCCAAAGGGCGACAACAAGAAAAAGAAACAGGCCAGTGGCGATGTTGGGCCAGCGCAGCCAGAAAGAAAGAGCCGGGAAGATGCCCAGCGTTATCCGTAAAATTGTTGAACCACTTCCTTGAGCGAAGGGCCAACGCGAATCTTTACCATATGAATTCATACGACTAAAGATTTTAACATTGCCCTCGAACGGTGACAAAAAACTGGTAGAATTCTCGCCCGATCTGTGATCAAAGGAAGGGTGAGTTTTTGAACGTATGTGGAATATGGGTGGAAAACGGCCGTTTTTCGGCCTAACGCACTGGTTTTGGTTAGGAAACATGGTGTTGTGGCTGCTGCTGGGCTGGGCGCAAACCGAGATGGTGACAATTGAAGTGGTGCAGCAGGGAGGGCGATGCCAGGCTTTTCTGCCAGAAGGGCGCAGCAGCGAGATTACCTGCTATGGCGTTGCCAATGGCTCTGTGGGCATCTATCAGCCGGTCCAGCCGCGCTGGGTGCAGGTGGCGGCGTGGCTGCCGTGGGAATGGGTGTGGGAACAACAGGCTGCCCTGCAACTGCCGGCCTGGCAGCAAACTCCGGATGGGCTGCGGGTGACAGTGCCGCAGTGGGGGCTGGCGCGACGGCAAACGACGCTGGTGGAGGGGGCGGATCAGGTGACGGTGCGGCTGCGGCAGCTGGATGGCGAGGTGGGGGTGGTGCTGCTGGGGGAAAACGGCCGTTTTGGCTACGTCTTCATGGTATCCAGCGATAACCGGCGCGGCGTGTGGTGGCAGTGGCAAGACGGCCGCCCCACCGTGCCGTTGGAGGGTGTGCCGTTTCAAAAGCCCATTGTGGCACAATTGCAAACCCTGACCCGCAAAGTTGTTGGCACAACCTGGGGCATTTGGCTGCTGCTGCCGCTGGCGGCATTGTTACGGCGGCTGGTTAGCCAGATAGAGCGGGTTCGACGACGGACGACCGACCAACAACCACCCTTCGTCGTCTGTCGTCTGTTGTCCATCGTCCCGTTTTCTCTCAAAATGGTACCGCTGATCTGGCTGGCGTTTGCCCTAGCCTTGCTCATTGCTGGCCGCGTCCTGGAGCGTGTGCCACATGTACAGGATTCCGTCACTTATTTGTTTCAGGCGCAAACGTTGGCGCGGGGCAGCTTGACCGCGCCCGCCCCGCCGATGCCAGATTTTTTTGCCCAAGAGTTTCTGCTGGTGCGGCAGGGGAACTGGTTTGGCAAATACCCTCCTGGGTTTCCGCTGCTGCTGGCGGTGGGGGTGCGATTGGGTGTGCCGTGGGTGGTAAACCCGCTGCTGGCGGCTTTGTCGTTGGCTCTGCTGTTTCAACTGGGGAGGAGGCTGTATGGGCGAAGGGTGGGGGTGATAACGGCCGTTCTTGCCCTCACCTCCCCTTTCTTCGTCATGATGACCGGCACTTACATGGCCCACGTCGCCGAAATGTTCTGGGTGCTGCTGTTTATGGTGGCGTGGTTGGCTGGGCAAAAACGGCGGCTAGGGTTGGCGCGGAGGGTTGCTTTTTGGAGTCTGGCGGGGGCGGCGTTGGGCATGGCACTGCTGACGCGGCAGTTTGCCGCCATGGCCGTGGGGGTTCCCTTTGCCCTGCTGACACTTTTACAGAATATTTCACGCAAAGGCACAAAGACGCAAAGACCAAAAGCCTTTTTTTGCGCCTTTGCGCCTTTGCGTGAGCTTCAAGTAGGGCAGTTGGCTGTGGTTGGCGTGTTGACCGGGGTGGCCGTGGGGTTGCTGTTGGGCTATCAGTGGCGGGTGACGGGCAATCCGTGGCTTGACCCGCGCCTGCTGTTTTGGCCGTATGACCGGGTGGGTTTTGGCGGGGGAGTGGGTGAATCGTCGAACCTGATTTTGTTTGACAATCGTGGTGGTACTCCGGCTTTGACGTGGGTGATGGACCCAACCCAACCGCCGCGAGGCCATACGCTGGCGCGGGGGCTGTATAATGTGAAGCAAAATTGGCTGGCACTGGCGGCAATGTTTTTGGTGGTGCCGGGTGGTTTGGCACTGGTGTGGCTGGGGGTGCTGGGGCGAAGGCCGGTTTGGGGGACGTGGGTGCTGGGGGGAACGGCCGTTTCTGGCATCACCGCCTACATTTTCTACTGGCATCCTGGCATTATGTATGGGCCGCGCTACTTTTACGCCATTTTACCGGCTTTGCTGCCGCTGGCGGCACACGGTTTGCAGGTGGCTGTGGCTGAACGGCGGGTGGCTGCGCTGCTTTTGGGGCTGCTGCTGCTGGCTGGTATGGTGAAGACCCCGCAATGGGCGGCGGCGTACCGGGATTTTAACTTTGTGGATGGTGATTTGCTGGTGCAGGTGCAAGAAACAATACCCCAAACCCCAGCGTTGGTTTTTGTCGGCAGCAAAACGGGGGACTGGTGGGATTATGGGGCTTTTTTCTCGGCCAACACCCCCTGGCTGGATGGCCCCCTTGTTTTTGCCCGTGACCAAGGGGAAGCGGCTAACCGGCGGCTGTGGGCAGCGTTTCCCAACCGGCCGGCGTATGTGTGGCGGGATGGGGTGTTGGTGAAGCTGGGAGATTAGGGTGGTGCGGAGAAACGGCCGTTTTTCCTGACTTAGTCCGTCGTCGGTCGTCTGTCGTTCGTCATCTTCCCGTTGGTAAACCGTGTTCGCCGCCAGCAGGTCGCTTTGGTAAACTTGCGCCATGACGAAACGAATGCAAACATCCTGGTTGGTGGCGGCCGTGGCCGCTGTGGTGGTAGTGGTCGCACTGGCGTTGGGCTGGCGGCTGCTCAATGGTGACAGCAGCCTGCTGCGAAATGTAGTGGTCAATAAGGAAACCATTACCCCCAACGCTGACGGATCTGATGATGCCACGCTGATTTCCTATGAGATTTCGCGTAATGCTACCGTTTCTATCTTTTTTGAAAATGCTGCTGGCGAGCGTTTTTACTTCCGACAGGAAAAGCCGCGTGGGGCGGGGGCGTATTCGGTGTTGTTTAGCGGCGTGGTAGATGGCTATGTGCTGCCGGATGAGCAGGTGGAGGGAGAGGTGCTGGCGCGGCTGCTGCGGGATGGGAAGTATACGTGGTGGTTAACGGCCGTTGATGAATCCGGTCTTGTCGAAACGGCACAAGGACAGCTAACCATTGCCGATGCCGACCCCGACCTGCCAGAAATGCGAAACTTCACCCTTAGCAAGCAGCTTTTTACCCCCAACCGGGATGGCATTGATGACCGGGTGCAGGCACAGCTCTTTTTAGCCAAGGATGTGGCCGATTTGCAGGTCTATTTGCTGACCCCCGAAGGGCTGGAAATGCGCGTGCCAGAGCTGGAGCGGGATGTTCCGGCCAATGGTGCCGGCCGACATTATTTTGACTATGAGGGTGGGGTGGACAATGGCGAAACGCCGCCGCCGGACGGCACATACCCGATTTTTGCCGTGGCGCAGGATTTGGAGGGGCAGCGGATGCGGGTGCAAAGTGAGCTGACCATTCAGTTTGGCGGCGTGCCGCGTGCCGATATTTTTGCCCCGCCCAATGGGGAGACGGTGGCCTGGGATTTAACGGCCGTTGCGCTCTGCGACACCATCCACTTCACCCTCACCATCTCCAACTACGGCAACACCCCCATTCGCACAACCGGGCCGGAACCTGGCACAGTGTATGACTCCGACTGGAACTACAACACCCTCGGTTGGCACACCGAATCAGGTGCGTGGCGCGTTGCCATTGGCTATGAAAACGAGCTAACCAACTACCCCTATCGCTGGGCCATTGGCAACACCGAAGATTTGCAGGAAATAGACGGCTACTACTACCTCATGCCTGGCGACCGCGCCGTCGTCACCGGCGGTATCCGCGTCGTAGACGTGTTTGGCGACCGCAATCCCCAGCCCATTTGGGCTGGACTAATCCACGAAGACGTGGAGATTGCCCAATTCAACACCCACGTTGACCCAAATGCCATCCTCGTAGACATCCCCGATGCTGCCAACCGCCAACCATGCCCATCCCGCGACATTCCCCAAAAACCTGAAACGCCATAAACGATAGTTGGAGACGCATCATCATGCGTCTCTACAATGTTGCCCCGCGTTCATAGATGCAGTATCATCGGCACAGTTGTTAAAAGATGCTGGGTTACTGTCTGTCAATATCCCCATAGCCCAGCCAGTTCCACAAAAAGGTTAGGAGAAATGAATAAACCCAAAATAAGCAAATGGTCGATTGTTGGTCTAATGACCCTGTTGGTTGTGTTGGTTGCCTGCCAGCCCACAACGGTAGAGGTCACTCGCGTGGTGACGGAAACCCAAGAGGTAGAAGTTCCCGTTGAAGTGGAAGTGCCGGTTGAAGTGGAAGTAACCCGCGTGGTGACGGAAACCCAAACGGAAACAGTTGAGGTGATGGTCGAAGAGGCGATGCTCGGTTCCGAAGAACGGCCGATAAAAGTTGTCTTCGTCCCCTCCGTGGAAGTGGATGCCATCATTTCTGGCGGCGAAGTGCTAGCCCAAGCGTTAGAAGAAGCTACGGGGATGAAATATGAAGTCAGTGTACCGACAAGCTATGCTGCCACCATCGAAGAGATGTGTGCTTCCCCTGATGACACCATCGGCTTTATCCCGGCGCAGGGGTATGTGCTGGCAAATAATCGCTGTGGCGTGACGGTTGGTGCGGCGGCTGTGCGCTTTGGTCTTTCCTGGTACGCTGCCCAATATGTGGTGCCAATGGACAGTGACGCGCAAAGCCTGGAAGATTTGGCTGGCAAGACCTGGTGCATCCCGGATTTCGGCTCCACCTCTGGCTATCTCTACCCCAGTGCTGAATTTGCCAAGTTGGGTATTGAGCCAGGCGAGATTGTGGAAACCGGTAGCCACAACAACTCTATGCTCGGCGTTTACAATGGTGAATGTGAGTTTGCGACCGCCTTCTTTAGCCCGCCACTGCTGCCAAACTTTGGGCGTGCCTGGGCCTATGGCGTAGACGACCCGGAAATCTGGCGTGAGGCTGGCGTTAGCCCCGTTCGTACCGAAGAAGGCCGTACCTTTGTCAATGGCGATCCGGCTGAGGGTGGTTACCGAATTCTGGATGCGCGTTCCTCCGTTTCCGATACTGCGCCAGACATCTTTGACCGGACTCGGATTTTGGCCGTTACGGCTCAAATTCCCAACGACACCGTTTCCTTTGGTCCTGAATTTCCGCTGAATACGGCCAATAAGATTGTGGATGCGTTGATTGATTTCACCGCTTCGGAAGCCTGTGCAACCTCCATCTGTTCAGAAGAGTTCTACAACTGGACGGGGTTGGAAGCCGTGACCGATAGCTTCTATGATCCGGTGCGCGATGCGATGCAGTTCCTGGGTATCAGCGAAGATGATATTCTAGGCGGTTAAGGCATTGGTTATTCGTTAAGTTCATTTTTATGAGTAATCAGTAATCGGTAAACAGTAATCGGTCTAAGCGTGACTGATTACTGTTTACTGATTACCGATTACCGATGACTGTACCCCCGTGCTACGAGTAAAAAACCTGACAAAAGTGTATGAGGATGGGACGGTTGCCTTGAAGGATGTTTCTTTTGAGGTGCCGGCCGGTGAGTTTGTGGCGGTGATTGGGCTGAGTGGGTCGGGCAAAAGCACGCTGCTGCGCTGCATTAACCGGCTGATTGAGCCAACCAGCGGGGAGATTTGGTGGGACGATGTGGCGTTGTCCCATATTACGGGGGAGGAACTGCGGCGGGCGCGGCGGCGGATTGGGATGATTTTCCAGCATTTTAATTTGGTGGATCGCTCATCGGTGCTGCGGAACGTGTTAAGCGGCCGTTTGGGGTATGTGAACCCGCTTGCCAGTCTGCTGGGGCGCTTTCCCGAGGCGGACGTGGCGCGGGCGTATGCCAGCCTAGACCGGGTGGGGATTCGGGACAAGGCGCTGAACCGGGCCGATGAACTCAGCGGGGGGCAGCGGCAGCGGGTGGGGATTGCGCGGGCGTTGATGCAGGAGCCAGAGATGATTTTGGCCGATGAGCCGGTGGCGAGCCTGGATCCGGCGTTGGCTCACAGCATTATGCGCCATCTGCAAACGATTAACCGTGAGGACAAGATTACGGTGCTGTGTAGTCTGCACTTTTTGGATTTGGTGCAGCAGTATGGGACGCGGGCGATTGCGCTGAATGCGGGGGAACTGGTGTTTGACGGCCGGCCGGCCGAGATTGACGACCAGAAGTTTATTGATATTTATGGCCGCGAAGCGGAACGGATTGGTTAACGGCCTATGAAAGAGACAGAGAATGCCCAGAGGGGGAAGGGGTGGAAAACGGCCGTTTATCTCCTCCTCGCCCTCCTTCTCTACGCCTACGGCGTTCAAGTCACCAACGTCAACCTTGAAGAACCATTAGAGCCGCGCCGCCAGCAAAACCTTGTCGGACTCATTCGCCAATTAGCCCGCCCCGACCTGTTTAGCTACGCCAACGAAACCCGCAGCATGGACATTTCCCTGCGGATGCCCTGCCCCGACGAGCCAAAAGGGTCACAGCTTGGCAGCGAAGGGCGCACCATTGTGCTGGCCCCCAACTGCGTCAACACGACCCAAGACCCGCTGCGCCTTACCGGCGAAGGGTTTCCTGCCAATGCCAGTGGCGTGGTGATTTGGCATCCGCCGGGCAGCACCACCACCCGCCGCGTGGCGGAGTTCCGAGCCGACGGCTCGGGTAATTTTATAGTGCGCTTTACCATGCCCGACGTGCGCGAAACGGCCGATTTGCAGCGGCTGGAAATTGTCGAACTGCTGGATCGGCGCATCACCGGCAGCAGCGACACCCTCAAACTGACGCTCGACCGCATCTTAGAGACGATTTTAATGGCCTTTATGGCCTCCACCGTTGGCACCATTCTCGCCGTCCCCATCTCCTTCCTGGCCGCCCGCAACCTGATGACCGATGTCAAAATGCCGCAAATATCGCTGATGCTGGCCGTCATTTTGGCTCCCATTGGCGGCTGGCTGGGCGGCTGGCTGACGCGCTGGCTGCTGCAAGCGGCGGCGGGGGGGCAAGCATTGGTGGGGCTAATTTTGCTGCTAGTCGTCATTGGCTTGCTGGCTGTGGTGCTGCGACTGGGTGGTTCGCTGCTGGATGACAGCCCAAAACGATGGCAGCAAGCCGGCCGCTGGCTGTTGGCCGGGCTTTTAGGGCTGTTTGGGCTGGGGGTGGTTGGGAATTTGGGACTGGATTTGGGTAGTTGGCTGACCCCACGGCTGGGGCTTTTGGCTTTTGTCGGCAACTTTATTTTTGTCATGGCCGATTTTTTACTGCTGCTGCTGCCGTTTTTTGCGGGGCTGGCGGGGGTGGCGGCGGCAATGTCGCTGGGCGGCCGGCTGGGGCAGCGTTTGACAGAGCGATTGTCGCTGGGGGCGGCCAAGCTGGCAATGATTGGGCTGACGGTGGTGGGAACGGCCGTTTTTACCTACGCCCTCCTTTTCGCCGCCAACTGGGTTTGCCTGCTGGGGGTTTGCCGCTGGTGGCCGGAAGCTGGGCAGTGGCTGCTGCTCGTCTCGCTGCTGGTGGGCGTGGTGGGTGGGGTGCTGGCGTTGCGCTTGCAGCCCAAACAGCAGATTGCGGTGGGAACGGCCGTTTACATTTTCACCCGCAGCACCCTCAACGGCCTACGCGCCATCGAACCGGTGCTAATGGGCTTTGTCTTTGTCGTTTGGGTTGGTATTGGGCCATTGGCCGGAACCATCGTCCTCATCATCCACTCCATTGCCGATCTGGGTAAGCTGTTTTCCGAGCAGGTGGAAAACATTGCCGAAGGGCCGCTGGAAGCGGTGACAGCCACCGGAGCCAACCGGCTGCAAACGATTGTCTACGCCGTCGTGCCGCAAATTGTCCCCCACTTCATCGCCTTTGCCTTCTACCGCTGGGACATCAACGTCCGTATGTCCACGATTATCGGCTTTGTTGGCGGCGGCGGCATTGGGTTGGCCCTGCAGCGAGCCACCAATTTGACCCAATATCGGCAGGCCAGTGTGATGGTGATTGCCATCGCCCTGGTGGTGATCATTCTCGACTACGTGAGTGCCAAGATCAGGAGCCGAATTATTTAGCCTATGACAACCATTCCCAATCTTCCTGAAAAAAGTAACGGCCGTTCCGTCTGGCGCACGGTTCTGATTGCGGTGGTGCTATTCTTGCTCTACGCCTTCACCGTGCAGACCATTGACATCAGCCTGGAAAAACCGCTGAACCCGGAGCGGCAGGAGGCGTTTGGGCGCGTGCTGCGGCTGCTGGCTGACCCGGAATTTGTGCAAGCGGATGCGGCGACGGGGGAAGTGGCGCTGAGCCAGGCCATGCAGACGACGCTGGAGCGCATTGTTGAGACGATTTTTATGGCGCTGATGGCGACGACAGTGGGAACCGTGTTGGCCGTGCCGGTGTCGTTTTTGGCGGCGCGAAATTTGATGGAGCCGGTGACGGCACCGCTGGCGGCGATTATGGTGGCGGTGGCGGCACTGCCAGTTGGAGGCTGGCTGGGCAGTCAATTGGGGCAATTGTTGCTGGTGGCGGCGGCATTGGTGGCGGGGCAGCCGCTGCTGGTGGTGGTGGCGGCGGTGGTGGTGTTAACGGCCGTTTATCTCCTCCTCCGTGCTGGCCTGCCCGATGCCGAAAGCGAGGCGCAGGGCCACAGCCGGGCGGCGCTGCTGCGGCTGGTGGTTGCAGGGTTGCTTCTTATTTTGGGGCTGGGGCTGGTGGCGCAGCTTGGCGTGGTGGCGGGAAAATGGCTGGACGGAGTGCTGGGGCCGCTGGGCTTTTTGGGCAACTTTGTTTTTGTGCTGTCAGACTTTATTTTAATTGGCCTTCCGGGGGTGCTGGGGCTGCTGGGGGCGTTTTTGGCCGCCAGCTATGGTAGCCACTATGGGCAGGAGGCGGTGCTGCGGCTGAATGAAACATCAGCGCGGGCATTGACGGTGGCGGTGACGCTGGTGGGAACGGCCGTTTTGGTCTACGGCATCGGTTCAGCCCTCAACTGGCTTTACCTTTTTGACAACCCGGAGCGGTGGACGACGATCCCGGCAGCGGTGGCGGCGGTTATCATGGCGGTGGTGGCGGGGTTTTTGCGTGTTAAACGGCCGTTTGCCGTCGGCTTTGTCATCTACACCATCTCCCGCAGCATCCTCAACGCCCTGCGCTCCATCGAGCCGCTGATCATGGGGATTGTGTTTGTGGTGTGGGTCAGCCTGGGGCCGTTTGCCGGGATTATGGCACTAACGCTCCACACCATTGCCGCCCTGGGCAAGCTATTTTCAGAGCAGATTGAAGGGATTGATGAGGGGCCAATCGAAGCGATTTTGTCCACCGGGGCCAGCCGCCTGCAAATGATCGTCTATGCCGTCATCCCGCAAATTATCCCCCCCTACATCGCCTTTACGCTCTACCGCTGGGACATAAACGTGCGGATGTCAACCATCATTGGTTTTGTGGGCGGTGGCGGCATTGGCTTTGTTCTCAGCCAAAATATCCAGCAGCTTCGTTACCGCCAGGCCAGCGTGATGATGATTGCCATTGCCCTGGTGGTTATGCTGCTCGATTACGTTAGCTCTCGGATTCGGGCGCGGATTATTTAGTGCCTTGACGACAAAATGCTTGTATGCAAAACAAGAAGTGACACAGAGCTACACAGAGATAGGAAAGAGTTCCACAGATTAAGCAAAGGGATCGATTCATTTTTCCTCTGAGCCTCTCTGTGTCTTCTCCGTGAAACTCTGTGTAACGTTTTTAGTTCTGGCTTGTCCGGGTTAGGTGAATGCGAAAAACACGGGAAAATCAGAGCAATCTGCGCCCTATGGCCCCTAGAGAATGAGCCTTGTCTAAGTTTGGTTGGCTTTCGCAAGGGCAGACAGTAAACTAGAACGCATTGAGGATGGTCTCGACTGACGCTTGTCAAAGGGTCAGTCGTTTTATTTTCTGGTGGATGGCGTGCGACGCATTGCATTAATGAGCTTGGTTTGCTGGCTGGTGGCGTGCCAGCCGCAGGTGGTGGCGGTGGAGGTGACGCGGTTGGTGGAAGCAGAAACGGCCGTTTCTGCCCCACCCATCGAAGTTACCCGCCTTGTCCCCATTACCCGTGAGGTGGTTGTGGAAGCGACGCGGCTCGTGGAAACGGCCGTTGAAGTGACCAAAACGCCGTTGGGCAGTAAGGAACGGCCGTTGCAGCTTTTGTTCACCCCGACCATTAACACCGACCTGCTCAGCCAGCGTGTCCAGCCGCTGCTGGAAGCCATCCAAACGGCCACCGGACTACATGTGGCGGTGGGCATTGTGGACGACGAGCAGACGCTGATTGGGCTGCTGTGTCAGGCACCGCAAGATACGATTGGCTTTTTAACGGCCGTTGGCTACACCCTCGCCCAGCAGCAGTGCCACGCCCAGCTTGGGCTGGTGGCCGTTCATGATGATGGCTACGCCTGGCAAGCCGACATGTTGGTGGCTCGCCCCGACCGCAGCGGCGTGCGTGAACTAACCGATTTGGCCGCGCTGGACACTATCCGATTGGCCGTTAACAGTGCCGATTCCTTACAAACACGGTATATAGAAGCTCTGCTGATTGCCAATGGCATCACCGTCAGCGAAACGCAGGTGCTGCCAGGCGATAACAGCAGCCTGCTGGCTGTCTATGACAACACCGCCGACATGGCTACCGCCACCTTTACGCCGCCCATTTTGCCCTTTGCTGAACAACCGTGGCGTTATGGCGAAGACACGCCAGAACTGTGGCGGCGGCTTGGTTTGCCCCCCACGCGCAGCGGTTTGGGCTACATTTTGGTCAACGGTGCGCCAGAAGCGGGCGGCTACCGTATCCGTGATGCCCGCGCCGGTGTTTTTGACAGCAGGGAAGATATTTTTGACGTGACGCGCATTATGACTATCACCGCCCCGATACCCAATGAGACCATCGCCTTTGGTGCGGATTTTCCCCTGGGGCTATCGCGCACCGTCACCCAAACGCTGCTCGATTTTGCCGCCGCAGACGTGTGTGCCACGTCCCTTTGCTCACCCGATTTTTATGGCTGGGCGGGGTTGGCGGTGGCGACAGATGACGATTATGAGCCGATTCGGTTTGTGGCCGAGACGCTGAATTTGCCGTTAGCGGCGTTGTTGGAGATTGGAGATTAGAGATTGGAGATTGGAGATTTGCAATCTTTAATCTCCAATCTCCAATCTCAAAAACAAACAGGTAGCAACAACTAGACTTTAGGAATGGTGAACGGCCGTTAATCAATCCCTTCACCCTTCACCCCACAAAAACTATGGCCTTAGATGTAGCGGTTGTCATTGTTAGCTGGAATGTGCGCGACTATTTATCCGACTGTTTGCGCTCCGTTTACCGCGAATTGCAGCGGTCGCGCTTGCGTGGGGAAGTGTGGGTGGTAGACAACGCCTCCACCGATGGCACAGTACAGTTGCTGCAAACTGTTTTCCCCCAGGCACATCTGATTGTTAATGACCACAATCCTGGTTTTGGTGCGGCTAACAACCAGGGAATGCGGGCGGCGGCGGCGCATCACCCTCGTTACTACTTTTTGCTCAACCCCGACACCGTGCTGCGTGAAGGGGCCTTGAAGCGGCTGATTGGTTGCCTGGATGAACGGCCGGAAGCAGGCATTGCCGGGGCGCGGCTTGTCTATGGCGACGGCCGTTTTCAGCACAGCGCTTTCTCTTTCCCCGGGCTGGTGCAGTTGGCGTTTGACCTGTTTCCCATGCCGGCCCGCTTGTATGAAAGTCGGCTAAACGGCCGTTATCCCCGCCACCTCTACCGCCCCGACCACGCCCCCTTCCGCGTAGACCACACGCTGGGGGCCACCATGCTCGTCCGCGCCAGCGTTACCGAAGCCACCGGCGGCTTTGATGAATCGTTTCACATGTATTGTGAGGAGATAGATTGGAGTTGGCGGGTGCAGGCGGCCGGCTGGCAAATCTACACCGTGCCAGCCGCCGAAATTGTGCATTATGGGGGCGAAAGCACCAAGCAGATACCGGCGCGTTCGGTTTATAACCTGTGGCAAAGCCGCTACCAGCTTTACAAGCGGCACCACGGCCACCTGACGCAAAAGGTGGCAGCCAAAATGGTGGCCTTTGCCCTGGGCAAAAAAGCGCAGCAGGCCGATGACCCCGAACTGCGGGCGGCTTATGAACAGGTTATTTCCCTGTGGTCAACAAACGGAACTTGATTCTTTGAATGTGGAGACTAGAGATTGGAGATTAGAGATTGCTCAATCTCCAATCCCCAATCTCCAATCTCTTTTCTCATGTCTCCACAGTCGATAACGGCCGTTATTCTCACCCTCAACGAAGCCAGCCACATTCA
>JACKCD010000112.1 GCA_020634215.1 Ardenticatenaceae bacterium | reverse complement strand
AAAGAAGATCTGCCCATGCAGCTTGTGGCAAAAATGGGTGAGCTTGGCTTTTTTGGCCTCATCGTTCCCGAAGAGTACGGTGGTGTCGGGGTGGATTATTGGGGTTATGCTGCCTTTTTGGAGGAAATGGGGCGCTATGGCTCCATCCGCGCCACGCTGACGGCGCAGCAAAGTTTGGTCTGCTCGCCGCTCATTTACTTTGGCAGCGCGGCACAAAAGGAAAAGTATTTGCCGCTGCTGGCCTCCGGCCAATGGCTGGGGTCATACTGCCTCACCGAACCCGGTTCTGGGTCGGATGCCGGAGCCATGCAAACGCGGGCGGTGCGCGATGGTGACAACTGGGTGTTGAATGGGCAAAAGATTTTTATTACCAATGCCACCCACGCCAGCTTGTTTATTGTCTTTGCCAACACCGCCACCGACCCCAACGACCGGCAAATTACCGCTTTTTTGGTGGAACGAGAATGGGGCGTTGCCACTACGCCGCTGAAAGGCAAGCTGGGGCTGCGGGCATCGGACACGGGAACGGTGTTTTTGCAGGATGTGGTGGTGCCGGATAGCAACCGACTGGGTGAGGTGGGGCAGGGGTTTAAGGTGGCGCTGGGGACGCTGGATAACGGCCGTATTTCCCTGGCCGCCGCCGCCGTTGGCACTAGCCAAACGTGCGTGGATTTGACCACCAAATACATTCAGGAGCGGCAGCAGTTTGGCAAACCCATCGGCCAATTCCAGATGATTCAGGATATGCTGGCCGACATGGTGGTGGAGACAGAGGCATCGCGGCTGCTGGTGCACAAGGCGATTGTAGCCAAATACAGCGGGCAGCGGTTTACCAAGGAAGCATCTATGGCAAAATATTACGCCACCGAAGCCGCCAACCGCAACGCCGAACGGGCGCTGCAAATGCACGGTGGCTATGGCTTTTTTGAGGAATACGAAGTGGCGCGGCTCTATCGGGATGCACGGGTCTATACCATCTATGAAGGTACGTCGCAGGTGCAAAAGCTGGTCATTTCCAGCCTGCAAACGGGGCTAAAGGCGTTTGTTTGATGAGTAGGCCATGTTATACTGTTGTTTAAACTAGCAAAGATTAGGTAGGTAACTGAGATGACTCGGATTCCTTGGGCTGAACATATTACAATTGACCCAGAGTTACATCATGGAGAACCCTGTATTCGTGGCACACGCATCCCAATCAGAATGATTTTGGGGAGTTTGGCAGACGGTATGACCCCAAATGAAATTTGCGCTGTGTTTCCACAGCTTACGCCAGCAGATGTGTATGCGACGCTTTCATATGCTGCTGACGTTGTTCAGCAGGACATTTTACTGCCGTTGGCTTCATAAGAGTGTATGCACATCAAAGTTGATGAAGATTTACCGCCAATTGCAGCAACATGGTTGCGGGATAAGGGATATGAGGCTAGCACTGTCGTTCAACAGGGCATGGGTGGGTGGAAAGATCCACAATTGTGGCGCGTTGTTCAGCAAGAGGGTTCGTTTTTATTAACGGCCGATAAAGGATTTGCGGATATTCGCCAGTTTCCTCCAGGCAGCCATGCTGGTGTGCTTTTGTTGAGGCCCGACAGAGACGGTATACAGCCCATTCTTGAGTTGCTGAAGGATGTTTTAGCTTCTATTAAACTGCAAGATATTCAAAGAGCCGTTGCTGTTGCAACCCCAAATGGATTGCGAATTCGGCGGGCAGATTATACTCAACGATAAGCATGCTGTTTATTTTTAATTTTTTGTTTCGTACTCAATTGGTTGAAAGAGTTGCTGGTTAAATGCCTCCATGCCTTCTGCCCCTAAGGCAGTGAGGGCTT
>JACKCD010000111.1 GCA_020634215.1 Ardenticatenaceae bacterium | reverse complement strand
GTTCGTCCGCCAGCAGCAGTTCCCGTTCATTCATCACCTCAAACCCCTCGGCACCAACGCGGGTGCTGGCGACCGCCTTACCCGCCGCCAGTGCCTCGATTAACTTTAGCCGCGTGCCGCTGCCGATGCGGAAGGGGAGCAAGCAAACAGAAGCACCCGCCAGATACGGCTGCACCGCCTCCACCCACCCGGTGATGGTCACGCCCGGCAGCCCGCGCAGCCGTTCCAGGCGCGGGTGAGGCTTTTGACCAACGATGGCCCAATTGGTTTGTGGCCGTTGGGCAATAATTTGCGGCCAGACGGCTTCGGCAAACCACAGCACGGCATCAATGTTAGGGCGATAATCCATTTTGCCGCTAAAAACCAGGTCAAAGCGGGGGGTGTCGGCTTCAAGCGGCCAGTTGCCGTAATCGGTCACGTCAATGCAGTTGGGGATGACGGTGATAGGCGGGGCGGCGGTGGGCAGAAAGCGAGCGATGGTTTCTTTGTCGGTGGCAGAAACGGCCGTTATCCAATCCACCCCTCGGCACGCCGCCCCCTCAAACCGATGCAGCCGCGCCACCTGAAACCAGGAGTAGGCGGCGGCCGGCCAGCGGCGCGGGTTGGGTAGGTCGGCCAGCATAGCGCGACGTTGGAGGTCGGTTTCGGCGTTGTGGTCGTCAAAGACGATTTTGCTTTGCGGGCTGTGCTGGCGGATCAGGGGAATGGTGCGGGCGAGTTCGATGCCTTCGATTTGGATGATGTCGAAAAACGGCTGTTTTTGCAGCAAGCCAATCAACGCCTCGTTAAACGCCTGGCTGTGCAGCCGGTGGGCCATGTCGGGCAGCCGGGTGGTGAGCAGTTGGCGCAGCCGGGTGGCGGTGGTGCGCGGCGGCACGGGCACGGTGATGATTTGTTGGCAAAGGGAGTCGAGGGGGGTAGAAACGGCCGTTTGTCCCGCCTCCAAAAAGCTCAACAATGTCACTTCATGCCGTTCAGCTACCCCGCGCACAATGTGGTAATTCCGCAGGCTGGTTCCCTGGTGCGGCGGGTAAGGTAGTTGGGGCGTAAGCAAAAGAATGCGGGTCATGGTGGATAATGGGACGCAGATTTGCCTGATTTGCCTGATTTATCTGCGGAATCTGCGAAATCTTTGACGTTCATCTCTGGGTCTAGGGTGTGTCGCCAGGAACGGGCGTAGCAACGGGCTGGGCAACGACTTGTAGCCCGCCTTTAACGCGCAGCGTGATGAGCGGGTCGGGGGTGACGGGCTGGGTGTTTGCCAGTGCCAGCCGGAACTGCTGCGCCAGGGTGGCAAGAATGAGCGTGGCTTCGGTCATGGCAAAGCTGTTGCCGATGCACAGCCGGGGGCCACCGCCAAAGGGTAGGTAGGCGTAGCGCGGGCGGCTGGCTTCGGCCTGTGGCGTAAAGCGGTCGGGGTTAAACTGGTTGGGCTGCGGCCAAAAGTCGGGGTGGCGGTGGGTCAGGTACGTGCTGACGGAGACCAGCGAGCCGGCCGGAATGGGATAGCCGCCAATTTCATCCTCCTCAATGGCGTTGCGCGAGATAAACCAGGCGGGCGGGTAAAGCCGCAACGCCTCTTGGAGCAGTTGCTCGGTGAAGGGGAGGTGGGGAATGTCGCTGACGGTGGGCAAACGGCCGTTTAACACCGCTCCCAACTCTCCTTCCAACCGCTTCCGCGCCGTTGGATGCTGTGCCAGCAAATACCATGTCCATGCCAGCAGGTTGGCTGTCGTTTCATGCCCAGCAATCAGCAGCGTAATCAGTTCATCCCGAATTTGCTGGTCGTCCATCCCCGCTCCCGTTTCTTCGTCGCGGGCATCCAGCAGCAGCGTCAGCAGGTCTACCTGGTCGCCCGTTTGCGGCTGCTGCCGCCGTTGGGCAATGATGTCGTAGATGAACTGGTTCATCACGGCCAGGTTGCGGTAAAAGCGGCGGATGCGGGGCATGGGCAGCCAGGGGGCGACGGCAAAAACGGGGTCGAGCGAGCCAAAATATTCGTTGACCTGGTGGAAGGCTTCGCTGAATAAACGGCCGTTTTGCCGCACATCCAAACTAAACAGTGCCCGCGCCACAATATCCAGCGTGAGCGCTGTCATCGCCTCGTTGACATCA
>JACKCD010000110.1 GCA_020634215.1 Ardenticatenaceae bacterium | reverse complement strand
CGCTCTGCACCGAGTTGGCTTTGGGCAGCCGTTGGCTCGTTTTTATCAACCCCACCGGCGTGACGCAGGACAGCACCAACTGTTTGGAGCTGGCAAAAGAGTCCATTTTGCCCAAGGGAACGATTATCATCCAGCCTTCTATCTGGGTCGGCATTTTGCTGGGCATTGTGCTAGGGGCTGTTTTTGGCTGGCTGGTAGGGTATCTGGTGCTGCGGCTGCGGAGTACCTATCTGGCGCTGTTTACCATCGGCTTTTCCGAAATTTTGCGGGCGGCTCTCAGTGCCGAGATCAATATTACCCAGGGGCAAGCGGGGTTGGAAATGCTGCCGCTGTTTCCGCGTGGGCTGACGCTGTTTGGCACCGTCTACGGCCCGGCCGACAAGCTGCCAACCTATTATGTGATGCTGTTTCTCTTTCTCATCTCCATGGGCATTATGCTTTGGCTGGCAGCATCCCGCTTTGGCCTGTTTATTCGTTCCATTCGGGAGGATGAAGAGGCGGCGGCGGCGCTTGGGGTCAATATTGTGCGCTACAAGGTATTGGTGTTTACCATCACAGCAACGATTGCGGCGGCAGCAGGGGCAGTGCAAGGGCATTACATTGGGATCATTACGCCCAACATCTTGATCATCCTGCAAATGAGCCTGGTCATTGCGATGGCGGTGATTGGTGGGCTGGAAAACATTGTCAGCGCGGCTATTGGGGCGATTATCATCCAGTTTATTCTCGAACTGCTGCGGAACAGCTTTGACATTGGGCCATATACGATTGACATGAGCATTTGGCGGCTGGTGTTCTTTGGGCTGATTTTGATGCTGACGCTGCGCTTTTGGCGCAACGGGCTGATTGAGCCGATTTTGCAGCGGTTTAACCGGGCTGGCGTGGCCGAGGAGACGGTAGCGAAGCGGCAAGCGGCAACAACTGGGGGAGGTGGCTCGTGATTTCGCTGCAAGTGAACAACATTTACAAAAACTTTGGCGGCCTGCAGGTGTTAAAAGGGGTCACGTTTGAAATCAATGGCCCAGAGTTGATTGGGCTGATTGGGCCGAATGGGGCGGGCAAAACGACGATGACCAACATTTTGGACGGGGCGTTGAAGCCTTCGAGTGGGACGGTGTATTTAAACGGCCGTCGTATTGACACCCTGCCTCCTTACAGCGTTGCCCAGGCTGGGCTTGGGCGAACGTTCCAAGTGACGCGAGCCTTTCGCCGCATGACGGTGCTGGAGAATTTGTATGTTCCGGCACTGGCAATGAGTCCTTCATCACGGCCGCAGGAGTTCCGAGAACAAGCCATGGAGGTGCTGGCGTTCCTGACCATTGACCATTTGCGAAATGAGTTTGCGCGGGCACTGTCGGGCGGGCAGCAAAAACTGCTGGAACTGGGTCGGCTGCTGATGCTCAACCCCGACATCATCATTTTGGATGAGCCGTTTGCCGGGGTGCATCCACGGTTGATGGAGGTGATTTATCAGTACATCTACAAGGTCAATGACGATGGTAAGGCGATTATCATCATTAGCCACGATATGGACACAATCTTTACCTTGAGCAAACGTCTGCTGGTGTTGAACTATGGCGACCTGATTGCCGACGGCGACCCAGATATTGTGAAGCGTGACCCGGCGGTGATTGAGGCGTATTTGGGGCAGGATGAGGAGGAAGAGTAATCGGTATTCAGTGATCAGTATTCAGTGATTAGTCAATTGGCTACCGAACACTACTGGACAAAGTTATGCTTGAGATGAAAAACCTCTACGTGGGTTATTACCGCGACCTGAACATTCTGCAAGACCTGAATATTACGGCGCGGGAAGGGCAAATCACGACTATTTTGGGTGCCAATGGGGTGGGTAAATCCACCACGCTCAAGGCGGTCTACGGCTTCCTCAAACCCAATGATGGCGACATTTTGGTGGATGGTAAGAGTATTTTGGGTGTGCCCACGCATCAGCGCATTGAGCTGGGGCTGGCCTATATTCCACAGCAGCCGGGGGTGTTCCGCCATATGTCGGTGCGGGAAAATTTGGAAGTGGGGGCATGGACATTTCGCAAGGACAAGAAGCGGATTCAGCGCAAGCTCGAAGAAAATTATGAGCGTTTCCCCATTTTGCGGGACAAGCGGCGGCAAATGACGGGGGAACTTTCGGGGGGGCAGCAGCGGATGGTGGAAATTGGCCGGACGCTAATGACAGACCCGAAGGTGATTTTGGTAGATGAGCCGACGGCCGGTTTGTCGAAGCTGTTGTCGCAGGAGGTATACCAAATGCTGGTTGACCTGCGCGACAAAGAAAACCTGACGATTTTGCTGGTGGATCAGGAAATTCGGCAAGCGCTCAAGATTTCGGATTA
>JACKCD010000011.1 GCA_020634215.1 Ardenticatenaceae bacterium | reverse complement strand
ATCGGTTTTGGCTACATTTCTGAGGAAACGCTTGATTGGCTGGAGCTTCCGGCCGGCTTCGACCAACTGCAAATCCGCGTGGACGGCGACACCACCGACCTGACCCATATCGAAGAAGTGGTGGCTCGCGTGGAGGACAAGGTGGAAAAAAGCGGCCGGCAAATTCGCTTCACCAACATCCCCGAACCCGACAAACACCCCGCCGAAGATTTTCTGCCCACCATCATCCTCATTTTGGGCGTGCTAGGCACCTTCTCGCTGCTCCTCAGCGGCATCCTCATTGTCAACACCCTCAACGCCATCCTCAAACAGCAGGTGCGGCAAATTGGCATCATGAAAGCAGTGGGAGCCAGAGCCGGGATGGTCACTGCCCTCTACTTTCGCATGGTCATTCTTTACGGCATTGCCGCCCTGTTCATCGCCCTGCCGCTAGGCGCGATAGGGTCGTTGGCGCTCTCCCGCTTTGTCGCCGGGCAGCTCAACTTCGACATCCTCCACTACCAATTCCAGCCTCGTGTCACCCTCATTGAAATGGCTGCCGGGATGTTTATCCCGCTTATTGCCGCCATCCAGCCCGTTACCGCCGCTGCCCGCACCACTATCCGCGAAGCCATCAGCGATGTGGGCATTAGCGACAGCAGCAGCGAACCGGGGGTGATTGATCTGCTGTTGGGCAAACTGCCCATTTCCCGCCCGCTGCGTCTATCACTCCGCAACACCTTCCGCCGCAAAGGGCGGCTGGCGCTGACGCTGGTGACGCTGTTGCTCGGCGGGGCGATTTTCATCAGCGTGCTAACGGTGCGGGCTTCGCTGTTCACCACGGCCGACGACACGCTTGCCAGCCGGGGTTATGATGTGCAGGTGGATTTTAGCCGCCCGTACCGCGCCGAACCGGTGGAGCGGCTGGTGGCGCAGGTTCCGGGGGTGGTGGCGGTGGAAAGTTGGCAAAAGCGCCAGGGGGTGCCGATTCGTCCCGATGGGCAGGACGGCGAGGCGTTGTTTATCAACGCGCTGCCGCCGGAGACGAAGTTGTTTAAGCCGGATGTGGCAAACGGCCGTTGGCTCACCAATAATGACCAGCACAGCGTCGTCATCCACAAAAACCTGCTGGACAAAGAGCCGTATTTGCACGTTGGCGGCACGCTGACCATCAAAATTGGCGATGAGGAAAGCGATTGGGAGATTGTTGGCATCACCCAAGATTTGCGCCCGCCGCTAGGCCCATCCGACGTTTACGTGCCGTACACCACGCTGGCGCGGCAGGTGGGCAGCGTCGGCCAAACCGACAGCGTGCAGGTGATTACCAACCAGCATGACGAGGCCACACATACGGCCGTTTCCCGTGCCCTCGAAGCCGCGCTGGAAAAAGCGGGCTACCTCACCAGCTCCAGCCAATCTATCAGCGACGACCGCAACGTGCTGACTGAGCGGTTCAACATCTTCACCACGCTCCTGGGCACCATGTCCATGCTCATTGCTACCGTGGGTGGGTTGGGGTTGATGGGCACAATGTCAATGAACGTCCTTGAACGCCGCCGCGAAATTGGGGTGATGCGGGCATTGGGTGCCTCTGATAGCACCGTGGAGCGCATTTTTATCAGCGAAGGGCTGGTCATTGGTCTGCTGTCGTGGATGGGCGGCATGGTCATGGCACAACCGATGAGCCGGGTCATGAGCTATCAAATTGGAGTTAGCTTGCTACAGTTCCCCCTCAGCTACACCTTTTCCTTTGCCGGAGCCGCCATCTGGCTGCTGGTCGTCCTCCTCATCTCCTATCTTGCCAGCTACCTCCCCGCCCGCAACGCCGCCAACCTCCGCATCCGCGAAATTCTGGCGTATGAGTGAGTACAATCTATGCTATAATTTCCGTTATGAGAACGGCATTTATGGAACGCAAAGGAAAACTTGAAGAGCTGGATCGATCATTCGACTTTCAGTTCTGGCAAGCCCAGTCGCCGCAAGTTCGGTTTGCTGCTATGTGGGAGCTAATTTTACATGCGGAAAAAGTAAAGGGGCAGGATGTTTGTCAACTCCGACTTCTCCGATCTGTTGAGACTTTTCAACGCCAACCAGGTTAAATATTTGGTCATTGGTGGTTATGCAGTTGTGCAACATGCAGAGCCACGTTATACAAAAGACCTTGATTTATGGGTAGAGGCTAACCCAACCAACGCCAAGGCTGTTTTTCGCGCTTTGGTCGAATTTGGGGCACCATTGGCTGGCATGACCGAAGCAGATTTTGCCGAAGAAGGTTATTTTTACCAAATGGGTTTACCACCCATGCGTGTTGACATTTTGATGGGAGTATCGGGGGTGACGTTTGAAAATGCGTGGGGCAGGCGCATGGAAGTAGATTTTGATGGCCTCAAGGTTTTGTTTATCTCTCGAGAAGATTTAATCACGGTAAAACGCACGGCCGGCCGCCCTCAAGATTTAATTGATGCGGCTTTGCTTGCGAAACAGGGGCGGAGGTAGAAAACGGCACAACAGTATCCAGTTCTTGAATCATCCATTTCCTTCCATCATCACAAAATCCAATAACTCAGCCAACGGACAAGTTGCCAAGCCAATCACATGGTCGCCGCCGCCGTAGTAGACGTGGACGATGCCGTTGACAACGGGGTTGGCGTTGGAGAAAACGACGTTGGGGACATCGCCGCGTAGTTCCCACATCTCTTCCGGCCAGAAAATGGGGGCTAACGGCCGTTTAACCACCCTCTCCGGCTCATCCAAATCCAGCAAACACACCCCAAACTGGTACACATGGTCTTCGCCATAGCCATGATAGAGCAGCAGCCAGCCGTGTGGCGTTTCAATGGGCACGCCGTTGGCTCCCACGCTTTTGCTGTCCCAACTGTTGCCGGGGCGGGGGCCAAAGATGGGCTGCATGTCGTCCTCGCGCCATGTTCGCAGGTCGTCGCTGGCGGCCAGCCAGATGTGGGGCCAGCGGCGGTGGAGGGCGAGATAACGGCCGTTTATCAACCTCGGAAACAGCACATGATCCTTGTTATCCTCCCCCGTCACAATCGGCCCCAGCCGTTCCCAGGTAATCAAGTTGTCGCTGCGGGCGATCATGGGACGAATGCCGCCCCCGGCGTGGGTGGGCTGGCCGACAAATTCCCGGCCGTAGGCGGTGTAGCACATGTAGAAACGGCCGTTAATCTCCACCACCCTTGGATCCTCCACCCCCCGCGAATCCGTCCCATCCTGCGGCTCCAGCACCGGTTGGCTCAACCGATTCCACTTGACCCCATCCATACTTACCGCATACCCAATCCGGCTCACCCAATCCAGCCCCTGCGCCCGGTAGTGCATGTGGAACAAGCCATTGTGGTAAACCACCGACGGGTTAAACACGTTGGCACACTGCCACGGCGACGTTAAATCTGGCAGCAGAATCGGGTTTTGTTCATGTCGTTTGAGTTTCATCACTTGCTTCCTTTGAAAATGGGACGCAGACGAACGTGGACAAAAGATTAAAGGATGAAGGAATGGTTGTCAGTCGTCCGTCGCCGGTCGTCCGTCATTATTGACAGCAACGGCCGTTTGCGTCAAAATCACCCCGTTTCTACCAAATTATCCACAGGAGACAACACGAACCGCGACACCAACATTGAACTTTCCCATTCATCCGCGTTCGTCCGTGTTCGTCCGCGTCCCATTAAGGAGTAAACTATATGCCTATCCAAGCTCGCGGTGCCATTGCCCGCGTTCCCGCCGCCCCCGTTTCCATCGAAGATTTTATCCTCGACGACCCCGGCCCACGCGATGTCGTCGTCCGTATTCTTGCCTCTGGCGTGTGCCACACCGACCTCGGCCTCAAAACTGGCACCTATGGCACCGATGGCTTCCCCTTTTTGCTGGGGCATGAGGGGGCAGGGGTGGTGGAACAGGTCGGAACGGCCGTTACCCGCGTCCAAGTCGGCGACCACGTCATGCTCAACTGGCGTGCCCCCTGCGGCGAATGCCGTTTTTGCCTGAAGGGCGAACACAACTATTGCGCCAACAGCCACCACGCCGAAGGCAAAATGCGCGACACCAACGGTGGTGTTCTCAACGCCGCCCTCGGCATCGGCACCTTCTGCACCCACACCCTTGTCCACGAAGTCCAGTGCGTCACCTATGACCCCGCCCTCGACCCCGCCCCCATGTCGCTTATCGGCTGCGGGGTCATGACCGGCATCGGTGCCGCCCTTTACTCGGCTCGCGTGCGCCAGGGCGACAGCGTGGCCGTCTTTGGCTGCGGTGGTGTCGGCGACAGCGTTATTCAGGGGGCAAAAATTGCCGGTGCCACCAAAATCATTGCCGTTGACCTGGACCCGCAAAAGCTAGAATGGGCCAAAGGATTTGGCGCAACCCACACCGTCAACGCCAGCGAAGTAGAGCCTGTGGCTGAAATCAAGCGGCTCACTGGCGGCAACGGGGTCAACCACTCCTTTGAAGCCGTTGGCATTAGCCAAACACTCGAACAAGCCCTCTTCTGCCGTGACCTCGCGGGCAACTGCGTCCTCATTGGCGTGCCTGGCCCCGGCCCTCGGCTCGATATTGACATCCAGCGCTTTTTCGACCTCGGCGGTAGCCTGACCGTTTCCTGGTATGGCAACTGCATCCCCGCCCGCGACTTCCCCATTTTGGCCGACTGGTACCAGCAGGGCAAGCTTGACCTCGATGGCCTCGTCAGCCGTCGCATCACCCTTGATGAAACCGAAGCGGCCTTCGATGCCATGAAGCGCGGCGAAACGCTGCGCTCGGTGATCATGTTTGACAATTAGGGATTGACAGATTTTGTAGGGTCGTAGCACGCTACGACCCTACGCCACGCTAATGTTTGATCTCATTAAAACTTTAACTGAATTGAGCGGGCCGGTGGGGCAGGAAGGGGTGATGCTGGATGTGATTGAAGGGTTGTGGCGGGATGCGGGGGCGGTGACGGAAAGAACGGCCGTTGGCAACGTCCTTGCCCGTGTGGGTGGCAGCGGCCCCCGCCTGCTCCTTGCCGCCCACGCCGACGAACTCACCTACCTCGTCCGCGCCATCCATCCCGGCGGCTTTTTGCTGCTGGCAAACGGGCAAGGGTGGCAATATAACCACAGCTTCCGCAACGCTTTCACCATCGGCCAGCGTGTGCGCGTGCTGGCGCGTTCCGGCGAAATCCCCGGCGTGATCGCTTCCGTCACCGGCCACCTCGCTTCAATAGCCCTGCCCGAACCCAACGCCCAAACCTGGAACGATTTCTGGGTAGATACTGGCCTGTCGGCGGCGGAGCTGGTGGCGCGGGGTGTGACCCCCGGCACGCGCATCATTTGGGAGGCCACCACCACCCAGTTTGGGCAAAAAGTGATCGGCAAAGCGCTCGACGACCGGGTGCCGCTGGCAATTTTGACCGAGCTACTGCGTCGGCTTGACCCCGCCGACCTGCGCTGCACGCTGACGCTGGCCTGCACCGTGCAGGAAGAGGTAGGGTTGATTGGAGCCTATGCGCTGGCTGCCCATGAGCGATTTGATGCGGCGATTGCCATCGAAGTGGGGCTAACCAGCGACATTCCCGGCGTGGATCCGCTGGCGGTGCCGGTGCGGCTGGGAGGTGGCCCCATGTTGGTGCATAAGGATTCGCTGGTGCATTATGATTATGCCTTGACGCAGCGATTAGAGCAGGTGGCAAAACAAGCCGATATTGCCATTCAGCACGCCGTTTTTGGCTCTTTTGGTAGTGATGGGGCGGCGTTTATGAAGGCAGATATTCCGTCGGCCCTGGTGGCTTTCCCCACGCGCTACACCCACACCCCGTTTGAAATGGGGCATTTGAATGATATTGTAGCGACGGTGGATTGGCTGGAGGCGTTGGTGAAGGTGGGGCTGCAATAGAGGGAGAAGGGCATCCATTAGCATTTTGCAAAAGGAGATTGGGGATTGGAGATTAGGGGGTTCACTCTTCTACTCTCTAATCTCCAATCTCTATTTATGCGAGGAATGATTCATGAGTTTTGGCATTACAAAGACGATTCCCGCCGGCCGGGGTGAGGAAGCGGCCGTAGCGTTGTATGACGGTAGCCTGAGTGAGTTTGAGTTTCACATGGCGGGGAAGCCGTCGCGGCTGAAGGTGGGGGATTATGTGTACACGATTTTTAACGACCAGCTTATTGGCCGCGTCAAAATCAAGGAACTTATTCTGGGGGCGGTCAACCCGGATTCAGGCAAGCCGCGCACGCTGATTATGGTGGAATGCCCGGGCGAGCAGCTAGAATTGCCGATTCCACGCCAGGGGCATCGGGGAACGCGATATTATGATGGGGTGGATTGGCCGGGATGAGTGGAGAGTGGGAGAGTGGGGATTGGAGATTGTTGAATCTCCAATCTCCAATCTCTAACGATTGGGCTTTCTTTGGGGGGCGGTTTGGGGCTTGGGGGAGCGCCAACGGCCGTTTCCACTGCCTCGGTCGTTGCGATGGGAGTTTTGGGGGTGGGAAGAACGGCCGTTTCTCCCATTGCCACCACGCGGTTGAGCCGATTGCACCGGCCCCCGCTGCGGGAACTGCTGTTCCGGCACAAAATCCCCATAATTGAAGTCCGGCAGGCGGCGCAGCTCTAGCCGCGTTTTCAATACCTTCTCAATTTCGCGCACCATTGCCGCATCATCGGCCACGGCCAGCGTAAACGCCTCACCGCTTTCCTCGGCGCGCCCAGTGCGGCCAATGCGGTGGGTGTAGGCATCCACCGTATCGGGCATGTCGTAGTTGATGACGTGGGAAATGTCTGACACGTCAATCCCTCGTGCCGCAATGTCGGTGGCGACCAGCAGATCATATTTCCCCTTGCGGAACCCATCAATTGCTTCCTGCCGCCGGTTTTGCGTCATGTTGCCCTGCAACGCCGCCGCTCGGTAGCCAACTTTGTCCAACTTTTGCGCCAAATTCCGCGCCCGGTGCTTGGTGCGGGTAAAAATGATGACGCGGCTGGTGGCAAACTGATCCAGCATGGTCAGCAGCATGTCGGTTTTTTGCTTCTGGTCTGGCACGGGGTAGAGGGCGTGGGAGACGGTTTTGGCGGGGGCAATCATGCCGATTTGGACGGTGGTCGGGTTTTTGAGGATGTCGCTTGCCAGCGTGCGGATGTCGTCGGGCATGGTGGCGGAGAAGAAAAGGGTTTGCTGCCGGTTGGGGACATGCTTCAAAATGCGGCGAATGTCGGGCAGGAAGCCCATGTCGCACATCCGGTCGGCTTCGTCCAGCACCAGCACTTCGACTTGGGAAAGGTCTATGTTGCCTTCTTTGATGTGGTCGAGCAGGCGGCCGGGGCAGGCGATGACGATTTCAACGCCCCGTTTGAGGGCATCGAGCTGGGCACCTTTGCCCACGCCGCCGTAGATGGGAACACTGCGGATGCGGGTTTGTTTGGCAAGAACGGCCGTTGCCTGGTGAATCTGTTCGGCCAGTTCGCGGGTGGGGGCGACGACCAGGGCGCGGACGCGGCGCAGCGGGCCGGTTGTCAGCCGCTGCAAAATGGGCAGCATAAAAGCGGCCGTTTTGCCCGTGCCGGTCTGTGCCAACCCTAGCACATCTTGCCCAGCCATAATGGCGGGAATGGCTTGTTGTTGAATGGGGGTGGGTGTTTCATAACCGGCGGCTTGAATGCCGGCCTGCACACGCGCATGGAAAGAAAATTCGGAAAAACTCACGAAAGCATACTCCTTGGCGTTTGAGCCAAGTTGTCTGCTTAGCTCGCTATGGATGCAGCCCGATATTGGGCTGTTGTGTCAAATAATAAGGTTGTTTGGCTCCGCAGAGGCTCAAACAAGTTGGGAGTATAGCAGAGAAACGGCCGTTTGCCCCACTTGTTTACCCTTTTCATACAAACTGGTCTACGAATAGCCTTTCACGTGTACAATTAAGGGCAAAAATTGGGAGAACCCAGGTGATGAAAACAAAACTAACTGCCGCCTATGTCATCGGCTATGAGGGCAACGATCATGTTATCTATCATAACGGAGAACTGGTTTACCAAGATGACCGCATCGAATTTGTCGGCCACCATTATCCCCACGCCGTTGACCAAACGATTAATGCTGGATTGGCGATCATCAGCCCCGGTTTTATTGACCTGGATGCGCTGGCCGACATTGATCACGGGATTCTCGATACCTGGGTGTCGCCAGAGATCAGCCTGGGTCTGCAATGGTCGGCCGACTATTTTCGCAACCATCGGCATGATTTATTTTCCCGTGAGGAAGAAGCTTTTAAGCATCGTTATGCGCTCAGCCAGCTTGCGCTCAATGGCGTAACGACCTTTATGCCCATTGCTGGAGAACAGTACAAAGCTTGGTGTGAAACCTATGACGAATTTGCCGATGTGGTGGACATTGTGGCTGCGTTAGGCTTACGGGCTTACCTGGGTCTTAGCTATCGGTCGGGGGTCAACGTTGTCCATCATGACGGCAGCCGAGATGTTCTTTGGGACGAGGCAGAAGGGGAGCGCGGCCTGCGTGATGCCATCCGTTTTGTCAAAACATTTGACGGCGCGGCGGAGGGGCGCGTGACAGGCTGTTTGTTACCGGCACGCATTGAGACAGTGACGTTTGATCTGTTGCGCCAAACAAAGGTGGCGGCCGAGGAGCTTGATTGCTTGATTCGGCTGCATTGCTTGCAGGGCGAGGTGGAAGGAAGGTTCTTGCAGCAATGGTATGGGAAAACGGCGATCCAACTGTTGCAGGAGCTTGACTTGCTCAATCCGAAGGTGCTGATTCCCCATGCCATGTACCTCAATAAAGAGCGACCCGATCCGCAATCATTGAGTGAGCTAGAGATATTGGCAAAATCAGGCACGTCTGTCATCCATTGCCCGCTGGTGTTTGCCCGGTCTGGGAAAGCCCTTCACTCATTTCGCCGCTATCAAGAGGCGGGGATTAATCTGGCGATGGGCAGCGACACCTTTCCCCCTGACATGATCCGCGTGATGGAGACGGGGCTAGTGGCTGGTAATTTGGCCGAGGGCAGACAGGATGCTCATCAAGCGGCGGATATGTTTCGGGCGGCAACGCTGGGCGGGGCAAAAGCACTGGGGCGTGATGATTTAGGCAGGCTTGCAGCGGGAGCCAAAGCGGATATTGTTGTCATTGACCTAAGTGATTATCGGCTGGGGCCTATTGATGATCCGATTCGCACGTTGGTCATGATGGGAAACGGCCGTAATATCCGTGATGTGATTGTTGACGGACGCACGATTGTCAAAGACGGTCAGATACCCGGCCTGGACATGGGGCAGATGCGTCAGCAGGCACAAGCCTATTTTGAAAAGATGCGGTCGGCGTATCCACAGCGCGATTATCAGGGTCGTTCAGAAGAGACGCTGTTTCCGCCTTCTTTTTACTTAAACAGGGAAACAAGATGAACTACATTGCTTACGGCTCGAATATGTTCACGGCTTACCTCCGGGATTATTGCCCCAGCGCAAAATTTATCATGCGTATCTACATTTCCAACTATCGCCTCGAATTTCGCCGCTTTTCAACCGATCTACAGGGTGGCATCAGCAGTATCATCGAGGCACCGGGAGAACTCATTCACGGTATTCTTTACGATATTGATCAAGCCGAAATTGAGGCGCTTGATATTTTGGAAAACGTGCCTGAGGGCATCTATACCCGCGAGACCTTCTTGGTGATGGGGGAAGATGGGCAGTGGCATCATGGCGACCTCTATCGGGTGGCTAATCCAAGTGGGTCATATAAGCCAGCCAAGCGGTATGTTGATTGGATGATTGCGGGAGCAAGCGAACACAATCTTGCTGCTGACTATATCGCCAAATTGGTTGCTCTGCGCGAGACGCTGGATTAAGGGTTTGTCCATTTTTAACTTGGTAAGATTGGTTCAATCTCCAAGATTGAACCAATCTTAAAACGCCAAAGTTATCTTTGATAGAACCCTAAGTCAGAACTTAGTAATCGTTTGGAAATAAGTTCGGCAAGAAGTTCAACTTCTCGGAAGAAGTTGAACTTCTAAATCGCTATCTTTGATGGAACCCTGGGTCAGAGCTTATTGTAATCGGTCATCAGCAACCAGGTGGTTACTGGTGGCCTTGTGAGGAAGGTATGACTTATACATTTGAAAATATTCAGGAGTTTGTGGGGCAGGAAGTGGGGGTGTCGGACTGGGTGTTGATTGATCAGGAGCGGATCAACCAGTTTGCCGACTGCACCGAAGACCATCAGTGGATTCATGTAGATGTGGAAAAAGCGAAGGCGTTTAGCCCGTCGGGGGCAACGATTGCCCATGGTTTTCTCACGCTGTCGCTGCTGCCCAAGTTTAATGGGGAAATGGGGATTATTCCGGCAGGGGTTTTGCAGGTGTTTAACTATGGGGCTGATTATGTTCGTTTTCTGTCTCCGGTGAAGGTGGGTTCGCGTATTCGCAACCGTGTGACGCTGCTGTCGGTGGAGCCGAAAGGGAAGGGGCGGGTGCTGATTAAAACGCGCAATACGGTGGAGATTGAGGGGGAAGACAAACCGGCGATGGTGGCGGATACGCTGTCGTTGGCGTTGTTGGGGTAGGGGGCGGACGACGGATGACGGACGACGGTGGTCTGTGGTCTGTTGTCCATCTCTTGGCAATGGTTACGACAAATATGGGTAACAGTGAACAAAACATTTCGGTGGCGATGGTGCGGCCGACGTTGGCGGGAGTGCCTGAGTTTGCCTGGCCGCAGTCTTATGGCTGGCGCTGGTATGAGCCGGGGGATGAGGCGCATTGGGTGGCGATTCATGCGGCGGCGGAGAAGTTTGTGACGGTGACGGAGGAGACGTTTTGGCAGGATTTTGGGCGGGAAACGGCCGTTCTTACCCAACGTCAACTCTACCTGCTCGATGGAAACGGCCAGCCCGTTGGCACGGCCTCAGCGTGGTGGGACAACGCCGTCAACGGCCGCGTCCACTGGGTTGCCATTCACCCCGATCACCAGGGGAAAGGATTGGCGAAACCGCTGTTAACGGCCGTTTGCCAACGCCTGCACCAACTCGGCCACCAAACTGCCCGCCTCGGTACCGGCACAGGCCGTATTGCCGCTCTCAACCTTTACCTTAGCTTCGGTTTTGTACCAGACATTCGCAATGAGGAAGAACGGGCGGCGTGGGAGGGGGTGCAGCCGTTTTTGAAATATTCGGTAATTGGAGATTAGAGATTGGAGATTGGTGAAGGTTCACAATCTCCAATCTCCAATCTCTAATCCCCAATCTCATCAACCAAATTGGGCGACACCCACACCGTTCCCAAATCCAGCGTATTGCGAATCCGCATGATGCGGGCATGGGGGCGGTCTTGGGGGTTGGGGCGGAAGAGGTGGGTGAGGGCGGCGTGGATGGCCGTTTCGTCGCTGGGAAAAACCAGCGGCAGCCGCCCACGCTCCAAAAAGCCGCTGGTAAAGGTGTTGGTAGTGAAATGGTCAAAGTTGATTTTGTCCAGCAGGCGGCGGGTGGTGAAGTCGGCCAGCCCAATGCCGACGGCGTTGCCATGTGAGGCCTCGGTTAAATTTAGCACCACAATGGCGCGAATACGCGGCGATTCTGGCTCTGGCTCACCGGCAATGCGCCAACGGCCGATCACGTTGGTGTCCATCCCCGTGCCGCTAATTTCCTTCCCCATTTCCTCTACAATCAGCAGATCAAGGTCGGCCACGGGCAGGCGCGGGGCATAGCTGCGGGCTAGATCGAGCAGCTTTTGTTCCTCGGCCAGCAATTCGCTGGCTGGTAGTGCTTGTAAATGGACGGGGCGATGGGTGCCGTCTTCGACGGTGGCGACGCCGGCGATGAGGTTGATTTTTTGCAGAATAACGGCCGTTACTTCCGGCATATAGTCGCGCAGCCCCACCACCCCAAAATTGTGCAGCAGCGTCGCCCCTCGCTCCTTCCCCAGCCCAATGCCCAGCATTTTCACCACGCCGCTTTCATGTGGGCCGTGGAAGTCGGTGTGGATTTTGACCCGATTTGCCACAATTAGCCCGTCGGCCTCGGCGGCAAATTTGTCAAAATGCACCGGAATGCCCCGCGCCGTTTCGCCCAACACCACCGTTTCCATGGTGGCGCGGATGGGGCAACCCATCGTTGCTTCGCTCACACCTAGGCTATCCAGCACTTCAATCTGGCCGCTGGCGGTGGCTCCGCCGTGGCTGCCCATTGCGGGGACGATAAACGGCGTGCCGCCGCTTGCAGCCACCAGCCGCACCAGGGTGCGGGCAATGGTGCTTATTTCGGCTACGCCCCGGCTGCCAATGCCGATGGCGATTTGTTTGCCGGCAACTTGGGCGGCCAGGTCTAGCCGTGTCCATTCGGCTTCGAGGGCGGTGATGGGATTAACGGCCGTTCCCTGCGGTAATTTCCATTGAACAGGAATGAGTTCAGGCATTGTCATGAGATGGGTTGGAGATTGGAGATTGGAGATTGCGTTCTGTAATCTCCAATCTCCAATCCTCCATTTTTTATGTCGAAATCCCCAGCAGCCCTCGCGTAAGCTGGAAATCCACCAGTTTTTGTGCTGCAAGGCGGGGTGTTGTGCGGCGGCTGGCGGTGTCGAGGACAAGCTGCATGAGTTTGGCTGTCCATTGGGTGGGGTCATCGGTGAGCAGCAGGTCAAAATCGGCCGTTTGTCGGTTGGATCCGGCAGCCGTGATTTGCAGCACGGGAACCAAGGGGTGGGCGGCTTGGGGTTGACTAGCTTGGTAGGCGACGATGATTTCTACGCCGGTGGCGGCGAGGCCGGTGAGGGTTTTGGCCCAGTGGCGGAGGGGGTGTCCATGAGGTGGAGGCCGGGAGAAACGGCCGTTTGCCCATACGCCACCGTTGCCTTTGCCTCCAAATCGCTCACCTGGCTCCACAACGAACCGTCAAACAAGCTGTTGCGCTGCGGCAGCACTACCGTGCTGCGGCTGCCACCTTCACTGTCCGCAACCAACTGCGCCAGCGATTGCACTACCTCGTCCGGCACGTCACCGTGTGCCAGCACGCCCAAACGGAGCCCAGCCCCACTTGTTCGGTAGCAAAAACGGCCGTTTTCCGCCCCGCAAACCAATCGCGCATGTGGGCAATCGAAGCACCAATGCCGCCGTCCGCCTGCACGCTGGCCCAGCCAAACTGTTCCGGGTCACGCCCGCGCTCCATTAGCTGGTGGCGCATGTAGTCGTTGTGGGTTTTTTCGCAGCCATGCTCCAAAAAAAGGCCGTGCCCAACGAGGGGATGGGTCATGTAGCTGACCATTGTCTCGTTGTAAAGATCGCGCACGGTAGGCATCGCCACGCCGCACCCCTCAGTGTGGACCAGGGTAACAAAGCGGGAGAGGCCATGTTTGTCGGCCTGCTGGTTGAGCTGTTCTACACCCAGCCGGGCAATTTGGCCGGAGCAAAGGCTGGTGGGCAGGATGAGGCCAACTTGGTCGGTGGCGGGGCCGTGGGGGGTACGAACGGCCGTCCATTCCCAGTTGCCGGGCAGCAAATCGTGGCTTTTGGCAGGGAGGGGCTGACCGTCGGGTGGGGTGGCGTTGAGCAGAACGGCCGTTTGGCTACCATCCGTTTGCCGCCAGTTGCGCCAGAGCGAAATTTGCGCGTGGCCTGCCTTTTCTCCCAAACTGAGCTGGCCGGAAGCAACGGCCACCGTCAGATCCAGCGTTTCGGCACAGAGCGATTCCATCGAACGGCCGTCTTGGTACGCCCCGGCGTTGACATCCATCTCCCGCGCCAGCCGTTCAAAGCGGGGGGTGGTTGTCACCAGCTTGATGGTGGGGACAAAGGGAAAATTGGTGATGGAGCCATTGCCGGTGACAAAAAAGATAACGTTGGCCCCGCCCGCCACCTGCCCGGCAATGCTTTCCAAATCGTTGCCGGGGGTGTTCATAAAGTAAAAACCGGGGTGGCGCATTGGTTCAGCGTAATCAATGGCATAATCAAGCCGCAGGTCGGGGGCTTTTTTCATGGCCGCGCCAATGGATTTGAGGGCGATGTTGTAGAGACCGCGATACCGGTTGCCGCCGGACGGGTTGCCCTCGGCACTGCTGCCGTGCCAGCTTACGCGCTCCTTAAACTGCTCGATAAAGCGCAAAAACCGCTGCGCTGTCGGCCAATCGCGCACTTTTTGCAGCATGTAGGGCTCGGCTCCAATCAGCTCGTCGGTTTCGGCAATGGAGGCGTTGCCGCCGTAGCGAATGATTTCCTGCGCCACGGCTCCGGCCAGCGGGTTGCCCGACACGCCGGAGAAGGCATCGGAACCGCCACACTGTAGGGCGATGTTGAGATATGAGAGAGGCTGCGGAGTGCGGTTGGTTTGGTTGACGGTGGGGAGCCAGGATTTGATAACGGCCGTTCCGCCTGCCAAATCAGCCGCCAGATGCCCCGTCAGGGTGACAAAGCGATGCACGACCTCATCCAGCGGGTAATCGTGGCGGTTCATAAAATCGCGCAGCACTTGGTTGTTGACTTGCTCGCCGCCGCCGTCCACAATCAGCACCGCGCCGACGTTGGGATGCACCACCAGCCCGGCCAGCGTCCGCAGGACAAAATCCCAGTTGTTGATCGGGTCGTCGCCGTCCCCTTCGGTGTGGGAAATGGCGGCAATGCCGTCAATGTTGTCATAGCCATCGGCCAGCCCCTCCAGCCGTTCAGCCAGCAGCCGGGCGTAGCTGCCGCTGCGCGAGCTGGTGCCGAGAATGACAACCATGTTGCGCGTGCCAACGCCGCGCCGCTGGCTGCGCCAATACCCCATAAAATGGCGTGGTTCATCGTACAACGGCACTTGTTCGCTGGGCTGAAACTGGCTCTCATCGAGCAGGTAGGGCTGGATATTGTTGCGGAAGTTGGGGGCATCGGGAATGGGGAAGTTGAGAAAACGGCCGTTTAACGCTTCCAGCATATCGGCATTCGCCACATAGTCGCCTGGCGCAATAGGCGCAGTAGCCACGCCAAACGGCAGCCCCCACGACAGCAAATTGTCGCCCACGCCAATGGGGGCGATGGCGAAGCGGTGGCCTTCGAGCAGGGTGTGGCTGAGGGTGAAGGTGTGGCCGAACGGCTGCTCTGATGATGGTGACGTTTGAACGGCCGTTTGAGGGTGGGAAACGGCCGTTCCTGCTTCCAAGCGGCGTACGGCAATTGCCACGTTGTCGCCGGGTGCTGGTAGCCGCCCCACGTCGGCCAAAGGTTGGATGTGGGTCATGGGTAGACCTCCTGCGCGATGGCGCATCCCATCGCGGCTTTAGGTTAGGGATTCAATAGGGGGGATTATAGTGGAGGGAAGGTGAGTTGTCAGAAAACGGCCGTTATTGCCACTCTACTGTAAACAAACAAATCCTTGTTCGACAAAATGCTGGTCAAAAGCAAAAACTGCGTCAACAGCTAACTGACGAGCCAGGACAAAGCTGGAGCAGTCAACTAAACTCAGTTGGCGACGATTGGCATTTAGCAGGACTGCAACCGCAGTCTCATGCGTTGCCTCATCCACAAATAGCGTCTCAAAAACGGGCAGCACGTTTTGTTGAAAGAGAATGACAGCCTGCATTCCGAAGCGGTTTTGCAGGATAGCCGTTGTTTCTACGACAACATAATTGCTGCAAAATAATTGGTGGCTATTTTCCTGCAACAGCTTTTCCCAAATACGTTTGGCTATTTCATAATTTTGATCGTTGCTATTGATGAGGGCTAAAAATGCGGAACTGTCGACAAAGACTCTCACTGCTGGGCAGCCTCCGCAAAATAGGTGTCGTGATTTTCGGAAAGGTCAGTTGCTTCATCGGTAAACGCACCAACGGCCGTTAATGCGCGGCGACGCTTTTCTGCCAGGGTCGGCTCATGACGTTTGGCAATGTACAGATCAATGCTTTGTCGAATAAGCTCAGCCATGGAAACTCCCTGCGCTTCTGAGAGTCTTTTTAACGTGTCGGATTGCTCGGTCGTTAATTGGATTTGAGTACGTACCATTTTGGCCTCGTATGTGATTACAGATTTGCAAAAATGATAACACAAAAAACAGCACCATTGCAAGAGATGGAGATCACGACGGTGTATAAAACTGTGGCGTGACAAAGGGAGCAAAGGCATAGGCAACGGCCGTTGCGAACGCTTCCTGCCGCATGACCAGCCCATTGGTCAGCGTGCCAACCGCGCCTCCTTTCTTTTTCACATCTTGCTGCCCAACCAAACTATCCATTATCGGGCCAAGCTCTTCTCCGGCCAGCACGCGCTGGGCAAGGCGGGGGGGCAGCGGCAGGCGGGGACAGCCGCCAATCCCTTCCTGTCCGTCGGAGCCAACCAGCACCACCCAGCCCACTAACGTCAGACCAAACGGCTCTTGCGCCACGCCCCCTTCCAAGCCAATGCCAAAATCAGCAACGGCCGTTTCCTGCGCTGCCAACGCCCGGTTTCGCGCCCCCTCAATGCACTCGGCATCACTCATGGGCATTTCACTAACGCCTGAAGGAACGGCCGTTGGCACCACCACCACTTCCGGCCAAATTTTGGCGGCCACCAGCCGCACGGCTTCCACTTTAACGGGGTTAGTTGACCCCACTGCTATCTTCATCACCACACCTACCTGCGCCAAAGCCGTCGGCCGTACCCTACAAACTTGGTCAACTCTTCCACGCGCAGCAGCCAGCTTGCGCCCAGGTAAATAACCATCCCAACGCTGGTGCCAACGATAGCCTGTAGCAAAAGGGAAGGAAGTTGCCAAAGCTGCGCCATGCCCCACATACCAACTCCCATGGCCAGGCTGGCTACCCCCATGCGAAGGAGACCGTTGAGAAGAAAACGGCCGTTAATCCCCCCCAACTTCCGCCGAAGCAACCAAAGCAGCAGTCCCACTTCGGCAAAATTGGAGATGCTGAATCCCAGCGCCAGCCCCCCCAGCGGCTGCTGCCCCAGCGATGGAAACAGCCGTTGGCTCAACCACAGGCTCAGCCCCGCCATCAGCAAAATTTGCACCCCACCTGCCAACACCGGGGTTAGCGTATCGTTGAGCGAATAAAAGGCGCGGGCAATCACCTCCAGTGCCGTTAGTGCCACCAGCCCCAAGGCGTAAAAAAGCAGCGCCACCGCCACCAAACTGGTGTCATCGGCATCAAACAGCCCCCGCTCAAACAGAATGGTAATGATTGGCTGGCGCAGCAGCATAAACAACACCGTAATGGGCAACCCCAAAAACAGCACCAGCCGCAGCGAATCCACCACAATTTGCCGCATCTCGCGCAGTGCCGACCGTGCCGCCAGTTCCGCCAGCGTGGGAAAGGCGGCAATCCCCAGCGCCTGCCCCAGCACGCCCTGCGGCATAATCAGCAGCCGGAAGGCAGTGGTGAGGGCGGGCAGGCTGCCCAGCGGCATGGAGCCGGTGAGAAACAGCACCACAAATTTGTTGATTTCACTAAACGACAGCCCTAGCACGCGGGGAGCCATGAGCCGCAAAACTTGTTGAACGCCGGGGTCGTGGAGGGTAAAAACGGCCGTGTATTGCGCCCTCTTCTGCCGCAGTCCTGGCAATTGCACCAGCAAATGCCCCATTGCCCCGGCCACCGTTCCCCACGCCAGCCCCATCTCCGTTGGCTTCAGCAGCAGTGCCCCGGCAATGATGCCGAGGTTGTAAATGGTGGGAGCGAGGGCAGGCAGCAAAAAGTGCTGCCGCGCATTGAGCGCCCCCATAAACACGCCACTCACGCCAAAAATAATGGGCGACAGCAGCATAATTCGCATCAGCCGCACCGTTAGCGGCAGCAGCAGCGGTTCCTGCCCCAAATTTTCGCCAAAAAAGAAGCGGACAAACTGGGGAGCCAGCAGCATGGTCAGCGCGGCAATGAGGGTAACGGCAACGGTGAGCAGGTTGATGACCGCCGAAAAGAGCCGCCACGCGCCGTCCTCGTCGTCGCGGGCAAAGTAGGCGGCAAAGGTGGGAATAAAGGCGGAGCCGATGGCACCCCCGGCGATAACCAAAAAGATGGCTTCGGGAAAGCGGCTGGCGATGTCGTAGGCGGTGGCTTCCAGCGTAGTCACACCCAGCAGCGACCGGGTAACGATTTCGCGCCCCAGCCCTACTACGCGGCTTAGCAGCACGGCCACCCCTACCAGCCCGGCAGCACGCATTACGGAGGTTGTACGGTTAGCTTCTTTCACACAGTTCCTGTTGCCGACAAACGGCCGTTTAAGATGCGCCTATTATACTGGAGTTAAACAGAGGCAACAGCCCACCACCAAAGCATAACAATAGGACGCAGATTTTCCTGGTTTGGCCTGATTTTTGGACGTTTGATGGCAAAAATTAGGTCAAATCCGCGTTCGTCCGCGTTTGTCCGCGTCCTATTTGGACTTCTCCGACAGGCTGCTAACGATCAGGAAACGCAAAAACGGGCTGCACATGCAGCCCGTTTTCTTTCTGCGAGTCAGGAACGCCGAAACCTGACTCAATCTATAAGGAGGAGAAGAAGAGATGTTTACCCTACCCGTATAATACAATGTCTACCCTTGTCATTCTCTACGCCAAACCTACGCCAAACCTACGCTTAGCCTACTTTTAAAAGACGGAAAGGAGAAGCTTACCCCCGCTCTGCCACATATAAAGGGAGACAAACTGTAAATGTTGTTCCACCACCATCACTCATGGCAGCAATCTTCCCACCATGCCCCTCCACAATTGCCCTGGCGATTGCCAGCCCCAGCCCGTTGCCAGGATAGGCGGCCACGTTGCGCCCTCGGTGAAAGCGGTGGAACAGTTGCGCCATATCTTCGGCGGGAATGCCAATGCCGCTATCGCGCACGGTGAGCCGCAAAAATTTACCATTTGCAGGCTCCACTCCGGCAGGCTCGGTGAGCGTAACCACAACCCGCCCCCCTTCCAGCGTAAACTTGATGGCATTGTCCAGCAAATTGCCAATCGCCTGCCCCAACTGCGTTTCGTGGCCGTAAATAACGGCTTTTGAGGCAACTCCTGTTGCCCCACCCCCCATCTCCACCACAAACTCCACCCCCGCCTGCTCCGCCCGTGATGCATAAATTTCGGCCATTCTTTGCACCAGTGCCACCACATCCAGCGGCGCAAAATCGGCTATTGCGTTCCCCTCCAGCCGTGATAAATCCAGTAATCCGGTAGTCAACGTTTGCAGCCGAGCCGCCTGCTCCCGCGCCCGCGCCACCGGCTCGCCTTTTGCTTCCAGCAAAGCCAAATCCGTTTGCAGTGCCGTTAGCGGTGTGTAAAGCTCATGGGCGGCATCGGCCACAAACTGGCGCAGGGTGGCAACAGTGCTTTCCACCTGCCCGGCCATCGTGTTAAACGCCTGGGCAAGCTGCCCCACTTCGTCGTTGCGGGCAATGTCGGTGCGAACCGTGAGATCGCCAGCGGCCATTTGGGTGGTAACGGCCGTTAATGCCACCAGCGGCCCACTCAACCGCCGACTCACCAGCCAGCCAACCGCCGCCGCCAGCAGCACCGCCACCACGCTGGCAACACCCCATCCCCACGCCACGCTCCGCACAATCTCCCGCCCATATGCCGGCCCCTCCGACAACACCA
Source organism: Ardenticatenaceae bacterium (assembly GCA_020634215.1). Taxonomy (GTDB): domain Bacteria; phylum Chloroflexota; class Anaerolineae; order Promineifilales; family Promineifilaceae; genus JACKCD01. The sequence goes on along the minus strand of JACKCD010000011.1, from coordinate 101,622 downwards.
CATACCCCAGCAAATCCCCTGCGACGCTGCGCAGCGGCTGCTGCACCACCAGTTCCGACCGCTCATCACTGCTGCCCGCCGCGCCACCCAGCCCAAAACCAAACGGCGTGCCCACCACCGGCAGTTCCGACACCGTACCCAGCCCGCGCATATCCTTCCCACCTGTCACCTGCACCTGTCGCTCAATCACCGCCCCGCCCACAATTTCCACATTGGTGTCAGAACTCAGCGGCCCATCGCTAATGACAATGGTGGAACGGAACTGCTGCTGCCCCGCCCCTTCGGCAATAGATTGGCTAAATTCCCGCAGCACCCCGTCCACCTCCACCTGCACCGACACCTGCGCGTCGGCTCCCACCAATGCAGCGCTCCCTGAATCCGCTACCACATTTTCAGCCGCGTCCAGCACCTGCACCCGCGCCTGCGACAAAAAGGCAAATCCCTTTAACTGGGATTCCAGTGCCGCCACCGGCAACCCATCACGCAAAAACGGGACAATCTCGCTGCCAATCGCCGCCGCATTGCTTTGCAAATATTGCTGCTCCTGCTGCTCATAAAAATTCCGCAGCGTCAGCAGCAGCACCAGCCCCAGAGCCAGGGTGGTCAATAAGGCAATGGCGGCATAGCTTAGCGGCAGCCGCCAGCGAATGGATGAGGGTATCATAATAAAGATAGGAGATTGGCGATTAGAGATTGGAGATTGGCTTTAGCGGTGCTGTCATTTCCAATCTCTAATCGCCAATAATAGCAAACGCCCGCACAGGAAATGTGCCAAACGCTTTGACCTTGACCGGGACGGCAAAGAAGCGAAAGCCGCTGTCGGGCAGTTGCTCTAGCCCGGTCAGGTGTTCGGCAATGGGGATGTCGGCGGCCAGCAGGGTGGAGTGGACAGGGCGGTTGCCGCCGTTGGTGTCGTCTATGTTGAGCGAATCTATGCCGACTAACTTTGCCCCGGCATCACGGAGAAAAACGGCCGTTTCTTCCACCAAAAACGGATGCCCCAGCAAATATTGCGTCGTCTGCCAATGGCGCGACCAGTCCGTTTGCACCAGCACCGCCTTCCCCGCCACATCTAGCCCAGCAAACCACTCCGGCCCAATCGCCCGCACCTCTGGCGGCACGCGCAACCGCACCCCCGGCAAATTTGCCAGCGACTCCAGCGGCAGTTCCGCCAAATCCTTGCCGTCGGGATAACGGTGAAAGGGCGAATCCACATACGTCCCCGTATTCGCCACCAGCGTGATCTGCCCAATATGAAACTCTGTCCCTAGCGCATAATGCGCCCGCGACGCTTCCCGGCTCAGAAAATCACAAATTACCGGCCCCGGCAATCCGGGATAGGTTATCATGCCATCTTCAACAATGTGGCTGAGGTCTATCAGTTGGTTATCCATAGGTTAGTGGTTGGCGGTTGGTGGCTTGTACTAGCAACCAGCAACAAGCCCCCATCTACAAAGGGGCCGTCATGTACAGCCCATTAAGAGCGAAGCCATGTTTGGCATAATATTCCCGCGTGCCAATGGCGCTGATGACGGCGATGTGGCTGTAGCCAGCCCGTTGCGCCATCTCTTTGGCTTTGGCAACCAGCCGCGACCCCAGCCCCATATGCTGCGCTTCGCCGCTGCTTTCGTCCCCCAGGTTGAGGGCGGGGCCGTAGACGTGGACTTCGCGGATCATGGCGTGGTCAGCCAGTTCGGGCAGAGGCAATGCCACGTCGCGGCGGGGGAAGGAGAGGCGGAGGAAGCCAGCCAGTCGTTCGTCTTCGGTTTCAAAGCTGAGGAAATGCTCGGTGGTGGCATCGGTGTCGTAGGTGGTGATTCGCAGCGAGAGGTCGGTTTCGGTCACTTTGTCGCGGCGGATTTCGCGGCAGCGAATACATTGGCAGCGTAGCCCGCGCTCGGCCATGCGCTGCTGGGCAATTTGGCGCAGGTTGGCTTTTTTGTTGCCCTCGACGACGTTGGTGGTGGGAAAGTCGCGGATGACGCGGTTGAGGCGGACGTAGCGGGGCACCTGGCTCTTGCAGGCAACGAGGAGTTCGGTGAGTTCTTCTTCGCTGTAGGGAGTGTATTCGCCGCGCTGCCAATAGTCGTAAAGTTCGGCGTTTTCGACCAACATGCAGGGGTAGAGCTTGAGTTCATCGGGACGAACGGCCGTTTCTGCCCAAATCCGCCCAAAATCCGCCACATCACTCTCCGGTGTCGCTCCCAGCAGGTTCGCCATCCAGTGGCCGTGAATCTTAAACCCCGCCAGCCGCAGCAGCCGAAACGCCTCCCGCGTCGCCTGCACATCATGGCCGCGCTCGTTGATTGCCAAAATGTGGTCATCCATGCTTTGGATGCCCACCTGCACCTTCGTCACCCCCAAATAGCGCATCCAGCGCAGTTCGTCCGCGTCAATGTGGTCTTGGCGCGTTTCCACCACCAGCCCCACGTTGCGGCGGGGGCCAACAGCGTTTTTTTCCTGGGCTTCGGTCAACGTGGCCGATTCTTCGCCGTTCATGGCGTCAAAACACCGTTTGACAAACCATTCCTGATAACTGCGGCGATAGCTCGACCAGGTGCCGCCCAAAATGAGTAGCTCAATTTTTTCCGCCGGATGGCCGATGCGCTCCAACGCCTCGATGCGGACCTTGGTTTGTTCAAAGGGGTCAAAGCCGTGGCGCTCGGCCCGCTGCGCCCCCGGTTCGTCGTGGAGATAGCTTTTGGGCATTCGCACGTCGGTGGGGCAGAAGATACATTTGCCGGGGCAGGGGTAGGGCTTGGTGAGAACGGTGACGACGGTGACACCGGCCTGGCTGCGGGTGGGCTTCATCTGCAAATGGGTGCGTAGCTCGTCGTCAAGGGTCATCCAGCCGCTGTCGCAAAGCTGCTGGTATACCTCCAGCAGCTGGCTTTTGGAGAGCCAGGGTGCGCCTTTGTGGACGAATTGCTGCATGATGCGGTTGTAGCGGGGGCCGGTTAACGGCCGTTCCTTCCCCAACCGCTGCACCAGCCGTACCAACAGCGCCTCCTGCCCCGCAATCGGCACCACCTGATGCTGCGCCTCCCACTTTGCCACCTGCTCATCAATCTCTTGCTGAACGGCCGGCGCAATTGTTACCTCATGTACAGAAATTCGTGTCATAGTTTCCTAATCCACAGACGGAGCCACTGTCAATACGGGGAGCCCATAACAAAACTATGATCGCAGCACCATCCAGTTCATTGAATATTCGGCGTGCGCCATCGAACACAGAGGGGCTATTGAGCGGCACTTTTCTTACTCAAAATCACTGAATTTAGCGTATGTTTACGCATTTACAATGAATCTTAGTGCCTCAGCCACTTTCTGTTCAAAAGAATAGGGAAACGAGTGTCCAACATCTTCATAAATGTCGAGTTGATGCACTATTTCATACTCAGTAAAGAGTTTAGACAACTCATTCGCTACAGCGTAGCAATACTCATCTTCTTTGCTTGCCACCAGATAAAAACGTAGCGTTCGGTTTGAAGCCTGCGCGAGGAGTGGACGTAATTCTTCTGGTGAACTCAGAAATGGCGCCACGGCAAGCACGCCTTTGACCGCCAACTTGTTTTCTAAGGCTAGCCGTATCGCCAACCCAGCACCCATGGAAAACCCAGCCAAGACCGCTTTATTTGCGTCAATCGTATACTCATCCCGTATTCGCAGATTGTAGTCTTGGAGTACAGGGATCACCCAGTCCCAATCATTCCAGACATAAGCATCTGGCCCATGGGTCTGCGGTGACTGCGGCAAGCTAACTAGCCAACCATGTTGTAAAGCATCGTGCCAGTGAGGAGCAAAGATTTCAATATTCTCGCTATTGCCATGTAGAGCCATCACAAATGGGTATGGGGCTGGACTATCTTCCAGGTGTAACACTTGCGCAACAAAGGGGGCGTTAGCGATCTCTTCTAATCGCCGCTGCGTACATATCCCAACAAGAGATTGAAACTCAGGAGACTCTTTCAAAATGAGAAAGGTAGGATTCTCATCCAACTGCGCAAACCAATGTCCGGCAGCTACTGCTTCTCGTAGTACTGCTAATGCCTGTACTTTATCCTTGATCAGACAAGCCATTTCCATACGCCAAAAATAGACCACGCGCTGCGCATGAGGCGGAAAAAGATCGAAGTATTGCGTTGCGAGCGCCAGTGCCTTAGTATATTTTTTATCTGCTACCGCCTGATGGTACTTTTGTTCTACCTCGCTGGCATTCATATTGTAATTACCTCTTCCCTAACAATACTATAGACATTCAGATAATGTTTTGGACATTAGATTGGTTCAATCTGCGAGATTGAACCAATCTGAGTCTAAATCTTTTTCTTAAAGACTATAGCATGCCGACCTATTTATTGTAGCGCGGTGCTGGATAAAAGGCCGCATGAGTGGTTTATTATTTATTATGTGTCATCTATCCTTGTCTTTGCTTGCAAAACGGCCGTTCCTTCCCCAACCGCTGTACCAGCCGCACCAACAGCACCACCTGATGCTGCGCCTCCCACTTTTCCCTGCGGCTCCATCCCTTTATTAGGCGGCAACGCGCAAACCTCACTGCATCGAAATTCAATCACGTAAGACTTGCCTCATGCTTAGCTACTGGTGACCGCTAGACTCATAGCTAAAAGATGGCTCTTCCATTGCCAGGACATCAACGCAGTCTGAGCCGCTGAGGAATGCGAAATGCGTAATGGGTATCTTCTCATGGACACCTACGGATTGCCGATGGAATTCAGAGAGTAACGCTGAATCTTCGACTTTCCAAAATGCATGGGGGAACCCAAAGCTATCCGGCTCTAAAACCTTGGATATTCGATCACCCTCATCTGAATTCACATACATGAGGTAATACTCGAAACGTACAATAAGCATCGGCAGCTTGATATCATCGGGCCGAAGCCAAATTCGAAATCCCTCCCAGTCGTCGTGCACCCCTTCGCACCACAGAATCTTACCCTCCAGCATTGGAACTGGATTCCACCGACGATAACGTCCCTGCCACATAGATATTGCCGCCTAACTATTTATTATTGCTAGATAAAAGGCCACATGAGTGGCTTATTATGTGCCATCTGTTCCTGCTGAACTGTCGGCGCAATCGTCACTCATGTACCGAAATTCGTGTCATAGTTTCTTAATCAACCGGTGGATGCCACCCTGCTCGCACCCAATTACGCCGCACAGTTCGCGCCAACTCATTATTCAATCGTAGTACATCAACCGTAGCACGACCACAAGCGGTTAACCCAATGACTGTGTTGCCATCTTGACTCCAAGCAAAATGCTCATGCCATTTCTGCTGACGCGGATGAAACAAAGCCACCACATCTCCTGTTTCCAAATCAAGGCCATCCGTTTGTGTCCATTTATATTGGTTGCAAAGTTCACAAGCCAAACAAAGGTTGCTTAACTCATCACTACCTCCCTTAACAACGGGAAGAATGTGGTCTATCTGTAGCCTCCCAAGGATATAGTCTTGATGGCTTAAGCAATATTCACAGCGGTTTTTGGCTCTGGCGCGAACTTGCTGCCGCTTATTTTCTGAAACGTCACTCATGAAGCCAAGGGCAACCGCAAACCACGCCGAACGACCTCGGCCATAGCTTCGGATTTCTGTAATTGCCCAAGCTGATAGATTTGCAAAAGGCCAGCTAATTCATAACGCTCGGCAAAAGTCAGATCTGCTTCTTTGCCCTTGGACTGCAAAGCGTGTAGACGAGCATTTTGCACAGGATCCATTTTGGAATCTGCAAGCGACAATACATCTGAATCTGACAAAAGCGTTACCGGAACATACTCAGCCTCCGGCAGCTTACCCAAGCTCGGCCACATCATGTCCAGCATATCAGACAAAACAACCGCTGTCTCTCGTTGAGTTGCTGCCCCAAATTGCTCGGCTTTTTCAAAAAGTTTGTCAGACAATGTCAAAGTTACTTGTACACTCATTTTTTCTTCCAAAGTTTCTAAACCATCTTAAACAATTTCACCAACCAATTCTACCATAGTACGCAAGCTGGTTTCGTCAAAGACGGTGAGGTTCATGGTGGTGATGGGGCTGTTGCGCCAGAGGGATAGCCGTTCGCGGATGCGCTCCTTGGGGCCAACCAGGGCTACTTCGTCAATCAGGCCGGCCGGAACCTTCATCATCGCTTCCCCTTGCCGGCCGGACAAATACAGCTCCTGAATTTCGGCCGCCTCAGCTTCATAGCCATAGCGGCTGGCAAGGTCGTTGTAGAAGTTTTTGCCCTTGGCTCCCATGCCGCCAATGTAGAGCGCCAGCATCGGCCGCAGCATGTTGTAGCCGATCTCCACGTTATCGGTAACGATGGCCGAAACGGTGGGGGCGATGTCAAAGTTTGCCAGGCCTTTACCGTTGCCCGCCTTGGCAAACCCAGCTTCCACCGATTCCTGGTACGTTTCGGCATATTTTTCCGGCGAAAAGAAGATGGGGAGCCAACCGTCGGCAATTTCGGCGGTGAGTTCGACGTTTTTGGGGCCGATGGCGGCGAGATAGATGGGGATGTCGGGGGCGGGTTCGAGGATGCTTTTGAGCGGTTTGCCCAGCCCGGTGGCATCTTCGCCCATGTAGGGAACTTGGTAGACCTTGCCATCTAACGTGACAGGGGTCTGGCGGTTGAAGATTTGGCGCACGATGTTGACGTATTCGCGGGTGCGAGCCAGCGGACGAGCGTAGCTGATGCCGTGCCACCCTTCGACGACCTGAGGGCCGGACAAACCAAGACCGAGGAGAAAACGGCCGTTTGACAACTGATGCAGCGTCATCGCCGTCATGGCCGCGTTGGCCGGGGTGCGAGCCGGCATTTGCATGATGGCCGTCCCCAGCTTGATGTTCTTTGTTTGCGCCCCAATCCACGCCAGCGGCGTTACCGCATCCGAGCCATACGCTTCCGCCGCCCAAACTGCATACACGCCAATCTCGTCAGCGGTGCGGATCAAATCCATGGGGAGTTCAACCTTGCGGCCAGAATAGCCAATCATCATTCCTACGCGCATAATGCCTCCGTGACAGTAAACAATGACCAAGAAACAAAATCACCTTGTTTCTTGGTCATCTATGTTGCCTTATTTATTTTTCTGATTGTAAATCAGGACGGGCAAAATCCCAAACGCGGTAAGGCGGGTTATGAAGGGCAGCCGGTGCAACTGCCCGTGTTCCACACGTCATTGCCATCGGCGAGGGCGGTGTTGTTGGCAAAGGTTGTGTTCTTCAGGGATAGCGTCCCATCATTGGCAATGCCGCCGCCAAAAACGGCCGTATTTTCCACAATCTCAACACCCTTCAGGCTCAAATCACCATTGTTGTAGATTGCCCCTCCGTTGCTCATATCAGCCGTGTTGTTGCGGAAGGTGCAATGCTTAATGGTCATGGTGCCTCGGTTATGCACCGCACCACCGCTGCCAAAGGCCACATTGCGCTCGAATAAACAATTTTTCAGGTCAACCATACCACCATTGTTAAAAATGCCGCCAGACCGGCCAATGGCGCGGCCATCGGCAAAGGTGTCGCCATTAGAATCGAAGGTTGCGGCACCATTATTGAACACGGCCGCACCCGAAACGCCATTGCCGTTGGCGTAGGAAGAATGCTTACTGTTGATAACGCCGCCATTGTTAAAAATCATGGCCCCATCATTGGCATAGCTGAGGTGAAACTGGCCGTTTTTAATCGTCACCGTGCCAAACTCATTGTGAATACTGCCACCGCTGCTGGTGGGAAAGCCATTGTTTTCAAACACGGTGTCTTGCACAATGAGAACGCCGTGGTTGTTGTACACACCACCGCCAGCCAGAGCCAATTGGCCGTTGTGGACAAGGGCACTGTGCTGCAAGACAACGGTTCCCAGGTTGTTGTAAATACCGGCACCACGGGCGGGGCCACCAAAGGAAGTCATGTTGTTTTGCAGCAAAACATGGGTCAATTCAAGATAGCTGTTGTCGTTGTAAATGCCGTTGCCAAACATCCCGCTCCCATTTTGCAGCACAAGGTTGTTTAACTGCACCGTGAGGTTGGGCTGAATGGCGACAACAGAGCCGGAATGGTTGCCATCAAGGACGCTGGCCTGGTCGCCCACGCCAATGATGGCAAGATCATGGGAAATGGTGATGTTTTCAAAATAGGTTCCGGGTTCGAGGATGATGAGGGTGCATTGAGGGTCGTTAACGGCCGTTTGCACCGTCAAATAACCCACGCTTGGCACCGTACAATCAGCGGCATGAACCTGGTACGGGCTGGTCAGCCAGCCCATGATGGACACAACAAAAAAAATGATGAGCTTGGAAACAAGCTGCCGGGTAAATGATAGGCGAAACATAATAGTCTCCTTATGTAGGAAATTCATGTATGCCTTGGGGAACCGTGCCACCCAACGGGCGTTGGGCGCGTCTAGCGATGCGGCACCAATAGTACTAAAGTACTACCAGATTAGCACCGATGCGTTAAAAACAAGATTACAAGAGGGATGAGTCGCCGTCAGCTTCAAGCTGATAGCAGATGCGGAGCAGGTGGAGTTCATCATAAGGAATTTGTTCACCGCACGCCTCGAAGATGGGACGCAAGGCAACGGTGCCGTTTTCAGCAAAGGCCAGCCACACTTGCTCCTGCTGTTCCTGGGTCAAGGTAGAGGCAGCAAAGAGCCGTTCAACAGCAAGGGCGTTGCCCGCCTCCACATAACGCCCTAAGTGGGAAATGATGGTTTGGCGCTTGACGCTGTAGATTTCCATAAGCTGCTCAATGGTTTGGCCGTCGGCAAACGCTTCGCCCACTTCGTCGCTACGGGAAGAACGGCCGTTTCCACCCCCACTCCCCTTTGTCCGCTCACCCACCTCGTCCTGCTTCCGCTTCTCCTTCAACCTATGCGTCCGGCAATAATCAGCAATGATCGGCAACACCACCCCGGCATAATTCGCCACCTTCACCTCACCAATGCCATAAAGCTGCCCCAGCGCCTGCGGCGAATGGGGGAAATAGGTCGCCATCTCCGCCAGCGAACGGTCGGAAAAAATAACGTAGGGCGGCACATTGGCAGCATCGGCCATCTCTTTCCGCTTTTGCCGCAGCAACTCGTACAGTCCGGCATCATAGGCAAGGAGTTCACGGGGGGCAGAAACGGCCGTTTTCCGCGCCTCCTCCAGCGTGCCCCACACCTGCGCCCCATTCAACACTCCCCAACCATCCGCTGTCAGCTTCAAACTGCCATAGCTCATATCCTGCGCCAACAGCCCTTGCTGCACCAACTGTCGCGCCAAATGCCGCCACTGCTGCTGTGAAAACTCGGTGCCAATGTTGTAGGTAGTAAGCTGGTGATGCCCCCGCTCCAGCACACTCTTCGCCTGCGACCCCCGCAGCACATTGATGATGTGGTTAGTGCCAAATAGCTCCCCCGTCCGCTTGACGCAGGAGAGAAACTTTTGCGCCGGGATGGTGATGTCGGTCAGTTCCTTTTCCTCTCTGGTGCAATTATCGCACTGACCGCAATTGTCCTCGGCAAACGTTTCGCCAAAATAGCCCAACAATGGCTTGCGACGGCACTCGGTAGTCTCCACCCATCCCACCAGCGATTCCAGCCGCACGTGCCGCCCCACCTGTTCTTCCTCGGCTGCCTGCCCAATAAAATGTTTCACCGTAAAAATGTCGCTGTAGCTAAACAGGAGGCGGCAGTCGGACGGCAAGCCGTCGCGCCCGGCACGGCCAATTTGCTGGTAATAATTTTCGATGTCGCTGGGCAAATCGGCGTGCAAGATAAAGCGCACGTTGGGTTTGTCAATTCCCATGCCAAAGGCGATGGTGGCGATGATGATGTCCACATCATCGCGGACAAAGCGCATTTGGTTAAGCTGCCGCGTGCCGCTGTCCAACCCGGCGTGGTAGGGCAGCACCGACAGCCCACGCCGCGACAGGGCGTGGGTGAGGGCATCCACCTGCCGCCGCGTGGCGCAGTAAATAATGCCAGACTGGTTGGGATGGGCGGCAATAAACTCCAACGCTTGGCTAACGGTGTCGGTTTTGTCCACCACTTCCAAAAAGAGATTTTCGCGGTTGAAGCTGGCAATAAAGGCGTTTTCGTCCTGAAAGTTGAGCGAGCTTTTGATGTCGTCGCGGACGCGGGGGGTGGCGGTGGCGGTGAGAGCAACACAAACGGCCGTTGGCAGCCGCTGCCGCACCTCAACCAATTGGCGATATTCGGGGCGAAAATCGTGGCCCCAGGCGGAAATGCAGTGGGCTTCGTCAATGGCTAAACAATCAATGCGGCATTGGGTCAGGGTGTCGAGGATGTCGGGTTTGAGCAGCGTTTCGGGAGCCATGTAAAGCAGCTTGATGTGACCCTGCCGCACCTGCGCCAGGGTGTCGTAATAGGCATCAAGGCTGAGGCTGCTGTTGAGGTAAACGGCCGTTAACCCCAACTCCCGCAATTGATCCACCTGATCCTGCATCAGCGAAATCAGCGGCGACACCACCACCGTCATCCCGTCAAACAGCAGTGCCGGAAGCTGGTAGCAAAGTGACTTGCCGCCACCGGTGGGCATAATCACCAGCGTGTCGCGCTGTGCCAGGACGTTGCCAATAATTTCGGCTTGCAGCGGACGGAACGATTCATAACCGTAAATGGCGTGTAAAAGCTGCGCTGCCCTGCCCAATGGCGTATCCGCTTTTTTGGCCGGTTTGGGTTTGTCCAGCCGCGCCAGCACCGCTTCCTGGCTTTGCAGCTCCCCGTTTTCGTCAATATGCGCCAGCGGAACCCCCAGCGCGGCGAGCGTTGGGCCGATGAGCAGGGCGCGGTGGCAATCCTGCGGTTTGGCTTCGCTACCCATAATGGCAACGCGGTGCTGCTGTTCAAAGGCGTTGTATAGACGGCTAATGCCCTGCTGGTAAAGGGGCGTGGCTTGGACAAGGTTGTAGTCAATACGGCCGTTTGTGTAACATGCCGGGTCATCCGGCCGGCCGCCCAGCAAATTGCCCATAAACACATAGCGAATCCCGTGCTGGCGCAGCGCGTCGGCCAAATTGTCCTTGGAAAACTCTGGCTTGTAGCGCGAATAGGGAGCCGAGCGCACATCAATAAGAAAGGCAATCTGGTGCTGCTTCAGCAGTGCCAGCATCTCCTCGCCGCTGCGCTTGCCGTAGCCGATGGTGTAAATGGGTGTCATGGCAGCATGGATTATTGCCAATCGGCTCGATTTTGACAAGGTTTGGGGAGCCGGAAGCTAAAGTCAAGATTACCAAATCCCACTCTTGGATGTCTTAGGAGTTTGGCTACTTCGTGGGATATAGGGCATTGGCTTACAATCACCTACACTTTATAATGTGGACTACAAGTCGTTTCTACAGGTTTGAGTTGTTTTGCTTTTAACACAAAAGGCATATTTTGCGGCAAATAAAGACAAATGATGCATATATTAGAACAAACAATCATTCTTGTGTTAATTTTTGGCACCGGAAGTTTGATAGCCTATTCTCTTATCAAAAATGGAAAAGCTGTTGTTGACGATGATCAAACGATCATCCCAAAGTCCATTGGCAAAGGGCAGATGCTTGTCGGCGGTTTGGTAATCTTCTTGCTTTTTCTGTCGTTGCTTTCAGTTCTATTCAAATAGCAAACAGTAAAGCATCATTTAGTGTGGCCTCTTCAACAGGCCACAAGCTATACAGGTGTCATTTCGAGGTCCTCCGAGAAATCCCATTGACATCGCCAAGCGAGCGGGATTTCTCCTCGAAGACTCGTCGAAATGACATGTTTGGGTCAAAAACTGGTTCCCGGTCGCCAGACCTAGACAGTTAGCATTGCCTTTCGTTGGCAGAAGGTAGGTGTAAGGTTGGGCCAACAAACGGCCGTTGTCTCCCATTTCATCTTAAGATCACTAATGGTCTTCCAGCCCAATACAAACAAAAAAGAGCCGCTTATACAGCGACTCTGTTTTCTTGCCTATGCCCTCACGGAGATTCGAACTCCGGTTTTAAGCTTGAAAGGCTTACGTCCTAGTCCCCTAGACGATGAGGGCAACGGGTGGAATTCTACCATTAGGCGACTTTTTGTCAAGCGTTTATTGTCAAGTTCGGTGTAAAATAATGGGCATGAAGATTCGCAGCTATCGGGCAGAAGATGCGGCAGCGTTGGCGGCAGGTGGGCGGGCGTTGGGCAGAAGAGAAACGGCCGTTTCCCTTCACCGTGAGCTAACCAACCACCCCAAGATGGGCGGGCGCGTTTGGGTAGGCGTGGTGAACGGCCAGCCCATCGGCTACGCCAGCGTCATTCCCCTGCCCGGTTTACCCCACCTGCTGGAACTAGACGGCTTTGTTATCCCCAGTCAGCAGCGGCGGGGACACGGATCAGCACTGCTGGCGGCAGTGATGGCGGATTTGGCCGGCAGTGGCAAAACAGTCACCTACGCCGTGGGTAGCCACGACGAGCCGGCCGCTCTGTTTTTACGCGCCCACCAGTTCACCATTGAGCATGAGGAGTGGCAGATGGTATGGCAGCCACAGGCAGGGCAGGAGGGAAAAACGGCCGTTTTTCCCCCACCCCTCACCATTCGCACCCTGCCCCAGCCACAAGCCATCGCCCAATTCATTGCCCTCTATGACCGCAGCTTCGACCCACACCCCTGGTATCAGCCTTACACCCCTGATGAGGTGGCCGCTTTTCTTGTCAGCCCCGCCGACCTCCATTTTTTGTATGCCAACGAGATGCCAATTGGCTTTGCCTGGCTTCGCTTGGCGGGGGAAACGGCCGAAATCGAGCCGGTGGGAGTTGTGCCGGAATGGCAAGGGCGGGGAAACGGCCGTTTCCTCTTGCAACATGCCCTAGCCTATCTCGTCCGCCACGGCTGCCGTGAGGTGCATTTGGGGGTGTGGCAATCGAACCAGGCAGCGGTTCAGCTTTATCAACGGCTGGGCTTTCGCCACACCACCAGCCGCTATTTTTACGGCCGTTTGGCGTAGCACGACCCTGTAGGGCAAACGGCCGTTTTGCACCGTCCAGTCGTCAAGCAAAAACGGCCGTTGGGGGTTATGCTGCCTCCATGAACCTAAAAATTTCCCTTCCCTTCCTGCTATTTGTCTTGCTAACCGCCTGTTCAACATCCACACCCCCCGGCGAAACGGCCGTTTCTGACGAAGCGACCACCCTCATCTTGCCCACCGCCGTTGCCGACCCACCGCAGCCCTCACCAACGGTTGTGACCCCTGACCCCACCCTTCCTGCCTTCTACAACCTGCGCTTTGCCACCAGTGCCGATGCCGCGCCCCAGCCGTATTTCCCGCAGGGTACGGAGCAAATTTTTGCCGTTTGGGATTATGCCAACATCCCCGCCGAGGCCGCCGTGCGCCGCGTGTGGCGGCTTAATGGGGAGCCGTGGCTGGAGCGGGAAGAGGCGTGGGCAGAGGCATCCAGCGGCACGGTGCGCGATGTGTCGGTTTATGATTTTACGGGAGGCGGGTTGCAGCCGGGCAAGTATGAAGTGCTGCTGTATTTGGGCGATAGTCTGCTGGTTAACGGCCGTTTTTGGGTCAATGCCACCCCCAAACCCCTCGCCGCCCCCTCACCCGATGGCACCCTCATTGCCCAACGGCTGGGCGACCGTTCGCTGGTGCTGGCAGAGTCGCCCGATTTGCTGACCGAGATCACTGTCACCGACCACCCCATCAGCGAAATAGCGTGGCTGCCCTCTGGCAAAAAGCTGGTTTTTGTTACCGAAGATAGCACTGAGCGCATTGCCAACAGCACCATTGGCATTCGCCATGCGCTGTGGTCGGTTGATGTCACAACCAGCCAGGTTATGCCGCTGGGCTTTTATGATGAGGATTTGCATGAGGTGGGGATGGCGCAAAACGGCCGTTTTCTCTCCCTCATCAGCGGCACCAGCTATGGCGATGCCTGCATGGTGGATCGCCGATTGGCTATTATGGAACTTGATGAGCAGGGTAATCGGCTGTGGCTGCTGGATGAACACCAATTTGCGGGGCTGCCGCAGGCAAAGGGAGGCGAGATGGGGCAGTTTTACCCGATGGATAACGGCCGTTGGGTAAACGACAACCAATTCGAGATCGCCATCGCCGCCACCTGCTTGCCTGAAAATGACAGCAACACGCTGCCCGGTCTTTACCGGCTCAATGCTACCACGCTGCAAGCCGAGCGCCTTGGCGACCTCCCGCCAGCCCCCTAGCCAGATTTCGTGGGTCAAGATTGGTTCAAACTTTGGAGATTGAACCAATCTAAATGGATAAGTTATTTAAACTCGTTCTTTAGCCGCAACAGAGAGCTTTGACTGGTTGGCGAGGATAGGAACTTTGATACACTATTGGATATCAAGATGAAGCGATCTTCAGCCCTGGCTTGAAATCGTAACGGCCGTTTCTTTATGAGCAACAACCACCCACTCACCCCCATCGAACAGCGCACCGTCTTGTTTTATGACGACGAATTAACGGCCGTTGTGGTGCAGGAAAACGGCCGTTCGGTGGTCTATGTCCCCATTCGCCCCATTTGCGACTTCTTGGGCGTAGACTTTTCCGGCCAACGGCAACGCATCCAGCGCGACCTTGTCCTGATGGATGTTGCCCAAACTATCTCTGTGGGTGTAACACCCTCAGACATCGGCAGCAAACGCCCTCATCACAGCGACATGCTTTGCCTTCCCCTCGACTTCATCAATGGCTTTCTGTTTGGCATCAACGCCAGCAGGGTCAAGCCAGAAGTTAAGGAGCAGCTTATCCGCTACCAGCGTGAATGCTACCGCGTGCTGGCCGATGCCTTTTTGGCTCCGTCGGAAACGGCCGTTTCCCCTAACCCGGTCTTGCTACAAGTGCGCGAAATGGGATTAGCCATTGCGCGAATGGCCGAGGAACAAATCCAGCTTGAGCGGCGGGTCATGGGGAGGTTGGACAAAGCAGCAGTGGTGGTGGGGAATCTGGACAAGCGATTAACGGCCGTTGAGCAAAAACTCGAATCAGGCCAGCCAGTCAGCGAAGAGCAAGCCGCCCAACTTAGCCAGGCGGTCAAAGCCCTTGCTTTTAAGCTGGGCGAAAAGTCTGGCCGCAGCGAATTTGGCAGCGTCTATGGCGAACTGTACCGCCAATTTGGCATTACCAGCTACAAGCAAATGCCAGCCAACCAATTAAACAAAGCAATGACCTTTTTGCGCCAATGGTATCAGAGTGCAGATGGTGATGACGTACCATTTTAGAAATGTAAGCCACTTCTTGAGCCACAACGGCAAGATTGCCTAACAAAAAAACAGAGCCACCTTATGCAAGGTGGCTCTGTTTTTTTGGTGGCGCCAACTGGATTTGAACCAGTGACCTAGGGCTTATGAGTCCCTCGCTCTAACCAACTGAGCTATAGCGCCACAAAGCAAGCAAAATTATAGCAAAAAAACGGCCGTTGCCAAATTTTGCTAACAGGCGGATCGCTGGCGGAATTGGCGAATCTGACAGACAAAAATACAATAGGCGCATCTATAAACGGAGCTTTCGGGAAAACATGAGGAGAAGATCATGAAAACATTGCTCAAATGGGTTGTCCGTCTTGGTTTAGGGTTGGTGCTGCTGCTGGCCGCCATTTTTCTGGTGGCCGCCGTCATGCCGGCCGCTGCCGACACTGTGCCAGACCCAGCCGACTATGGTGCAGGAGCCAAAAGCGTGCAGCCCTCCTACTCGGGTTTACAGCGTGAATTTCCGGCCACCAACGAACCTGCCGACAATCCGACCACGGATGACAAGGCATTGCTGGGACGTTTGCTCTTTTTTGACCCGGTTCTTTCGCAAAACAACGACATTGCTTGCGCCTCCTGCCATAACCCTAACCTGGGTTTTAGCGACGGCAAAACGGTGGCAACAGGGCCAGATGGCACGCCCCTGACGCGCAACACCCCCGGCTTGTGGAATGTGGCCTACGCGCAAAATTTATTTTGGGACGGCCGTTTAGACTCCCTTGAAGCCCAAGTCGAATTTCCGCTGACCCACCCCCACGAAATGGGAGTTGACGACACGGCCGCACTGGTGGCCGAGTTGGCCGCTATTCCCGAATACGAGCAATTATTTGAAGCCGTCTATGATGACGCAGTAACGCTCGACAACATTGAAAAAAGCCTAGCCGCCTTCCAGCGCACCCTCATCAGCAACAACAGCCCCTTTGACCAGTACGCCGCTGGCAACTTTGAGGCGTTGACGGCACAGCAGCGGCGGGGGCTGGCCCTGTTTCGCTCTGGAGCCACTCGCTGTTTTGAATGCCACGCCGCCCCCACCTTCGCCAGCGACACCTTCCGCGTGGTTGGTGTGCCAAGCGATGACCCTGGCCGTGCTGGGGTGGTCAACGATGGGCTGACGGGGGCGTTCAAGGTACCCTCGCTGCGAAATGTCGTTTTAACGGCTCCCTACATGCACAATGGCTCGTTGGCAACGCTAGAGGATGTGGTGGATTTTTATGCCGAGGGGGGTGGCCGCGCCCACGGGGCAGATAATGTGGACGTTTTTGTCAACGGGTTTGAGCTAAACGCACAGGAACGGGCAGATTTGGCATCGTTTCTTTATGCGCTAACAGATGAGAGCCAGATGCCGGAGGTGCCAACGGCCGTTCCTTCCGGCCTGCCCGTCGTTGCGCCCCAGCCCAACCCGGCGCGAGAATTGGCGGCGCAAATCAATATTGGCGGCAGCAGTGGGCAAAATGCAGCGCGGGAACCGATGACGATTCGGGTGCAGCCGGGGGAGAGTATACAAACGGCCGTTGATCGCGCCCAGCCCGGCGACACCATCGAAGTCCCCTACGGAACCTACCACGAGCGCGTCGTCGTTGACCTCAGCGACATCACCCTCATCGGCGTGCCGAACGATGCCGGTGAATGGCCGATACTCGATGGGGAAGAGGTGTTAACCGAAGGAATCATCTCCTCCGGCAACAACTTCCGCGTGGGCAACTTCACCGTCCGCAACTACACTGACAATGGCGTACTGGTTGAAGGGGTCACAGGTGTCCATTTCCACGACATCTACGCCGAAAACGTGGGAACCTACGGCATCTACCCGGTGCAAAGCAGTAACGTCCTGGTTGAACGTATGGAGGTCACAGGGGTAGACGATGCTGGCATTTATGCCGGGCAGTGCGAAAACGTCACCGTGCGCGACAGCGTGGTCTATGGCAACGTCATTGGTATTGAACTGGAGAATACGGTCGGCGGCGAAGTTTACAACAACCACGCCCATGACAACACCCTTGGCATTTTGATCGTCCTTCTGCCCCAGCTCACCTCCAAAGTCTCCCGCGAAACCAAAATCTATGACAATGTGTTAGAAAACAACAACCTTGCCAACTTCGGCCGCGCTGGCTCCACCGTCAGCATCTTGCCGCCGGGGGTGGGGCTGCTGCTGCTGGCAACCGACCACGCTGAAGCCTATAACAACCAGCTTGCTGGTAATAAAACCAGCGGTGTCGCCGTTTTTAGCCTAACCGGTTCGGGGGCATTTGACAAAAACGAGATTGACGTGGGGCCGCTGCCCGAATACAACTGGGTTCATGACAACAGCTATGAAAATAATGGTTATGACCCAGACAAATTTATCAAAGACATGGGCATTCCCGTTGGCGATATTTTGTGGGATGGCTCGGGGCAAGGCAACCGTTTCAATGAAGACAATGCCACCAGCTTCCCGCCGCTGCTGCCGGGCACCGGCTGGCCTGGCTTTGTGCAACGCGGCTACGGCAATTTGCTGACCTGGGTGATTGGGTTGGTTGCGTAAGACGTTGAAAAAATAGGACGCAGATTTTCCTGATTGTCCTGATAGCTATATAAATCAGGGGAATCTGCGTTCGATGGCAGGAGAAAGATGACACAAACTTCGGTTCGTTTGGGTGTGGCAGGACTGACGCATGGGCATGTAAGCTGGGTTTTTGAACGGCCGTTTCTCCCCAACATCGCCTTGGTCGGCATTGCCGAAAGCCGGCAGGACGTGGTGGCACGCTACGCCCAACGGTTTCACTTTGACACCAACCTGGTCTATGCCGATTTAGAGGCGATGCTGGACACAGCCAAGCCGGAGGCCGTGGTGGCGTTTGGCTCCATTTACGACCATTTGGCCGTGGTTCGCGCCTGCGCCCCACGCGGCATTCATGTGATGGTGGAGAAACCGCTGGCGTTCCGGCTGGATCATGCCCAAGAAATGGCGGCATTGGCCCGCCAGCACCACATTCACCTGCTAACCAACTATGAAACGACGTGGTACGCCAGCAACCATTGGGCCTATGAACAGCTTCACAGCGCAAGCCCGATAGGCAACGTGTGGAAGGTGGTGGTGCATGATGGGCATTGGGGGCCACAGGAAATTGGCTGCTCGCCGGAGTTTTTAGCCTGGCTGACCGACCCAGCACTGAACGGGGGCGGGGCGTTGATTGATTTTGGTTGTTATGGGGCGAATTTGATGACGTGGTTGATGGGGGGAGAACGGCCGTTAACCGTTACCGCCGTCACTCAGCAAATCAAACCCCACATCTACCCCCACGTAGACGACGAAGCCACCATCATCCTCACCTATCCCCACGCTCAGGCCATTGTACAGGGGTCGTGGAACTGGCCATATCATCGCAAGGATATGGAGGTTTATGGGCAAACGGGGGTAATAACGGCCGTTAATCGAGACACGGTGCAAATTCAACAGCGAGAGGGGCGGGAAACGGCCGTTTCTACCCTCACGCTCCCGCCACGCCCCGCACCCCACAACGACCCCTTTGCCTACTTCGCCGCCGTGGTACGCGGCGAAGTGACTGTGGCCGACACCGACCTTTCATCGCTCGCCAACAACATGACGGTGGTAGAAATTTTGGCAGCGGCGCGGCAGTCGGCCGGCACGGGGGCAACGATCACATTAGCTGAGTTCGTCGGTTAGCCAGAAAATGTCGCTAAACGGCCGTTCCAGCACCCGTGCCAACTTCAACGCCAGCACAGTTGTGGGGTTGTACTGCCCCTTCTCAATCGCAATAATCGTTTGACGGCTGACATCTACCCGCTCGGCCAATGCTTGTTGCGTCCAACCTCGCGCTGTCCGCAGCTCGCGCAAACGGTTTTGTAGTTGTGCCGATTGGTCTTTGTCCATAGCGTTACGGAGTGGCGCGGCCATGCAGCGTGCCAAGCCAAAAGGCAGCCAGCAGGCTAATAAAGCCGATCAGGGCAATGATTTGCCAGGTGCGTGCTGGGTAGCTACGCTGCTGAATGTGAGTGGCAAACAGCGGCAACAGGGTGAGCAGGATGGTCGGCGGCCAAAGAAACAGCCCCGGCAACATGCCGTTGCTGCGCCAGAAGAGGATGGTAAGCTGCCCCATAACTGTCAACAGCAAAAAAAGATAGGCGTGGCGATAGCTGCGGTTTAGAAGCAGGGCCGTGCGTTCATCCACCGGTGCAAGCCGATGGTGCTGCCACAGCAGGTAGAGCAGGGTGAGCAAAACGGCCGTTATTATCACCCCTATCCCACCGGTTTTGTAGCTCATTTGCTGCCAAGCAGCGACGATGGGAACGAGAACGGCCGTTAACCAATAAACACGACGCACCCCTACCTGCTGCACCCGCTCGGTGCGTTCATCGTGGTCGAAGCCAGCTTTTTCATCTAGCTGCTGCCAACCTGTTTTTTTACCGTGACGCATCATGATGTTTCGCCTCCTAATGTCAAATATGCTTGACATCAGAATAGACGAAGTGTCGCAAAATGTCAAGCACACTTTACGTTTTACCCAACAGCCCTGCTTGTTCGTTCTCTACCTTGTTGCCCACACAAAAGCGAATGAACGTAGACGCACCATTGCTTGACCCCAGCCCCATCCTCGTGTAGCATTCCCACAATGTCTAAACGCTTTCCCACTGCAAAGAGTGTATGAAACCATCTACTTTAACCGGAATTTCCCTTACGCTGTTGATGATGCTGCTGGTGTTGATCTCTGCCTTTGTATTTTTGTATCAGGGGCGGCAGGCACTGCAAACACAATATGAAACAACACGCGCTGCTCTGGAACAAAAGCAAGCAGAATCGGAGCTGCGGCTGACAAATTCGGAGGGAACGCGCACGGCGGCTGAACAGAGTTTGATTCAACAAACGGCCGTTGTTGCCACCACCGAACAAAACATGCTCAAACTCGTACAGGAATCGGCACAAAGCCAGCAAACCGTTGAGGCACTACAGTTTGAAACCACTCGCCTGGCAACCGACCTCGGCAACCTGTCCGCCACCCGTGCCGCCACCCAGCCCAACAGCACCGCCCCGGAGCAGCCCGCCATTGTCGAGATTCTGGCTCCTTCGGGGAATTTGCCTGTTACTCAGGGAGAAACCATCGAATATATCGTTGCCGCCAGAGATGTTCAGGGGATTGCGAGCATTCAGCTGAAGTTAAACGGCCGTGTTATTGCCACCGCCGAGGGTCAAGGCAGCACCTTCTTAACCCATAGCACCCAATTTCCCTTCCTCAACAGCGGTCCTCAAACGCTGGAAGCCGTCATGACCAACAGTTCGGGTGGCATAACCATGTCAACCCCCATTCGGATTGAAGTTGACCCCGCCGTAGAAAATAATTAGTCAGCTTGTGTTAGCGACAGCATGTTGCCAGAGGGCGTGCGCCAGTTTGCCGGCAAAGGCCGGAATCGCCGAATCAGACTTGGTTAGGGCGAGCGGTATGCCCTGTGTTAAAGCCAGCATTTGGTTGGCATCGTAAGCAACTTCCAGCGCAATGCGGGCATCAAGGCCCCGCTCAACGGCCGTTTTCGGCAACTGTGCATCGGGTGCCACGTGGTTGAGAATAAACAAACGTTGTCTAGGTTTAATCTGGTGTTGAGTTAGCACCTGGCTAAGCTGAACGGCCGTTTGTACCGACACCAAATCCGGCGTCAGCACCTGGAACGCCATATCCGCCACGCTCAATGCCGCCCGAAAAGCCGGGTTCACCACCGGCGGCAAATCCAAAACCGTCACCGCCGTCTGCTTTCGCAGCACATCCACCACCTGCTGCACCATTTCGGCCGTTGGCAGCATAGGAGCGTGCAGTGGGGCTGGCACCGGCAACAGCCGCACCCCGGAGCTATGAACCCGCGTGCATTCCAACAATCCCGCCCAATCCAGTTCCCCCACCATCGCCAAATCAACCCAACTCGATGGAGCCGGTAAACGGAAGTGCATCAGACTTTGGCTGCCCAGCGGCCCAAAATCAACCAGACAAATCTCCTGCTGGCTCAGCCGCCGCAGAGATGCCGCCACATTCACCGCCAACGTGGTTTGCCCCCGCCCGCCGCGCAATCCGTAGAAAGCCAGCACCAACCCATTTTGCTCTGCGGACACATCCTCGTCTTGCCGGTGTAACAAGACATCAATGCGATCCATCAATTCTTGGAAAGAAACTGGCTTGCTCAAATAATCATCTGCGCCACTGCTTAACGCTGTTTGGCGGTCAACCTCCTGCGTCCGCGCCGTGAGGATGAGGATGGGCAAATCTTCCAACCCTTTGGTGGCGCGAATTTGCCGCGCCAGGTCGTGGCCGTTGAGATAGGGCATCATGACATCCAACACCACTAAATCCGGCCGTTCGCGCCGCATCGCCTCCAACCCTTCAGTAGGATCGTTAATCAGCGTGGTAACATGCCCACCACGCTGAAGCATCATCCCTACCATCCGCAGCAGTTGGGCATCGTCATCAATGACGTAAATTCGAGCCAAGACCTGCTCCTTTTACCTGGCTAACCAGCTAAACAAAAAATACCGATTCGTTCTTTATGCACAAACAGCAGATCGCTACTGTAGGAAATGTCGGGGTAAAGCGAGGCAGAGGCTTGGGCAGCCTGCAGCGGCTGGAATTGCCCCAGCGATTTTGCCAAAAGCTCGCGCAGCACAACCTTGCCCTCCTGCTGCACCTCACCACGAATCTCAAAGGAGGGTACGGTGAGAAATACAGCCACGGGGCGACCACGGGTGAAAAGCGGCCGGCCGAATTGTGCCCCACCAGCCCCACTGCCCGACCGTTTCTCTTGCACCATGATGAAGTTGATATTGTCTTTGCGAAAAACGGCCGTTGGATAACTCGCCACAATTTCACCCGGCTGGTTGATACGGGAAATGTAAACATCTTCCATTTCCAAATAAGACGAACTGCTGCTTTCCAGCTCCGCCTGAAAACCCCCAGCCCCTACCAAGGCACGCCCCGTAATGCGGTAGGCATCGGTAAACAGGTCTAAGTCAGCAGTTGCACGACCATATCGGCTTGTACCCATGTTGTTCTTCCCCTGGCCTAACTGTTGCGCTGTTGGTGCTGCTCATTCCAGGTAGCCATGTTCCACGCCCGCCCCGGCTCTTCTGCGCCGCGCACAAACGCCTCACCAATCGGGTCATTGCCGTAAAATCCCTCGGCTTGCAGCCGGTGCAGCAGGTCGGCAAACAACCCGCGTAGGGCAGCAACCCGCGCCATATATCCAGCATAGTCCAAGGCGGGGGCATTTCCGGCCAACAGTAAACGCTTCTCAAGGTCATTGGGCAGCCAGGGTAGCTGGAGCAAGCCGCTCATTTCCCGGTTGCGCCAGCCGCGCCAACGGCCGTTTATGGCAAACAACCCCTGCACCAGCCAACCATACGCCGCCTGCAGCCGGTCATGGGCAATCAGCGGCCCCAGCGATTGCCACTTTTCCTCTGGCGTGCCATCTTCCAAATGCTGATCCAACCACGTCACCGCCTCATCCAGCCGCTCAATGCGTAACGCTTCGGGGTAGACAGTGCGGGCTTGAATAACGGCCGTTACCTCCCCCGTCGGATCATACGCCACCCACCCATTGCTCAACTCCGCCAGCCGCTGCTCCGGCCAGGCAAACTCCCGTTTGCCCCATTGCGCCCAGTCAAAACGGGCAAAATCAAGCTGAATCCCATCCCGCTGCACCCGCTCATCCCGGCTAAAGATGGCGTGAAAGCTGCCGTCATCGGGCAGCCAAATCGCCTCAGCCGGGACGATGTAGTCGTTGTAAGGTTCCAAAAAGATGATGGCATCAATGTCAGAATCGGGGCGCATACGCCCAGTGGCAATGCTGCCAATACCAATGACGGCTTTAACGGCCGTTTCCCCCGCCAACTCCCGCGCAATAAACAGACAAAGCTGCTCCCGCTTAACGGCCGTTGCTGGTGTCATCATCCCTTCCGCAGCAAACCCCACCACGGCTTTTCCTCAAAATAAGGTGGGCTGGGATGCGCCGCCTTCGCCGTGTCGCTCTCTTGCCACAGCATATACTCAATATTCCG
Organism: Ardenticatenaceae bacterium; assembly: GCA_020634215.1. Lineage (GTDB taxonomy): Bacteria > Chloroflexota > Anaerolineae > Promineifilales > Promineifilaceae > JACKCD01. Next base: position 78,359 of record JACKCD010000011.1, on the reverse strand, counting down.
CACAAACGCCGGGTCAAACGTCACCTGAAAGCAAAAATCACACTTAAAGGCCGGAGCGTTAGGAACCGTCACCATCTGTTCATTCGCCCACAGCAAAAATGGCGTTGTCATTGGCTGGCAGCGGCCAATGCCACAATTGGGGCATGGTTGTGAACTCATGCGAATCATTCTCCCATTGGCACCCAAATGTTTTTCACCTGGGTTGCCTGGCGCAAAAATAGCTCGCCCTCGCCCTGCTCACGGCTCCACCAATCCAGCGGCCGGCCGTAATTCACCCACGTCCGCTTCATGTTGCTGGCCGAGCCATATTCCACCTGCATACTGCCCTGCGCGTCGCCAAAATACCAGATCGCGTCCACATCATCGTGGCGCATCAGCGTTTGCGTCAGGTGTGCCTGGTCGCCCGTCACAATGTTAATCACCCCCGGCGGCAAATCAGAGGTATCCAAAATCTGGTAAAAATCGGTTGCCAGCAGCGGATAGCGGCTGGATGGCACGACGACAATGGTATTACCCCGCGCAATGGCCGGAGCCACTAGCGACACAAACCCCAGCAGCGGCAGCTCTTCGGGGCAGGCCATGCCAATCACCCCCACCGGCTCGGTCATGCCTACCACCAGCCCATACAGCGTCGTTTCCTGCACCACACCGCCGTATTTGTCGGCATAGCTGGCGTAAGTGAAGAGGCGGGAGATGGATTGTTCGACTTCAGAAACGGCCGTTTTTTCCCGCACCCCCGTCATATCCCGCAGCCGCTTTGCCAATTCATCCGCCCGCGCCGCCAAATTCTCCGCCATAAAATACAAAATCTGCGCCCGGTTATACGGCGTGCGGTCGGCCCATCCCTTGGCCGTGTGCGCCGCTTCCACCGCATTGCGAATATCCTTGCGGTTGCCGTCCCCGGCATACCCCACCAGCTTGCCCGACGGGTTGAGCACCGGATAGCTGTAGCTGCCATCCGGCCGCGCCTGTTTGCCACCAATATACATTTTCGCTGTGCGGTCTACCAAGCTGCTGCCTACGCCATTGGTGCCACCGGGGCGCGGCCGGCCGGGTACATGCTTGCCCCAATTCTTGTCCATCTCTGGCGCATCCTGGCGGCGATGTTTCGCCCAAGCAGGCTGCACATATTCATACAGCCCCTCCTTACCCCCTTCGCGCCCATAGCCGCTCTCGCGGTAGCCGCCAAAACCAGCCGCCGCATCAAACAGATTGGTCGAATTGACCCAAACGGAACCCGCCTTAATCTTGGTCGCCACGTCCAGTGCCAAATTAATGTTTTCCGTCCACAGGCTGGCCGCCAGCCCATAGCGGGTGTTGTTTGCCAGCAGCACCGCCTCGCTCGGCGTGCGGAAGGTCATCCCCACCAGCACCGGCCCAAAAATCTCCTCCTGCGCCACCACCGAAGCTGGAGCAACGTTGGTCAGCAGCGTGGGTGGATAAAAGCAGCCGTGGGAGGGCAGTTCACAGGCGGGTTGTAACAAGGTTGCGCCGTCGGCCACCCCTTTTGCACCCATCTGTCAATCCGCTCCCCACTGCGCCCTGTCCACTACTGCGCCCAGGTCAATGCTTTTGTCCAGCGGGTCAGCCAGCCGCAGCTTCTGCCCATGTGCTGCCGCAGCCGCGCTAAAACGACTCGGCAATGGTTTCCTGCACCAGCAGCCGCGAGCCAGCGCAGCACACTTCGCCCTGATTGAACCAAATGGCATCCACCAGCCGCTTCAATGCCGCTTCCTGGTCGGCATCGTCAAAAACGATAAACGGCGATTTGCCGCGCCCAATTCGAGCGACAATTTGACCCCTCGGCCGGCCGTCACCTGACGAATAATCTTGCCCACCTCCGTTGAGCCGGTGAAGGCATATTTGTCAAAGCCGGGGTGCGCCGTCATCAGCTTGCCCGTTTCGTCGTCGCCGGTAATGACGTTGACCACGCCCGGCGGCAGTCCCGCCTCGGCTACAATTTCGGCAAAGAGCAGCGCCGTGAGCGGCGTGGCGGGGGCGGGTTTGATGACCACGGTGTTGCCCATTGCCAGTGCCGGGGCAATTTTCCAGGCCAGCATCAACAGCGGGAAGTTCCAAGGGATGATTTGGCCGATCACGCCCACGGGGGCGTAGCCGGGCAGTTCGGCTCCCATCAGCTGCGCCCAGCCCGCGTGGTAGTAAAAATGGCGTGCCACCAGCGGCACGTCAATGTCGCGGCTCTCGCGGATGGGTTTGCCGTTGTCGAGCGATTCCAACACGGCCAGCAGCCGCTGGTGTTTTTGCACGCCACGAGCAATGGCGTAGAGGTAGCGGGCGCGTTCGTGGTCGCTGGTTTGGCTCCAGCTTTTGAATGCTTTGGTGGCGGCTTTAACGGCTTTGTCTACATCGTCGGCTCCGGCAACGGCCGTTAAAGCAAGGGTGTCGCCATTGGCGGGGTTGGTGACGGAATGGTGCGTTCGTCGTGGGCAGGCACCCAGTTGCCATTGATATACAGCCCAAATTCGCGGTCGTGGTCGTTGAGCCAGGAAACGGCCGTTTCTGCCGACTCCGGTGCCGGACCATACGTTAACGTCTTGAATTTCTCTAAAACAGTCATGGTTTTTACCAGTAGTCGGTAATCAGTAATCGGTAATCAGTACACCACTGATAACTGATAACTGGTTACTGATTACTGCTTCTAAGCAACTGGCATATATTTGCTGGATGCGTAGCGGCCGGTAACATAGTGCGACAATTGCCGTTCAATATCCCCTAGCAAGCTGCTGGCTCCAAAGCGAAACATCTCCGAGGTTAGCCAGTCGTCACCCAACTCCTCTTTGATCAAAATGAGCCAATTGAGCGCATCTTTGGCCTTGCTAATGCCACCGGCCGGTTTAAAGCCCACCTTAAAGCCCGTGCGAACGTGATAATCCCGAATGGCGCGGCACATCACCAGACCAAACGGCAGCGTCGCATTCACGCTGGCCTTGCCGGTTGAGGTCTTAATAAAGTCCGCTCCGCCCATCATGCAAACCATGCTGGCGCGGTAGACATTGGTCAGGGTTCCCAACTCGCCCGTTTCAATAATCGTTTTTAGGTGCGCCGTATCGCCACAGGCGCGACGGTATGCCTGAATTTCATCATACAGCGCCTTCCAGTTGCCCATGTGAACATGCTCACGGCTAATGACAATATCAATCTCTCTGGCTCCCATTTCTACCATCTTTTCGATCTCGTCAAGCTGGGAGGAGACAGGCATTTGGCCTGATGGGAAACCCGTTGAAACGGCGGCTACGGGAATATTGGTGCCATGAAGGGCTGCTACAGCGTCACGTACCCGGTTGGGAAAGACACAAACCGCCCCCACCGTCAGGCCATACTCCCCCATGCCCAGCGCCTCTAAAATATCTTGGCGCACGGGCTGTTTGGCTTTGGCACACAGCCGCGCCACGCGCTGCGGCGTGTCCATGCCGTCCAGCGTGGTCAAATCAATCATGGTGATGGCTTTGAGTAGCCACGCTGCTTGATACTCTTTTTTGACCGAACGGCGTGTACCTAGCGTTTGAGCACGGCGTAGCGTAGCACTGCGGTTTATTCTGACATCAAGCGCCCAATCCAAATGGAGAGGGGTTCCTGCATTGCGCTTGTCCATATGCTAACCTTCCGTTGTTTAGTTAGGGTTATACGAATGGTGTGGTATATGTTCCCAATCACTAGGGGGCCAATAGACGATGGATGCTTTGCCTAATATATTGCTTGTTGGCAAAAACCCCCAAGAGTGAGAATCGCTGGAGTTGTTGCGGTTATCGCCCAACACAAAATATTGTCCATCTGGTACATCCCAAATGCCGCTGTAGTTGGGGGGAGCCGCAATGTAAGGCTCGTCAAGTACAACTTGGTTGACAATCACCATCCCGTCTCGTACTTCAACATGGTCGCCGGGTAAGCCAATCACACGCTTAATAAGGTTGAGATCGCTGCGGGGATGCAGGAAAACAATAATATCACCGCGCTCTGGCTCGTCGAGATAATAGGTCACGTTGTTGATCAGTAAGTATTGGCTATCAGCCAACGTGGGGTTCATGCTGCTACCATCAATGCGATAGCGACCAACCAGCGAGTTCACCAACCAAAAGATGAAGAAGGTGAGCAGCAATGTTTCGATGATTTCACGTACCAGTATTTCCGTCGGCTGCCGCACCTCGACTGGTTCGGGCTGAATTTCATCAACGGCCGTTTCTGGCTGCTGTTGTTGTGGGGGATATTCGGCTACAGCCATTTCATTCTCCAAAATCAGGCTCATTTCAATTTCAAGAAGAGAGCCTATCAACCACAAAGGTGATTATAGATGAGCCAGATAGGGCAGGCAAACCAACGGCAGCTGCAACAATTCCGCGATTATGCCCATTTGCTTGCAAACCCGCCGTCAGGTGGCTATAATGCCGCCCGCAGTGGGCCATTAGCTCAGTTGGCAGAGCAGGTGACTTTTAATCACTTGGTCAGAGGTTCGAGTCCTCTATGGCCCATTTATCTGTAAAAACGACAACGCTTGACCGATAGGTCAGGCGTTTTTTATTTACCAGCGTGTAGCGTAGCACGCTTCACCCAGCCTGTAAACAAACTACTTTTCACTTTAATCAAATTCAAGGATTCGCAGCAATTATTTCCAGCCGCGCAAGCTGCAAGAGGTCTCCCTGCGGCTGCTCGTTGACCCAAACGGCCGTTCGCTGCCCATCGTCCGTCGTATAAAGGCCAATCGCTAGGGTGTAGCTGCCAACGGCCGTTTCTTCCCCCAGCCAAATCTCATGAAGCTGCACAAAGCGGTCGCCCGGCTGCCACGTTTCCCCCGGCACCCCCAACAGGTCAGCCTGGGCAATGGGCTGGCCGCTGCTGTCGAGAATGTGGGTAAAGAGTTGGGCGTGGGGTAACGGCCGTTCCACCTGCCACAGCGTCAGCACCTGCACCACACTGCCCCGCGTAACCCTTTCTGGTTGTATCGCATACCCCAGAAAAGTTAACGACGTGCCAAAGCGCGTTGGGGCAACGGGTGGCACAAACTGGTTTTGCACGTCGGCCAGCACAGCGGCACTGTCTAGCTGATAAATTGCCAGCGGTTGATCCAAATCAGTAGGACGCATGGGTACCAATTCAACCAGTGCCGTTGGCGCGACAAATGCGGCCAAAGAAACAGGTAGCGGGGTAAAACCGGGCAAAATTAAGGTGGCACCAGGGCTGTTGGGCAGTAACAGGCTGCTGCGCCCATCAAACCAGTGGGGGATAACCCGGTCATTATGCAGCGTCATTTGTGCCAGGGCTGGCGTGTGGGGTTCGTTGGGGGTAATAGTGGAAATGGCAACATCGCCGCTGCCGTGCTGGTTGAGATAGTCCATGGCCGCCACCATCGTGGCTTCGTACTGTACACGCACATTGGGGTCGTTGGCCCAGCGGTTAAAGTAGTCGTTGGCGGAAAAAACGGCCGTTAATCCCCACAGCACCCCAATCATCCCCCACTTGATCGCCGGATTACGCTCCAGCGACCCCACGCGAAAGCCAAACCGCACCAGTTGCACCACACCAAGTGCAGGAAAGAGGTACAGGACGGGCTGCATCCCGATTGCCTGGGTCATTGACCATTCGGAGCCGGTGACAAGGCTGGGGGATAATCCGGCCAATAACCAAAGAAGGGCTAGACAAACGGCCGTTGTTGTGCCGGTTAATCTCGGTGCTTTGCCAAACCGCAGCGACTGCCCCACCTGCCAAATGGCCGCCAACACCCCTAGGTAAAAGAAAAAGCCCATCAGCGGGGTCAGCAGCGGCCGACCGGGGATGTTGTAGCGGGCAGAGGGATCGCCCAAGACGGTGAATAGCTGCAGCCCGCCGCTCACGTTGCGCCACAGCAGAGCAAAATCACCGTTGGCGGCGGCGGTCAGCGGTGCTTGCAGCTCATCAAGCCGCACCTCGGTGCTAGGGTTGGCACGCAGATAAAGCAGCAGCGGGGCAGCGATAAACAGCCCCACCATCAGCGTCACCGCCACCCCACGCCAGACGGCTCCCAGCTTTTGCCGCCGCGCCAGGGCGAGATAAACGGCCGTTGCTGGCACGACCCCCCACAGCACCCGCGCCGGGATGTAGGTGTAAAAACTCATACCAAGAAATAATCCAGCAGCAACAAATGATGAGATTGGAGATTGGAAATCAGAGATTGGGGATCGCTCTTTAATCTTCAATCTCCAATCTCCAATCTCTAATTTCCGCAAACCTTGCCAGAAAAAAAACACCGCCAGCACAAACAGCGTTGGCAGCGTGGCGGAGCGCAAGCTTTGGCGGGCGGTCATGAGCGGCCAGAAGCTGGTGGCAAGGCTGGCGGCAGTGAGCAGGGCAACGGAGCGGCCAAGGGCGCGGCGCACCCAGGCGTACATGGCGGCAATGAGGAGGAGGCTGAAAAAAACGGCCGTTAATCGCCCCGCCAGATAGGTTGGGCCAGTGATGCGCATCAGAACGGCCGTTGCATAATCATAAAATGGCTCACGGCCATACCCAATGGGGAAATAAATGGCGTGGACACCCTTGACAATGCCCCAGGCGGTAATGCCATGGTCAGCTTCGTCATGGGTCAGGCCGGGAGGGATGTGGCTCAACCCATACAGGCGCAAAATTGCGGCGACAAGCAAGATGAGAAGAGGCCATATGATAGGGGGGGAAACGGCCGTTTTGCGCCAAGAACGGGCTGTTGCACTCATAATCAGTGGGATCATACTCAACGGCAAGGGTAAGGGCAACCATACCCAATCAACGCTTTGCCTATGAATAAAAAAACGCCACATCCATTGGCGAATGTGGCGTTTCGGCTTGTTGAGGGCAAAAAAATAGTTTAGGCGCTATGCACCTTTAGCAATCTCGACGATGGCCGCAAATGCAGCCGCATCGCGCACAGCTATGTCGGCCAAGACCTTACGATCCAACTGTACATTTGCTTGCTTCAGGCCGTGAATGAGTCGGCTATAGCTCATGCCATTAGCGCGGGCTGCCGCGTTGATACGGGCAATCCACAAACTGCGAAATTCACGACGACGAACGCGCCGGTCGCGGTAAGCGTACCAGTACGATTTCATCATCGCTTCGTTGGCCCGGCGGAACAGCTTGCTGCGTGTCCCCCATTGGCCCTTGGTCATATCCAGAATTTTCTTGTGACGACGGCGTGTAACCGTTCCGCCTTTTACTCTCATGGTGCAATACCTCGCATTTTAGATGGCGCTGGACACTCAAGCCGGTTGACCGAGGCCAGGCAGCGATTGACTCAGGCACCCGTGTGCCTGAAATAGTTTATTATGCCGGTGGGTTGGCCTTATACTTGGACAAGTAGGGGGCCAGCCGCTTGATACGGCGACGGTCGCCAGCTGCGGTCACTTCCAACATCGTTGACAGTTTGGCTTTAACGCGCTTGGAGGTACGGCGACGCAAATGGCTTTTGCCCCCCTTTGTACGCATAATTTTGCCAGAACCCGTCACGCGGAAGCGCTTGGCAGCCGCTTTGTAGGTTTTGATCTTGTATTTTTTGGTTTTTGCCTTTGGCATGATAGATCCCTCATGAAAAAAGCCCTGACGGGCTTCTTCTCACACATTTTCAACCTGGTTGTACAAGCCGGTTTACTTTTCCTTCCCTGGAGACATAAGCAACGTCATACGCCATCCTTCGAGAACAGGCTGTTGCTCGACGGTAGCCATATCGCTTAGCTCTTCAGCAATCTTTTCCAAAGCTTGCTGTCCCAGTTCGGGATAAGAAATTTCTCGGGCTTTAAAACGCACCATAAACTTGACTTTTTTGCCCTCTTCAAGCCATTTACGAGCATTTTTGATGCCAATGTCAAGGTGAAAATCGTCGGTACGTGGTGTCAGACGAATCGTCTTGATTTCTACTTTTTGCTGCCGTTTGCGTGCTTCGCGCTCTTTCTTAGTTTGTTCGTAAACAAACTTGCCATAATCCAGAATACGGCACACTGGCGGGTCAGCATTAGGTGCTACTTCAACTAAATCGAGGTTAGCATTCCGCGCAATGTCACGCGCCGCTTCAACGGTAACGACACCATGGTTTGTACCGGTATGATCAATTAAGCGAACCTCGCGCACCCGAATTTGGTTGTTGATACGGTATTCTGGGCCGGTTGGTTTGCTTACAGGTTTACGCTTTGCTCTTTTAATAATGCCTCGCTTTTTCTTATAACTAGCGCCGTTTTCGGCAAATTCAGACAAAAATATTCGGCTCAATGAGCCGAAATACGGGCGAATGATAGCACAACTGCGGGGGGAGCGTCAAACAGATTTAGAGGGAAAACGGCCGTTTTCCCCCTTCTACCTAGCATTTAACGCAAAACCAGATTGATAATAACGAGCAGAGCAAACATGATGCCCGCCAGCGCAAAAATGAAGCGTAAATCTTTCAGCACATAGGCATATTCTTGTTGGAACTGCTCGGTACTGCTAAGTCGCTTACTCTTTTCTGCGGCTGGCTGGGCTTCTGTAGCTGCTGCTTGTGGTTCACGCACACGTGGTTCACGTACACGCTGAACTCTTTTTGCTTTTGCCATATTTCCTCGTTTGGCCGTTAAACGGCCGTTTTTAAAATGTCCCTAACGTTAACAAGAAATAGCCGCGTCGGCAACCAGATTACGAAGTATCTCCCACCGCCAAATCGGCAAAAACCACAATGCGCTTGTTGTTAACCCGGAAAGGATAGCAAGAGATAAGCGTCACACTGGCATGATCCGTTTCAGCCAGCACCCATACGTCGGTTGGCTCCACCACCTGTAGTTCACGCACCACATAGGTATAGCTTTGGCGTTCAGTCGAAACAATAATTTCATCACCAACGCTAAGCTGGTCAAGGTAACGGAAAATCTCGCCGTAAATATCGTTGTGAGCCGATAGCACCAGGTTGCCTTCGCTGCCAGCCTGCGCCGAGCCAACGTGCTGCCCCACACCTTTTTTAAGCTGCTCCCAATCGTCCCCCTGCACCACCGGGTGGTCAACGCCAATGGCCGGAATTTGGATACGACGGGCTTGCTCGGCGCTGGGGGTAGGCACGGGCGGCGGTTGATACGATTGAACGGCGGGCAGCAGATGGGCAGGGATGTCGCCCGCTTCACCGGGTTCGGGCGGCCGGCCGTCAATGGGGGGCTTATGACCACTGGGCAAAACAACAAGGTCAATAATAGGCGTTGCCGTCGGCGTTGGCAGTGCCACAGCCTGGCTCTCTTGCCGCTGCACCTGCGCCAGCTCTTGGTTTAACTCCTCATTGGTGTCCCACAGACCCCACAAAACTACGGCCAGACCCAATACGGCCAGGATTTCCACCGCCAGCAGCACCTTGTTTAACACCCAACGCCACCGGATGCGTCTAGTTGAGGTCGTGGCCTCAGACTTGGCCTCATCGGTATCAAGGGTGTAATGACGCAAAGCTCCGGTAGGCTGGGCCGTGACGCGGGGGAGCGGTGGGGGAGCAACAGGCGGTGGGGAAAGGGTGGGGTGTTGAACTAAACGGCCGTTTTTCCGCAACCGTTCCAACCGACCATCCCGCTGCACCGCCTTCTTTTCCCGCAGCAACTGCTCCAATTCGGCAATGCTCAATTCTTCGGCTGGCTTTTGTTTGCCCATCGGCCCGTTGTGCTTACTCATCGGCCATATGGTAATGGGTTTTTCGGTGGCTGTAAAGATGGTTGTGGGCTATAGTGCTGGCTATGTCTTTTTGGCAGCGATTGTGGACAACAAAAGCACCAGCCCGGCCAACTGAGTTGCCAACGGCCGTTTCCCCACGGGTGTTGATGGTCGTTCATGCACCGAGGATAAACGGCCGTTCCATCCACACCCATTTCCGCTGGCACAACCCCGACCAGTTGGCCGCGCAATACGTGGCCGATGTCGCCTATGCCAGCTACGGTTATGCCAACTACCAAATTGTTGAGCAGGTTGAACTGGACGAATTCCCGCGCAAGGCCGATGGCTTTAGCTACGATGCCACCACCTATCTGGCCTGCTGGCAGCGGCACGGCGGTTTTCATCAGCCCGATCTGCTTGATTACCCCCATCTGCTGCACCAGCTTGACCTGGTGCGCCAGGTCAAGAGCGGTGAAATTGACGAGGTTTGGCTGTTTGGTTTTCCTTATGCTGGTTACTACGAATCCATTATGGTGGGGGCGGATGCCATCTGGTGTAATGCGCCGCCGCTGCAAAACGGCCGTTTGCAGCACCGTTTTGTCATCATGGGCTTTAGCTATGAGCGTGGCGTGGGCGAAATGTTGGAGAATCTCGGCCACCGCGTCGAAGCCATCATGAGCCACGTGTACCGCCAGCAGCACGGAGCCGCCAATCTGTGGCAGCAATTTAGCCGCTATCACAAAACTCATCCCGGCCAGGCGGCCTGTGGTAATGTCCATTTTGCCCCCAACAGCGTGCGCGATTATGACTGGGGCAACCCCACACCTGTCCCCAGCAGTTGCGACGATTGGCTTAACTTCCCCCACCTTACCGGCCAGCAGCGGCTTGTCACCTGCCGCGATTGGGGCAATGGTGACATTCGCCAGCATCATCTGTGGTGGCTGCGCCGTTTGCCGCACGTCGGCGGCCAAAGCAATGGCATTGCCCATAATTGGTGGCGATATGTGGTGGGGAATGAATGGTAGTTGAATGGAGAATGGAGATTGGAGATTATGAACCTTCACCAATCTCCAATCTCTAATCTCTAATCCCCCGTTTGGCGGGAGATGGTCAACGAATGCGCCACAAAAATTCGGCAAAGGCAAAGTCTAGTTCATCGTCAATGTTGAGCGAGCGGGCACGGGGCATGAGATAGGGGCGGGTGTCGGGGCCGATGAGGGTGTTGTAGTCGCACAAAAGCTGGGGGCGGCAGGCGTAAATGGCTCCGTTGCGGTGATAAACGGCCGTTAATTCCTGCCGCAGTCGGCTACTCGGTTCGGCGGCATAGGGGCGCAAACGGCCGTTTTCCAGCACATACATCCGCGTCGGGTGATGGTCTTCCACCTGATAAACGCTAACCACGCTGTCGGCTCCCGTTTCATGCAGCAACTGTACGGCGGCATCTATATCAGCAGCGGTGCGCTGGGGGGTAGTAGGCTGAAGCAGGACAAAATAATCGGGGGATTCTTCCCAATAATCCAGGGCGTGGAGGATAACCGGAATCATTGGCGTATCGTCGGCCGCCAGTTCCGGCGGGCGGCGCAGCACAAGGGAGCCATATGCCTGCGCTACAGCGGCAATTTCGTCGTCGTCGGTGCTGGTGAGGAAACGGGTAACGGTTTGGCTTTTCTGGGCGGCGGCGATGGTGTGGGCAATTAACGGCCGTTCGCCCAACAGCCGCACATTTTTCCGCACCACCCCTTTGGAACCACCGCGAGCGGGAATGAGGGCAAAAACTTTCATAGGAATTAGGACGCAGATTTTCCTGATGAACGCAGATTAAGCAATCATTGGACATCCAAATCAGTTAAATCAGGAAAATCTGCGTCCCATTATCTCTTAATACGTCAACCGCTTCTCAATGGTAAGCGGCACGGTTGCCAGCAGGTGGGCCATTTGCTGCCCGGCGTTGCCGCTGCCGTAGATAGGGTTGGGGGGATAACGGCCGTTTTGCAACTGTCGCCGCACCGCTGCCACAATCGCTGCCCGGTCATGCCCCACGTCAATGACGTTGCCACCTCGTTCCCGCCCCTGCTGGCGGCTGCCAATGTTGACGACGGGAATGCCGAGATAGGCACTTTCGCGGATGCCGACGGAGGAGTTGCCGATGAGACAACGGCCGTTTGTGATCAGCCGCAAAAAGTCGGTGGAGGTCATGTTTTTGAAAAAGTGGAGGTTTAACGGCCGTTCGCGCTCCCGAAACGCCCGAATTCCCCCCGCCGTTTCATCCGCCCCCGCATCCACATTCGGCCAAAACCAGAGCGTGGGCAAGCCTAGGTCACGCACAGCCCACAGCGTTTCCTCCACATGCTGCCGTGCCAGCCCATGCTCCGTTGTCACCGGGTGCTGCATCACCACCAAATACCCATCGCCCAAATCGGGTCGGCTGCCCACGCCGCCATATTTGGCATACGGGTCAAAGGTCAGGCCGGGATTTTCCGCCACGTCCAGCGTCAAATCAATCGAGGGGCAGCCCGTGAGAAACACCGTGTCGCTTGGTTCCCCCATGCGTATGACCCGTTCGGCGGCTTGCGCCGAAGCAACAAAATGCAGGTTCGATAGCTTGGTGACGGCGTGGCGCACTTTTTCATCAATCGAGCCGGTAATTTCCCCCCCCTGCACATGGGCGACGGGGATGTTCATGTAGGATGCAGCAACGGCCGTTGCCAGCGTCTCATAGCGGTCGGCAATCGTCACTACTACATCGGGGCGCAAATTGTCAAACACCGTTGCCAATTCCACCAGCCCCAGCCCCGTTGACTTGGCCGATGTGACCAAATTTTCCCCTTCCAGCACCATATAAACCCGCGCCGCAATGTCAAAGCCGTCTTTTTCGATATAGGCTACCGTGTTGCCATACCGATCCAGCAGCGCCGAGGCTGCCACCACAAGCTGTAGCTCCAGCTCTGGGTGGGCGGCAATGGCTTGCAGCGCCGTCTTGATGCGCGAATAGCTGGGGCGCGCCGTGACGACCACACACACTTTACGCATCGGCCAAATCCTCCTCGCGCAGCAACCGGCTGGCGGCTACGTCATGTTGCAGCACGCGCCCCACAAGGCCAGGTAACTGGTCTGGCGTTAATCCAGTTCCCGGTTTCTTCAGGGTTAGATCGCAATGCTGCAGCGTGGTTCCAGCCGGCAAATCGCGCCGCAAAGCCACGCTTTTGGTGAAAAGCTGACGCAGCGGCTGCATTTCGGTCAGCATTTCGTCCTTATCCACAGGATGGCGGCGCATTGTTTCAATAAAGCGCACACCCTCAACCAACTGCGCTAGCTCGGCGGTGGTGACAGAGGCGACCACATCAGGTCCAAACATCTCGCGGCTCATGGTGACGTGGACTTCTAGTACGGTTGCCCCCAGGGTGGCGGCAGCCAAGCTGGGGTAAATGGTACCAGAATGGTCGGACAGCCCCACGGGGCAGCCGTACCGCTGCTGCCACAAGGGGAGCAAGTTGAGGCCGATTTTTTCGGGCGGGCAGGGGTAGGCGGTGGTACATTGAAGCAGGGCGTAGGCCACGTTTTGCACAAGCAGCCAGCCGACAAGCTGGTTGATTTCGGCGGGGTTGCTCATGCCGGTGGAGAGGAGAAACGGCCGTTTTAATTCCGCCATCCGTTCCAGCATCGGCCAATTGGTCACCTCACCCGATGCCACCTTCCACGCCGCCACGTCTAGCTTGTGCAGCAATTCCACCGCCTCCAGCGAAAACGGCGAACTGAGAAAAATCAGCCCGCGTTCGTCAGCGTGACGTTTTAACCCTGCCCACTGCTCTGGGCTAAACTCCATACGCCGCCAATAATCGTAGCGGCTGTCATCCTGCTGACTAAATTTGACCCGCCACGGTTCGGCCGGCGTGCTTTCGGCAGCGGCGATGTGGGCTTGGAATTTAATCGCGTCGGCTCCGGCGCGGGCAACAGCGTCAATATAGGCGTGGGCTTGCCCCAAGCTGCCGTCATGCGCTTGGGCGATCTCAGCCACGATGAGGCAGTGGTTCTCGGAGAACATGCGCCCTTGTATCTCTAGCATAATCTATCTCTCATAGCTAAAACCTCTGCGGTTTCAGAAACCGCAGAGGTTGACGCTTACTATCTTCTTGTCAAATCCTTAAGGGATTATAGTGATAAACGATTGAGCCAATTCTGTTGATTGGCTCAATTAAAGCTACATTTAACTAAAAAGGCCGCCCAAACTAGCCTGTAGCCGCTGCCGCCAAGAGCGACGGCGGTTGGTGCCCGGCGCGTGGGGTTCGTAGTTAATCCGATAGTAATAGGTGTAGGCACCCCAACGGCCGGTTGGCGGCACTTTGTTCAAGATTACGCCTGCTATCCGGCCGTCTACGGCCTTCATCCGCTTCATGGCATCAGTCATGGCGGGGGAGCGGGTTTCCCCGGCGCTGGCAACAAAGAGGGTGATGTCTACCAATTGTGACAGTACGGCCGCGTCAGTGACGGCCAAAATGGGGGGGCTGTCAAAAATGACATAATCAGCTTGCTGTTCCAGCCATTGCACCAGTTCGCGCATCCGTTCAGAACCAAGTAATTCGGCCGGGTTGGGGGGGAGACGGCCGGCCGGAAGCAGCCGCAAATTGGGAACCAGGGTGCCTTTGACAAAAGCGGGATCATGGCGACCGCGAATAATCATGTCGCTCAGCCCGCGCGAGCTATTAACTTCCAAAAACTCGCTAAGTGCTGGCCGCCGCATATCACAGTCTACAATAATGACTCGTTTGCCTGACTGTGCCAACGCGGTTGCCAAGTTGGCGGCCACGGTTGACTTCCCTTCACTGGGGTTAGCACTAGTGATCAGCACCGTTTTTACCTGACGGTCTACATCAATGAATTGGATGTTGGTACGGATTTGGCGGTATGCTTCGGCGGCAGGTGAGCGTGGTTCGGAAGCAACGATCAAACCTTCAGTACGGCGGTTGATCTTGAGCATCTCGATGCCGCCCAAGGTGCTAAGCCCAGCAATGCGCTCTACATCCTGTGGGCTTTTGATGGTGTCATCCATGTATTCAATGACAAAGGCCAGCCCAGTCATGAGCATAGTTCCGGCAATCACAGCCAATATGGTGTTGTTGAGGGTGCGAGGGCGAATGGGGAAAATGGGTGCCGTGGCTTTTTCATCAACAATGACGTTGCTTAGGCTACCTGCCTCGGCGACGCGAATATCTTCATAGCTTTGCAGCAAACGCGAATAAGTTTCGCGCAGGCGGATGAGGTTGTCGTTGGCTTGGTCAACGGCCGTTTGGTCAGAGTTGGCGTCACTCATGCGCTCATTAACGGCCGTTTCTGCCGCCAAAAGCTCTTTCTCAATCTGTGCCAACTCCGCCGCCAAACTTTCCTTCGATGATGAGAACCGCTGTGACTGCTGCTCCAGATTACGATTTGCAAAGACCTTGGGAATCTCGTTGGCAATAGCAGCGGCCGTTTCCGGATTCGTGTGCTCTACGCTCAACGCCACCAACTGCGTTTGCCCAATCAAGCTCACCTGCACGCTTTCATCTAAATCATCCAGCGACATGGTCAGCCCCAAATTCTCCCGCGCCTCACGCAACACCTCACGGTTCTTCAGCCGTTCCACATACGACAACGCCAACCGTTCACTGGTTAATAGAGCCGTATACTCATCCCGACTAGCCGCACCTTGAGCTTCATTAATGAGAAGCTTAGCCGTTGCCCGGTAAACAGGTGCCTGGGCCCGATTAACAAAAAATGTCGTTACCCCAGCTAAAACAGCTCCCAAGATAATTAACCACAGCCACCTCTGTACAACGAAAAAATATTGCCTGACTTCCATTAATAGTAAACTCCTATGATTCAGTTATATGCTACCGCTGTGCCTAAAAGCACCACACACCATACCATTAAGACTCTTTTTTGTGTGTAAATCGCCTGTAAAGGGATTGTGAACGACCCGTAAAATCAGTGAAAAAGCGTGGTAAAGCCTAGCTTTGCCAGCCGCTGCCGCCAACTGGGCGGATAGACCACACCCGGCTGGTAATCAATTTTGTAATAACTCGCGTAATAGCTACCGTCTCGCTGCGGATCAACCTTGTTCAGGACTACCCCGGCAATGGGGGCTTCAACTGTAGCAATCCGCTCCAAGGCATCAATAAAGGAGGGGTAGCGTGTGGTAGACGCACTGACAACAAACAAAGTCAAATCAGTGATTTGCGACAAGATCACCGCATCTGTAACAGCTAAAACAGGCGGGCTATCAAACACCACAATGTCAGCCTGGGTTTGCAGCCATGCAATGACCGATCTCATGCGTTCTGAGCCGAGCAGTTCAGCAGGGTTTGGGGGAATACGGCCGGCTGGGAGTAGCCGCAGGTTAGGAACCAACGTGCCAGAAATATAGCTAGTATCATTCCGCCCCCGAATGATCATATCACACAACCCCCGACTACTATTCACTTCCAGCAGCTTATGCAGCATTGGGCGGCGCATATCACAATCGACCAAAATCACCTTTCGCCCAGATTGCGCCAAGGCAATTGCTAAATTAGCTGCTACGGTGGTTTTGCCTTCGCTAGGTTGTGCGCTGGTAATTAGCAACGTTTTGCTCTTCTTGTCCAAATTGACAAACTGAATATTGGTTCGCACCTGCCGATATGCTTCAGCAGCAGGAGAACGCGGTTCACGGGCAACCACCAGTGCCTCACTAGGAATATTGGTTTTGAGCTGCTCCAAAATGCCAAGCGTGCCTAATCCCGTTGCATATTCAACTTCCTCAGGGTCTTTGACGGTATCGTCCAGATATTCCATGAGAAAAGCCACACCCACCGCCAGCATGATGCCAGCTATGGTGGCAAGCATCGTATTGGTCAAAACTCGGGGGCGCACTGGCTGTTCCGGCGGACGTGCATACTCATCAATGACTACCGTCTCTAGTTGATTAGCCTGCGTCAAGCGCAAATCTTCTAAACTCTGCACAAGCCGGGTCTGTGCATTTCGCAAGCGCAGCAATGTCTCATTTAATTGGTTGAGCGAACTTTCATCCTGTTTTGCCTGTTGGTGTATAGCTAATATTTGCTGCTCAGTTAGCGCAATTTCCTCCTCAACCCCCATTAATTCTTCTTCCAGACTCGCCTTACTGTTAGCCAGCCGGTCTAACTGTTGTGCCTGGGTGCGCTCAATAAAAAACTGCGGCACCGTGTTGGCAATATCCGCAGCAAGCTGTGGATCACTATGCTCAACACTGACGGCCAGCAAGTTAGTTTGCCCAACTGTATCTACAAATAGAATTTTCTCTAAGTCGGCTGGGGTTAGATCAACATCCAGGCTGTTGATAGCCGCTTGCAGAACATAAAAATTTGTCAGACGTTCTGCATAGGATGACGCAAGGCGTTCACTGGTTAGCAGGGTGTTGTAGGCATTATTACGGCTGCTGTTGTCTTCTATGATTAGCAGCATACTGGTCGCCCGATAAATTGGCCGCTGCGTTCGACTGACAAAATAGGTAGTAGAGCCAGCAACAACAGCTACAAGAAGAATGAGCCACAGCCAGCGGCGAAGTAGATATACGTATTGCAGAATTTCCATTAAAGTTTCCTTATCACCGCGTTGGAATCAAGAAGTAAAAGACACCAACCATTCGGGCCTATCTCGTGCCACTGATCCATATGCCCGCTTGTAAGATAAGGGGATTGGGTTAAATTTTGTGTAAATGGGGTATAAATCTGGAGTGAAGAGGCCGTAAAAAACAAAGACCCCGCTAAAGCGGGGTCCGTTATTTTGCGATTATTTTGGAAGGTTAATTCAAATATTGGCGCAGGTGCCCAGCAAAATTGGGGTGCCGCAGCTTACGCAGCGCTTCTTTTTCTAGCTGGCGAATGCGTTCACGCGAAAGGCCAAACATTTCGCCAACTTCTTTAAGGGTGCGCGACTCGCCATCCTGTAGCCCGTAGCGCAGGCGGAGAATGCGAGCCTCGCGGGGGGTGAGTTGATCGAGGATAACGCCGATTTCCTCGGTCAGCATTTTTTGCGCCACGCTTTCGGCCGGCGGCGGTGCCTCAATATCTTCGATGAAGTCACCCAACTCGGCATCGGATTCGTCACCAACTGGTCGTTCCAAATGAACGGGCTGGCGGCTGGTACGCAGCATCCACCGCACGCGGTCAGCAGGCAAATCCATGTTTTCGGCGATCTCTTCAGCGGTAGGTTGCCGGCCGAATTCTTGTTCCAGCTCTTGGGCAACTTGGTAAAGCTTACTAATACGACCGCCCAAATGTGCCGGAATACGGATGGTACGGCCATGATTGGCTAACGCACGGGTAACGGCCTGACGGATCCACCAGGTGGCGTAGGTGCTAAAGCGGTTGCCACGACGATAGTCATACTTTTCAACCGCCTTCATAAGGCCAACGTTTCCTTCTTGAATCAAGTCCAAGAATTGGAGACCACGACCACGGTATTTCTTAGCAATGCTGACTACCAAGCGGGTGTTGGCGCGAATAAGATGCGCACGAGCCGCATCACCTACATCCCGAACACGATAAAGTTCGTCTAACTCGTCAAGGTCGATGATATTTTCTTGCAGCCCTTTTTCAGCTTCCCGGCCAGCTTCAATTTCCATGGCTAACTGCACTTCTTCTTCAGCAGACAGAAGCTGCTGTTGCCCCATTTCACGGAAATAAAGACCAACGGAATCATCAATCGGCACGTTGCTTAAATCAAATAAAGGGGCAGCGTGGCTTTCGTCGGCGAAGATATCATCATCGTCAACAAGCTCCGCATCATCACCCATCGCCTCACCGTTCATACCAATATCATCTTCGCTTTCGTAGACGGAAATGCCTGCAGTCTGCGCTTCTTCTAGGAGATTTTCTAGTAGCAAAATATTATTTTCTATATTTGGCAAGGCCTCCAAGATTTGATCATAGGTCAAATAGCCTTGCTCAATCCCATCGTTGATTAGCGCATTGATTACTTCGGTGTCGTCAACGTAAGAACCATTTAAATCGCTCATAATATAAACGGCTTCCTTCCTTTATCCTCGCAAATTTTTTAGGTAATCGGGGAATCACGGCCCTCCACCAACCGTTTCCTCTTTTTGTTCGACCGGTAGGCAGTCTAGCATATTCGGCGTTTAAAAGTCAAGAGGCAAATAAATGGCTACGCACACGTGTTCAATAGGGTATTCGTAAAACAAGTCGCTAAAAAAGTGTAAAGTAGTTTACTTTTTAGCTGTGGCACAAATAAATGGCGTTTTACGAAAACAGGGTTCTAACGGCCGTTTTTTCCCCACAAAAAAGCCGCTCTTCCCCCTCTTCAGTGCCTCTATTAGGCCTCCATCTCTTCCATTCGGCTCATAGCCTCCATAGCCGCTGCTTGTGAGGCTAACTGCTTACTGCGCCCCGCCCCCTCACCCCAAACCACATCACCAACCAACACCTGCACCATAAAGGTTTTGGCATGGTCGGGGCCTTCTGTGCCAACCACTTTATAATGGGGCGTAATGCTATAGGTAGCTTGCGCCCACACCTGGAATTCACTACGTGCATCTTTATGAAGCGAAGCGGACAAGATTGTGTGAAGTGCTGGCTCAACCAGGTTTTCTACCAGGGGTTTAACGGCCGTTATCCCCCGATCCAAATATACCGCCCCCACCACCGCTTCAAACGCCGCACACAACAGCGGCGTCCGCTCTCGGCCTCCATTCTCAGCCTCGCCAAACCCCAGCCGCAAAAACTGCCCCAACTCAATTTGCCGAGCAAACTGCGCCAGCGTCTCTGCTCGCACCAAGGCCGCCCGTAAGCTGGTCAACTCTCCCTCTTTCTTTTCTGGGAAGCGATTATACAGAAACGCCCCCACCACAAAACTCAGCACCGCATCCCCCAAAAATTCCAGCCGCTCATTATCTTCCAGCGGCTCATCCGGGTTCTCATTCACAAAGGAACGGTGCGTCAATGCCCGCAACAGCAATGAATAATCCCCAAAACCCACCCCCAAAATCGTCTCTAGCTCACGTAATTGTTCCATTAGAAAAAGAGATGGGAGAATGACAGCCCCCATCTCTCACAAAATTAATCCTGATATGCTTTAAAAACAAGCACCGCATTATGACCACCAAAACCAAATGCGTTGTTTACACAAACCCGCACTGGTGCCTGTCGTGCGTGATTGGGAATCACATCCAAATCACACGCCGGGTCCGGGGTCTCATAGTTAATCGTAGGCGGCATTATGTGGTCGCGGATTGCCAGGGTGCAGAAAATGCTTTCGATAGCTCCCGTGGCACCCATGATGTGACCCGTCATAGATTTGGTGGAGCTAATCCCAATTTGGTACGCATGTTCCCCCAACGCTAGTTTTACAGCGGCCGTTTCCGAGGCATCATTTAGCTGCGTAGCCGTGCCGTGGGCGCTTACATAATCCACATCCTCTGGTCGTAATCCTGCATCTGCCAGCGCCAGTTTGATGGCTGCTGCCGCACCCGTGCCACCTTCTGAGGGTGCGGTAATGTGGTATGCATCGGTCGTCTGCCCATACCCAGCTATCTCCGCCAAAATGGTCGCCCCACGCGCCTTGGCGTGTTCCAAACTCTCAATGACCAAAATGCCACACCCTTCACCCACAACCAGCCCGTCCCGGTTTTTATCAAACGGCTGGGGTGTATTGCTTGTTTTGCCCGACGTCGCGCCTGCGCGTTCAAACCCAGCCACTGCCACTCCCGCCATCACCGATTCGGAGCCACCAGTAATGGCAGCATCAATTTCGCCATATTGAATGCGGCGGAAGGCGTGGCCGATGGCATCACTCCCGGCCGCACACGCTGTCGTAATCGTTGGGGTTGGCCCATGAATGCCATAATCAATTGCCAACATGCCGCCCGCCCCGTTGGGCATAATCATGGTAATGCCATAGGGACTTACCCGGCGTGGCCCCTTGTCCAGCAGCGTCAGCTCCATATCAACCAGGGTGCGAATGCCCCCAACCCCCGTGCCCAAAATAACGCCAATCCGGTTGCGGTTCTCATCGGTAACTTTTAGCCCCGCTTGCGCCATCGCTTCCGCCGCCGCAACAGTGGCTATTTGTTGATAACGGTCACGTCGCCGTGCCTCTTTACGCCCCAGCACCTCGTCAGGGTCAAAATCTTTAATTTCGCACACGCCACCAGAGATATGGCCTTCGCTTTCAAACTGCGTAATGGGGCCAAACCCTGATTTTCCCGCCAGAATGTTGGCCCAGGTATCGGTCACATTATGACCCAACGGTGTCATGGCTCCTGTGCCGGTAATCACAACCCGTTTCTTGGCAATCAAACCATTTTCCATCATTTTCTCCTAATCTTCTCTCAGAGAGGTTCAGATTACTTAACACCCTCTATAAAGGTAAGTTCTGTTTTTAGCCATTGTCCTCGGCTGTGGGGTGATAGCTGCCTTCAACCCAAACGCTTCGATCTTGCCCCACTTCTTTCTTCCACACGGGCACAATTTCTTTGAGGCGGTCAATCCCGTAGCGAGCCGCATCAAAAACACCCTGGTCGCGGTGCCCGCTGGCGCAGGCAACAAACGTGGTGGTTTCACCCACATCCAGCTTGCCAATGCGCTGCACAATGGCAATGCCCTTGACCAGCGGCCAACGTTCCCAAATCTCGCGGGCAATTTGCGCCATTTTCAAGGTTGCCATGTCGCTATAGGCTTCGTATTCCAGGTAAGAAGTTTGAGCCGGTAGCCCTTCGCGGCTGGTTGCGCCACGTACCGAGCCAGTAAAGCTGACGACAGCCCCCACGTCTGGCTGGCGCAAATGGGCGTGAATAGCGTTCAGGTCGGGTTCTTCTTCAGTAATGGCAAAGTAAGTGGGATAGGGAAAGCTGCCGCCGCTAACGGGGGGAAAGAGGGCGATTTCATCACCTTCGTTGACAATGGTTTCGGCAAAGGCAAAGGCTTTGTTGACGGCCACAAGGGCACTGCCAAGGGATTGTTGTAAGGTGGGATAAGCTTGCCCGACAGCGCGCAACAGTTCGGCAACGGTGAGCGGAGTGGTCACATCTACGGCAACGGCCGTTCTTCCCGCTTTGTCTCTCATGGTGGCAAACAGTTTAATGGTAAATTGGGTCATCGGTTATTCCTCAAACAGCCAGTCACCGCTTTTGCCACCTTCTTTGCGAACAACGCGCACATCACTGAGGCGCATTTGGCGGTCTACGGCTTTTGCCATGTCGTAAATGGTGAGTCCGGCCACGGTAACGGCCGTTAATGCCTCCATCTCTACCCCCGTCTTACCGCGCAGCCGCACCGTCGCCTCAATGTCCACCCGGCCGGCCGCCGGGTTCGGTGTACAGGTCACATCAATCTTCGTAAGCAGCAGCGGGTGGCATAACGGGATCAGGTCGCTGGTGCGCTTGGCGGCCATGATGCCAGCCAACTGCGCCACCCCCAGCACATCCCCTTTTTTCATGTTACCCGCCATAATAAGCTGCAGCGTTTCGGGTGCCATGTAGACGCTGCCCCGCGCTACGGCTACCCGTTCTGTATCAGCTTTTGCACCAACATCTACCATACGGGCTTGGCCGCTGGCATCAAGATGAGTTAATTTTGATTCAGACATACACGTATTATAACAATGGTGGGGACTGGGAGGAAAACAACTCACTTTTCACGTTCCCTGAATTCACACGGAGGCGGGCAAGGGGTTATAGTGTGAGGTGGAAGGAAACGGCCGTTTTGTATGTAACAATCATCCGCATCATCACCCAAATCTTAGGCACTGCGTCCAGGCTGCCACAAAACGCTTGATTATTCGCAGCGGATAAACTTATAATACAACACTATGCAAGATTGACCGGATCATCTTGGAGGCAAAACTATTTTATTATGGGGCGACTAACAACCAGACAACTTTCACGGAAACGTGATCGGCAAAACAGATTCAACCCAAGAGCAGAATTGCAACCAGGCGATATGCTGCAAGAACGGTATCGCGTGGTCGGCATGTTGGGTATTGGCGGCATGAGTTCTGTTTACCAGGCACGGGATATGCGGTTTCCCACCGTCACCAAGCTGTGTGCCGTGAAAGAAATGGTCATTGCCACCTCCGACCCACAACTGCGGCAGCTCACCATCAAATCATTTGAGCGCGAAGCCAGCATGTTAGCCATGCTTGACCACCCCGCCATTCCCGATGTCTCCGACTATTTCACCGAAGGCAACCGCAGCTACCTAGTGCAGGAGCTGATTCGGGGCAAAAATTTGCAGGAATGGCTGGAGGAAAACGAAACACTTGTTGATCAAGAGTTGGCACTGGATTGGGCGCTGCAAATCTGCGAAGCGCTGGCCTATTTACACAACCAAAAACCGCAGCCCATTGTCTTCCGCGACCTAAAACCATCCAACATTATGCTGGATCAGTACAACCGGATTCGGCTGATTGATTTTGGCATTGCCAAGATTTTTGAGGCAGAAGAAAACAAGGGGACGATGATCGGCACGGAGGGGTATTCACCACCGGAGCAGTACCGGGGCGAGGCAACGCCGGCCGTGGATGTCTATGCTTTGGGTGCCACACTACACCACCTGATGACGCGGCAGGATCCAAGACTGGAACCACCATTTACTTTTGGCGAACGGCCGATTCGCACCGTCAACCCCACCATTTCCCCGGCGCTGGAAGCCATTGTCATGCGCTGCCTCTCCTACAACCCCAACGACCGCTTCCCCGATGCCACGGCACTCAAAGAGGCACTGGAACTCATTACCCAAACCAGCCCATCGCGGGCTGAAATTGAGCAGCTTGTGTCGCCGCCAACGACCGTTTCTGCGCCAACGGGACATCATCCAACCATAACGGCCGTTACCACCGCCATCCAAGTAGGAGCCACCAAGGCCGAAGCCATCTGGGCATTCCGCTGCGAAGACGAAATCCGCTCCAAACCAATCGTGGTTGGCGGGCGCGTTTTTGTCGGAGCTTATGACAACAACCTCTATGCCGTCAGCAGCGACAAGGGAGAATTCTTATGGAAATACCCCACCCTCGACGGCATCGCCTCCACCCCCTGCCTCTATGATGATTTGGTGCTGATCACCTCCTCTGACCGCCACCTTTACGCCATTCGGCAGCACGATGGCGACATTAAGTGGCGCTTCCCCACCGATGGTGCCATTTACTCCTCCCCATCAGTTCGCTTCGACCACGTCTTTTTTGGTTCCGACGACGGCTATTTTTACGCCGTTAACGCCAAACGCGGCAAGCTGGCCTGGAAAACCAACGCCTATAGCCCCATTCGCTCATCCCCATTCCTAACCGAGGAGCGCGTCTACTTTGGCACCGAAGGCGGCTATATTTACTGTCTGGAAATTTCGACCGGCAAATCGAAGTGGCACACCCAGGCCAAACGCGCCATCACCTCCTCGCCCGTCGTTGCCGACGACATTGTGTTTGTTGGTTCGCTGGATGCCACCGTTTATGCCCTTGATGCTGGCTCAGGCTGGGCCATTTGGCGTTTCCGGGCACGCCGCCCTATCATTTCGTCACCCCTGGTACATGAGGGTGTTGTTTATATCGGCTCGTCAGACAATAACCTTTATGCTATTGACATGGACACGGGTCGTCAGGTATGGGTATATGAGGCGGGGGGACAAATTGCGTCATCGCCAGCCATCTGGAATGATGCAGTTTATTTTGGTTCTGTAGATGGCAATATTTACAGTTTGACGCTGAAGCGTGGTGAGCTGCGCTGGCGTTTTGAAACGGAAGGGCGCGTGATTGGCGCGCCAACTATCGTAGATGGGGTCGTTTATGTTGGGTCTACGGATCACAACCTGTATGCGTTACCCGCTTAATCGGTGCTTGTTGTACTAGGCACAACAGGGATCTACATCAAAACAATGGTAAATTCGATGGATAATGAGCTGCACGCACCCACCGAAATACAGACCTCTCCGTTGGTAACAACGGAAGAGAAGACGCAAATCGAAACGGCCGTTTCTGTCCCAAACGTCCCCTATCTCCACGTCGCCCAGCGGTGCGACGTTGGTGCTGTGCGCCAGCGCAACGAAGACTCCAGCCTGATTTTCTCCTCAGAAACGGGTGGGCATTTTCAAATGATGCCCTTTGGGCTTTATGTGGTTGCCGACGGGATGGGGGGGCATGAAAACGGCCATATGGCAAGCCGGATTGCTTCCCGCATGGCTGCCCGTCACATCCTCAACCATATTTATTTGCCCTTGCTGCAAGATGATTCGGCCGCAAACCAGGAACCCATTCAAGAAGTAATGGAAACGGCCGTTTTAGCCGCCCACAAAGCCATTTACGACCCCGAATCCCTCAGCGACAGTGGGACAACGCTCTCGGTAGCTCTCATCCTCAGTCGGCGGCTCTATGTTGCCCATGTCGGTGACTCCCGCGTCTATCTGCTGGCCGACGACAAATTTGAAGCCATTACCAACGACCATTCCCTGGTGCAGCATTTGCAAGATGTGGGTGATTTGACACCCGAACAGGCCGCTGCCTACCAATACAAAAACGTTCTGCTGCGGGCCGTGGGGCAAACTGAGGAGCTAGAAATTGACACCTATACCCGGCGCTTACCGCAGACGGGGCGGCTGTTGCTTTGCAGCGATGGGTTGTGTGGCTTTGTGCCAGACCCCGTCATTCACAAAATCATGCAGCAAAATGTGGCACTTGAGAAAATTGCTGACAAGCTGGTGGCAACAGCCATGAGCGCTGGTGGCTATGATAACATCACGGCCATTGTGGTTGAATTTGCCTTCTAATTTTGCCCTGGCATAGGTCGCCGTTCGCAAGGGGTTGTTTTCTGGCTGGGGCAGTTGGCCAGTAACGGCCTCTTTGTCACCCATGAGTTTGAATACCGATAATCATTATACGATTCTGGGGGTTGACCGGCAGGCTACCACTGAAGTTATTCAGGCGGCCTATATGCGGTTGCGAGAGGGGTATGTTCAGGGGAGTGGGATAGATGAGCCAGATTTTCAGCAAATTAAATATGCCTATGAGGTGCTGAGCGACGCTAAGCGCCGCGCCATTTATGATTCGCTGCTGGGGGAAATTGAGGAACCCGTACTGGATTTGTCGCTGCACGCCAGCCGCACCCAAATTGCGCTGTCGGAATCGGAGCAGGTGTTTTATTTGCGGCTGGATATTAAGCCACCGGAACAGGATGTGCAGCAGTTGCCGCTTAATCTCTGTTTGGTCATTGATCGCAGTACGTCCATGGGCGGGTTGCGGCTGCAGCAGGTACAAACGGCCGTTGAACTCATTGTCAAACAGCTTGGCCCCGACGACTTGCTTTCGATCATCAGCTTTAGCGACCGGGCACAGGTGGTGGTGCCCAGTGGGCAAATCAGTAACCAGCAAACCATCCTCACCAAAATTCGGGAGATTCGCGCCTCTGGCGGCACCGAAATTTTTCAGGGGCTAAACAGCGGCGTTACCCAACTGCGTGGCGTTGAGGTAAGCGAGTACAGTAACCACCTGATTCTGCTAACCGACGGCCACACCTATGGCGATGCCGACAAATGCCTGACGCTGGCCGCCGAAGCCGCTGAATGGGGCATCACCTTCACCGCATTTGGTCTGGGCAGCGAATGGAACGATAGTTTTCTGGATGATTTGGTGTCGCCATCTGGGGGGCTATCCAGCTTCATTGAAACACCGGGGCAAATCATTGAATTTTTGCAGAGCCGCATCACCAGCCTGGGCAAGATCTATGCCCAAAATGTGCGGCTGCGGCAAAACTTTCCAGCTGGCTTAATCCTAAAATATGGGTTCAAGCTCACGCCCTTCGCCCAACCGCTGCCGTTGGGGGGCAGCAGCGACATCAGCCTGGGGGATATTGAAGGGCGTGCGCCGCTGTCGCTGCTGCTGGAATTTTTGATTGCGCCGCAGGCCATTCCCACGCGGCTGAGTGTGCCGCTGACCATTACGGCCGATGTACCGTCACAAAATGTACGGAAGCAGACGTTTTCCAACCGGCTACAGCTTTTTGTGCTGTCTGACCCGCCGGAGGAGGAGCCGCCAGCAGCAATTGTGGAGGCGGTGCGGCTGCTGAATTTGTATCGGATGAATGAGAAGGTGTGGTCGGAGTTGGAGGATGGGCGGGTGGAAACGGCCGTTAATCGGATGCGCTACCTCACCACCCGGCTGCTTGAAGCCGGGCAAACCAAACTCGCCCAACAAGCCAACCAAGAAGCCGACCGCCTCTCCAAGCTAGGCACCCTCTCCAGCGAAGGCCGCAAGCGGCTCAAATACGGCACCCGCGCCTTAATCAGCCAAACAGGGAAATTTAAGTTCGAATGATTATCTGTGCAGACTGTTTGGCCGAACAATACCCTGGCACCCTTTTTTGCAGCGAATGCGGCAGCTATTTACGCCAGAAAGCGGCTCCCACAGCCACTCTGTCCCCAACCTCGGCACCCTCCCCAACAGCCACCCCGTTAAAAATCAGGCTCCGCTTTCCTGATCAGCGCGAACTGCAAATAACGCTGAACAAACAGCTCTTACTGGGTCGTGCCGACAGCGAAACTGGGGTTCGCCCCGACGTTGATCTTACGCCCCATTTTGGTATGGAGCTAGGCGTGTCGCGGCTTCATGCAGCCCTGCAACAGGGGCCAGGAGGCGTGATGCTCATTGACAAATCTAGTACCAACGGCACCTACATCAACAACTATCAGCTTGTTCCAGAAAAGCCATATTTGTTAGGGCAGGGAGACCAGATCACGCTCGGCAGCTTGGAAATCACCGTCTACTTTGACTAACATTTGCTCGGACGATTCCTAATAATGCAGTATACTGAATAAAAGCTTATTGAGACGAGACACTCTATGCGTATTTCGGTTATAATTCACCTCATAAATGAAGACCCTATTGTCTGCGAAATTGACAAAATGCCCGATTATAGTGACCAGGTTATTGTGGCCCACAATCCTCGGCGACGTGATGGTAAAGACGTTCACTATGTAGATGAAGAAGTAAATACTATCATTCTTCCCTGGCACCGTATTGGTTTGGTGCAAGTGTTGCCCTCAGGCGATGCTGAAGAAATTGTTGGTTTTGTACGCGACTAAAACAGACTATGACCGTTGTTGAAACTATTCCCTCTACACTTGAAGATTCTATTCCCAAGCTAATTCTTATTGTGGATGATGAGTCGCGGATGCGGCGTTTTATTCGCATGAACATGGAATTAGAAGGGTATCAGGTAATTGAAGCTGATAATGGCATCAAAGCACTCGACCAGATTCGGCAGCATAACCCGGATTTGCTCATTATGGATGTGATGATGCCCGAAATGGATGGGTTTGAAACGCTGCGGCTGGTGCGTGAAATCTCCACCGTACCCGTCATTTTGCTTACCGTGAAAAGTGATGAGGAAGATAAAACGCGCGGGCTAGATTTGGGTGCCGATGATTACGTCACCAAGCCCTTTAGCCCACGAGAGTTAAGCAGCCGCGTAGGGGCGGTGCTGCGGCGAGCCAGTTGGCCTTCACCTACGCCCCGCACGGTGCTGCGTATTGATGATCGGCTTTCGGTTGATTTTAACCGGCATCAGGTAATTGTAGATGGGGAACGCATTGAGCTGCGCCCCACGGAGTACCGGCTGCTCAATCATTTGATTCAAAATGCGGGCTGGGTGGTGCCGCACGATACGCTGTTGGCGAAGGTGTGGGGGTATGAATATCGGGAAGAAACCCATTATTTGCGTCTTTACATCAACTATCTGCGGAAGAAGATTGAGGTTGACCCGACAAAGCCCAAATATATTTTGACAGAGCGGGGCGTTGGCTATCGTTTCTGGGATTTTCGTCATAACACAGATTTGTCATAGTTCTGTTAGTTTCCTTGTGATTTTCTCGCTTATAATTTGAGGGGGCGCAAAGAGCACAGCGGCATTGGTAATGGGTAATGGTGCACTTTGCTATATGAAGAATAATGACTTCGGAAGAAACGGCCGTTAGCGAAGAACGTTTTTTTGAACGAATACATAGCTACCTTAGCCCTAAGGAGTGTCGCATTGTTTGCGACGCACTGGAACTCGCTCGTCGGGAACATGGCGACCAACGCCGCAAATCCGGCGAGCTTTTTTTTACCCACCCCCTAACAGTTGCTTATTACCTGGCAGAATACAAGCTGGATCACGAAGTGCTGGTGGCAGCCCTGCTGCATGATGTCGCTGAGGACACCCGCGTTTCCGTTGAGGACATTCGCAAAAAATTTGGCAAAAAAGTTGCCACGCTGGTAGATGCTGTTACTAAATTTAAGGATGTTTCGCCGGAAACGGACAAAGAGGCCAAACCATTCACCAAAGAAGAACTAACCACGGCAACGCTCCACAAGTTGCTAAACATGACGGCCAGCGACGTGCGGGCCATTATCATCAAGCTGTTTGACCGGCTCCACAATTTGCGAACCATTGGAGCCATGCGCCGTGAAAGCCAAATGCGCTCGGCATCAGAGACGCTTTCTATTTATGCACCCATTGCCAACCGGCTGGGCATGTGGGAGTTGATGAATGAGCTAGGCTGTTTGTCGTTAAAAATTGCTGACCCTGCGGCGCATGATGGCATTACATCCCAGTTGCAGATGCTGCGTGAAAAAAACCAGCCTGCTTTTGAGGAGGTACAGCAGCAAATTATTGGCTGTTTGCAACCGTTGGTAGATGTGAGGGATGTTGAGGTAGCGCGGGAAAATATTTATACGATTTACCGGCAGTTGCAGGAAAACGGTCGTTCTGTCCACAGCATAGATAGTCGCTTGCGAATTGTTGTTCTCGTTGGAGATTGGCCCGCTTGCTACGAGGCCATGGGGTATCTCCATCGGTTGTGGGCACCTGTACCGGGCACATTTGCCGACTTCATTGCTAACCCACGCGACAATCTCTACCAATCTCTCCACACCACCGTTGTACACAGCAATGGTCAACCCATACGCATACGCATTCGCACCGCCGACATGGATAAAGTTTCGGCACTGGGCATCTTAACACGCTGGCTTCATGCGGGAACAGCCATCTGGCCTGCGGCTATGGAACAACGGGTCGCCAATTTTCAGGATGTCTTAGGCTCCAACATTCGCATTGAGCCGCAGGACTTCACCGTGGGTGTGCAAAGTGTGATGCAGGATATGCTGCGTAAGCAAATTCACGTTTACACACCCAAAGGCGACATGCAGGAATTGGTTGAAGGGGCAACAGCACTTGATTTTGCCTACGCCATTCACACCGGTCTAGGAGATCGGTGCATTTCTGCCTCGGTCAATGGACAACGCTTCCCGCTCAATCGGCCGCTGCACGAAGGCGACCAGGTCGAAATCCAGAAACGGGATAGCGCACGCCCCATGCGTGCCTGGCTAGATGAAGATTTGGGCTACCTGATGACCAACTATGCCCGTTCTCACGTCCGGCGCTGGTTTCGCCGCCTGCCACCTGCTCAGGCACTGTCCAATGGCGAGCGTATTTTGCGTAATGAGCTGGCGATGCTGGGCAAAAGCAACTATGCACATGAAGATATTGCCCGGCAAATGGGTTTGGCAAGTACAGAGGAGCTTTACCATCAGCTTGGTCGGGCCGAAATGCTGCCTACCACCCTGTCTACTCGTCTGTTGGAAAACGTTTGGGATGAAAACCCGGCGCGGGCACTGGATACGGTTGTGTATGCCCCGAATGGAGAAAAATATATTATTACTAATGCAAACGGCCGTTCTTTAACTCTGTGTGGCTCCTGCAAACCCGCACCCGGCGACAAAATTGTGGGGTACGTGCGCCGCAACCACCAGATAACGGTGCATCAGGAAGGATGCCATTTGCTTACACGGCATCATGATAACGGCCGGTGGATGAAGCTAGCTTGGGGAACGGCCGTTGAGCGATTAGCCCGGGTCGTCCGCATTCAAATTGATGTGTACGACCGACACGGACTTCTCTACGAAATCACACAGTTAATGGATCGGGAGCAAATCAACATTCCCTATATCAACACCCCCAAAGCCGAGGAGCCAGGCCACGTCCATATGGTACTCGACCTGGAAATCACCACCCCCCGCCAACTTGTCCGCATTTTACACCAGGTACGCGCCCTGGTAAACGTTTACCGCGTGCGCTGCCTCACCGACAATGGCTATGACGACAGCGAATTGCTGCGGCCATCACTCTACCGCCCCGAATAACCTTTAGCGCGGCATCCGCATTTCCCGCTCATACCGATCCATTTGCTCTTCCAGTGCCGTTACCGTATTTCGCATCAAAATACTCAACGTCACCGGGCCAACCCCACCCGGCACCGGCGTGATCCAGTCGGCAATTTCATGCACACTCTCAAAATCCACATCCCCCACAGTTTTCTGCCGCACAGTCCCTTCTTCATCTTCCACATCAACCCGGTTAATACCAATATCAATCACCACCGCTCCCGGCTTGATCATGCTGCCTGTAATCAGCTTCGGCTTGCCAACAGCCACAAATACCACCTCAGCCTGACGTGTATGATAAGCCAGATTGCGCGTGCCGTGGTGGCAAATTGTTACCGTTGCCAGCTCTTCTAATAAATGTAGCGCAATAGGCTTACCTACGATCACCGAATGGCCGACGATAACAACATTCAAGCCTCGTAAATCCAGTCCCGTCGAGCGCAAAATCTCCATCGAAGCAAGTGATGTACACGGCCCCAGCGTAAAATCGCCATAGACCACCTTCCCAATGTTAGCGGGGTTCATCCCTTCCACATCTTTGCTGGGGTGAATGGCCGATTGCAGCAGCCGCAGATTCAAATGAGAGGGCACTGGCCGCTGTAAGATGACCCCCGTAACGCGAGGGTCTACATTGATAGACTGGATAGCAGCCTGCATCTCACGTTGGGTAATAGTGGCTGGGAAACGGCGGTTTTCAAATAAAATACCAACTCCTTCACAAGCTCGTTTCTGATTGCGAATATAAAGTGAGGCTGCTGGGTTTTCACCAATTTCGATAGAGGCAAGGCAAGGCACCCAGCCTTTGCTTTTGGCAGCCACAACGCGAGCTTGGACATCTTCTTTAATAGGGGCAGCAATGCGCTTCCCGTCAAGCAGTTTATGAGACATGTTCACGTTTCCTTTGGTTATGTTTATCATGAATTATAACAATGGCAGTGGCAGTGCACAGGATACGATAAAGACATCATATATCGGTCTCCACTGGAATTCTGTTACCAGATCGGTATCTTGGCTATAATACAAAGTATGAATTATCGTGAGTATCTAAAGCGGTTATTAACGGCCGTTTTTCTCATCCTCCTCCTCATCAGCTTGTGGTACCTGCGCTACATCCTGATGCTGGGCTTCACCGCCGCCATGGTAGCCGTTGCCCTCAGCGTTCCGGCCGGCTGGCTCCAGCAAAAAGGGCTAGGGCGCGGATCTGCCAACATCATCGCCGTCGTCGGCTTTTTCGGCGTCACCATTCTGCTGGGTTTTGCCATTTTCCCCACCGTCATCGAAGAAGCAAGCAACCTATTTGCCAGCCTGCCCACCGCCCTGCTGCAAGCTGCCGAATCCTACGAACTGTGGCGGTTAAGCAGCGATAATCTGCGCGTCGTGTTACCGGCCCTCAACTACAGCGAAGTTCGCGCCGCCCTTGAAGCATTGGGCATTCAAGCTGGTGACATCAGCAACATCGTCATGCCCCTGGTCAACTCCACCCTGCCTGTGTTACAAGGAGTTGGCAGCGTTGTCTTTGGCCTCATCGCCAACATCGCCATTATCATTTTTGTCTCCATTTTCTTTCTGGTCGAGCCAGCAACCTATGTGAAAGCCAGCCTCATGTTAGTGCCCCACCATTACCAGGCACGTGCTCTGGAGATTTGGGACGAGCTATACAGAACCATGACCAATTGGGTCTCGGCACAAATCATCTCCATCTCCATCACCGTTTTTCTGGTTTGGTTTATCCTGGGCGTGCTGCTTGGTATGTCGCACTCGCTGACGGTGGCTCTGTTTGCCGGGGTTGCCACGTTTATCCCCAATCTTGGCTCCATTATCCCTCTCATCCCCATTGTTATATTCACGGCTGCCGACGACCCGGCCAAGTTGCTCATTATCGTTCCTGCCTATCTCCTCATCCAACTGTTGGAAAGTAATGTGCTAACACCTTACATCGTCAAGCTAGAGCTAGATATTCCCGCCGGGGGATTGCTGCTGTTCCAAGTGGTAGCCGCGACCGCTTTGGGGGCGTTAGGGGTGCTGCTGTCTATCCCCCTGTTGGCACTGGTCATCACGCTGGTGCGCGAAATTTATAGCTATGACATTTTGCGTTTGAATGAACGAGGATTGCTCTTTTTTACCGACCGCACGGGGGGGCTGCGGGTTCATCGGGGGCATGAGGAGCGCGAGGGTGTGACTGAGGAAAACGGCCGTTCTTCCGCCACCCCCACCACGCCAACCACTACCCACCCAACCGTTTAACTTCCCTTTGACCTACGCTGCATGCGCTGTGCAACCAACTGTAAATTTGCACAAGGCTAAAACGAAACTACAAGTTCCTGTCAAAGTGAACAGGCGGTTCAATGCCCAAATACTCACGGTAAATACGAACCTTGTATTCAGCCGAAATTTCATTAACCGCATCAAGAAAAGCTTGATACGTTCCAAAACCGCCAACTTTCTCCCAAAACTCATTGCCAATGAGTACCGATTCATCCTGCCTCATATTGAACCATCTGTTAGGAAATGACCAATCGTAATTCTCTTTCTTGCCATACGGGTTATAAGGCAGGGCAAAGTAAGCGTGAGCCACTTGCGGAAATGTCATCGCATACAGCTTAAGGAGCTTTTCTTTGCTCACCTTCGTTTGATCACTATTGGGAAGAGGCCCCTTAAGTTCAAATGCGACCCTTTCGCCGGTTTGTTTACTCTCGGCATAAATGTCACAGATGACGCTAACAGGAATTTCCTCCCCCTTGCCCTCCAAAATATAGGCTAATTCAATATTCCAATCAGGTCTACGCCGCTCTTCTCCTTTTGTTTGATGTTCTAGCTGATTCAGCACTTCTGAGATACGACGCAAACGGCCGTCTTTTACAGTACCAGTAAGCATATATTCCCGACTACCATACCCAAAGCCATACTTCGCAGCAATCAACGCCAAATTTTCCCAGGCATGCCCAAATGGCGTGACAAAACGACGTTCAAAATGAGACCCCTTAAATACCTCATCGGGCACAAGTGCCGCATAAAGTGGTTTAGCCGCCCAATGTTTTTCTGGAATAAATGGATCTTCAACTAAAACACGGTTCATAACACGATCCATCAATGCTTGAATCTCGCTTTGAATAGCCGCTTTCATTTTTGATTGAGACATTTTTCTATTTTCCACCATCAAAACACCCAGTAGCCAAAATGGCTTGACCTACAGCCGTTATTACAGGCACAGCCACGGAATTACCAAACAGCTTAATATTTTGTTTTGGATTTTCATGAAATTTAAAATCAGATGGGAAACCTTGTAATCGTGCCAATTCTGATGATTTTAATGAGCGATAGTTTTCTAAGCGCAAAACCTTACGCACAAAGTTTGCTCTGTATGCTTCATCGGAATCCCCATAAACATTGACAGTTGCTACAAAATCCAATGTACCGCTAGCCATGATCGTTGGGAAAAACGTAGATGTGGGCAAGTAAACACGGTAAACGCCATCAATACCACCAGATAACTTACGATTAAAGAATTCGTACTTGCCGCTATCGGTATACTGACGCAATATCCTTTTCTCTATCAGGCATCGTAGCTCTGCTTCTTCCAATCCAGGTATAAGTGTTTGTAAATCTGCATAAGCCATGGGATTGCCATCTTGAAGTCCATATTGCGGTTTACGTCTGTTACGCAAGATTGTCATGCAAATTTCTTTTTCACGCTCTGAAATATTAGAATAGAGTTCCCAACTGTGGATACTTGTAGAGCCGTTTCGCAGATCGGTCAAGATAAAAAATTGATTTCTGGTGCCAACTGGTGTCAATTTATTATGGCTGACATGTACTCTTTCCCCAAACAAATTCCTTTGAATAAGCGCAGGCTGTTCTGTGCAATGTGGTTCCTCTAAATCGTCAAGAATTTCAAACAACTGCTTATGGTTCTCCACTGGTCTCGGCCACACAAACGTTTTCTTTACACGCGACCTGTGTATCCCTACAATAAAAATACGTTCTCGGTTTTGCGGAACATCAAAATCGAATGAATTGAGCAAACGATAGTACACCTCATAACCAAGTGACGAGAATGAATCTACCAAATAATCTAAAGCGTCACGGTGTCTCTGATCATGTAAACCTTTCACATTTTCAAAGATAAATGCAGTTGGCTTACTTTGCTCTAATAAACGTAAAACCTCAAGCCATAATTTACCCCGTGGATCTTCAATACCTCGATTTTTACCAGCGATAGACCAAGCTTGACAAGGGACACCGCCAACCATCAAATCGTGTGGCGGCAGCTCTAAAACGGAACAAATGTCTCCTAAATTGTGTGATTCCCTATCATTGGGCCAATTATTGGTGTATACATGGTTTGCGTGACGATCAATTTCCGAGGAAGCAATGCAATCACCTCCAATCGCCTCCAGACCCAACCGAAAGCCGCCAATTCCAGCAAACAAATCAACAAAAGAGAACCTTTTTTCAAGCATAAAGCCATTATACGGTATTCAAGCCTATTGATCATTATTGTAGACCACCGCCCTTAGTTATTTTCCCGATTACAAAACTGTAACCTAACTGAAACCAAACCGAAACCTGCCTTCGCCATACTGTCCCCATCAGCTTGATTGGAGGTAGTTATGCGGCGAATCTGGATTTTTTTGGTGGTGGGGTTAACGGCCGTTCTCATAACGCTTTTCCTTTACTTTGGTTACCCCATCACACAGCCAGCGGCCGAAACGGCCGTTTCTCCCCCCGTCACCATCCCCGTCAGCCAGGGCGACGTGGAGCAAACCGTCACCGCCCCCGGCCAGCTGGTCAGCACCCAGGACGAACTGCTTAGTTTAGAAGTAGGTGGGCGGCTGCGCCAGCTCAATGTCCGCCCCGGTACCATTGTCCAGGCAGGCGACGTGCTGGCAGAAGTTGACCCCAACCCATATGCCGTTGCCCTGACAGAAGCCAGACTGCGGCTGAAACAAGCCCAGGCGGAGCAGCAGCAAGCCGTTGCCACCGCCGAACTGACGGTGGCCGATGCGGAAACGGGGGTAAGCCAGGCGCAGGCGCAATTTCCCGCCGTCACCGCTGCTGAGCTGCGGCTGCAAACGGCCGTTGAAGCGGAACAGCGGGCAGCGGTGGAGTACGACAAGGCGGTTAACCGCCCCTGGGAGCCGGATGACGTGACGGAAAGCTATCGGCTGGGGCTGGTGGCGGCGCAGCGGGAGCGGGCGGTGGCGGAATCGGAGTTAACGGCCGTTCGTAACCAGCAGTGGGCCGCTGGCGAAGCCATTGCCAGCCGCCGCACCCAGGTTGAACAGGCCAATCTCACTCTCAATTATCTGCAAGAAAACGGCATTGACCCGCTGTTAGCACTGGCTGTTTCCCAGGCCGAAGCCGACTTTGCCGCCACCAAGCTAGTGGCTCCCTTTGACGGCGTGGTGCTGGATGTGTTGGTGCAGCCAGGGGAGACGTTGGCGGCCGGGCAAGGGGTGCTGCTGCTCACCGACCCGACACAGGGGGAGGTACGAACGACGGTGATCGAAGAGGATTTGCCGCTGACCCAACTGGGGCAAACGGCCGAAATTTTCTTTGATGCCCAGCCGGAAATCGCGGTGCAGGGGACGGTGGCGCGGATTGTGCCGCGTCGGGTGGTGGGGGAAGAACGGCCGTTGTACCACGTCTATCTCACCCTCAACGACCCCATCCCGCCCGGCGTTTACCCCGGCATGACCGCCGATGCCGCCATCATCATCGCCCGCCACAGCAACGTGCTGCGCCTTCCCCGCGCCCTTGTTCCCACCCGGGCCAACGGCACGGCCACCCTCGCCCTCTGGCAAAACGGCCAGGAACAACCCCGCACTATCACCGTTGGTCTACGCGGCGATGCTTATGTGGAGATTGTGGATGGGTTGGAGGTGGGAGATGAGGTGGTAGCGGAATAAAAAGAATGGGACGCAGATTTACCTGATTTTCCTGATGTTGCACGGCGACCGCTTCGCGTACAGGCAAATCTGCGTCCTATTTATTGACTGGCTCGAATCATGACAACCTTGATCAACATCCACCAACTAACCAAAACCTATCAAATGGGTGACAGCACCGTCCATGCCCTGCGCGGGGTGAGTTTCACTGTTGCCAGCGGCGAATTTGTGGCGCTGATGGGGCCATCGGGCAGCGGCAAGTCTACGCTGATGCACCTGCTGGGCTGTTTGGATACGCCCACAAACGGCCGTTATGAACTGGCGGGGCAAGACGTGGGGCGGCTGTCGCGGCGGGCGCGGGCGCGGGTGCGGAATGAGCAGATTGGCTTTGTGTTTCAGACGTTTAATTTGCTGCCCCGGCTGTCGGCGTTGGCAAATGTGATGCTGCCGCTGCAATATCGGGGGCGATTGGCGGGGAGCGTGGTGGGGAAAACGGCCGTTTCTGCCCTTGAACAAGTGGGGTTAGCCGACCGAATGCACCACAAACCGACCGAACTCTCCGGCGGGCAGCGGCAGCGCGTCGCCATCGCCCGCGCCCTCGTCACCGACCCCGCCCTCATCTTGGCCGACGAACCCACCGGCAATCTCGACTCCCAAACGGGGCAGGAAATCATGGCTCTGCTGCAACAGCTTCACCAAAACGGCCGCACCATCCTCCTCGTCACCCACGATGCCGACGTGGCCGCCCAAACGCAGCGGGTGCTGCGAATGCACGATGGAGCAGTAATCAGTAACCAGTAACCAGTAACCAGTAATCAGTAATCAGTAATCAGTAATCAGTAATCAGTAGACAGTGAACTGATTACCGATCACTGATTACCGATTACCCAACACCTCATGACCTTCTTCAACACCCTCCGCACCGCCTTCAACGGCATCTTTAGCAACCTGCTCCGCGCCGGGCTGACGACGCTGGGCATTGTCATCGGCGTGGCCTCGGTCATCACCATGTTGGCACTGGGCAACGGGGCGCGGGCGGCGGTGGATGCCAACTTCCGCTATCTCGGTTCCGACGTGGTGCAGATTGGCGTGAAGGAAAAGATTGACCAGGGGGAGTTTGTCCCCGTCGGCCAAATTTTGTCTTATGAAGACGGGCTGGAAATGCCGCGTCAGGTGGCGTTGGTTGACCAAGTGATTATGTCCATTGCCGGGGAGGGCAAGGTGCGGCACGGGCGCAATGTGGTGGATATGCCCCTTTTGGGGGCGACGGCCGACGCACTGCTGACGCTGATTGCGCGGCAGGAGGTGCAGCCGGTGGAGTGGGAATTGAGTAAACGGCCGTTACCCGCCGACTTTCTCGCCCAAGGCCGCTTCTTCACCCCCGCCGAAGTCATTGCCGGAGCCGATGTCTGCGTGCTGGGTCACAAAACCGCCCGCGACCTTTTTGGCGGCGACAACCCGCTGGATGAACTCGTGTGGGTTAACCGCCGCCGCTGTATCGTCATTGGCGTGCTAACCGAACTGGAAGTGACCAACCCGGCACTGCGAAACCGCACCCGCCCCAATGAAAGCTTCTACCTGCCCATCAGCACCGCCATCGCCAACCTGTTTGACCGTCCGCCGTCGGTGGTGGTTACGGCGCGGGTCAGCGACGAGGCGCGGATGGGGGAGGCGCGGCAGCAAATCATTGCCTATTTGCGGCAGCGGCACGGGGTAGAAAAGGATGCGACCGGGGTCTATGCCGATGACTTTGAGCTGACGACGCGGCAAGACATTTTGGGGGCGCAGCAGGAGGCGGCGCGAACGTTTGCCTTCCTGCTAGCGGCGATGGCAACGGTGTCGCTTGTTGTCGGCGGCATCGGCATTATGAACGTGATGCTGGTGAGCGTCACCGAGCGCACCCGCGAAATTGGGGTGCGGCTGGCGGTGGGAGCCACGCAGCGGGACATTGTGGGGCAGTTTTTGCTGGAATCGGTGCTGATTAGTGCCGGAGGCGGGCTGCTGGGGGCGGCGGTGGGGGTGTTGTCCATCCCGCTTGCAGCGGGTCTCAACCGAGGGGTGGCGCTGCTCTCGCCGCAAAGCATCCCGCTAGCACTGGGGGTGGCGCTGTTAACGGGGCTGTTGTTTGGCCTCTATCCGGCGCTGCGGGCTTCGCGGCTGGATCCGATTGAGGCGTTGAGATATGAATAATGGAGAATTGGGAATTAGAAATTGAGAATTAGGAATGAGTGCCTCGTTCTCCATTCTCAATTATCCATTCCCCATTCTCCATTCGGAGATGTGTGATGAATCGTAAAGTGTGGTTGGTGTTTGGTGGGATTGTTGTGGTTTTGCTGTTGGCGGCGGGGGGATTAACGGCCGTTCGTCTCTTCTCGGCGCAGGCGCAGGCAGAAAAGGATTATGGCTCAGGGGTGCAGGTGTTTGAGGATGTGATGGACGATGGCAGCGGCAACTCGGTGTCCGTGCGGACGATTGTGGAACCGGCGGCCGAACTACCGGATGAGTCGGCAGTAGGGGGTGGGGTGATTACCCGCAATGGCGACAGCAGCGTTTTCATTGGCACGGGGTCAACCTCGGTCAATGTCGTGGTCGAAAATGGCGAGCCAACGGTGACAACGGATTTTAGCGGGCCAGAACTGGAGGCGGTGCTGACACGCGACACCGTTTTTTATCGGGATGAAACGGATTTGACGCTGGACTTTTCGCAGTCGGGGGAGCGGGTGGTGCAGCAGAAGGTGCGGGCAGTGGAACGGCCGTTAACCTTCCCCGAAGGCGGCTCCATTACCGTCTGGGGTGAAAAGCGGGGGGACAGGATTGTGGCAACTGTAGTGGTGTTTGGCGAGGTGCAATAAGAGGAGATTGGGAGATTGGGAGATTAGAGATTGTACGCCAATCCCCAATCTCTAATCTCTAATCTCAAAGGATAAGCCAATGAACAGATGGACTATTGGACTCATAATTATAGTAGGGCTAGGTTTGCTAGTGGCGGGGGGATTAACGGCCGTTAAGCTGCTTAATCAAGATGAGGGAGAAACGGCCGTTGCGGCCGGCGGTGGTCGTGTCATCCAGTCGGTGGCCGTGGCCGAAGGCGGTGCGCCTGTTGCCGTGCAAACCACCATCTTGCCCGCCGCCGAACTGCCCACCGAACCCGCCGCTGCCAGCGGCATCCTGGTGCGGCGCGAAGACAATTCGCTGACGGTTGGCACGGGCGGCATTGAGGTGAATGTGGAGGTGGCGGTGGACGGCGACACGGGGCAGG
Source organism: Ardenticatenaceae bacterium (assembly GCA_020634215.1). Classification (GTDB taxonomy): domain Bacteria; phylum Chloroflexota; class Anaerolineae; order Promineifilales; family Promineifilaceae; genus JACKCD01. The sequence continues at coordinate 38,414 of JACKCD010000011.1, read as the reverse complement.
AAACGGTACAAGCCGTTCCACGCGCCACTGGGCCAGAGCTTGAGGTTGTGGTGGGGCGAAACACTACCCTCTATCTGGATGTAACCGACTACAGCATGGGTGACGCGCCGGAAAGTGGTGAGCGCACCGTGCAGCAGCAGGTGCGGCCAGTAGATTCGCTGGAAGATTTGCCTGAAAACGCCGAAATCCAGGCGTGGGGCAACCGCAGCGGCGACCGCATCACCGCCGATGTGCTGGTCTTTGGCACGCTGCCACTGCCGGGAAATTGATGAGAAAATTTGTTTTTTGGGGTAAAAATCTTATCCTTACGGGAGATTAGAGATTGGAGATTAGAGATTGTGAACAACATCAATCTCCAATCTCCTAATCCCCAATCGCCAACAAACCAACAACCATTTCGGAGAAGATCATGGATTTTACCAGCGTGCAGGAACTGAATGCGCGAGTGGAGCGGGAAAGTGCTTTTTTGCAGCCGCTGCGGGATGAAATTGGCAAAATTATGGTGGGGCAGCAGCCGTTGGTAGACCGCGTGCTGATTGCGCTGCTGGCCGACGGCCACATTTTGCTGGAAGGGGTGCCGGGGCTGGCAAAAACGCTGCTCATCAAAACGGTGGCGCAGGCGATTCAGGCCACCTTTTCCCGCATCCAGTTCACCCCCGACCTGCTGCCAGCCGACCTGCTTGGTACGCAAATCTACAACCCCCGCACCCATGAGTTCACGGTACATAGAGGGCCCCTGTTTGCCAACCTGGTGCTGGCTGACGAAATTAACCGCGCTCCGGCCAAGGTGCAAAGTGCGCTGCTGGAGGCGATGCAGGAGCGGCAAATCAGCATTGGCGACACCACCTTCCCGCTGGGGGAAATGTTTTTGGTGCTGGCAACGCAAAACCCGATTGAGCAGGAGGGAACCTACCCGCTGCCAGAGGCGCAGGTGGATCGCTTTATGCTCAAGGTGCTGGTGGGCTACCCCAATCGGTCGGAGGAGCGGCTGATTATTGACCGGATGACGGGGGTGGAGCTGCCGTCGGTGAGCCAGTTGGTGACGCCGGAGACAATTTTACGGGCCAGAACGGCCGTTTCCCAAATCTACGTAGACGACAAAATCAAAGAATACGTCCTCGACCTCATCATCGGCACGCGAGAACCCGAAGGGCAAGGGCTGGCCGATTTGCGCCCCCTCATCGCCTTTGGGGCCTCCCCCCGCGCCGGCATCTTCATGATTTTGGCCGCCCGCGCCCACGCCTTCTTGCAAGGGCGCGGCTTTGTCACCCCCGAAGACATCAAACAAATCGCCCCCGACGTGCTGCGCCACCGCATCATCACCACTTATGAAGCGGAAGCCGAAGAGGTGACGACGGATGAGATTGTGCGGCGGCTGTTGGCGCGGGTGGAGGTTCCATAAAAAGAGACTAGGGATTGGAGATTAGAGATTGATGAAGGTTCACAATCTCCAATCTCCAATCTCCAATAACCAATCACCATGCTCTCTTCCGACCTTTTCCGCAAAATTCGCCAAATCGAAATCCGCACCCGGCGGCTGGTCAACGACACCTTTGCCGGGGAGTATCATTCTGTGTTTAAGGGGCGCGGCATGGCCTTTGACGAGGTGCGTCCCTATTTGCCGGGGGATGAGATTCGCACCATTGACTGGAACGTGACGGCGCGGATGGGCGACCCGTATGTGAAGCGGTACAGCGAAGAGCGGGAGTTGACCGTTTTGCTGGTGGTGGATGCCAGCGGGTCGGGGGATTTTGGCTCGGTGGGGCGGTTTAAGCGGGAGTTGGCGGCGGAATTAACGGCCGTTCTCGCCTTCGCCGCCACCAGCAACAACGACAAAGTGGGGCTGCTCATCTTCACCAGCCAGGTTGAACTATTCATCCCGCCGCGCAAAGGGCGCAAACACATCTTGCGCCTCATCCGCGAACTACTCGCCTTCCAGCCACAGCAGCGCGGCACCGACATCAAGCTGGCACTCGACAGCGTGAATCGGCTGATCAAGCGGCGCAGCATTATTTTTGTCGTCTCCGACTTTTTGGCCGACCCCGACAGCTATCGCGGCGTGCTGACCGTTGCCAACAAACGCCACGACGTGGTAGCCGTAGATGTCCACGACCCGCTGGAAACAGAAATTGCTGACGTGGGGCTATTGGCACTGGAAGATGCCGAAACGGGTGAGGTCGTTTGGGTAGACACCAGCAACAAACGGTGGCGCACCGCCTTTGCTGAACGGCAAGCAGCCCTCGCCGCCACCAAGCAGCAGGTGTTCAACCGAGCGCAGGTAGACCGTATCCCCATCACCACCGCCGCCGATTATGTAGTGCCGTTGGCAACGTTTTTCCAGCGGCGGGTGGCGCGGAGTAATCGGTAATCAGTAATCGGTAATCAGCCAGGACACTGATTACCGATTACTGATTACTTCAAAAAATGCTTCTGCAACTCCTCACCCTACTCTTCTTAAGCCTACTCGCACAGGACAACAACCTGACTGCCACGCTGACCCCCGCCAACCCGACGGCGCATGTGGGGGATGCCATTGCGCTAGAACTGTGGGTGGTGCATCCGGCGGGGTATCGGCTGCTGCCGCCGGAATTGGGGGAAACGTGGGGGGCGTTTGAGGTGTGGGATTTGTCGCCTGTTACGGTGACGGCCAACGGCGACGGCACGGAGACGAGCCAGCAGACCATCACGGTGACGCTGTGGGAGGTGGGGGAATTTGCCACGCCGCCGCTGCCGCTGCGAGTAAGCACGGATGCTGGGGAGATTGTGGAAACAACGGCCGTTTCCACCACCCTCACCATCGAATCCGTCCTCGTCGCCGGAGACAGCGAACTGCGCGACATCAAGCCCCAGGCCGAATTGCCTTTCCCCCCCGTCTGGCCCTGGTATGCAGGCGGTGGGCTGGTGGCGGTGCTGGTTGGCTGGCGGGTTTGGCGGCGGGTGCAGAGGGGGAAAACGGCCGTTTCTGCCCCCATTGACCCCCGCACCCCCACCCAAATCATCATGGACGAACTTTCCAAAGTCATGATTCAGGATTTGCCCGCCGCCGGACGGTTCAAAGAGCAGTACACCCTCGTCTCCGACCTGCTGCGTCGCTACCTCACCGATGCCCACAACTTCCCCGCCATAGACATGACCACCGCCGAAGTTCGCGCCGCCATTGACAAAACGGGCTTCCGCAGCGACCAGCGCAAGGCGTTGCTTGGCCTGCTGGACATGGCCGACTGGGTGAAATTTACCGACATGACCCCCAGCGTCACCGCCGCCAACGAATACCCCATCCGCGTGCTGGAACTCATCAAAGCCACCGCACCAGGAGAAGATCGGGAGCGGATGCTATGACCTTTCGCTTCCAGGCGCCCCTCTTTTTGCTGCTGCTGCCGCTGATCCCGCTGCTTATTTCGCTGCTGCGCTGGCAGGCGGGGCGACGGCCGGCCGTCGTTGGGTTACGCTATGCCGACACGACGCTGGTGCAGGTGGCGGCACACTCTTGGCGCACGCGGCTGCTGTGGCTGCCCAACGCCCTGCGCTGGCTGGCACTGGTATTGCTGGTTACGGGGCTGGCGCGGCCGCAGCGGGGGGATGAACGGCAGGTGGTGAATGGTGAAGGGGTGGATATTGCCCTGGTGCTGGATATTTCCAGCAGTATGGAAACGCCGGACTTTTTCCCCAGCAACCGGCTGGAGGCGGCGAAGGATGTGATTGCGGCGTTTGTGGGCGAACGGCCGTTTGACCGCCTTGGTCTAGTTGTGTTTGCCAGCGATGCCTTTGTCCAAAGCCCCGCCACCACCGACCACGACATGCTAACGCGGCAGGTGGATATGGTGGAGTCGGCGCGGGTGATGCGGTTGGAGGACGGAACAGCAATTGGGATGGGGGTCGCCACGGCAATCAACATGCTCAAAGATTCGGCCGTGCAAAGCCGCGTCATCATTTTGCTCACCGATGGCGTGAACAACGCCGGGCAAATTGATCCGCTGACGGCGGCGGAGGCGGCACGGGCATTGGGTATCAAGGTCTACACCATTGGGGCTGGGCGTGTGGGCAGCTTTTTTAGCGACGACGAAAACCGGCTCGATGAGGCGACCTTGCAGCAAATTGCCAATATTACTGGCGCACTCTACTTCCGCGCTGAAGACCGCAATGGGCTGGCACGGGTCTATGACGAAATCAACGCCCTGGAGCGATCCGACATTGAGATTCAGGTGTTTACGCGGTATGAGGAGTTGATGGGCTGGTTTGTGCTGCCGGGGCTGCTGCTGCTGCTGCTGGAATTTGGGCTGCGGCAGACGGTGCTGCGGGTGTTGCCATGATGGTAACCAGTAATCGGTAATCGGTAATCAGTACTAAACTGATTACTGTTTACTGATTACTTCTACACCCATTAGGCTGGTAGGGTTAAGGGCAATAAAAAAGTAGAAGTACCATTGGGCGAAGAACTTGGTTGAACGATAATTTCGTCAAGATAATACCACCAATGGCTGCGCGGACGCAGCATTTGTTGGCGAAATGACGGGTATAAAGCTCCTAGCTTTTTTATGATTGTCTCTTTAAGCATTAAAAAATGATGATCAAGTTGCTCTATAGTCCAAAGAAATTGTTGGGCATTTCTGGGTGCCGAGGCTAAAGATGCTTCTAACCAATCGCGGCTGTGTAAAACCAGAGCCATTTCATCGGCCAAGGCTTGATCGGTATATGATTCAGCAAGATAAGCTGGTAAGATATTTTCAATACCAATTTGGTAGTTTTCTAACTCGATTTGAAATTCTTCAGATGAAAAACTCATGGCTTTGGTCCTCGAATTTCCCGAAATGGGGGAAAACTTTGCATATAATCAATGCCATTTGCCTTTTTGAAAGCGGTCATAAACCGACTCGGACTTTGTTGAAAACGGGGCTTCCAGGCAATAAAAAGGTAGCTTTTGGGATTCCAAATACCAACACGATTACCGTCATCATAGGAATACCGAGCAATGTAAGATTCCGAATGACTAAGGGTAGAGCGAAGCTGTGCTAAAGTCAGATTTCGTAGACGAAGTTTGTCATAGAAGTCTCGGCTAAAGTTTCTTTCCCGAAAATCATGGTTCAGCGCATTAAGCAACAGTTGTTGATACCGTTCTGACCATTCTTGTGATGAATCCCAGTCAATAAACATGGCTTATTATAACAGCTTTGTCAAACGATTATGAGATTTGCGGAAGTAAGTTACTTGAACTTTTTCTTTGCCTTACTGATAGCGGCGGGTTTGCTGGGGCTGGCGGTGTGGCAGCGGCGGCGGCTGGTGGCGCGGTTGGGTGATCCGCTGCTGGTGGCGCAGTTGCGGGAGAGGGTGTGGGAAAACGGCCGTTTTTTCCGCCACCTCCTTTGGTTCATCGCCACCGCCCTCACCATTGTTGCCCTGGCGCGGCCACAGTGGGGGGTGGTGGAAGAAGAAATTGAGCAACAGGGGGTGCAGCTCATGATCGCCCTCGACATCTCTCCCAGCATGTTGGCCGAAGATTTGCAGCCCAACCGACTGCGGCGAGCGCGGCAGGATATTGCCGACCTGCTCGATCTGCTGGGCGGCGACGAAGTGGGGCTGGTGCTGTTTTCCGGTGCCGCCTTCATCCAGTTTCCCCTCACCACCGACTACAACACCGCTCGTAGCTACCTCGACAGCGTGAACACTGGCATGATTTCGCGCACCGGCACGGCCCTGGGGGAAGCGATTCGCATTGCCCAGACGGGGTTTAACGAAGCCCGCACCAGCCAAAAGGTGATTTTGATTGTCACCGACGGCGAGGGGCATGAGGGCGACCCGGTGGCCGCTGCTGCCGCTGCCGCCGATGAGGGGGTGGTCATCTACACCGTTGGGCTGGGGTCGGCCGAGGGGGCGCCGATTCCTGAGTATGACCAGCGGGGGCAACTGCTGGGGTACAAGCTGGATGCGCGGGGGGAGACGGTGATTTCGCGGCTGGATGAGGCAACGTTGGAGCAGGTGGCGACGGTGGGAAACGGCCGTTATTTCCGTGCCGAAGCCGTGGGTCGCATTGCCCCCGCCATTGCTGCCGAGTTGGAAACCCTACAGCAGCAGTCACTTGCCAGCCGCCTGGAATCCACCCCCATTGAGCGGTTTCAAGGCTTTTTGCTGGTGGCTGTGATTGCTCTCTTTGTGCTGCCGTTGATTCCTGAACGGCGGCGGGTGCTGGCGCGGGCGGTGCCGCTGCTGCTGGTGGGGTTGCTGCTGGCGGGGTGTGCGGGGCAGGAGGCGGAACTGGTGGCGCAGGGCAACGAGGCGTTTATGGCCGCCGATTACGAAACGGCACTGCGGGCTTATTTTAACGCCAATGACCAAGCCCCCGACTTGGGTGAGCCGACCTACAACGCGGCTAACGTTTATTATCGGCAGGAGGGGCTGAATGAGGCGCAGTCGCTGCTGGCGCGGGCGTTGGCGCGGGCGGGTGGGCTACTGGCGCAGGTGGGGCTGTTTAACCGGGGGAATGTGGCGTATCGGCAGGAGGATTTTGTAACGGCCGTTAATACCTACAAACAAGCCCTGCGCCTGAACCCCGACGATGCCGATGCCAAATACAATCTGGAGTTGGCGCAGCAAGCACTGCAAGCTGCCCCCCCCGAAGAGCCGCCGCCGCAAAACCAGGAAGGAGAGGAACCGCCGCCGGAAGCGGAGCAAGGGGACAACCAGCAAAGTGGTTCGCAAGATGCTGACCCTAACCAGGATCCGGCAGAGACGGCGCAGGAACGTGCGGAGAACCGGGACGAACGGCAGGTTGAGCCATCGGATAAGAATGAGTCGGGGGGTGAGCAGGCGCGGCCAGAGCAGCTAACGGAAGAGCAGGCGCGTGATCTGCTGCGGGCGATTGAGCAAAATGCGGAAACGCTGCAAGAGCATTTGCAGCTTCGGCTGCGGTCGGGTGGCCCGGCGGAGAAGGATTGGTAGTGACAGTGTTCAGTTATCGGTATTCAGTTATCAGTATAGTCATTTCAAGACCGCTTTGGATACGGGTTTTGCTCATTTTGGGGCTGGTGTGGTTGCTGCTGGCTGGTACGGTGCAGGCGCAGGATGAGCCGCTGGTGGTGACAGTGGACAGAACGGAGGTGACGACCGATGATACGGTGACGCTGACGATTACGCTGTCGGGTGGGGGGGGGCTTGATGCGCCGGAGCTGCCGGATTTGCCGGCGTTTGCCCTGGTGGGGCGCAGTCAATCTACGCAGATGTCTATTGTCAATGGGGTGATCAGTACAGGCGCAACGTATACCTACCGGCTGCAGCCGGTGCAGACGGGGACGGTGGAGATTGCGGGGATAACGGCCGTTATTGACGGCCAAAGCTACACCGCCGACTCAATCACCATCACCATTACCGCCGGGGTTCGCCCCACCCTGCCACCCGGCGTAGACCCCGACGTGGCACAGTTGACCAGCTTGGGCATGTTTATGGAAGCGTTGGTGGACAACCCCACGCCGTATGTTGGGGAGCAGATTTTGTACAGCGTGCGGATTTTGCACCCGTCCAACACGGTGCTGTATGTGCCGTACCAGTTGCCCAACTTTGGCGGCTTTTGGAGCCAGGGAACCTCGGAAACAACCTACGTTGAGCCGCGACAGGGGCGGAATTTACGGGTGATTGACGTGGCAACGGTGCTGTTTCCGCAGGCGGCGGGGGAAACGGTGATTGGGGCGGCAACGTTGGATTTGCCGGGGGCGGAGGCGGTAGATGGGCTGCATACGGAACCAGTGACGGTGCAGGCGCGTCCGCTGCCAGAGCCGCAGCCGGCCGGATTTAGCGGGTCGGTGGGGCAGCTTGAGCTGAAAACGGCCGTTGACAAAAACACCGTAGCCGTGGGCGAGGCGATTAAATTGCAGGTGCTGCTGAGTGGGGCGGGTAACATTCCCGCTTTGGCCGCGCCCGAACTGCCGACCATGCCTGGCTGGCGGGCGTTTGACCTGACCCAGCAGACGGAGAGCGAGACGCGAAACGGCCGTTTGGTAGGCGCACGGCTCTATGAGCAAATTTGGGTTCCCGAAACTGGTGGCGATGTCGTCATTCCCGCCGTCGAATATAGCTATTTTGACCCGCAAAGCGAAAGCTATCAGACGCTTCGCAGTGAGCCGATTCCAATTACGGTGACGGGTGAGGCGGTAGCGGTGGCAGAAACGGCCGTTCCCGTGGCAACGGCGGTGGCGGTGGCAGAAGCACCAGCAGCCGAGCCAGTGGCAGATCAGTCGGCGGTGCGGGGGTTGAAGGAGGCGGCATTGGGGGGAAAAACGGCCGTTGTTTTCCCCGTGCGGCTGGGATATTGGCTGCTGTGGCTGCTGCCGCCGCTGCTGGTGGGGGGCTGGGTGGGATGGGAACGGTGGCAGGCGGCGCAAGCGGCCGTTCCGCGCCGCAAGCGAGCCTTTGCCAATGCCCAGCGGCGGCTGAAAGAGGGGGCGCAGTTGCCGCCAGAGGAATTGAGCCAACGAGTACTGCTAGGGTATCTGAGCGACAAATTGGAGCAGCCGATTGCTGGGCTACCGCAGCAAACGCAGTTGGCACTGCTGCAAGCGCAGGGGCTGGCTGATGAACGGGTGGCGCAGGTGGGCGACCTGCTGCGGCGGCTGGAAACGGAGCGATTTGCCCCGCTGCCCAACGGCGGTGAGGCGGCGATTGTGGCGGAGACGCGGCAGTTGGTGGAGGCGTTGGAGGGGATATGGGAGCGGTGAGGCGTTGGGTGTGGGGTGTGGGGATGTTGCTGCTGCTGCTGGTGATGCCGGTGCGGGCGCAAACGGCCATTAACCAAGAAACAATGGCGGTGGCGGGGCGACTGTATGAAAACGGCCGTTTTTTGGAGGCGGCGCAGTTGTATCAGCAGGTGGTGGATGGGGGCGTGGTGGACAGCGGGCTGTTTTATAACGCGGGGACGGCGTATTATCGGGCGGGGGAGGTGGGCTGGGCGATGCTGCATTTGGAGCGGGCGGCGCGGCAGGCTCCGCGTGATGCAGCGATTGCCGCTAATTTGGCGCTGGTGCGGCAACAGGTGGGGGAGCCACAGCCGCCGCTGCTGGATTTGCTGCTGGCGGATGGGCGGGCGTGGCTGTCGCTGAATGAAACGGCCGTTTTGGCTTTGCTGGCGTGGGTGGCGGCGTGGGGCTGCTGGTGGTCGTATCGCCGTTGGCGGCTGCCGTTTTTGCGGGGCGTCATGTGGGGAACGGCCGTTGTGTGCCTGCTGGCTTTGCTGCTGCTGGGGGGGCGGCTGTGGGTGGAACGGGAACGGCCGTTGGCGATTGTGGTGGCAAGCCAGGTAAGCGCGGTGGGCAACCCAACGCAGCCGGAAAATGATTTGTTTACGTTGGTGGGGGGAACGGCCGTTAACATCACCATTGAACGCCTCGATTGGGTCTATGTTACCCAGCCGGGCAGCAACCGTGAGGGATGGGTGCCAGCGCGGGCGGTGAAACGGCTGGGACTACCTTAGGTTGTGTTGACATTTCAGAATTTGAACCGCAAAGTACGCAAAGAGCGCAGAGAAAGAGAAGAAAACAAGCTAAATCTTTGCGATCTTTGCGCTCTCTGCGGTGAAATCTGCTTTTTTTTGCCAAATGTCAACAGAACCTAACAAAAGCCGTAGCTATTGATTATTGTGAACCAGTTGGTTTATCTGCGCCGGGCCACCCAAAATGGCAATGGCATCCCCCGGTAACAATTTGCGCTCACCCGCCGGGTGAAAATCTGATTCGCTGTCGCGGCGCAGCAGCACCACGCTGACCTCATACCCCTGCTCGATCTCTCCCAACGACATCCCAATGAGCGGTGAATGCGCTGGAATATCCACGCTGGCTAAACTCAACGCCTCGCCTTCGATGGTGATGGGGCGGGTAATATTGACCCCTACGGCGGCCGTAGCAAAGGCGGGAGCGGCCATAGTTGTCGCGCTAACGGCATGAAAGCCAAATTTTGCTTCCAGTATTTGGGCAAACTGGTCATCAAAAATACGAATAACCACACGAATATCGGGATTGGTGCTGCGGGCTTTAAAGGCGATTTGCGAATTTAGCCCATCATTTTGCGTGCAGATCACAATGGCCTTGGCTTTGGCAACGCCGGCCGCTTGCAGCACCGACTCCCGGTTGCCGTCGTCTTCAATGACCGGGATTTGCATAGCCTGCGTTTTGGTCAACGTTTCGGCACTGGTGGTAAGGGTAATTGCCACCACGTCTTCATCCAATTCATACAGTTGCCGCGCCACACGATAGCCCAAATGCCCCAAGCCAACAAGTACGGTGTGGTTGTTAAAGGTGGAAGCCACAGCCATTTCCCACTCCTTGCCGCGTCCGCGACGGTTGAAAAAAAGCAGCCCAAATTCAGCCAGCCCCTGCGCCAAAATGCCGATGCCGACGATGGGCATGAGAAAAAAGAAAAGCTGCAAATACCAAACGGCCGGAAAATCCACCACGTTTTCCAAAAAGGTGAGGGTGAGAACGATGTAGATGGCGTGGGTGATGCTATCGGCAGGGTGGTTGGTTGGCTGCGAAAGAATGTAGTAAAGATAGCCGCCGCCACAAACGGCCAGGCTAAAGAGCAGCAGCGGTAGGGCAAATTGGCGCAGCAGCAAATAGGTGTCGCGTAAACCCGCCCACACACGCCGTCGCCAAAAGGTTGCCAACTTGCTTCGCTTGTGTCTCATGTAAGAATTTTAGACAGGATTTACAAGATTAGACAGGATTATAGCCTGATTGCACCAATCACCAATCTCAGTTGTGTGGATTATTTAAGCTTCGTTTCTAAGTTGGCTTCATTGTGCCTGACATTGGACTGTTTTACAATGTTGTCATGAAACAATGGATTTGCTTTCTGTGGATAAGCTGTGGATTATTGGGTTGTCAGGGTGAGGGTATTGCGCCAACGGCTACGGTTGTAGCTGTAGTTTCCCGTGAGGCTATACCTACGATGACGGACGTGGCTGAGATGATGGTGGAGAAAACGGCCGTTTCTCCGACACCAACGGCTGTGATTACTCAGGCCTCCGAGGTTTCAAACACCTCGGAGGTCTTCTACTACCTGCTGGCTGAACGGGAACGCCTGCTGCTGGAAGTAGACCCAAAGGCGCGGCAGCAGACGCGCCAGTTTTCCCTGCCGCTGCCGGACACGGGCAACAGTGGCCCAGAGGGGTTGGCATTTGTGGTCAACGCCGACATCGCTGCCTATGGTTTTTTAGGGTTGCCGCCCTCGAATAACGGAGGGTATTTTGTGGTGTCGGTACAGGCGGATGGGGTGTTTTATGTGCTGGATGTGGGGGAAACGGCCGTTCTTGTCACCCAATTCACTCTGCCAGAGATTGTCGAAGATGCTGCCGGGCTGGATTATCAGGCGGGGGTGCTGTGGGTTTCGGTGGCAAAGGCGGCGCAGTTGATGGCAGTGGATGTGACAGGGCGTGAGCCACAACTGCTTGACAGTTACGCATACAAGCGGCTGCCGGATGAAGCTGGTGACACCGAGGGGATACTGTTGCTGCCGTCGCGGGAGGCAGCAATTTTGGCCGATGATGACGGGCGGCAGCTTAGCCGCTACAACGATTTCCCGGCGTGTATGGCCGACAGGCGGTGCAAGCTTGCCTGGCTGCTTGATGTGGAGCCGCTGGAGCCAAGCGGTTTGGCGTGGGATGAAAGCCGTCAGTGGGTCGTGGGGGTGGCTGATGAGGGAGAACTGTTCTATTTTGACATTGATGGCAGTGAGCCAAAGCTATTGCTGCAGCTAAATGGCGACTTAGAAGGGATAACAATTGTAATACGATAGTACCTTTTCTTCTTTGCGCTCTCTGCGTTCTCTGCGGTTCAATTCTTTTTTGGTTCTGGCTAATCCAGGTTAGGAATCCTCATCGACAATGAGTTCGCGCAGCAGGTTAGCAATGCGCTGGGCTTCGGTGCGGTGCGGGTCGTCGTGGGACAAGGAGAGGTAGGTTTCTAGGTCAGTCAGGGCGAGGCGAAAACGGCCGTTTTGCTGTAGCACCAATGCTCGATTAAGCAGCGCGGGAGCGTCGTGGGGGTTGTTCGCTAATAAGGCATCAAAATCGGCCGTTGCCTCATCAAATCGCCCTAACTCGCGCCACAACAGCACTCCCCGCGCCAGCCGCGCTTGCCGAAAGGTGGGGTCGGTTTGCAAAGCGCGGGTGAAATAGGAAACGGCCGTTTCATGTTCCGGCCGTATTAAATTCTGATTACCGAAATAACGATGCAGCCCGCCCCAAGTGTAAAGTAGATACGCCCAGATAAACCTGATCACAAATGGTGGCCAGTAATCAGTAATCGGTAATCAGTAATCAGTGAGAGAGACTGATTACTGATTACTGGTCACTGATTACCGTTTACTCTCTTTCACTCAGCCATTTTTCCGCCTGCATAGCGGCGGCACAGCCTTGCCCCGCTGACGTGGCAACCTGGCGATAGATAGGATCCTGAATTTCACCAGCGGCAAAAACGCCTTCCACACTGGTACGCATCAGGTTATCGGTAATGACATACCCGTGTTCATCCATCTCTAGCTGCCCTTCCAAAAACTTGCTGTTAGGGTAATGGCCGATGAAAATAAAGACACCATCTGTCTTCATCTCCCGCTGTTCTCCGGTAGAAGTGTCGCTCACCTTCACCTTTTGTACAGTGCCATTGCCCACAATTTCATCCACTACCGTATTCCAGACAAAGCTCATTTTAGGGTTGGCGGCGGCACGGCGCTGGAGGGCAGGGCCAGCCCGCAGCGCGTCGCGCCGGTGCAACACCTCCACTTTGTTGGCAAACTTGGTCAAAAAAATTCCTTCTTCCAACGCGCTATCACCGCCGCCGACCACAACCACATCCTTACCCCGGAAAAAGAAGCCGTCGCAGGTGCCGCAATAGCTGACGCCGCGCCCGGTAAACGCTTCTTCACCCGGCACACCCAAGTGACGTGGCGAAGCACCGGCCGTTACAATAACAGCCTCAGCCAGATATTCTTTGCCATACGTTTTGATGTAGAAAGGCGAGCCTTTAGCGAAATCTACCTCAATTACCTCGTCATATTCAATCCGTGCGCCAAAATGCTCTGCTTGCGCCCGCATACTTTCCACCAGATCGGCACCAGTGGGGGTGGCTTCTGGGTTAAATACACCGGGGTAATTTTCGATTTCATAAGTTAATGCTACTTGCCCTCCAAGCTGTGCCCCGGCAATGACGACGGGGTTGAGGGTAGCGCGGGCGGTATACAGCGCGGCCGTTAAGCCAGCCGGGCCAGAACCGATAATAACAACTTTTTCTTTTTCCATTGTTTTTTCACCTTGTTCAATCTTCGCACAAACGCCCCCGTAGGGGCGTTGGGATCATAGTTTGTTGTTAATCTTTAGACCAGCCAAACACGGTTTTTCTTACACCGACGATGCGGGTAGTTTGCTGGTTAGGGGCAGGTGGACGCGAAAAACGGTGCCTTCGCCGGGGATGCTTTCAACGGCAATACGGCCATTATGTTGCTCCACCAACTTTTTGCTAATTGCTAAGCCTAGCCCACTCCCTTCTGACCCCCGTTCCCGGTCTGGTACGCGATAAAACCGTTCAAACAAGTGGGCTAAATCTTGGGATTCGATGCCCACACCATTATCAGCGACCGAGAGGCATACTTCGTCTCCGTGGCGCTTGGCACTGATGGTGACAATGCCGTGGTCGTTGTTGTATTTCACGGCATTGCTGACCAAATTAAGCAGCACCTGTTTTAGACGTACTTCGTCACCGCTGATGGTGAGGCCATTATTGATCTGCGGCAGCTTGGTTTGAATCTCAATGTCACGGGTAGCGGCCTGCGGCTGGGAGATGTCTACTACTTCATCCACCAGAGCTACCAGATCAACGGGCTTAGAGGTTAATCGCACCCGGCCTGATTCCAACCGCGCAAAGTCAAGGAAATCCTGAGTCATGGCGGACAGGCGCAGAGATTCGCGTTGGATCATTTGCAGCAGTTCGTCATGTTTTTCGCTGGGCAAATCGGGGCGCAGCAATAGGCCGGTAGCGGTAGAAATCGCCATCATGGGGGTTTTTAGCTCATGGATGATTTCGGCCAGCAGGTCGGATTGGGCAAAGAGGCGGGCGTTGTTGATGGCGACGACGGCCTGAACAGTGAGGGCTTCGACGGCGTATTGATCGTCTTTTGTGAAACAACGGCCGTTTTTCCCCCCGTCATCCTTTTTATTCAACAGTAGCAACGCCCCCAACCTGTTGCCCATGTCACCATGCAGCGGCACCGCCAGCAGCGAATGGAGTTCATAAAGCAACTCCTTGTCCACAGCAGTAGTAAAGCGGGGGTCATGGGCTGGGTCGTTGAGCAGGAGTGAACGGCCGTTTGTCACCACCCATCCCGCCACACTTGCCTCCAGCGGCACAATCACCTCTTTCGAGATGGCACTGCGCGTGGTCGCCTCAAACTGTAGCTGACCCGTAGCATCATTCAGCAATAACACTGCCGCATCCTCAGCCGCAGCCAGTTCCACAGCCACGTTCATAATAATTCCCAGCAGCTTTCGCAAATCGAGCGTGCTGTGCAGATAAGGGCTAATTGCCAGCAATTGCGACATGACGGCTGGCGACAATTTTTCATAAGGGGGCACAAAAACTGCTTTTTTCTTAGCCATTACTTACGCCAAATCGGCTCCTCGAAAAATGGGACACGGACGAACACGGACAAATCTGTGAAATCTTTGATTTTTATTCACTGTGGTGTGCCATGCTCGTGATGTCGCCTGTACTTAATGCAGCGGCAATGCGGGGCAGCACATCCGCTACATTAGCATGGATAACCACATCTGCCCATTCGTCTGCATAGGTTTCACCATAGTTTATGATAATCAATCGCGCTCCGTTGCACCGCGCCTGCCAGGGCAACTGGCTCACGGGCAGCACTTCCAGTGAAGACCCTGCCACAAGCATCACGTCACAACGGGCTGTGTGCCAGTCGGCAGCGGCCATAATAGTCTGTGGCAGTAGTTCGCCAAACAGGATGATGTTGGGTTTTAATACACCGGCACAGACTTCGCAATGGGGCACAACGGCCGTTTGCAAAAACTGCGTCAGCACCGGTTCTCCCGCATACACCCGTTGGCACTGCATACACGTTACCTCCCGCATATGGCCGTGTACCTCATAAACCAACTGCGACCCTGCCTTGGTATGGAGCATGTCAATATTCTGCGTAATGATACACTGTAGCCAGCCGTCTGCCTCTAACTGAGCCAGTGCCCGGTGCGCGGCATTAGGCTGTGCCGCTGCCGTTAGCTTTGCCAATGGATAAATCCAATCGTAGAACGTCTGCGGCCGGCGCAAAAAGCCAGATAAACTTGCCACCTCCATCGAATCTACCTGTTCCCAAAGCCCGGATTCTGGGCTGCGGAAATCAGGAATGCCAGATGGCGTGCTGACCCCTGCGCCTGTTAGAGCCACCACATGGTGTGCCATTTTGAGCAATGATACTGCTTTGGTAATTAAGAAATCAACATCATCCATGGGCATAATTTGCCGATACCGGCGCAAGCTATGGCAAAACTAGACAGGGGGCCAGGGATAATGCCGCCCTGGCCCTGGCTGCGGAAATATTTTTTGCCGCAGCAGCTTGTCTAGCCGTCGCCGCATGGCAGTCAGTTCCTCAGGTGAAAGCAACACATTGAGCAACAGTGGGTTGTTCGCTTGGGCAAGCAACATCTGTAGATGTGCCAACGATTCCAGCATTTCGTCTGGAATGGGCCACCCGGCAAACTCCCAGATAACGCTGCGTAATTTGTACTCGCTGTGGAAACAGATGCCGTGGTCAATACCCCAGATGCGGGCAGGTGTGATGGTTACCTCATCTGTTTCTTCCAGTAATACATGACCGCTTTTGCGGTCGGCGTTGTTGATGATCACATCCAGCAGCACCATTTGCTGTAGCTGCTGCCGGTGGGTGTCGCTCCCTTCAAAGGTAAAGTAATGTTTTTCTGGGTCGTGTTGGATAAAGAGCTGCACGGAGCCAGTGCCGTGTGGGCCATCGCGCAGAACGGTAGGAGGAATGATTTGCCACCCTAATGCTTCACTGACGAGGAAGGCGGCCTGCTCGCGTTGGCATAGGGTGCCAGTGGTGAAATCCCACAACGGCCGTTCGCCCCGGCGCGGCTTATAGACTGCCACTGCCTCTGCACCATCCAAACACATGGTTACCAGAAACGCATAATTTGAACTCCACGGCAAAACCCCTTCAACCTCAAACTCTCCCTCTTGTAGGATTTGTAGAATCTCTGCCGTTTCCATGGGTGAATTTACGGTTGACGGTTTGGAATGGGTGATTGGCAATGTGTGTCAACCATCCATTTCAAGCCGTCAACCGCTCAATGTTTGTGGCCGTTTCGGTTGGGACAAAAGTGACCGTCGGCATCAATCGGCCGGCCGCAGTTGCCGCAAATCGGGCGGCCTGCATTCACAACTTCACGGGTATGGGGGATGAGTACCCGTATTTGTGCCCGGGTTGCCCAAAAGCTCACCACATTTGGATCTTCCCCCTCCTCAACCAATTCATACGCCACCAAGACAACCTGGTTGCCGTTTTCGTTATATCCCAGCCCCATATTGCCCACGCGAAACAACGCTTCCACGGGTTCACGCAGGCGCATATCCATCCACATGGGGTCTTGGACATCGCGCACATTTTCTGGGTGCTTTTGCGCCAGTTCTTCCAGGAAGGATTCAAAGCTTTCAACCAGCATGGCGGCCTGCTGCTTCTCAATAATCAGTGAAATGCTTTGTGAGCCACGGCTGCCTTGCAGGAAAAAGGTTCTTTTGCCCGGTTCCCCTACGGTTCCAATCGTCAGGTGTGTGACTGGGTTCAATTCTAGCTGACGAGCCATAGTAATTTTCTCACTTCTTCTTCTTTTTCTTTTCTGACGAATTTTTTTCTGATGGCTTGGGGGGTGGCTGTAGCGGGCCATCGTCGTTGATACGCGCCACGCGCACGCCGTGGCCGTTGGCTGGGAGCATGAGGACGCTGCTGGAGGCGGGTGAGATGATGATTCGTTGGAAAAGGTCAATGTGGACACCCAGATAATGGGCGAGGACTAGCTTGATGAGGTCGGCGTGGGAAACAACCACAATGAGGTCGTCTGGGTGCTGCTGAGTAAGCTGTTCTAAGGCCTGAATGGCACGGAATTGGACTTCCCGTAGGGCTTCGCCCTGGGGGAAACGCATCCGGCTGGGAAAAAATTGCACAACGCCCCACAAGGGGTTTTTCGCCAGCTTTTTGATTTTTTCCCCTTCCCATTCCCCATAGCGCACCTCGCCAATGTCTTCGAGTTGAGTAATTTCAAGGTTATGGCGGTTGGCAATATAAACGGCCGTTTCCATACAACGTAACACCGGACTGCTATAAATGGCTTTAACAGGCAGATGAGCCAGCCGCTCAGCAGCCGCCTCTGCCTGTTTCTGTCCATTTTCATTCAGATGAATGTCGGGAATCCAACCAGCGAGGCGATGCTTCTTAACCCAGTCGTTCTCCCCGTGGCGCACTAAAATGATTGTGGTCATGCTGGAATAATAGCACAATTAGGTACGCAACGGAATACAATTCGTGGTATGATTGAAAATTAGCAGGTTGGCTTAGCTGTACCCATTTGCAACCAGGAGTCTTCTTTAGATTATGACGCTTCCAACCAATATTGGCCGATATGAGATTCAAAAAGAGCTTGGGCGTGGAGGTATGGCGGTTGTTTACCAGGCGCACGACCCGATGTTTGATCGCGAGGTTGCGGTAAAGGTACTGCTGGGGGCGCATTTTAGCGACCCCAATTTTCGCACCCGCTTTGAGCGTGAGGCAAAAACGGTGGCGGCACTGGAGCATCCGGCGGTGGTGCCGGTGTATGATTTTGGTGAGGAAAACGGCCGTTTATTTCTCGTCATGCGGTTAATGGGCGGCGGCACGTTAACCGCTCGGTTGCAGCAAGGCTCTATGCCCGTTGATGAAGCAGTTACGATTGTCAGCCGAATCGCCCCCGCCTTGGACGCTGCCCACGCCAAAGGTATTGTGCATCGTGACCTGAAGCCCGACAATATTTTGTTTGACAAGTACGGTGCGGCCTATTTGTCTGACTTTGGCATTGCCCGGCTGGCGGAAAGCCAGGCCACGCTGACGGGCAATTTTGCCATCGGCACTCCTGGTTACATGAGCCCAGAGCAAATTCAGGGGCAAACGCTGGATGGGCGCAGCGATATTTATGCGCTGGGGGTGATGATTTTTGAGATGTTGACGGGTAAACGGCCGTTTGCCGCCGATACCCCGGCGATGGT
This sequence comes from Ardenticatenaceae bacterium, assembly GCA_020634215.1. Lineage (GTDB taxonomy): Bacteria > Chloroflexota > Anaerolineae > Promineifilales > Promineifilaceae > JACKCD01. Next base: position 20,118 of record JACKCD010000011.1, on the reverse strand, counting down.
TTTGGTTAAACAAATGACCACAGCCATTCCGCACTTATCGGAGCTTCAACCAGAGTTACCCCATCATTTTGATGCTATTGTGCAGCAGGCAATGGCAAAAACCCGGGAAGACCGTCCCAACAGTGCGCAGGAAATTGCCAAGCAGTTGCAAACCAGCGCGGGGATAACGCCGTTGTCACTGCCAATTACAACGGCTGCATCGGTTCCACCTGCTCCGGTGCAAATTGATACAGACCCAACGGTGGTGGAGCCGCTTGTGACACCTGAGCCAGCCGTAAACGGCCGTTCGCGTCGCTGGCTAGTGTTGGGGGCGGTAGGGTTGCTGCTTGTTGTGCTAGTGGGGTTGGGTGTGTGGTGGCGTGGACAAACGGCCGTTTCTCCTTCTGACAACCCATCCGCATCGGAGATGGCAAACGAAGGAGATGGGACTACCTCCCCCGATGAAGAGGTTGCGACTCTCCCCTTAACGCTTGATGACCACCTTTTCAATGCCCATACAGCCTTTGATGAGGGAAATTATGAACAAGCCATCGAAGAAGCCGAAGCAGTTATGGCGGAAGATGACACCAATTTTGATGCCCACATCATTGCTGGCTACGCCAAGTTGTATACTGGTGATGCCGACGGAGCCTTTACCGCTTTTAGCCGCGCTGCCGAGTTAAACCCGGATGATCCGACCCCCTATTTGGCTTTGGGCATGATTCAGGAAGATGCCTATGGTGATCCCGAAAGTGCCATCGAGAACTACACCCTATCCATTGAGCGTGACGACAGCAATGCTGAGGCCTATGCCGAGCGATGCACTGCCTATGACAGGATAGGCAACACGGATGCTGCCACGGCTGATTGCCAACAATGTATTGAGATTGATGACGGCCAAGCTCAATGCTGGATTGGTTTGGGGTATTTTGCTAATGCGGCCGGCGAAGTGGAGACAGCACGGGACAATTGGCTTCAGGCTTTGGAGATAGAGCCAGACGATGCCTATTTGCACAATGAACTGGCGCAGCTTTATCTTTGGAACCTGGATGATCCAGAACAAGCGGCAATCTATGCAACTCAGGCCATTGATCTATATGATAATGAGCCTTATTTTTATTACATTCGCGGTTCGGCATTGAGTTGGCAAGGCATGGTGGATGAGGCAGTGTCTGACTTTTCTCATTACTTGGAAGCGGCGAACCCTGAAGATTGTGCTGAATGTGCTTTGGTGGCGCGTCAATATTTGGAAAATGTGCGCCCACCCAGCTCCGATTACCGCACCAATTTTGCCTATCAGCGAACTGTGACAGCGCAGACATCGAACGAGAACCATCCGCCGGAATTGGCTGTAGATGGTGATTTTTACTCTGGTTGGCTGTCGGGTGCGGAAGCACCCCAGTGGATTCAGATTGATTTTGAGGAAGGTCGGACATTAACGGCCGTTGAACTCCGTATAGCCCAAGAAGAATCTGGCAACACCGTTCACGAAATTTGGGTTAAAGGGGTTGACGACAGCGATTATATCCTCTTACACATCTTCGATGATTTTACCGATGAAGGACAGTGGCTTTATTATGAGCTAGAAGAACCCTGGTTTGATATTCAATCTGTTCTCGTAAAAACCACAGTCAGCCCCACCATTGTAGCTTGGTATGAAATTCGTTTGTTAGGTTACGGTGAGTGAGCCAATTAACGATTCTGCTAAGGAATGAGAATCAAAGAACTTGTCCAGTTAGATTGGTTCAATCTCCGAAGATTGAACCAATCTTGACCACCTGCATTAAGCGCCATTCCTAATCAGAGAAAAAAGAGAAGTCAAGCACAGGATTAAACGTAGTTGAATCACAGGCACGGTTTGCTGGCAACAACGCATCCGCCCGTGCTTGTTCTTCTAACCCATCCGCATATTGCCCCACCTTAAAATAGGCAGCCATCACATTGCACGCCACTGGGGCTGACCATGCTGACCCTTCGCCCCCATTAAACAAAAAGACAGCCACCACAATTTCCGGGTCTTCATAGGGTGCATAGCCAACATACCAGGAATGGGTGGGCAATACGCGACGCTGAATAATGTCTTCAAACCGGCACCACCCGCGTTCAATGGCAATGTTGTCACAATATTCGGCCGTTCCCGTTTTACCGGCTGTTGAAATACCAAAATCGTCGAGCCAATCAACATAAGTTGCCCCGGTAAAGAATTCTTCATCGCTAATACGGTTGTTAACAAGCTCCATCCCCTCGGCCACAACCTGCAAAAACTGGCGATCAACGTCTACGGTATCTACTACCTCGGGTGACAAAATATAGTTCCCTTGCTCATCAAACTGAATATTTAGCGAGGGATCGTCTAGAGGATTGCCATGAGCATCAGTCACAACCACCTCACCCTCATCATCAAGATGGGCGCGTGCATAAACCTGGCTGTTTTCATCTACAAAGACAATGTTGTCATCAGCGTCGGTCAAATGGTGAATGATTGTAGGACGATAGAGAAAACCGCCATTGGCAACAACAGCCCCCATTTGCGCCACTTGCAGCGGGGTGGCCGACATAAACCCTTGCCCAATCCCCAGGTTGTAATCATCACCTGTTGACCATGGCTCACCCTGTGTTTGCCGCTTCCACTGTCGTGTAGGCAGGTTTCCTGGTGCTTCCAAATTGAGTTCAATGCCCTGTACCCGGCCAAAGCCAAATTGCTCGGCATATTGAGAAATGAGATCAACCGTTAACCCGTTGACAAACTCGCCATCCTGGTCAAAACCACCGCTGATTTTGTAAAAGTACACATCACATGAATTGGCAATGCCCAACCGCATATTCATGGCTCCATGACCAGCCGGTAGCCAGCAGACAAAGGTTTGGGCACGGCCGGGATCATTGGGAGCAAAGCGGTTGGCAATGACGATTTGCCCAGGGTCAAAGAGGCGGCGCTCTGGCGACACGACCCCTTCTTGCAGCGCCGCTGATGCTGGTACCAGCTTAAAGGTGGAGCCAGGGGGATAGGTACCGCTAATGGCGTGGTTTACAAGCGGAGTGTAATCATTACGCGCCAAATTGAGGTAATAGTCTACAGGTACTTCGGTTTGGAAGCGGTTGTTGTCAAAGCTAGGAAGGCTAACCATTGCCAGCACTTCGCCTGTTTGTGGGTTAAGTGCCACAATTGCGCCTTGCTGTACTTCGGGAAAAGAGCGTTCGCCCGTTATCGTGTCTATGCGTACTGTTTGCTCGTTGACAGCCATAGCTTGCTTCAAAATTTCGTGTGCTTTTTTTTGCAGATTCAGGTCGAGGGTAAGGTGGAGATTTAGACCGGCTGTTGGTGGGTCAGCTAACCCAATTTGCCGCACTTCACGCCCTGTCCAATCTTGCTCAATGGTGCGTGCGCCCTTTTTCCCGGCCATCTCAATTTCCATTGAGGATTCAAGACCGGCCCAGCCAACGCGGTCATCACGCTCATAGCCCAATACGTCAATCCAATTTTGGTTGGGTACTGGCCCCATGTAGCCAATGAGGTGCGCTGTATATTCGCCGCTGGGATATTCACGTAACGGTTCTGGCAGCACGCGCACGCCAGGTAAGAAGATACTTTCTTGTTCAATGCGATAAGCTAGTGAGATAGGTATGCCGGAAGTGATGACAGCGGGAACATATTGGGCGAAGCTGTTTTCTTGAACGATGGCGGCAATGCTGGTGGGCAGTTGGGGGACGATGCCAGCTTGGGCTAGTGTATCCTGGACGGGGGCACCGTATAGCTGCGCCAAGCGGCTGTAGGTGCTAACCAGCTCCGGGTTAGCAGCCTGGATCAGGGCTTGCTGCTGGACGGTATTGGTAACGGGTACACCAGTAAGCAAGGACAGACGCTCATAAATGGCCTGCAATTCTTCGTCGTCGTTGGGCAAAAAAGCGGGGGTGATAGTGACGTCAAAGCTGGGGAGGTTAATGGCGAGTGGCTCACCGTTGCGGTCTACGATGATGCCACGTGGAGCATTGGCGCGAAGGATGGAAAAGCGGTTTTCATCGGCCTGAGCCAATAAGTCTGGCCCTTTGTTTTGCTGTAGCCAATACACACGGTAAAGCAAGAGGGTGAGAATGATGAGCATGAGGACGCGAAGAAAGTATAGCCGGCCGCGTAGCCCAATATCTTGCTCGTCAACTTCTAATTCTTCGGGACGTTTCCAACCCATTTGGGACATGGTTTTCTCCTTCCCTCCTTATAGCTCAACCCTTCGCGGGTTGACACGCCGGTTGATTTGGTTCATGAGCCAGTAGATGGGTAGAATGATGATGGCGTGTAAGATAACAATGGGTAATAAAGAAGTCACCGCATTTAACGTGAGAGAAAAGCCGAGCAGCCGCAGCAGCATAGTGTGAAGAATGAGGTAGAGGATGGTGGCGATGGTGGCGAAGAGGGCAGGAAGGAGGAACTGGCTGAGGGGGAGGAGTTGTTGGATGAGGAGAACGGCCGTTATTGCCAGCAAAAACACCAGTGCATGTGTTCCCAGCGGCACAATCGAAAACATATCCTGCCAAAACCCGGCCATAAACGCCCAGACGGCACCCTCGTTCACGCCGCGCAGCAGCCCCCAGGCCAATGCCACCAGAAACGGTAGCACAGGAACCTGGCCGAGGATGGGGAAATGGGGCAAAACGGCCGTTTGTACCACACCCAACAGTGCCATCAGTGGGAAAGCCACATAAACCGATGCGCTCATTAGCCACCCGGCGACGTGGAAAAAATGCTCGTGTCAACTGGCTCAAAATCCACAATCACAAACACAATTTCCAACGCCTCAAAATCAACCGCCGACTGCACAATCGCCTGCTGAAATAGCTCCGCCTCGCTTCGATTCATATCCACCACACGACCAATGACCAGATCCTGTGGAAAGCGCCCCCCCAGGCCAGAAGTCAGCACCGTTTCCCCAATCTCCACCTGGAAGCGCAAATCAATCCAGTCAATGGTCATCGTGTTGCCCACGCCCGACCCGCGCAAAATTCCCGTTGCCCGTGAGCTGCCCAGCCGCGACGGTACCGCACTTGAATTTTCCGTCACCAAAACGACCTGGGCTGAGTTAGGCGTAGTGCGAAATACTTGCCCCACTAGCCCACGTGCGCTTTCTACTGGCATTCCCACCCGCACCCCATCGGCCGAGCCTTTGTCAATGATGATACTTCGCACCCCTGGGTTGCTATCCTGCCCAATGACAGCCGCCGTTACCCGCCGATAGGTAGGCGTTTCCCGCGCCCGGTTAAACAGTTCCAGCAAAATTTGGTACTCCCCCTGCAGCTCGCGCAATTCCTCGTTTTCTCGTTCCAGCGCATCTATCCGCCCCTGTAGCTGCTCAATTTCTAGCTGTGCGGCTTCAATGTCGCGGGGAGCGGACAACAGGTTATTGACACCATCAGCGCGAGCCGATGTCCAACTTAGCACCGTGCCAAACGGGTCACGGACAAGGGCAAGAACGCTGTCCAAATTACCTGTGTTGTCGAGAATGGTGAGAAGAACGGCTAAACCAGCCAGCGTAATAAAGATTCCCCATCGAATCCGTTGCTGTGTCTGATTAAAATCCATTGTGTCATGAGCGATTGACCGTGAGCATGAGACCCTACTGCATCAATCGAAAGCCTGCAATTAGTGGTGGGTGCTGCCTCGGTGCAGCCCAACCAGGACGCGCTGATAATTATCCAAATCTTCCAAGACACGGCCGGCACCCCGCGCCACACACGTCATCGAATCTTCGGCCACCCACACGCGCATCCGCACCGCATCTTCAATACGGTCGGCTAGCCCCTGAATTTGAGCACCACCACCTGCCAAACAAATCCCCACTTCCATCAAGTCTGCCACCAATTCCGGCGGCGTTTCGTCCAGCGCGTCGCGCACCGTGTCTACAATAATGTTGACCGACGGCCCCATCGCCTCGCGCAGTTCAATAGAGCTGATTTCGACGGACTGGGGTAGGCCATTGATGAGATTGCGCCCGCGTAGGGTCATGGTGCGCTCTTCGGGCAGGGGAAAGGCGGAGCCGATGCCAATTTTGACTCGCTCGGCCATTCGTTCGCCGATGAGCAAATTATATTTGTTCCGGGCATAGGCAATGATGTCTTCATCCATTTCGTCCCCCGCCACGCGGATGGAGCGACTGACGACAATGCCACCCATTGCAAAAACGGCGACTTCGGTGGTGCCGCCGCCAATATCCACAATCATACTGCCGCGTGATTCGATGATGGGGAGGCCGGAGCCAATAGCCGCCGCCATTGGCTCTTCGATGAGATATGCTTCGCGGGCACCGGCGGAAATGGTGGCATCATACACCGCCCGCTTTTCCACCTCGGTAACACCGCTGGGGACACCAACTACCACGCGGGGGCGGGGAAATGGGACTAGCATTTGCTCGTGGGCTTTGTCTATAAAGTATTTGAGCATGGCTTCGGTAATTTCAAATTCAGAAATGACACCATCACGCAACGGCCGTATTGCGACAATATCGCTGGGGGTGCGCCCCACCATTTCCCGTGCTTCTGCGCCAATAGCCAGCGGCCTGCGTGTCCGCCTGTTGATTGCCACCCAAGATGGCTCATTGATCACAATACCCCGGTCGCGTACTGCTACAAGGGTGTTGGCTGTGCCAAGATCAATTCCAATGTCGAGGGAAAATAGCCCCAAAAACCAGTCTAGCGGTCTAAACACTTTCTCTCTTTATACCTTTTCGCCTCATGCAGCATTATTACTTGGCCGTTCTTATTACTATCGAAACTGACCAAACCACGCTGGGGTTGGCTGCGTATTTTTCAACAAGACCTCTGCTTCCGGGTATTTTTCCGGGGCAGAGGTCTTGACTTTGCCTTTTAAGTTAGCCGGGGCATTATACCACATGCAAGTGACGCTGCACGTGACGCCCATATTGCCCTTAGAAAGCCCTGAAGTCGCCACGTTTTTGGTTAATGGTAAATTAGCGGAGGGGTTGTCAGGGCATCATATCTTTGTATGATCCGTATAGAAATCAGATAAATAGCTATGTAGATGGAGTAAATACAATGGCACGACAGGCGCTTTTTATGGATTTGGTTTTTGATGAGCAAGGGAATGTGGTGAAAACGGCCGTTATTGGCAACGAGGCAACATACATCGTAGACGACGATGGCTTCATGCGTCATATAGACGCCGAACAGGTGGACAGGCAAGTATTGAGCTTCTTTCTGGAGCAGTTACAAGACAACAAAGACATTGCCATTGAGCAGGCCATGAACATGATGGGCAAGGACGACATTTTCACCAAGGCTGCTCTCACTTCCGAACTCAACAATGTAGATATGGACAAAATTATTGCCCAGGGGATTCCGATGCAAGCCCGCAACATGATGGGGATGATGGGATTTCGCATTGTCATCAATGTGCATGGGGAAATTGTGGGGATGCAGCAACCATCAATGCCAGATGATGAGTTTTAATACGCCCCACGACCAAACAGAACGTGGGGGATTGTTTGCACCAAAATGCGAACATCCAGCGCCAGCGACCAGTTTTCGATGTAGTAAATATCGAGCAAACACGATTCATCAAAAGTGAGGTCAGAACGGCCGCTTATTTGCCAGAGCCCCGTTAGCCCCCCCACCACCGCCAGCCGCTGACGGTGCCACGGCTTATATTGCGCCACCTCTTCCCGCAGCGGCGGGCGTGGCCCTACCAAGCTCATTTCTCCCCGCGCCACATTCACAATTTGCGGCAATTCATCCAAACTGAGCCGCCGCAGCACCCGCCCCACCCGCGTCATGCGTGGGTCATCCTTGATTTTAAACACCGGCCCGCTGGCCTCATTAAACGCCAGCAGAGCTGCCTTTTGCCGTTCCGCCCCCACCACCATCGAACGAAACTTGATCATGTTAAACGTTTTGCCCCCTTTCCCCACCCGTTCTGCCGCATAAAAAATGGGGCCGGGTGAATCCAGCCGAATGATGAGGGCAATAATCGCCATTGCCAGCAGGGTGGGTAATGCCAACAGGGCAACCACGGCCAGATCCAGCACCCGCTTGAGCAGCAGACCGGTGCGGCTGATGTGGACATCGCGCACGCTGAGCATGGGAATGCCCGCCATGTTGTTGAACTCTACCCGGTTGAGACTCAGTTGGAGAAGGTCGGGAACTACTTGCGCCCGCACGCCGTGGCGCAGACAAAGACGCAGCATGGTTAGAATGGGCTGGTGCATTTCACCGGGCAGGGCAATAAAAACGGTGTGGAGGTTGGGCTGCTCGCGCAAAATTTGATCGAGATTTTCCCATGTGCCTAAATGGGGAATGCGCCCCAAACCAATGTTGTTTTCGCTTGAACCATCATCCAGGTAGCCCACGACCTGGTAGCCAATGTCGGGGCGAGCCAGCAGGGTGCGAATCACCCCTCGGCCGGCTTCGCCAGAGCCAACCACCAGCACCCGGTCTACGCGCACGCCGCGCCGATATAGCACCGACAGGATGAAGCGGCGTAGCCAGCGCCCCAGCCCAACAAAGGTGATGATGAAGAGCAATGCCCAGAAGATGAGAAGGCGGGAGAAGGGGGAGGGCTGCAAGAAGAAGGTGACGGCCATCATCAGGGCAATGCCGGCCGCCGTTGCCCACACAATTCGCGCCATTTCATCAATCCACGTTTCGCCGCGCCGCCGCTGCCACACCCGGTTCTGCGAAAAGGTGAGGATGAGCAGCAGGGTGAGGATGGCCTGCTGCCCTAAATAGTCGCTGTACGGTTCGTCAAACTGGATGGGGTAGAACCATTGCCAACGGTAGCGCACCAGGTAGGCGAAGGCAAAAGCGAGATTGATGAGGATCAAGTCGCTGATGATGGTAATGGTGCGAATCGTCTGATTCTTCATACGTGAGAATTGGACGCGGACGAACGCGGACGAACGCGGATGGAAGAAAGAGACTGGGGTCGGTTGTCCGTCGTCGGTCGTCTGTTATCGGTTATGGCTGTTTGTGGTTTATGCGTCATGTTTACAAATCTTGTGACAAAGCCCGCTGGTAAACAACGGCCGTTTCTCGTCCTGCCCGTTCCCAGCTAAACAGGTGCGCGTGAGCCAGCCCACGCTGCTGCATTGTAGCCAACTGTGCCGGATCATCCAGTACGCTTAGAATCCGTTCAGCCAATTGCGCCGGGTTGTGGGGGTCAAAAAGGAGGCCAGCGTTGCCCACGGCTTCGGGGATGGAAGAGGTGTTGGCGGCAATAACGGCCGTTTTGCACGCCATTGCCTCCAAAATGGGCAAACCAAATCCCTCATACAACGATGGAAATAGCAGCAGCGTGGCCGCATTGTACCACAACGGCAGCACATCATCCGGCACGTACCCCGTAAACCGCACCTGATTTTGCAGCCCCAGCCCCTGCACACGGGCAAAAATGTCGTCGAACAGCCACCCTTTGCCCCCCACCAGCACCAGTTGCAATTCTGGCCGGTTGATCTGCGCCAACGCTTCCAGCAGCACCGGAATGTTTTTGCGCGGTTGCAGCGTGCCAACATGGAGCAAAAATTGTGCCGGCAGCCCTTCCCGCTGGCGAAAAGCGGTCACATCGGCGGCCGGCAACGGCCGATAAATTGGCTCCACCCCCGGCAACACCACATCAATTTTCTCCAGCGGCACGCCAAAATAGCGGTGAACATCTTGCCGCCCCGATTCGGAAATGGTAATCACCCGCCGCGCCTGGCGGCACGACCGCGCCGTTTGGCTGTGCAGATAGAGCCGCTGTAGGCGGGGAAAGCTGTCGGGGGTGTGGATGAAGCTGAGGTCGAAAACGGTGACAACGGTGGGACAGGGAGACAAAATGGGGGTAACAAAAGCCATTGCGTGCAGCAAATCTATCCGTTCGCGCCACGCTTGCCAGGGCCAGCCGATTTGTTCCCACAAAATCCGCACCAGTCGTCTGCCTGTGGGCCAGCGGGTGGGCAGCCGTTTGCATTGGCCGGGTGGCAAAAAGTCGAGCGGGTGGCGGGTGAAGATGGCAAAACGGCCGTTTTTCGGCAAATGGCGCAGCACTTGGGCCATATACTGGTGAATGCCCGCCCGCCGATACCCAGCTTCCTCTGCCAACAAATGGGCGTTGATCCCAACCAAAGGGGGTAAAACATCTTTGCCAACCATGTTACAAATTATAGCTAAACTCACTGCTATCGGGAAAATTGCGGCCAAAATCGTTATGTTGACTAAACTGTTACCCTGCCCTACAATTTCCCTCAATACATGATCTGCAAAAATCTTTCCGCAGCATCAACGTCGGTAATGTTTACCAATACAATCCACCCGTACATTATCAGCGTTGCCAACCGTAGGAGGAAATAACCGTGAGATACCTTTCAGTAAATGTCAAGCTATTGCTTTTTGCTGCCCTGGCCCTGTTGGTGCTGGTTGCTTGCGAACGGCCGGTTCCCGGCAGTGAATCGGTGGACGCAACGGCCACCCCTGCCGTTTTGCTGCCCACTGTTCCCGCCACAGATGGTGGGTTGGTGCAGCCAACGGCCGTTCCTGCCGACAACCCCACCCCCGATCCCGCTTACCCCGCCCCCGGCGAGGGAGAAAGTGGCGGAGAGGGCAGTAGTGGTGAGACTGGTGGTGGCGAAACGGACGGTGGTGAAAGCAGCGGTGGCGAGACAGGCGGCAGCGAGAGTAGCGGCGGCGAGAGCAGCGGCGGCACAGGGGCTACGCCCACCACCTACACCGTTCAGGCTGGTGATACACTCTACACCATTGCCCTCAAATATGGTCTGACCGTGCAAGAGCTTGCCACCGCCAATAACATCACCAACGTTGATTCCCTCAGCGTCGGTGACACGCTCACCATTCCCGCCCCTGGCACTGTCACCGATGACCAGCAGGGAGGGGGGCAGCCCAGCACTGGCGAGCAAATCCATACTGTGGCTCCTGGCGAGAATTTGTTCCGCATTGGCTTACGCTATGGCTTCACCGTGGCAGAATTAGCCAGCTATAACAACATCGCCAACCCCAACAGCATCGCCGTGGGGCAGCAAATCCGCATTCCGGCACGTTAAGATTGGTAGCTGAAGCCTCTGAGGTCTTTGAGACCTCAGAGGTTTTTTATGAACGATGAGCTTAAAAGTCGTTGCCCAAAAAGAGGTCTGGACGGCCGATTCCTGGCAGTTGCACGAACTGCAGATTGAAACGCCCAATGGTCAGGTGGTGACTAAGGGAATGGTTAATCATCCGGGGGCGGTGGTGCTGGTTCCCATTCGCCGCCGCGAAACCGGGGTTGAGATTTTGATGCTGCAGCAATATCGGGTGACGTTGGGGCAAACGATTTTGGAGCTGCCGGCCGGAACGCGGGAGTGGGGCGAAGATTTTTTGCTTTGCGCCCAGCGCGAACTGCGCGAGGAAACGGGGTTTCGCGCCGATAGCTTTACGCCGCTAGGACAAGTCTGGCCTGCTCCGGGGCTGTCAAATGAACTGCTGGCGCTTTATTTGGCTGAAGGGCTACACCCTGACCCATTGGATGGGGATGTGGATGAGTTGATTGAGGTGGTGGCAATGCCGCTGCCGGAGCTGGTGGCAATGGCGCAAGACGGCCGTTTGCAGGATGCCAAAAGCGTGGTGGGGGTGTTAAGAACGGCCGTTTATCTTCAGCATAATTAGAGAGTAGAGATAGGAGATCGTGAACCTGTAACCATCTCCAATTGCCGCTAATCTTCCTTTTCCTCGTCGTCGTCATCCCCCTCATTGCCAAACGATTTCAAATCAAGCGCCAGCTTTAGCAGCCGATCCTGCACCAGCCGATGGACGGTTCCTTCCGGGTAGCTGCCGTCCGGGTTGCGCTCTCCCGCAGGAACTCCGGTGAGTACTTCCATCCCCTCATCCACGGTGGTAATTGACCAGATGTGAAATTGGTTGGCAGAAACGGCCGTTACTACCGCCTCATCCAGCATCAACTCATCCACATTGCTCGCCGGAATCAGCACCCCCTGTTTGCCTGTTAGCCTCCGTGCCGCGCAAATTTTGAAAAATCCCTCAATTTTCTCATTCACTCCCCCAATCGGCTGCACCTCTCCCCGCTGGTTCACCGAACCCGTTACCGCAATGCCCTGCTGAATCGGCAGTTCCGCCAGGCTTGACAGCAGCGCATAAAGCTCGGTTGACGAAGCACTGTCCCCATCAATCCCGCCATAATTTTGCTCAAAGGTCAGGCTGGCCGACAGCGATAGCGGCTGGCTGCGGGCGTAGGTTCCGCCCAAATACCCCATCAGCGTCAGCAGCCCCTTATCATGGATGGGGCCAGACATTTCTGTTTGCCGTTCAATATGTACTACCCCATCCTCCCCCATGTAGGTTCGGGCCGTAATGCGGCCTGGCTGCCCAAAGGTGTAATCGCCCAAATCAATGATGGTCAGCCCATTGACCTGCCCCACGACTTCGCCGTCGGTGGCAATAAAGATCGTGTTTTTGAGAATACTTTCCTGAATCCGCTTTTCGACGTGGTTGTTGCGCTCGGTGCGTTCGGCTATGGCCTGGGCGACATCGGCGGCGGTGACAAGGGAACGGCCGTTAATCCCCGCCCAAAAGCTTGCCTCCCGCACCAAATCGGCAATTGCCCCAAACTTGGTGCTTAAATACGCTTGCTCTTCCGCCAGCCGTGCCCCGTGTTCAATAACCTTGGCAACGGCCGTTTTGTCAAAATGGCGCAAATTTTCCTCGTGGCAGCGCGTCGCCACAAACTCCGCATACGCCAACTCGCTCTCCAACGTACGCAACATCCGCGAATCAAAATCAGCCCGCACCTTAAACAACTCGCTAAACTCCTCGTCCCGATGGTACAGCGCGTAATAAAGCTCCGGGTTGCCCAGCAGCACAATTTTGACTTGCAGCGGAATCGGCTCTGGCGACAGCGATTTTGCCAGCACGGGAGCATTTTCGTTAAAGATGTTGGGCTGCTGCACCAAAATTTGTGCCGACTTTAGCGCCCGCTTCAGCGCGTCCCACGCATCGGGGTATTTGAGCAGGTCGGCGGCATAGAGCAGCAAAAAGCCGCCGTTAGCCCAATGCAGTGCCCCACACTTGATGTTGGTGAAGTGGGTCATTGCCATGCCGTTGACCATCTCATACTCGATCCGCCCAAACAGGTTGAAATAGGTCGGGTTCATCTCCATGATGACCGGCGCACCCTGGGTTTCGGCATTGTTGACCAGCAAATTGACTTCATAGCGGCGCAAGTCAGGGGGTTGCCCATCTTCGTCGTCAGCGGGGGCAAAGGTGTCGAGGCTGTTAAGCACGTCGTCGTGCAGGGCGTTGAGGTAGGTTAAAACGGCCGTTTTCCCCTCATACATCCCCCGCATTTGCGTAAAACAATGCTTGATCGCCGCCGCCGCCACCTCGCGGTCAACTTGCTCCACCTGTGTCCGCGCCTTGCCCTCCCGCACTCGTATCTCATCCAGCGTTTCGTCTAACGCCTCATTTAGCTGTATTTGCGCTTGCTCCAGCACCAGCCGTTGCTCCGGGGTCATCTGCTCCACATCCTGCATCGTCAACGGCTGTCCTTCACGCACCGGCCCCGCCACCAGCCCCGACGGCGTATTGAGCAGGGCAAACCCTACCTGGGTGGCTTGCTCCTGCATTTGCCGCAGTAGCTCATCCCGCTGCCGCTCAAACTGCACCCGCATGTCGCGCACTGCATCCCGATAGCTGTCGGTGTCAAAGGCACGCGGCAGCTCGTTTTGCAAATCGGCCAGCAACCGCCCCATTCGCTCCTGAAACAGCTTGCCCTCGCCGGCCGCCAGTTCCAATGCGCGTGGCTGGTGGGGTGTTTCAAAGTTGTGGACATAAACCCAGTCCGACGGGCGCGGCATGTTGACGGCATGGTTTTGCAAGAAACGCTCCAGCGCGGTGGCTCGCCCCGTCCCCATTTGCCCCAAAGCGTAGATATTGTATCCGTGGCTTTGGATGCCCATGCCAAATTCTATGGCGCGTGTGCCGCGTGGCTGGCCGATGATGGTGGTTCGTGGCATTAAATCGGCCGTTGTGGCGAATTCAAACTGACTGGCATCACAAACAAGGCGCAGTTTATCTGGCGTTAAAGGCGTAATTGGCATACAGGTCTCCTAATTTTGATTGGCCTAGCCATGTTTGTGGCGCAACCATACGGTCGGGAATGTTACTCCTTCCTGGTCAGTTGGCAAACTCGTGCAACAGGGAGGGGTAGGGATCGTCATTTGGGCTGTAAGCGTTTTGGGTATAATGGTCTGTGAAGGACTGCCTTGACGCACTGATTCCCCGCAACAGGGCAGAAAACGGCCGTTTGCTACAGGCCGATACAATAAAACAATCAAATAGTCTGCACAACATCCCCACACTTGCGAATGGCTTGCAACGGCTGCCCACCTTTGACGCCTTTAGCCAAATGGCAAGTTTGCTTTGCTTTGCTTGCAGCAAAATGAAACAAACCTTACGGTGTTGAAGGAAGTCATACCTCATGTCTATTTACACTTCGCTTTTATTTCACTTTGGGCTTAATTTGCTTGCCATCTTTATTTTTGCCTATCTCATTTACTATCGGCGGCACCAGGATCGGGGCAATTTCACGCTGTTTCTCACCTTCAACCTCTTCATGTTCCCGTTTCTCAACATTAATTTTGAGATTAGCTCCCAATTTGCCTTCACCCTCTTTGCCATTTTGGCCGTTATGCGTATTCGCAGCACGGCTTTTAGCAAGCGCGAGCTGACTTACTTCTTTGGTGCTATTGCCATTTCCGTTATCAATGCGGTTGGTATGGAAAACCCAGTCTTGCTGTTGGTCTCAAATGCTTTTATTCTTTTGTCGGCCTATGTCGTTGACCATCCGCGTTTGTTGCCCAGCGCCAAAACACATAAGACACAGCTGATTTTGCATGATTTTGAGCCAGCTTTGTTGGCAAATCAGGATGCGCTGTTGACAGAGCTATCGGTGTTGACGCGCTTGACTGTGAAAAAGGCAGACGTGCGTAAATTGGATCTAGCTCGCAAGCAGGTAGTGATAGATATTGAGTATGTGGTTGTGGGGAGTGTGCAAACGGAGGAAAAACGGCGGCGGGTGGCAGGGACAAACGGCCGTTTTGCCGACCCCCTACGCTCCTACACCAACTCCTTGCCGGAAAACTTGTCGTAAGGAAGACAACTTGGCTAACGAAACGGCCGTTACCACCACGTTTTGAAGATCAGCACCGTCTTCCCAATAGGTTCCCCACCGCCATTTAGCGCCTCCACCCGAATGGTCACATCTTGCCCCGGCATCAGATCGGGTAAAGGCAGCGTTTGTTGGCTGTAGCCATCCTCATTTGTTGCAGGCAAATCAACCGTTTGTTCGCGCTCATCGGCATAAACAATGGTCGCGTGAAGGGAAATGTCAGCGGCGGGCGTGGTTTCATCGGCCGTTGTGACCGTCACGTGCAGCACCTGCCGATCACCGGCATATAAAATGGGGTAGCCAACGGCCGCTCTTACCCGCGCCTTTGTTAATCCAGCCAGTGCCACTGGAATAAAACTCTGGGCTTCGGCTTCATAGACGGCCACCATTTCTTCCTGAAAGTGTGCTTGCCCCAGCAGCCCAAGCTGAACGCGCTGCCCAACGGGCAAAGCGGGGTGCCACTCCAAACGGCCGTTTGTAAAATATTGCGTCCACACCCCGCCCTCTTCAAACTGCGGCGAAAGCGGCTCGCCCAGCAGCGTCTCCCCATCATAAGCGTCATAAAAAGCTAAAAATGCGTCAAAAACCTGAATGCCAGAGGCAAAGGTGCGGGCCTGAGCGTTAGCGGGCATAGCTCCTGGCACAACGGCCGTTTGGTTTACCCCTTCATATGCCCATACGCCCAGCGGATATGGCACAACCCCGTTGGCTGTCTCATCCAGTCGCGCTCGTTCATAATATTGGGCAAAACGGCCGTTTTCCCCCACCACAAACCCCCGCGTAATCGGCTCACCCAGCGTCCGCGCCCCACCTAACGCCAAATACGTCGCCTCAAAGCGGTTCTCAACCGGAACCCCTGTGCTGGGAACCTGTGCCAAACCAGCCGATGTTTGCCCACATCCAGCCAGCCCCAACAACATTAAGCCAACCCAGAAACCAATCCAAACACGCATCATAATGCTAATACATCGCCTGATCCAATACATCATGCTCTTCACGTAGGCGCAAATAACTCTCATAACGCTGCGGTGCAATACGGCCATCGGCTACCGCTGCCCGCACCGCGCACTTCGGCTCGTTGCGGTGGGTGCAATTGCTAAACTGGCAATCCGCCACCAGCGGTGCTATCTCACGGAAATAGGCATCCAGTTCGCTCGGCTCTACGTCAAACAGTGCCAACCCGCGAATGCCGGGCGTGTCGGCCACATAGCCACCTACGTCTAGCGGAAACATTTCCGTGTAGCGGGTCGTGTGCATCCCCTTGCCAGTGGCCTCGCTCACATCTTTCACCTGCAAACCAAGCCCTGGCTGGATGGCATTGAGCAGGCTCGACTTGCCCACACCCGACGACCCGGCAAAAACCGACAGCTTGCCTGCCAACTGTTGCCGCAGGGTCTCTACCCCATAACCCGTTTTGACACTCGTGTAGACCACCTCATAACCTAGCGTTTCATACAAGGCAAACTCTTGCTGAAGCTGCGCCAAATCTATGAGATCAATTTTGTTCAGGCAAATAATGGCGGGAAGTTCGTTCATTTCTGCAACCACCAAAAAACGATCCAGCTTCCGCAGATTTGGCTCCGGGTTTTTGGCGGCAAACACAAAAACAACTTGGTCAACATTGGCGATCAACACTTGCTCGCGGTCGCTGCGAAGACTGCGTGAACCAGCCACAGGGCGAGTGCGCGACAGCGTGCTGTGCCGTTCTTCAACTGTGGCAATGGTGCCGGTCTTGTCTTTGTTAAGGGTGATAGTGACCCAATCGCCAACGGCCGTTAAGTCCGTATTTTGCCTATCTTTTTTCATCCGGCCCGGCAACTGCGACACAACCACACCGTGCTGCTGGGTTTTTACCCAGAAAAAACCGCTTTGCGCCTTTACGACGCGCCCTCTACTTTCTTCTGTGTTCAGTCGAACAACCTCCACTCGACCTACAAAACGAGAAGTTCAACTTCTTCCGAGAAGGTGAACTCTTGCTCGTATGAGGTAACGATAAGCAACTTTAATGGGAAAGTCAACCGGATTGGCATGAGGTATCCGTGAAAAACACGTTATGGTTGCGGAATTTTCAGCGTGTCGCCAATGGCAATCTGGTTGGGGTTGGTAATCTTGTTAGCCATCACAATTTGCTCAATTGTAACGTTGTACTGTTGTGCAATGCGGAATAGCGTATCACCTGGCTGGACTGTATGCGTGATTTCACTGATAGGGGCTTGCTCTTCAGATTGTTCTTCAGTCGCTGGTGCTGGATACCCTGCGCTTTTTGTCGCCGTATCACTGCTTGCACCTTCGTCGTCGGCTGTATCATTGGGCATGATTTCAGATGGTGTGGCTTCGCTCTCAACGGCCGTTTCTTCCTCCACCACTACCCCACCAGTGCCACTTTCCTCCTGTACCGGAGCCTCCCCCGCTTCCAAAATAGGCAGCGACACCTGATGTCCACCCCAATCACCCAAAAAAGCTGGCACGACGCGGCTAGTTACAAACGGCCGTACCGCCCACACCACCAAAATCGTCCCCAACAGCACCCCCACCAACACCCCAAACCGCAACCATTCTCCCCGTGTTTCATCGTGTTGTTCTCTTGTTTCTTCCATAACCTTCTCCGAAACAGTAAACAGTAAACAGTAATCGGTAATCAGTGGTATGTACTGATTACCGATTACTGGTCACTGATTACCGATCACCGCTTCCAACGGCCGTTCCGCCGACAATTCCTGCGCCAGCAGCCAATCAATCACCGGCTGCCGCCAATCCACGCTCGTATTGTAAGCATTCGGGTCATAGACCGCCAACACCCCGTAATTATCCCCACCCGCATACATAAAATCATTCACCAAAACGTGGTAAATCTTTCCCGGGTCTACAATTTCCCCCGTGCGCGTCAGCGTTAGCTGCCCCTGCACCCTGTCCAGCCCGCCAATCGCCGCTTCACCATCGGCCAGCATAAACAGCTCCCGCAGTTGCTTCCCCGTCATTGCCACATCCACAATCACGTTGCTAAACGGCAGCACCGTAATCAGCCCGCCCAGCGTAATTTCCCCCGGTGGCAGCGGGGCGCGAAAGCCGCCCAGGTTGGTGATGGCGGCATCGGCGGTGGGGAAAGCATCGAGCCACGCATTGGTCACCAAATTTTGCATGGCCGCGCCGCGCTGCTCCAGCCCGTTTTCGCTATAGCCAATCACCACATCAAGCTCGGCAGAAACGGCCGTTTCCCACCCCCCAACCGTCTCCGCCAACCCCGCATCCGCCACCCCATCCTGGTTCTGCCGCACCCCCACCGCACTCGCCACCACCTCATCCGTCGCCGTGTCAAATTGCAGCGTCGCCCAGGCATAACTCCCCATGTTGCCACCACTTTCCAGCACCACCATCCCGTTCACCGTCTCGGCAAACAGTTCATTGCAATGGCCGCCCCCCAGCAAATGCACCCCCAACGCCCCAATTTGCTGCGCCAGCGCCATCACTTCTGCCCGGCAAATGTGGGCCGGAACCAAAATCAGCTCCGCTCCCGCCGCTTTGGCCTGTGGCACCACGTCTTCCAAAGCCGTAGCATAATCAATAAATTCAAACTCACTCACATTCACAGGATTGGTCGTCACCGGCGTGGTGGTGGTTGTCAGCCCAATAATCCCCACCACAACCTCATTAACCGTTTGCAGCACATACGGCTGAATGCCAAGATCAGTTGGTACGCTACCATCACTTTTGCGGCGGATGTTGGCACTGACAAAGGGAAAACTAGATTCCTCTGCCCGCTGCCGCAGCACATCCAGCCCAAAATCAAACTCATGGTTGCCCACGGCTGCCGCTGCATACCCCATCTGGTTCATTACCTGCGCCATGCTTTCTCCCTGAAACCAGGTGGAAATGGCTGGCCCCGTCCACATGTCACCCCCGCTGAGGATGATGGTGCTGCCGTTTGGTTGGTAGCCTTCCACTTCTTGCCACAGCCCCAGCAGATTGGCTGCGCCAGCCCCTTTTTCCGTTCCCAGCATCCAGCCGTGTTCGTCGTTGGTGTAGAGGATGGAGATTTCGCGGATGGTGTTGCTGGCGGAAACGGCCGTTTCTTCCTCGGCAACCGCTTGGGTGGGCAAAATGGGGAGTGCGGTGGGCGTGGAAACGGCCGTTTCTGCCTCCTCCACCGCCCCAAACCCCTCAAACATACTCGTCACAACCAGTTCCGGCGTAGGCGTTACCTCAATCGGACTCGGCTGGCAGCCCCCCAACAGCAATAGCAAAACAAACAAACCCTTTCTCATGATCTTTCCTAAATGCAGCTAGAACACAGATTTTCCTGCATGTAAAGCAGATGTAAAACGACATTCACCTAAATCAGGAAAATCAGGAAAATCAGCGTCCTATTTTTGCTTCACGTTGCACAAACCGACCAAATCAATCAAAATGGAGCTTAACAACCTTCTATCTGTTGGTCAAGAAGCGAGGTAAACCATGTGTGATACAGTTGTCGCCACCGGAGCCGTCACCGCCGACGGCAGCACCATTTTTGGCAAAAACTCCGACCGCGAACCCAATGAGGCTCATCATCTGCTCCACGTTCCCGCCGCCGACCATCCGGCCGGTAGCCAGGTGCCATGCACCTACATCACCATTCCCCAAGCCGCCCACACCCACGCTGTCCTCCTCGCCAAACCATTCTGGATGTGGGGAGCCGAGATGGGGGTCAACGAACACGGCGTTGCCATCGGCAACGAAGCCGTCTTCACCAAAATCCCCTACGAAAAAGGACGCACCCTCACCGGCATGGATTTGCTGCGGCTGGCACTAGAGCGCAGCACCACCGCCCGCGAAGCCCTTGCCATCATCACCACCCTACTAGCGACACACGGGCAAGGGGGCAACTGCGGCTTCACCCACCAATTTTACTACCACAACAGCTTCATCATTGCCGACCCCTTCGATGCCTGGGTGCTGGAAACGGCCGGTTTTCACTGGGCCGCCAAACAAATCAAAGGGGTCTACAC
>JACKCD010000109.1 GCA_020634215.1 Ardenticatenaceae bacterium | reverse complement strand
CGCGCTTTGGGCGGCATTCTCCAAAGTTTCGATTCTGACTTGGGCGGCTTTGGCGATGCACCCAAGTTCCCCCCTTCGATGACCATCGAATTTTTGCTGCGGATGGATCTCCAGCGCGGCGACAGCATGGCACGCTATATGGCCGAACACACGCTGACGCAGATGGCATTTGGCGGGATGTATGACCAGGTGGGAGGCGGTTTTGCCCGTTATTCTACCGATGCCCAATGGCTGGTGCCCCATTTTGAGAAGATGCTTTACGACAACGCCCAGCTTGCCCGCGTCTACCTTCACGCCTGGCAAATCACCGGCAAGCCGCTTTATCGCCGCATCGTCGAGGAGACCCTTGATTTTGTGGTGCGTGAACTGCGCCACGCCGACGGTGGCTTTTACAGCAGCTATGATGCCGACAGTGAAGGGGTGGAGGGTAAATTTTACGTCTGGTCGGCGGCGGAAATTCGGTCGCTGCTGGGGGATGAGGCCGATTTGTTTATGCGTGTTTACGGGGTGAGCGAGCGGGGCAACTGGGAAGGCCACAACATTCTCCATTTGCCGCATGACCCCGATGAGGTGGCGGAGGAGTTGGGGATTGAGCCAGCAACTTTGCAGCAGCGGCTGGCGGCGGCGCGGCAACTGCTCTATGCGGCGCGGGCGCAGCGGGTGTGGCCGGGGCTGGATGACAAGGTGCTAACGTCGTGGAATGGGCTGATGTTGGCGGCCTTTGCCGAGGCGGGGCGGCTGCTCAATCGGCCGGATTATACGACAGTGGCGGTGCAAAATGCGTCGTTTTTGGTTGGGGTGATGCGGGGGGAAAACGGCCGTTTATTCCGCACCTGGAAAGCCGGAGCGCAGCCCAAATACAATGGCTATCTGGAAGATTACGCCTATTTGGCCGATGGTCTGCTGGCACTCTACCACAACACCTTTGACGAACGGTGGTATATCTGGGCGCGAGAGTTGGCGGAACTGATGCTGACCCATTTTGCCGATGAAGCCACAGGCGGCTTTTACGATACGTCGGACGACCACGAAGCGTTGATCCACCGCCCCAAGGATGTGCAGGACAATGCGGTGCCGAGCGGTAACGCGATGGCGGCGGGGGTGTTGCTGCGGTTGGGGTTGTATGAGGGAAACGGCCGTTATTGGGATATTGCTGAACGTGCTATAGCCTCCCTCTACGAACCGATGGCAAAATACCCCACCGGTTTTGCCCAATGGCTGTGCGCCGCCGCCTTCATCATGGGCAACCCGCAGGAACTCGCCATTGTCGGCGACCACGGCCTGGACGACACCGAAAGCCTCATCGCCACCGCCTTTGCTACCTACCGTCCTAACCTCGTTGTCGCTGTCGGGCAATCTGGCAAAACCATCCCCCTGCTTGCCAACCGCGACATGCTGGACAACCAAGCCACCGCCTATCTCTGCCAACGCTTCGTGTGCCAACGCCCCGTCACTGCACCAACTGCCCTGGCAGCACAACTCGAAGTCTAAAGAAACTGTATGATGTCTGTGTGTCCACAACGGTATTTAGTCCGAATATTTGTTGACGTAGATCGGCCGTTACCTGAGATTGTGACCATTTATCGAACCAGCAAAATTGATAAATACTGGAGATAACTATCCCATGCGAGTGATTTACGACAAACAGACTGATACATTAACTATTATTTTTAAAGAAGGAAAAGTTTTGGAGAGCGACGAAGAGAAGCCTGGCGTAATTTTGGATTACGATGATTTGGGCAACATTGTCTCGATGGAAATTTTGGACGCATCTCAACGAATCCAGCAGCCGCACCAAATGGTGTATGAACTGGCTGGACTTGAACAATGATTTGTGTTATGCCAAAAATGGGGGAAAACAGGCTAAAAGCAACCTGTTTGCGGACAAATAATGAGCGACAAAAACCTTTCCACAACCCAAGCCATCGCTGCCCACGCGGCCGACCTGCACCGCAATGCCATTGTGATTGATGGGCACTGCGACATTCTGGTGCCGCTGGCCGATGGCAAAATTCGGCTGGGGGAGCCAATTGTCTTGCCTGACCCAGCCACGTGGGAGCCACCGCTGGGGTTGATGGGCGGAGCCACGGGGGATTTGGCAGGGATGTCACCCCACAGCTACTACTTTAGCTGCGCCGGGCAGTACAGCATCCCGCAGTGGCAGGCGGGTGGGGTGACGGTGCAGGCGTGCGCCATTTTTCTGGAAGACCACCAGCTTGAGCGGGCTTTGCAGCGGGGGTTGGAAATGGCGTGGTGGCTGCATAAGGAGGTGGCGGAGAATGAGGGGTTGGAGATGATAACGGCCGTTTCCGACATCCACCGCCTTAAAGCAAACAACCAATGTGGCCTCATTCTCGCCTTTGAAGGGTTCGAGCCGCTCGGCTTCGACCTTCGCTTCCTCGACATCTTCTACAAGCTCGGTCTGCGCCT
>JACKCD010000108.1 GCA_020634215.1 Ardenticatenaceae bacterium | reverse complement strand
TGCCACGATCACGGTATAGCCATTTTGGCTTTCCACATAGGCCCCAATGCCTTCAAACTCGCCAGCGGTATAGTCGTGCTGTTCTTGTACCATGTCGGGGCTAAGAAAGCGGCTGTGGCCGGTGTCACCCAAACCGTCAATGAGGCCGCTAATGGCCCCGTAGGTAAGGCGTTCGTCAGTAACGGCCGTTCTGTCCACATAATGTCGCAAGACGGTTTGCCACGCCTCATCAATCAGCTGAAAATCGGCCGTTGTATTTGGCAGTGGGGTAGCTGCCAAAACGTTGCGTTCCAACAGCACCCCACCTACAATTCCAGTACCAAGCAGCACGATGACCGCAAATATCAGCCAGAGGAGCCGTAAGAGCCAATATTTTTTTGTCATCTTGACCCGTCCTTTATCGCTGATTGTTGCTAATTACGGCTGCTGGCTTGTAGCCCCTTAACCAGTTGATCAATTTCAGCCTGCGTGAGCTTAGCCTCCGGGTGCAGCGGCAAATATTTCTTGAGCGGCATCTTGCCATTTTGCACCACTTCCCACAGCTCTTCCATTTCGCGTGGTTTCCCACCCTGATTCCATTCGGAGAAATTGACCTTCCGCCGCCCATCCTCCACATCGTGCTGCACCAGCCATGATGCGGGGGCTACGTTAGTATACCAGGGGGACCAGTCAACCTCGTTGCTGTGGCAATCAAAACAGGCGCGAACGGCTAATGCTCGTGTTTCGGGACTGTCCCAGTTGGGTTCGCTTTGCACGGGTGGATTGTCGTGGCTGCGACCATATGGCACAAGCTGGATAAGAATAAACCCGCCAACGATGATGATAACAGCCCATTTCAACAGTTTTTGTATTTGCATTGTAGTCTCCTTAGTTGTTGCCACGTTGGGTGGCATATTGTATGCAGTGTATATGATAGCTGATAGTGTAGGTGGGAAAAAGAGGGTAAAAATCGGATAGATGTTGGAGATGGGTTATGCTATTTGGTTGAAATAAACGGCCGTTTCTACGTCAAATGATGCAGACGATGCGTTTTATGTCAAATTGGGGATGATAAACCGGAAGAGGGCAAACAAATCGAGACCAACCAGAGCCAGAGCCAGACCCAGCGGCAGCAAGGTGAGCAGGATGGGCCAGCGGTTGGAAAACGGCCGTAGCCAACTGCCCAGCCCTAGAGCAACGCCGATGCCGATGGGGATGAGGGCGGGGAAGAGGTAGCGCCCCTGGTGCTGGACAAAGACGAGGTTGTAGCCGAGGTAGAGGGTGAGGGTGAGCGCAAGCGTGAGGAAAAGGATGAGATTGGAGATTGGAGATTGGGGATTTGGGAGTGGGGCGGGTTTGTGGCGCCAGTGGATGAGCAGGCCGATGAGGACGAGGAGGGTGAAGAGGGTGAGGGGAGCGTAGACCCAGCGGGGCATGGGGACGGCCATCCAGCCGAATTGGCCCCAAAAGCTGTTGAAGGTGGTGGTGGCAAAGCGGCTGAGAGTGCCGTCCACGCCATATTTGGCAACCCATTCGGCGGTGCGGGGCTGGCCGACGACGACGCTGTTGTGGGCGGCGGAGGCCATGATGTCGAGGCCGTCATAGACGATGATGTTGCGTCCCCAGAGGAGCAAACCGAGCAAGAGGGCGGGGGCGAAGGCCAGAACGGCCGTTTGCACCAGCTCACCCCACTTGCCCCAACACCGCCACAAAACGACCAGCCCCGCCACCGGAGCCAGCAAATACACCATCGCCTTCGTCAAAAACCCCAGCCCCAGCAGCACCCCTAACGTCACCAGCCTCTTTCTTCCAATCTCCGATCTCCAATCCCCAATCTCCAACAACCCCAACAGCACCCACAAAATCCCCCCAATCAACAGTTCGGCCAAGCTGTCGTTGTTGACGGAGGCGAGCATGGTGAGGTGTTGGGGGAGGAAGGCGACAAAAACGGCCGTTGTTGCCGCCACCCACCGCTGTTCCGGGAAGACGCGCCGCGCCACCCCATAAGCCAGTGCCACCACCCCTGCCCCCAGCAGCATCGAAAACAGCCGCAGCGCCAGCAGCGAGCCGCCACTGAGCCAATAAACCGGGGTTTGCAGCAGGTAATAGAGCGGCGGCTGCCAATCTTCATAGGTCAGAGGGGCAACGCTGTATTGCGGGTCAAAGCGGGAACCGACGATGGTTTCAATATATTTCTGGTCGTAGTCGCCATTTTCAATGACGGGAAGCTTCCCCGCCGCCAGTTGGCGCACGTAGTTGTAGTGGGCGGGTTCGTCGGGTGCTTGCCAGGCGGGGGTGTAGGCGGCGTAGAGCGTGCCGACAAAGAGGTAGACAAGGAGGATGCAGCTGAGAATGAGGCCAT
This sequence comes from Ardenticatenaceae bacterium, assembly GCA_020634215.1. Taxonomy (GTDB): domain Bacteria; phylum Chloroflexota; class Anaerolineae; order Promineifilales; family Promineifilaceae; genus JACKCD01. The sequence continues at coordinate 115 of JACKCD010000108.1, read as the reverse complement.
CGGTTCGTTTCATGATGGGCTAATTGTATAAAGTTTGCCGGGGTTGGGCGAGGGGCGTAGGGGAGTTGGAGGGTGGGTATAAAATGCAAGGGTGTATTGCACATGTTCTTTTCCC
>JACKCD010000107.1 GCA_020634215.1 Ardenticatenaceae bacterium | reverse complement strand
CCGATGCTGGCAAATAACGGCCGTTTTCCCCGCAGCCCCATTCCCGCTAGCCCATACCAGCGCAGCCCCAAAAACCAACTGCTGATCCCCAGCACGGCCAGCAGCGGCAGGGCGGTGGCTTGGTTGGTGAGGTCGGAAACGGCCGTTAAACGCCCCGTCGCAATCCCCACCAGCCCCGCCAGCAGCGGCGGTAGCAGCAAGGCCAGCCCCAACCGCAGCCCAGTACTTCCCGCTGTGGGCGAACTTGTCACTTTTGCCGTTGTTTTTACCCGTTTCTGTTGTGTTCCCATGTCTCGATTTTAACACCGAACAGGGGACGGAGCGATTGGAAATTTGAGCCTCTTAACGTTGCTTTGCGTTTTATAGATATCCCGCGAAATTGACCTACGGTTGTGCAGCGGCCAAAACGGCGTGCAGCAGCACGTTGGCTCCAGCCACCACGTCTTCCTGCGTGGCACTTTCCAGCTCGTTATGGCTCAGGCCATCGGCGCAAGGGATGAAGATCATGCTGGTGGGGGCAACCCGCGAAAGGTAGACCGAATCGTGTCCAGCCCCGCTGGTGATGCGTCGAGCACTGTAGCCGGTGATAGAAACGGCCGTTTCCACCGCCTGCACACATTTCTCCGCAAAAACCACCGCCTCCGATGTCCAAATATTCACCAGCTTGGCCCCATGTTCTTCAGCCAGTTTGGTAAATAATCCCTCCACCTCATCGAGCACCGCCTCGCTGGGGTGGCGCAAATCAACCGTCACCAGCAGTTCTCCGGGAATGGTGTTGACTACCCCTGGCGATGGCCGTAAATCGCCAAACGTCAACCGAATGTCTGGCTCGTATTTTTCAGCAATGGCGTAGGCGCGACCGAGGAGAGAAACGGCCGTTTTTACCGGGTCATGCCGCACATTCATCGGGGTTGACCCCGCGTGCGACTCCTTGCCGGGGATGGTCAGATGATACCAACGCGCCCCCTGCACCCCAGTCACAATGCCGATTTGCCGCCCCTCGTATTCTAAAATTGGCCCCTGCTCGATGTGGAGTTCAAAAGCGGCCGTTAGCGGACGGTGGTGGGCTGGCAGTTCCCCCTTATAGCCAATGCGCTGAAGTTCGTCGCCGAGAAAACGGCCGTTTTTGTCCTCCCGCCCATATGCATATTCTAGGGAAAACAGCCCCGCCCACACCCCCGACGATACCATCGCCGGAGTAAACCGCGCCCCCTCTTCGTTTGTCCACGACACAATTTCCAGCGGGGCTTCGGTGATAAGGTTGTGGTCGTTGAGCGTCTCCACCACTTCCAACGCCGCCAGCACCCCATACACCCCGTCAAACTTCCCCCCCGTTGGCTGGCTGTCCAAATGGCTTCCGGCCAGAACAGGTGGCAAATCGTTATTCTGCCCAGCGCGCCGACCAAAAATGTTGCCCATTTCGTCTACGGTAATCGTCAACCCCGCCGCTTCGCACCAGTTCACAAACAGGTCACGGCCGGCCTTGTCCTCATCCGTCAGCGTCACCCGGCACACCCCGCCCTTCGCCGTGGCCCCAATCTGCGCCATTGTCATCAACCGCTGCCACAGGCGGTCGCCGTTGATTCGTATTTCATTCGTTTCCACTTTCTCACACTCCTTGTCAAGAAGGGATTGGGAGATGAGTCTCTCAATCTCTTAGCCTCTTAATCTCCACCCCCTCAATCCCCTTCATCTTCCTTTACGACTATCTGTACCAGCAGCCACACCAGCAAAAATGCTGCTCCTGCCGGTATCGTCAGCCCAATTGCGCCAAATGCCTCATAAGTTGATGGGCCGGTCAAATTGGCAATCGTCACCCCCACCGTCCCGGCCGCTGCCCAAATGGTCATCATTTTGCCTCGCTGCGCCGGTGCCTGCTCCGTTGCCAGAATCATGGTGTTGACCACGGCAAATTCAAACAAAAAGTGCGCTACAAACAGCCCACTAATGAGCGACACTAGCCCCACATTCAGCACAGGCAAGAGCCAAAACGCCCCAATTGCCAGCAGCGAACTGAGCCACACGCCGCGCCGCTTGCCAATTTTGTCACCAAACAGGCTAATACTGCTGCTGGCACACAAGGCGGCAATGCCCATCAGCAGTGCCACTATGCCCAGTTCCCGTGCTTCCAGCCCGTATTCCACAAACAGCCACTGCCCATAGGTACCAAATAGGTGAAAAGCACCAAACATGATAAGGGTGACGACAAAAATGACGGCCCAGGCCGAACGGCCGTTTTCCCCCAAATCTACAAAATCACTGACTCGTTTGTGCCAGGAAACGGCCGTTTTCTTTGCCCCCACCACTCGCGCCCGCTTGGTCTTGGGGAAGCTCCGCATGGCAACGCTGCTTGCCAGCAGCAGTCCCGCCAGCACCAATAGTGGCACCCGCCACCCCCAGCGATCCATGCTCCACCCCACCAGGAAGACCCCCACAATGCCGGCCACTGCCCACGCCATTTCCAGCAGCCCCAGCCCCCGCGACCGCTGGCTGTAGGGCAGTTGGGCACTCAGGTAGGC
>JACKCD010000106.1 GCA_020634215.1 Ardenticatenaceae bacterium | reverse complement strand
TGTTGGCGCGGCTGGGGATGCGGTATTCGAGGGTGAGCCGGTTGCCGCCAGCTAGTTCGGGCAAAATGAGGCCTTCGTCCCAGACGATGCCCCAACGGCCGTTTGCATAAACCAACGGCACGACATAATCACGCACGATGTCGCCAACAACGGCCGTTTGCCACGTCACCCGCACGCTAAACTCGGCTTGGTCGTTTTCTTGAAAGATGGAGAGGGGCTGGCTGTGGATTTGGATGACAGCGGCGGTGTCGATGGTTTCCTGATAGCGCTGCACAAAGGATTGACTGTCTACCAGAGCCTGGCTTTGTGGCGAGAGCAGGCTGTACATGCCCACATAGTCGAAGGCTTCCCAGGCGCGGTAGAAGGCACGAGCGTAGCCGGAGGCATCTTCGGTGATGGGAACGGCCGTTGCGTCACTGCTGGACTGGGGAACGGTGGCAACGGGAGCGGGGGTAAGAGAATCGCTGGGGGCGGGCAGTAGTGAAGCCACATCTCCACCGCCACATGCGGTGAGCAGTAGCAGCCCAGTTAACAGAAGCTGTTTCCACCTTGCTTTCATAGGGTGGAATTATAGCGTAGAAACGGCCGTTTTGCTTAGGCAATAAAAAAGGCGCGGTTTGCAGCCGCGCCTTTTTTCGGAGGGAGATATTTTCCGTTAGGAATTAACGTTGGGGGGCATCACCCTGCTGCTTGCGATTGGCAAACTGTTGGGTGAGCCGAGCCAGTAACCCTGGCTTGCTGTTCATTTCCTGTCCACTGTCCTGAAACGGGTTGTTTTCAACTTGTTTAATCCACATCCGGTAATGTTCTTGGGCGTGTTGTACCCGTACATCGTATAAATCGTTCATTGTTGTTCCTTCCTCTACAAAAAGCGGCCGTTTACTGACCACTTGCAATTAATTAGCGGTAGCTGGGGGCAGCGGGAGAGAGGCGATGCCCTTGCAGACGGTTGCCCAATTGGGTGAGATGTTTACTGAGGCGGGAAACGGCCGTTTTGCCCCCTTCTGCATTTTTTGCCGCCTGATTTTCCTGTTCCGCAACGGTGACCCATTCTTGGTAACGAGCCTGCGCCGTATGAATATCGTTAAAATTAATCATAATGACCTCCACAAAACAAAAAGCATCTCCAAAACGGTACAACTGCTTAGAAATGCTTGAAAGTTCCTCGTTATTTAGTATGTAAGGAGTATAACAAACGGGTATGAGGGATCGGTGCAACTGACCTATCAAAGCTGTGTAAATTTTTGTTGAGAGCGATCAAATTGATATAAAAGCATAGATGCTACGAAACCACGCTGTACGGATGATCGATCAATGTAAAGGTATTGCCAAAAATCAGGTTGCGTACATGGTCATCGGTTAAGAAGCTGAGAGGAAAACCAAGGCGGAATTCATTCAGCTTGCCCACATGAGCTAGCTGCTTATCTGTCAGCGTAAAATCTAGCGTTCCCAAATTGTCCTCAATTTGCGCCACCGTTCGCGCCCCCACAATGGGAATCACCCCCGGCTGCTGCCGCACCCAATTGACCGCCACCTGCGCCGGCGAACGGCCGATTTTCACCGACACTTCCCGCAATTCCGCCGCCATCTGCTTCGCCTTGGCCGACGCATCCTCATATCGCCTCGGCTCGTTGCTGGCCTCATTATACTTGCCCGTCAGCTCGCCCCCTTCCAAAACACCCCATGCCAGCACCGACAGCCCCAGCGTCCGGGCCATCGGCAGCACATCCCGCTCCGCATCTCGGCTGGCAAAGCTGTAGGGCAACTGCACCGCCACCGGGCGCACCCAGCCGTGCCGTTCGGACAGCGCCACGGCATAGGCCACCACCCACGCCGGGCTATCGGAAAAGCCCACATACAGCACCTTACCCGCCCGCACCAAATCATCCATCCCCCGCATTACCTCCTCCACCGGGGTCATAAAATCCCACATGTGCAGATAAAGCAGGTCAATATAGTCGGTTTGCAGCCGCCGCAGGCTGTTTTCTACCGAGCGCATCATGCTTTTGCGGCTGTTGCCCCCTTCGTTAAAGTTGCGCGGGTTGCCGTTTTCCAGACGCAGCGTGTATTTGGTCGCCACCACAAACTGGTCGCGGGTATCGGCAATAAACTCACCAACGTATTGCTCGCTGGTGCCGTTGGTGTAGTTGTTGGAGGTGTCAATAAAGTTGCCCCCGGCAGCCACATAAGCGTCAAAAATTTGGCGGCTGGTGGCCTTGTCGGCTCCCCAGCCCCAATCTTGCCCAAAGGTCATGGTGCCAAGTGCTAATTCTGAAACGCGCAGGCCGCTGTTTCCTAATCGTTTGTATCGCATGTTGCTCTCCTAAAATGAATGAGATTGGAGATTATCATGCTCCAATCTCCAATTGCTAATCGCTAATCTCTGCCTTCGCCATGACCGGGACTTGTAGTTCGGTGACAAATTCGGCGGCGTTTTGGGTGAGATAGGCATCGGGCAGGCTGTAGGCTTGCTGATCGGCTCCAAAGCGGAGGTACAGTTCGCGGGTGGGGCCAACGATGGCGTAGCTGTTGCGCTCAATCCAACCCAGCAGCAGGGCAAAGGCGTGGGGCAGCCCGTCGTAGTGACCAGTGTGGATGAGGCAGGCCATGGTGTCGTGGCCGGGCAGTTGACGAATGGCAAAACGGCCGTTTGTGGGCACAGGCTTCTGCACCGGCACCATCACTTCCACATCCTCGCTCTGTTCGGCAAACTCGGCATCGTGGTAAAGCAGCACCGGCGGCAACGGTG
>JACKCD010000105.1 GCA_020634215.1 Ardenticatenaceae bacterium | reverse complement strand
CTGGAATTGCCGGTGTGAATCCAGTCTACGTGCAGCTTCCAGGTCAGAAACTGGTTGGGCGGGGCAATGGCGGCCAGGATGTTGGGGGTGCCGGGTGCCGGGGGCGCACCTTTCAGGCTGCTGGGGAGCAGGCTGGCATACCCCAGGCTCTCGCTGAGGTAAAAATCTTGCGTGCGCGGTGGCGTGGTCACACCAGCCACCAGATCATCCCGGTTAAAGACCCATACCACGACCCCCTTGGGGGTGTAGTGCTGCCCAAAGTTGTCTACGTCCACCACATCGGCGGTCATGTAAAGGCCATCGGCCCACAGGCCAAATTGTGGGTAGCGGTGGAGGTACTGGGGGTGGATGGCAAAGGCGTATTGTGCCCAATCAACGGCCGTTAACGACGGCGGAAAACCACGCACCGTGGGGTGTCGCGTAATCGCCATACATTGGAAATACGGCCCTGTGTCCACCTTGTCCGGCTCATAGGCCACCGAGGTAATAATCCAATGCTGCGACAGGTGATCATAAAAAACCTGCGGCTGCCCCTGGTTATAGCTGTTGCACGCCACCCGCCCCTCGGTGCTGCCCACAATCGGCGGCGCGTAGGAGTAATCCAGTTCGCCATCTTCAAAGAAACCATCTAAATCATTGGCGACCAGAGGGGTGCCACGCAACTTGTCAAAAATAGCAAGCTGTTTGTTAACAGCCTGCAAAACAAAATGGGGGCCTACGTCTAAACTAACGTCAGGGGGCTGTGTGCCCATTGGCATATTGCCACCATCGCTTAGACCAGGAAATTGGGTAATCACTTCTCCCGCAGCTTGGGCGCGGCTGGCAATGGCAAAACCAGCCGTCACAACGGCCAGCAACAAGGCAGCAACCATTGTGACGCTACGTGATGAAAGCGTCATCTTTTTCATATGTGCAATCCTCCGAAAAACCAGCGTCTTATGCCGAGCAGCTCAGCATAAACGAGACTCTCAGGTTGCCCAAAGCGGCACGTTTTCCTGAAATGCGCCCTTTCTCAACCACAAAATAGGATTCTACCGGCTTTCCCGCAACCGTTTATAAATTGTTGTGAGGTTATAGGTTGGAAGACTACCCCAAGTGCAACCTCAAAACTTGCACTACTGTTACTTAAGCACTATATGCCAGATGGATAAAATGTCAACTTGTTTACAGACAAAGACGGCCGTTTTTACGCCCCTTTCACGCCACCAGCTATCCGCGCCCGTCCACGTTTGCCCGCGTCCTACCCTTCTTGTTCCCCACCACCAGCCGCCGCAGCCGTTCCCACAGCGACTCCCGCGCCCCCTGCCACCACAGCGTCGGCTTCATCCGCTCCCCATACCCCATCCGCCCATCCAGCCACAGCAGCACCCCCCGCAGCCACGTTCCCGCCAAATCACGCGCCAGCCGCACGTACCATTTGGAATAATCCTTGTTGTAGGGGCAAACGCGAATACAAATTGAGCAGTCGCTGTTTTGCGCCGCCCAGTAGCCAAAACATTTCTCCCCATCCACCGACCACTTCACCACCCCTTTCAAATTCGACTGGTTGTGCCGTTCGGCTGACGGTTCGCCAAACGGAATCGCTTTCACTGGGCAATTGCCAGCGCACCGTTGGCAAGCCTGGCAAAACTCTTTCACGCCAAAGCGAATCGGGGCATCATGCTCCAGCGGCATGTCGGTGAAAATTTTGCCCAGCCGGACGCGGGGACCAAATTCTTTGGTGATCAGCAGCCCGTTGCGCCCATACTCCCCCAGCCCCGCCTTAATCGCCAGCGGGATTGCCAGAGCGGTGTCGTTCATGCTGGCAACGGCGTTGTAGCCCAAATTGCGGATAAATTGGGTGATGGACAGCACCACCAGCGCGTCGTGGGAGTAGCCCAATCCGGTGGCTGCGCCACTCAGTGCCGAAGGGACAGTGCGAATCAGGTCATAATCCATCGCCTGCGCCGTGACGATGACGTTGTTGAGTCCGGCGGGAATCTCCTGCGGCTTTTCCCGCTTGCTCATGTCGCTAAATTTGTTGACATACATCCACCGCTCGTCATAGCCGGTGATGCCCACCAAATCAGCCCCAAACCCCCGTGCTACCCGCTTAATTTCGGCCGTTGCCTCTGCCACCGTCCCCAAATCAATTTTGTTTTCAGCCACGTCACGATACAGCGTAAACTCATCGCTAAACCCCTCCCGCCGATCCTCCCCCTCTTTTAGCTCGGTGAAGATGTCGCTGACGTGCCACGCCGCGTTGCGGAGGGCAAAATCTTTTTGCGTAAAGCCATCGGCCTTGCGCCACGTTTTTAGCGGCTCGCGGTAGGTGGCGTAAAACAGCATTGCCTTTTCGCTGCGAATGCGCTCATCCCACCAGGAGCGGCGAAACACGTCGTCCTTCTGGTTAAACCGCTCAAACTCGTCAAGAATCTCAAACCCAGCCGCCCGGTCGCTGTGCGTTTGCGTCAATGGGCCGGTGGCGATGAGGATGCTGTCTGTTTTTTCTGACATGGGAAAGTCCTTTGGGGAATTGGAGATTAGAGATTGGGGATTGGAGATTGAGAGATTAGGAGACTGCAATCTCTCAATCTCTCAGTCCCTTCTTCTACACCCCCCACCAACGGCCGTAAATTTCCGCCAACTTTGCCAACTCCGCAATCTCCACCCACTCCACCGCGCCGTGGGCTTGGTCAATCGAACCAGGGCCAAAGACCACGATCTCGTCGGCCAAATTGGGTTGGTACATCAAGGCATTGGTGCCATAGGGGACAACGTTGGGGGCGTTGCCCGACCACGCCGCAAGCTGCTGAATCCAGGGGGAGTCGGCCGGCTGGTAGTAGGCGGGGACACCGAGCGGGGCATCCATTGTCACCGGCAGCGGGCAGCTTGCGCGCACCAGCTTTTCCACGTCGGCCTCAATTTGCGCCACGTCTTCGCCCGGCACGTTGCGGCGGCTGACGGAGACGGTGCAGCTATCGGGGACGATGTTCATGCCGTTGCCGCCGTTGATAAGAACGGCCGTTATCGTCGCCCCACCCAATTCCGTACTCGGCGGCAGCGATTGCAGCCGCTCATTTTCCTCGGCAATCGCCAGCACAATATGGGCTGCCCCC
>JACKCD010000104.1 GCA_020634215.1 Ardenticatenaceae bacterium | reverse complement strand
GGCGATTGACATCGAATTCAACGACCGCTACAGCCAGGCCAGCACCTACCACCAGTTGGGCATCGTGGCGCAGGCGCAGCGGCAGTGGGAAACGGCCGTTTCCCATTACCAGCAGGCGTTGGCGATCAAAATCGAACTCAACGACCGCTACAGCCAGGCCAGCACCTACGGGCAGTTAGGGTTGCTGGCAGAAGCGCAAGAACAATGGGCAGAAGCAGCCAATCATTTGCTGCAAGCCTTGACCATTTTTGCAGAATTTGGCGACCAACATCTCACAGCACAAACGGTTCGCAATGTGGCGCGGGTGTGGCTGGCCAGCGGGGATGCGGGCATTGCCGGGCGGCTGGCGGCGGTGCTGGGGGTGTCGGCGGCCGAAGCAGCCACCCTGTTGTCCCAAGCCGGGTAGGGGCGACGCAGCCGGGATTGACGCTGGCAACGCCGCGCACCTCCTCGCCCGGCTGCGTCGCCCTCTTCCGGCGTTACGGATGGCAGGGCGAGACGGCGCGGCGAATAGGTCATCTGTTCACCCCACGCCCATCCGCGCCATCCCGCCCCCACAAAGGGTATTGGATGGGCGGGCGAACCAGCGCGGTGGATAGGTTTCCTGTTCACCGCGCCCCTTTCCGCGCTGATTCGCCCCTACATGTCAAACATTGCCACCACCCGCGTCCAGCCGGCGCTGCCCCCGGCCAGCTTCACCGGAAAACACGACACCTTAAAGCCAAACGGCCGGGGCAGCGTCTCCAGGTTCGCCAGTTTTTCAATGTGGCAATACTCCAAATCCATCCCCACCCGGTGCGCCTCCCAAATCACCGCCGGGTCGCCCGTCGCCTCAAACCGCTCCTTCATCGCCCAAAACGGCTGATCCCACCCCCAAGCATCAATCCCCATCACCCGAATCCCCTGCCCAATCAGCCAGCGCGTCGCCTCGGCACTCATCCCCGCCCCGGCGGCAAAATATTCTGCCTGCCCCCACAGCTTGTCGGCCCCCGTGTGGATCATCACAATATCGCCCGGCTTGAGCGTATAGCCAATTTTCGCCAGTGCCTCCTCCACATCGGCCGTCATAATCAGGCTGCCCCGAGGCATGTGGCGCATATCCAGCACCACCCCATCGCCAAAAAACCATTCCAGCGGCATCTCGTCAATGGTGCGCGCCCGCTGCCCGCCGCAGGTAGGGTAATAATGCCACGGGGCATCCACGTGCGTGCCGGAATGGGCATTGGTGTTGATGAAGTCGTTGCCCCAGCCGAGGCCATCGGGCAAATCATCAACGCTGGCATCAAAAAAGCTCGCCATCAGCGCCGCGCTCTCGCGGTGATGCTGGTGGGTTAGCTGCACCGGCAGCGGTTCACTGGGGCTGTCTTCCAGGGGAATACTGAGATCATAGATTTTCATGGTTGCTCCTCTAAAAATGGGACGCGGACGAACACGGACGAACACAGACAAATCTGTGAAATCTGCGAAATCTTTGATTTTTATTCATCGTGGTGTGCCGCTGTTCATGGCGTCTCCTGTCCATTTACTGGTTCCTATGCTTGGCATGAGAACCTTCTACACCTGTCCTGCGGGTAGCAATAGGCCGTTGATTGCCCAGTCAACCCGCAGTAGTAGGTTAACACCTTATTTTTGCGCAAACAGAGCGCATTTCTATTCAATTTAACATAATCCATGCAAATGGAGGCCGTTTCTATTCAAAGTCTGAGCCACAACGGCCGTTACAGTACCTTTCCAAACAAATAATCAGTTCATCAGCGTAAGGATGCGAGGCCAGCAAATCAATTCGTTTGAGTTGTCGTGCCCGAAAATAGAGCCGACCCGGCACGGCCAACAAATCGCGCACGATGCGTTTAAGACCCCAATCGGCAAAACGGGAATCGGCTAAAGCCTGGCTATGAAAGTCAGCCAGCAAATTATGAGCCAAATCGGTGAGTAAGACCAACGCTTTTTGTGCCATGAAATTCCGCTTACGACGTGCCGATAGATGCAAACCGCTCTTATCGGCACGAAATTGCTCAATTTCAGCTCCCCCTCTCTGGTTATACCGTTGCATGAAGGCTTTCTTAGAAGGAAAAGAGAGCGTGGTGACGTAGTAGCTATGTTTGAGTTTTCCTTTATGTAAACGTCTTTTGACCACCACTTGGACAGGTTGACCGAGGTCAAAAGGGGGTGCCACCCAACCCAAGAGGCTTTGCTCATCATAGACATCCCAACGGGAAACAGAGTCGGCCAACGCTTTGGCTCGCTTACCGGAAAAGCCTTTGCCTAGCACTTGATAACCTCTGGCAAGTAGCCAACGTAGGTTTTCGTCTGTGCCAGAACCACCATCAAGGCGGTAAAGTGTGCGTTTTCGTTGCTCTGGTGCTAACTCAAATGAACTTTCGACACCTAGCACCGCTTGTTGCAAACATTGCATGGTCAACTGGTTACCTGGAAACAGGCCAGACCATAAGGTTTCGTGGTAAGAAATGGCATTGACACGAGCTAATTGGCGCACAATCCTGTTTTTTTACCACTGGCATACCCTTTTTGACCTCCTTCTGCCTGTTGTCCACAGGGTAAAGCCGATAAATCAAAGTCCAATTCCAAAAAGGCACGCCAATCATGATGTCGGACTTGGCTACAACGGTCGCTGATTTGGCGAACGGCAAGCTCCAATTGAGCGAGATTCATTTGAGTTAGGTCATCCAGACCCCTAGAGAGGGTTGATTGGTCAGCAAAGCCACTAATTCGTTTGACTTGTGCCAATTGTTGCTCTGGACGAAGTTTCGTATTGACAACGGAAATGTACTCACAGCCGGCTAGAATGCTCACCAAGGTCTGTTCGAGCTTCTCAGCCAGCGTAAAATCGCCGTTTTGGGTCGCTGATGTGACTGATTGTAAAGGTTCTAGGACTTTTTCGGCCTCATAATAAGCCAACAAAGCCGCTAGGGGTGCATATTGAGTGTTAGTAAATTCGTGGGTCAGACCCAATTCCAGCTTCATCATTTCACGCTCCTCTTGCTCTAAGTCAAATGAACTTTTTGAGGATCGTGGCACAATGTCTGAAAATAGCCTAATCAATACCCAAAATCGGAATAGAAATGCCCTCTGTTTGCAGCTAGGTGTTCAAAATGAATAGAAACCGCCTCTGTTTGCACGTTTTCGTGCAAAAATAAGG
>JACKCD010000103.1 GCA_020634215.1 Ardenticatenaceae bacterium | reverse complement strand
GTGGGCCACGGTTAGCACGTTCATGAGGCCGAAAATGACGAGGAGCAGGATGCTGGGCAAGGGGCCGATGCTGGCAAGGGCGATGGGAAGCGCGAGAACGCTGGCTCCAACGACTTCGGTGAGGGTGAGGGCGTAGACAGACCAGAAGGGGGGTAGATTTTCCAGCCAGGTGCCGAGCCGGTTCCACTGCCACGCAAGCCGTTCGCGTGGGGTGGGGGCGGCGGTGTAGATGGTGTCGAGCGGGGTTTGGTACAGCGTGTGGTAGGCTGTTTGCAGGGCGGGGGTGTCGAGGGAGAGGGTGGCGCGGAGTTGAGAAACGGCCGTTTTCCCAAACCGATACTTTTGCCCCAGTTGATGCGCCAACGCCGCTTTCAGTCGGTCGTTATCTGGTACAAGCGTCGCCCACTGCGGCGCAAACCGCTCAATTTCCTGAATGGTGGGCGGGACGGGCGGTGCTTTGCCTAAATTGAAGGCATCAATAAACGTCATTTCACGCTGATGCGCGGCTTCCTCGGTGAGAAATTTTTGCACGGTGGCCTGGGATTGGGCGACGAGATGGGCGGTGCGGCTTTCAATGTGGAAAAGGAGGGTGTTGGCGCGTTGGGTGGGCGGTGTGCTGCCACTGAGAATGCGGTCACGGGAAAAAACCTGGGTGAAAAAGTCGTCGCTCATAACTACTCGCAGTGGCTACAGTCGGCCATTTATCCTAACTTGCCCCAAAAGCTACACGGAGTTTCACAGAGAAGACACAGAGGGACACGGAGAAGATATGATCTGATTTCTCTCGCTTTCTCTGTGAGACTCTCTCTTGGCTCTGTGAAACTCTGTGCCATTTCTTGTCTTTGTTCCAACATTTGCGTGTCAGGGTGCTACTTACTCAGCTTGTGTGCCGGGGTTGCTGCGGCTGCGGCGCATTCCGGCGGCTTTGGCCTCTAGCTGTTGGAAAAAGTCGGTTTCGGTAATTTCCGCCACCTGCTGGTCGTGCTTGGTGCGGTCAATTTTGATTTGAAGCTGGCGCACTTGCTGCTTTAATGCTTGTTCGCGGGCGTGGATTTCTTCGGCCATGCGTTGGAAAACGCGAGCCAGCAGGCCAAATTCGTCCCGTCGGTCGGTGAGTTGGGGCAGACGTTGGAGTTCAAAGGTGCCTTGTTCGATGGAAACGGCCGTTTCTGACAGCTCATTCACTGGTCGCGTAATCAACTGGGTCAGCCAACTGCTGAGACCAATGGCGGCTAACACGCTCAAAATGATGAGGGCAATGGTGACAGTACGAAGCTGGGTAATACCATCTTCGACTTCGTGTACCTTTGCGTCAAAGTGCGCGTCGGCAGCCAATAATTTCTGGTCGGAATCCATCTCAAAGCTCGCAATTTGCTGCTCCATTATTATTAGTTCTGCTTCCAATTCGTCGTTCAGCAGGTGAATCGCTTTTTCCTGTTCCCCAGCTGCAGCCCAAACCAGAATTTGCTGAGCATCCTCGTGAAAATGTTCATGTGCCTCGGCCACGGCGTCAAGGGTAGCGAGAGCAGCAACGCTGTTGTCATCTACATGGCCGTCGAACACAGCGCGAAGCTCGGCCAAATGTTGGTCGAACGTTTCAATTGAGGCAATGAATTCAGTAGCGGCTTCGGTTTCGCCTAGCAATAGTTCATGCAGGGTTAGTCGGGATTCTTGCAGGGTTAGGAGGAGGTGGAAAGTGGCGTCAAGCTGCTGGCTTTGAACGGCCGTTTGCTCAAAATCGGCATCAAGTGACCCCATTTGCCGGATGACAGTGCGCTCTGTGTAGACGATGTAGACGGCTAAACCAGCAAAGAGTACGATGATGGATAAATAACTGAGGGCTAATTTGATGCGTACACTCATGTCAAGTTTCCTGTTTCAAAGATAGGCAAGTTGCGCTACGATGATAGCACACCATGCTAAACAGGAGCAGACAATAGTCGCCTGATAGTACTTTTGGGGGATAGCAAAGGGGATGGCTCAAGTGTCTTTCTGAGAAGTGTAGTGACTTACGGTTGATTTCGTTGTGTTTACAGCCGTAAGCGCTACCCATACAGCCACATCCTCGGCGGCACAGGTGCTTTCTACAGCTTGCTGCTGGATGGCCTGCTACCCATCAGGGTAGAACACTTGGTATCCATCGGCATTCATTCCCAGCCATATTGATGCAAAATCGGCTCCCATGCCCGTCGTGAAAGACGGATAACGGCATTGAGGTATTTGAGGAATGGCAATGGGCAATGCTGCCCGTTGCCATTGTAATTCACGTTTATGAGGAAGTGTCTTGAATGATCTGATCACAAAGGGCAATGGCGGCAGCAAAACGGCCGTTTGCCATGTATGTCTCTGCTTGTGCCAGTTTTGTCTGATTGGCTTTATCAAGCGGCTGTTCTAGCTGCCGAATGGCAGCTATCTTCTTTTTAGCTTTCGCTTCCAGCGACTTCACTATATCAACTATAATTGCCTTTGAATACATCTTTCAACCATCCTAATGCAAACCATCTAACATGTATCGTTGCATCTGCATAGACAAGCCTAAGCCCAAATATAATTTATATTAGTTGATAAGCCGGTTTGGTACGTGACGTACCGCTTACAAGAGGATAACAAATATTGTTTGTGGAACGCGCCGAAATAAGCTGGCGTTGGGAATGGGTTGAACCATCGGCTACATTCGGGTAATTTGGGCGGCGAATTGGGCGAAAAAGTGGATGGCGGTGGGGTTTTTCATCGCGTCTACATTGACCACTTTGTTTAGGTCGCCGCCTAGCAGCAGCCGCTTGATGGGGGTTTCCAGCTTTTTGCCGCTGAGGGTGTAGGGGACTTCGGGGATTTGGATGATGTCGTCGGGAACGTGGCGGGGGGTAAAGGTGGCGCGGATGGTGGCGCGGATTTTTTGCCGCAGCGCGTCGTCTAGGGTGCGGCCGGCCGACAGCACCACAAACAAGGGCATGTAATAACGGCCGTTTTCCAACTCCAACCCCACCACCAAGCTATCCACCACCTCCGGCAAGCTGTCTACCGCTCGGTAAATCTCGCTGCTGCCCATTCGCACCCCAAAACGGTTGAGCGTGGAGTCAGAACGGCCGTTAATCCGCACCGTTCCCAACTCCGAAAGCCGCATCCAGTCGCCGTGCTGCCAAAAGCCGGGGTACATCTCAAAATAGCTCGCCTTGTAGCGCACATCGCCGGGGTCATTCCAAAAATAAATCGGCATCGAGGGCATCGGCTTGGTGATCACCATCTCCCCCACCTGCCCCACCACCGGCTGCCCCGCCTCGTCAAAGGCATAGACGGCAACGCCCAGGTTGCGGCACTGGATTTCGCCGCGATGGACGGGCAGGATGGGGACGCTGCCGACAAAACCGCTGGCAACGTCGGTGCCGCCGCTGACGGAGGCCAGCCATACGTCGGCTTTCACCTGCTCATACACCCAGTCAAACGCCTCATCGGGC
>JACKCD010000102.1 GCA_020634215.1 Ardenticatenaceae bacterium | reverse complement strand
ATGTTCTACCCGGCGGGGATGATTATGGATCGGTTGGGGCGCAAGTTTGCCGTGGTGCCAAGCTTCTTTTTTCAGGGGCTGGGCGTGGCGCTGATTCCGCTGACAACGGGGTTTTGGTCGTTAACGGCCGTTGCCTCTTTCATCGGCCTTGCCAATGGCCTCAGCTCCGGCACCATGCTCACCATTGGGGCAGATCTAGCTCCCCAGGAAGGGCGCAGCGAGTTTTTGGGGTTATGGCGGCTCATTGGCGACATGGGGGGGACGGTGGGGCCGCTGTTCGTGGGGATTGTGGCGGGCTGGTTTGCCCTGCCCGTGGCCGCCGTGGTCATGTCGTCCACCGGCTTTTTAGCGGCAGGCATTTTTGGCCGCTTTGTGCCGGAAACATTGCAAAGAGAGGGGAAAACGGCCGTTTTGCTTCCACCATTTTTGACACGGATCAGAAAGAACACAGAGCGAGAATAACGGCCGTTTTATCCGCAAAGCCCACCAGAAAGCCATCGTTACGGCACTCAGCCATTGTTTGTTAACTTAGCCATTTAGAAGTTCAACTTCTTCTGAGAAGTTGAACTTTTTGCCGAACTGATTTCTGGACGATTGCGAACAAAGCGCACTTTGTCCAAGTGCCAAGTCTTGTTTAGCCTCCCCACACCATCTTTTTACCCCAGCTTTAGTAGAACATGATAGGCGCAAAGTACTGGTACATTTGGGGCATATAGCAAGCATCGGATGATCTTTTTCCCACAAATTTTACCTCGTTTGGTTAATGTTTAGTACAAAAGTCATATTGATATTCTATAAACCCCTTGCAATCAGCAGCAGTTTGGTTAATATAGAACGTAAGATAGCTGAAGTAAACTAACAAAAGTATAGGCAAGAGGAATCCGCCATTTGTGTGGAAACGTATAAGTAATTTTGGGCATCTAACAACACGCAGTATTGGCAAAAGGATAAGTTTGTGAGACGTTTCCGTTATTATCTGTTTCTATTTTTGCTGGCGCTCACGCTGTTTTTTAACATCGAGCGCATTGATTTGCTAGGCCAGCAAAACGTCCTGGATATTCAATCCTTCGTCTACACCTTCACCATTCTCGCCGTCTTCTCCGTCATTTTTGTGCCCACCTTTTGGCAGGCGGCTCCCATTACACCCATTGCCATTTGGCTTCTACTTTACTTTATTACCAAAATCGTTTTCTTTAATTTGTTTGTTGATCAAAATCCACTTTGGGGTGGGGCATATTCCTCTGTCACGATTACTGAAGTGAGCTTTATCATCATCCTGCTCTTTTACGCCCATCGGCTGGTTAACAATGCGGCTGAATTAGAAATTGGCGTTAAGAGTTTGCTGTTTAAGGAGGAGATCAAGCTGGTTGATGAGGCACGAGAGGCAATTAACTCTGAGATAATGCGTAGCCGTCACTACCATCGCCCAATGAGCATCATTGTCGCAGAACCGGAAGCGGGGTCGCTAAAGACATCATTTAACCAGGCTGTGCAAGATATTGAGCAGGCGCTATCGATCCGTTATACAAAGAATAAGTTGGCTAAGGCAATGCGGCAGCAGTTGCGGCTGATGGATATGGTGTTGGAGGAGAAAAACGGCCGTTTTGTCATCCTCTGCCCCGAAGTAGATGCCAACGAATCAGAACTGCTCATCAAGCGTATTCAAACGGCCGTTTCTCAAGAACTACAAATCAACCTGCACTGCGGCAACGCCTCATTTCCTGAGGAATCGCCCACCTTTGACGGCCTCATTACCCAAGCAACCGCAAAAATACGCCACGACCAGGCAAGCAATGGGCAAGAAATTTATCAAACTGTTCAGCATGTTTATCGCTCACAAAACACCCAAATGCACCAAGGGTCATAACGATTTATGCAAGAATTATTCCGTCCTCCAAATCTTATTGAGGTTGAGCTAAAGCGTGCCAGCGAGCAAGCTGAAGATCCGTTTATCTCCGAAAAAGCATGGTGGCACAAATACGAATCGGGCAGCCAACTCATCAGCGGGCAAGCCTATCGCATTTTGAAGCGTGTGATGGATTTATTCATCACGCTTCTCATCTTACCGGTCTTTCTCCTAATTTTCATCGCCCTTGCCATCGCTATTAAGTTAGGCACCCCCGGCCCCATTATTTTTCGGCAGCTTCGCACCGGCAAAGACGGCCGGCGCTTCCACATGTACAAATTTCGCACCATGGTGGCCAATGCCGAAGAGCAGAAGAAGGAGCTGGCCGACCTGAACGATCTGGGTGAGTTGGATGGCCCCCTCAAGCTGGGGCTAAATGACCCCCGCATTACTCGCGTGGGTCGTTTCCTCCGCAAAACCAGCCTTGATGAACTGCCGCAAATGTTCAACATTATCAAAGGCGATATGAGCTGGGTGGGGCCGCGCCCCACGTCCTGGGGGCTAACCTCCTATGAACTGTGGCACACCGAACGGCTGGACACGCTCCCCGGTATCACCGGTCTGTGGCAGCTTTGTGGCCGGGGCGATACGGAATTTGAACATTGGGTTCGTTGGGACATTGCCTATGTCCGGCGACAAAGCCTTGCCTTTGATCTCGAAATCTTGCTGCGAACATTTCTCCACGTCGTGAAGCAAAGAGGGGCGCATTGATGAAAGTTGCGTATATGATGTCGCGTTTCCCCCATTTACCCGAAACCTTTATTTTGCGGGAAATGAGTGAAATGGAACGACAGGGGTGGGAGATTGCGCTTTACCCCTTAATTGAACAAAAACAGACAGTTGTCCACGCGGACGCTGAGCGGTGGATACCGAAAGCGCGGTATCTGCCGTTTTTTTCGTGGGGGGTTGTGGCGGCAAACGGCCGTTCTCTCCTCCATTCCCCCCTCCGCTACCTGCGGCTGTGGGGGCGCGTGGTGCGGGAAAACATCGGCAGCCCCAACTTTCTCATTCGCGCCATCGCCCTGCTGCCCAAAGCCGTCTACGCCGCCCAGCAGATGGAGCGCGACGGCATTGACCACATCCACGCCCACTACGCCACCCATCCTGCCCTCGTTGCCTGGATCATCCACCAGCTAACCGGCATCAGCTACAGCATCACCGTCCACGCCCACGACATTTTTGTTCGTACCGACATGCTCGGCAGCAAGCTGCGCGATGCCGCCTTCATCGCCGCCATCTCCGAATACAACCGCAACCATATTGCCAAACTCGTTGGCAGTTGGGTTCGCGCCAAAACCCACATCGTTCACTGCGGCATCACCCCCGCCCATTACCAAACCCAGGCCGCCCCACGCCAGCCCGACCAGCCGCTGGAAATTGTTGCCATCGGCAGCTTGCAGCCTTACAAAGGGCATAAATATTTGGTTGAGGCGTGCGCCCAGCTTCGCACCCAAAACATTCCCTTCCGCTGCCGCATCATTGGCGGCGGCGAAGAGATGGCCGACCTGGAGCAGCGTATTCGTGATGCCAATTTAGAGGAGCAGGTGCAATTGCTGGGAGCCAAAACGCAGGATGAGGTGGCGGCACTACTGCCCACCGCCCACTGCTATGTCCAGCCCAGCATTGTCACGCCATCGGGCAAAATGGAAGGGATTCCGGTGGCGTTGATGGAAGCCCTGGCCTGCGGCCTGCCGGTGGTTGCCACCAACCTTTCCGGCGTGCCGGAACTGGTGCGGCCGGATGAAACGGGCTATCTGGTGCCGCCGGCTGATTCTGCGGCTTTGGCTGGGGCATTAACGGCCGTTTACCACCACCCCCAACACGCCCAAACGCTCGCCGCCGCCGGTCGCCAGCTTGTTCTTGACCAATTCGAGCTATCGGCCAACGTCCGCCAGCTTGCCCACCTCTTCCAACAAACCCACAACTCAGGCACAGCCAGCAGCACCACCAACCTGCGCCTGCCCACTGCCGCCTAAGAGGCACTCATGCTTGCAACACTCTTTTGGGGCTTCATCGCCCTCATTGCCTACACCTACGCCGGGTACCCCCTGCTTATTGCCGCTCTGGCGCGGCTGCGTCCCCAACCCAGCTTTCCTCAGGCCGCTTTGCCCAAAGTGACGCTCCTTATCTCCGCTTATAATGAGGAAGCTGTCATTGCCAAGAAGCTGGAAAACTGCCTGGCACTCGATTACCCCCGCGACCTGCTGCAAATTTTGGTCACAGCCGATGGCTCCAATGACCGCACCGTGGAGATTGTGCAAAGCTACGCTAAACGGGGCATCGAACTGACCTATGACCCGCCCCGGCGCGGCAAAATGGCCGCCATCAACCGCGCCATGCCCCTGGTACGTGGCGACATCCTCGTCTTTACCGATGCCAACAACGCCTACAGTGCCAATTCTATCCGCGAACTCGTCGCCCCATTCACCAACCCCACCGTCGCCGCCGTCAGCGGCTACAAATCCATCGTTTCTGGCGACGGCTCGCTGGGGGAATCGGAGGGGCTGTACTGGAAATACGAATCGTTTATCAAGGAGCAGGAGGCGCGGCTG
>JACKCD010000101.1 GCA_020634215.1 Ardenticatenaceae bacterium | reverse complement strand
CAACCCCAGCTTGACGGCCAACGATTTGTGTCCGTAGAAAACGATGGGGATTGGAGATTGGAGATTGGAGATTATCGGGCTTCCAATCCCCAATCTCCAATCTCCAATCTCGCACAGTTGTTAACCTCGCTGGGCGTACCAACAGCGCAAGCCGAAGTGCTACAGTTGGATGTGTTGGCGCGGTATGGGGAAAACGGCCGTTTTTACCACACCCTTCCCCACATCCACCACATCCTAACGCTGCTTGTCCCCTTTGCGCCACGCATGACCGACTGGACGGCATTGCAACTGGCGGTTTGGTTCCACGACATCATTTACGACCCTCGCGCCAGCGACAACGAGGAGCAGAGCGCGGCCTATGCAACGGCCGTTTTGCACCCCTTTCTCCCACCCGAAACCCTCAACCGCATCGAACAGCTTATCCTGGCTACCAAAAGCCACCATCCAGCAAACGACGACACCGACGCGCAGCTTTTGCTAGATGCAGATCTGGCAATTTTGGGGGCTAGTCAGACTGATTATGCGAACTATGCGGCAGCCATTCGGCAGGAGTATGGTTTTGTGCCGGAAATGGCATACAGGGAGGGAAGAACGGCCGTTTTGCACCACTTTCTCACCCGCCCCCGCCTCTACCACCACCTCACCCACCTCGAACGGCCGGCCCGCGCCAACCTGCAATGGGAGATGACATGTTTGGGTGAAGAAAATTTTTTTGACAGGATTAGCAGGATTTTTCAGGATTCATGACCGCAATCTTGAAAATCCTGTTAATCCTGTCCAATTTCTTCTATTCCCCACGCCGCCACTGTCTCGCCATCTTCGGCATAGCGAAAATAGGCGCGTACGGATTGCTCACGCAGCAAGTACGGTAGCCAGTAAGCGTCATCTGCCCACATTTGGTCATAAGGGATTTCAGCCACGTTAAACCAGCGCGGCTGCATTTCTTCGCTTTCGCGGGGTTCGCCCTGCCACTGGCGTGCCACAAACACATGCACCCGCATGTCCCAGGTGGGCATGTTAAATGTCAACCAGGCCATTGGGGTTAGGTCGGCATCGGCTACAGTCATACCTGCTTCTTCGTAAAGCTCACGAACGGCCGTTTGCGCCACATCCTCCCCCGGCTCCACCTTCCCCCCAAACCCGTTCCACTTGCCAACCCCCAACCCCCGCTTTTTCATCCCCAGCAAAACACGCTCCCCCGCCAGCAAAAAACAGAGCGTTGCTTCAATCACGTCGTTATGCTCCCACAATATCAGCAACGGCCAGCTTGATCTCAGGAAAGAGTAAGAGCGAAATCATATCACCCCGGCGCAAAGACAGTTGAACCTGATACCCATTTTCGGCCGGTTGCCGATACACCTCAATCGCCTTATTACCCACATCAACCAACCATACCTCCACAACCCCAGCCTGAGCATATAAAGGCAGCTTAACTGACCGATCATAAGCCAATGTTGTATCGGACACTTCGACAAGCAGCAAAATATCTTCCGGCTCTGGATGTGCTTGGGCATAAAAATCAGAGCGAAATTGAATCAGAGCCACATCGGGTTCCGGCTCAGAATACGCTTCAAGACCAACCGGATTTTGCACCCACACCAGTGCAGCGTCGCTAAAATGCTGGCTCAACAACCGCGTCATACGGGCAACAACCGCCGCATGACGCGGCCCAATTGGACTCATCGTAATCAACTCTCCCCCAATCAATTCCAGCCGATCATCTTCCTTAAAAATACCGGCCGCAATCATCTGGTGATATTCATCAACGGTAAACAGGCGACGCACAATTGATAGGTTCATGTCATCTATCCACAAAAGTATCCATCCGATACCAATACAACGCCATTATAACATCAACACGGGGCTAGATTGGCCCAATCTCGGAGCTTAGGCCAATCTTTTACGCCAAAAGCAGAAGAGCAGGAGAAATCCCCCCTGCTCCCCTGCCCCTCTGCCTCATCTCAATGCCGCCAAACGCTCCACCAACTCCTGCTGCGTCGCCTGCAGTTCCGCCAGCTTATCGCGCTCCTTCTGCACCACCGCCTCCGGTGCTTTTTGAGCAAACGGGCTTGCCAGCAGCTTGCTCACTCGCTCAATCTGCTGCGCCAAATTGCCGATTTCCTTGTCCAATCGTTCCCGCTCCTTGCCCAAATCCACCAGCCCCGCCAGCGGCAGGTAGCAAGCCACGTCACCCAGGGCAATTGTCAGGGCATTGTCAGGGGCAGCCGCATCGGCGGCAATCACCAATTGCTCCTCATCTAGCCGCGCCAAAAAGGCCAGCACCGACCGCTGGGACTCATAAAAACCCGCTTTGTCTCCGGCGGCAATGGTCGCCACTACAAATTTGCTCGGTTCGACGCCGTTTTCGGCTCGCACGGCGCGAATTTGCCGCACTAATTCCCGCAGCCGTTCAAAATCAGCGGCGGCTTCAGGGTAACGCTGCCCCACCTGCGGCCAATCGGCAATGATCAACGCCTCGGCCCACCCTTCGCTTGGCTCAATGCCGCGCCCAGAGGCGACAAACGCCGCCTTAAGCTGCTGCCACGTTTCTTCAGTGACATAGGGAATGTAAGGGTGGAGCAAACGCAGGCAATCATCCAGCACTTGGCGCAGCACGGCCAGCGTTGTCCAGGCACTGGCAACGCCTTGCTGTAGCTGCACTTTGGATAGCTCCACGTACCAATCGGCAAACTCATTCCAGAGAAAATCGTACACTTGACGGCCGGCTTCGCCAAAAAGATAGTTATCCATCAGCCGATTGCTGCTTTCGGTCACTTCGGCCAGCCGCGTCAATATCCATTTGTCAGCGGCGGTATAGCTAATCGTTTCCGGCGGGTCGGCCGGGGTTCGCGCCAGGCTGTGGGTGATAAATCGCGCTGCGTTCCAGATTTTGTTGGCAAAGTTGCGGTTGCTGGCAACCCGCTCCAGCGACAAATTGAGGTCGTTGCCGGGCGTGCCGCCGGTGAGCAGGGTGAAGCGCAGGGCATCTGTGCCATATTCCCCCATCACGTCCAGCGGGTCGGTGACGTTGCCGATGGTTTTGCTCATCTTGCGCCCCTTCTCGTCGCGCACCAGCCCGTGCAGGTAGATGGTGTGGAAGGGGATGTCGTTGGTAAAGAGCAAGCCGCTCATGACCATGCGGGCCACCCAGAAAAAGAGGATGTCGTAGCCGGTTTCCATCACGTCGGTGGGGTAGAAGCGGCGCAAATCGGGGGTGTCTTCGGGCCAGCCGAGGGTTGAGAAAGGCCAAAGGCCGCTGCTGAACCAGGTATCCAGCACGTCGGGGTCTTGCTCGATGTTGGCGCTGCCGCATTTTTCGCAGGCGGTGGGGTCGCTGGTGCTAACCGTTTGGTGGTTGCAGTCGGCGCACTGCCAAACGGGGATGCGGTGGCCCCACCAAAGCTGACGGCTGATGCACCAGGGGCGAATGTTTTCCAGCCAGTTGTCCCACACTTTGACAAAGCGGTCGGGGATGATCTTGATGCGGCCGCGATGGACGGCATCCAGCCCCATGTCGGCGGCGGGTTTGACGTTGACAAACCATTGGCGGCTGACCAACGGCTCGATGACTTCGCCGCCGCGCTGGCTGCGCGGCACGCTGAGGGTGTGGGGTTCGGTTTTAATCGTAAGATCGGCGGCTTCCATGTCGGCCCACAACTTTTTGCGGCAGTCGAAGCGGTCTAGCCCGGTGTAGCTACCGGCGTTGGCGTTCATGGTGGCATCTTTGTTCATGACGTTGATGATGGCAAGGCCGTGGCGCTGCCCAATTTCAAAGTCGTTGGGGTCGTGGCCGGGGGTGACTTTGAGCGCCCCGGAGCCAAAATCCATAGAAACGTATGCGTCCGCAATAACGGGGATTTCGCGGCCGAGGATGGGAACAACGGCCGTTTTTCCCACCAAATGCTTATACCGTTCATCATCGGGATGAACCGCCACCGCCGTATCGCCCAAAATTGTTTCCGGCCGCGTGGTGGCAACGGGCAAGTAGCCACCGTCTTTGAGCGGGTATTTGAAATGGTAGAGGCTGCCCTGTTCTTCGCTGTATTCAACTTCGAGGTCAGAAACGGCCGTTTGTAACCCCGGCGACCAGTTGACCAAATATTCCGCCTGGTAGATTAACCCCATACGGTGCAGCCGCACAAACGCTTCGCGCACCGCCTGCGACAGCCCCTCGTCCAGCGTAAACCGCTCCCGCTCCCAGTCGCAAGAAGCCCCCAGGCGGCGCAGTTGGTTGACGATATGGCCACCATATTTGCGCTTCCATTCCCAGGTACGCTCAATAAACGCCTCGCGCCCAATCTCCTGGCGGGAGCTGCCTTCATTCCGCAGCAATCGCTCCACCTGTAGCTGGGTGGCAATACCCGCGTGGTCGGTGCCGGGAACCCACAGTGCCGCCTTTCCCTGCATCCGCGCCCGCCGGATCATCAAATCTTCCAGGGCGACAAACATGGCGTGGCCCATGTGCAATTCCCCCGTGACGTTGGGCGGGGGAATGGAGATGACAAAGGCATCGGCATCATCGGGCCGCGCTTCGGGCTTAAACCAGCCGTTTTCTTCCCACCAGCGGTAAAGTCGCTCTTCGGTGCTTGTAAAGTCATAGGCTTTGGGCATTTCGGTCATAAAAAAATCCTTTGCGATTGGAGATTGGAGATTAGAGATTGCCATCATGCCCAATCTCTAATCTCCAATCCCCAATTAACCAATCTCCACAACAAAAACCCCTCTCATCCTTCCACAAGGACGAGAGGGGTTGAATTCTCACGCGGTACCACCTTGCTTTCGGTGGCTTGGTTTATGCCACCGACGCTCGT
>JACKCD010000100.1 GCA_020634215.1 Ardenticatenaceae bacterium | reverse complement strand
GGTATCGCCCCAAAAACATGACCCACATCATTTTTGACAACGGCAGCCTGCTTTCCACCGGCGGTTTTGCCTCCCACACCACCGAGGGCATTACCGACTTGGCGGCGATTGCTCAGGGGGCAGGAGTACCAAACGTGGCCGCCGTGTCCACGCCGTTTGAGTTTATGGAGGCGGTGGGGGATGCGTTTGATCGAGATGAGCTAAGCGTCATTGTGGCGAAGGTAGAAGCCGTTGGCCCTGACCATTTTGGCATGGATTTGCAGTTGCCGGAGAATGCGTTCCGCTTCCGGCGTTTTGTCACAAGCCAGTGATCAGTGTAACTCACTGATTACCGAACAAGAGGTGTTATGTCGAAAGTTACTGTGTTGTCTTTGTTGGTGGAGGAGTTAAAAAACGGCCGTATTCGCGTGGTTGACCTAACCCAGCCGCTTGGCCCTGATACGCCCGTCATCGGGTTACCACCCATTTTTGCCCAGTCGCCGGGGTTGAGCATGGAGGTCATTTCCAAGTATGACGACAAGGGGCCGGCGTGGTATTGGAATACGATTACGCTGGGTGAGCATACGGGCACTCATTTTGATGCCCCGGTGCATTGGATTACGGGCAAGGATTTTGCCAGCAACACGACGGATACGATCCCGGTGCGGCAGTTTGTGGGGGCGGCGTGTGTGATTGATTGTAGTAAGGAAACGGCCGTTCATGAAAACTTCCTCCTCACCCGCGAACACGTCCAGGCGTGGGAAGGGGAACACGGTCGCATCCAGCCCGGCTCCTGGGTGCTGATGCGAACCGATTGGTCGAAGCGGCGCGGGCAGGAAGCATTTTTGAATATCAAAGAAGACGGCCCGCACTCCCCCGGTCCCCATCCCGACTGCGTGCGCTTTTTGGCGCAGGAGCGGGACGTGCTGGGGTTTGGCGTGGAAACGGTGGGAACCGATGCCGGGCAAGCTGGCGGTTTTGACCCGCCCTTCCCGTGCCACAACATCATGCATGGCAACGGCAAGCTGGGTCTTGCCAGCCTCAATAACCTAGATCAGCTACCCGCTACCGGCGCAGTGGTTATTGCGGCTCCGCTGAAAATTGTCAATGGCTCAGGCAGCCCGCTGCGGGTGCTGGCGCTGGTGCCGGAAGCCTAGTGGGGAGTAGGGTGTAGGGCGTGGGGAGATCACTCTATTCCCTACACCCCACTCCCCACTCTCAACTCCCCACAATCTCCTTCACCCGCCCCACCGCCCCGCTTTCCAACCGCACCTTAATGCCGTGGGGATGGGTGGGGGAGTTGGTGAGAATGTCTTTAACAATACCATCAGTTAGTTTGCCGCTGCGCTGATCCTGCTTGAGGACGATCCGCACCGGCAAACCGGGTTTAATATTTTTGCGTTGCGTTCCGTTCATAGGTGAAATTATGGGCGAGAAACGACTTTAGGCAACTTGCATCAATTCCCAATTATTTTGTAGAAGAGGAACAAGATGATCATTTTATTTGATACTGACATAGGTCTGGGAACGCCGCGTGCGGAGCTTGACGACGGGGCGGCGATTGTGTTTTTGCTGCGGGCGTTGGGTGATAAGGTGGCGGGAGTAACGGCCGTTCATGGCAACGCCTCCCTGGAAAGTGCCATGAACAACAGCCGCCGCCTGCTCGCCTATTTGGAGCGGACGGACATTCCGCTGGGGCGTGGAGCCGCCAGTGGGCTGGTGGAGCAAAAAGAGTGGTTTGCCGAATGGGAAGCCGGGTACGGCGACACGCCTCCCTGGCCCCCTGCCCAGGATGAACCGTTGGCCGCCAACCTTATCATTGACACCATTCGTGCCAATCCCGGTGAGGTTGTCATCCTTGCCGTTGGCCCTCTTACCAATTTGGCATTGGCGTTGCGGCTGGCTCCCGATATTGTGGGCAAGGTGCGGCAAATCGTGTCAATGGGTGGCTCCTTTGGTCAAGAAGACCCTCAGCCAGAGTTTAACGCTCGCTGTGACCCGGAGGCGGCTCAGGCTGTCCTTAATGCTGGCTGGCCGATTCAGCTAATTGGGCTAAACATTACTACCCAGCTTATCTTTACCTATGATGACTTCGCTTCGCTGCCAGACAGCAACCCGGCACTAACGCTGCTGAAGGAGCAGGCACCGGGTTGGATTGACCGCGTGGTGGCAAGGGGATGGGAACAAGACGGTTGTGCTCTGCACGATGCGCTGGCGGTGGCGGCGGTGATGGATCCGTCGTTGTTTAGCTGGCAGCAAACGGCCGTTACCGTTGAACTCTGTGACCCCGAGCGACGCGGTGCAACCTATTTGCAAGATACTGAAACAGGGCATGTCGCTGTAGCAACGGCCGTTGATGCCGTGCGTTGCCGTGAACTAATTTGGCGTTATTTAGCCGCCTGATGCCAAAAAACATGGACAATGTTTCATTTGTCCATGTTTTTTGGTGTTACCCTTGGTTTTTACGGAAAAACCTTTGCAAAATATTAACAAAAAATAAGACAAACATTGACAATACCTCAGAATGGCGTAAATTTTTCCTCGTTGGCATAAGTGATTTGCTAGCCATACGAAAATTTATGAACACTTTTGTAAGGAGAGGTATACTGTGAAAAAGTTAATTGTCTTGTTTGTCCTGGTTTTGTCTATGGTGTTGACAACGGCCGTTTCTGCCGCTGAAATGCCAACCATCTACGACATTGCTGCTTCCAACGCTGACTTTGATAGCTTGACCGCCGCCGTTGATGCTGCTGGCCTCAAAAGTACGCTAGAAGGGGCGGGCCCTTTCACCGTTTTTGCCCCTACCGATGACGCTTTTGCAGCCTTGAGTGCAGCTGGCATTGATGTTGAAGCGACTCTGGCTAATGTTTTGCTCTATCACGTTGTTCCCGGCAAGCTGATGGCAAGCGATGTTTTAAGTCAGGGCACGCTTAATACCGCCTTTGCGGGCAAAAGCTTTAATGTAGCTGTTGAAGGTGGCAATGCAGTTATTACCACCCCCGATGGTGCTAAAGCCACGATTGTTGCCACCGATATTGAGGCCTCTAATGGCGTGATTCACGTTATTGATGCCGTTATTCCCCCGCCTGTTAACGCTTTAGCGCTTTCCCAGTTGGGCGACCCCACCAAGAGCATTGCTGAGGTTGCCATTGCTAACGGCAACTTTAATACCCTTGTCGCGGCGCTGTCGGCTGCTGGTTTGGCCGACACCTTTGCTAGCCCCGGCAACTATACCGTCTTTGCCCCCACTGATGCCGCCTTTGCCAAGCTTCCGGCTGGTACAATTGACGCGCTGCTGGCTGATCCGTCAGGGCAATTAACCGATATTCTCAAGTATCATGTAATCAATGACGCACTAAGCATCAACCAGGTGGCTAACTCGGACAAGCTGCTGACGCTACTCTCGAAGAATAGCATTGATGTTTCCTTTGGTGGTGGCATGGTGATGGCCGATGGTTGCCACGTGGTTTTGTCCAACATTCGTGCCTCGAACGGCGTGATTCATGTGATTGATTGCGTTTTGCTGCCATAATCTTTGGTCACCATTTTACGAACAAAAAGGGTCAACCTGCTCAGGTTGGCCCTTTTTTTATCTGGCTTATTTTGCTCAGTCGAGGTATCTTGGAGACAAATATTTCCCCAAATGTCATGCAAACGGCCGTTTCCCACTGATTAACAAACGGGTAAAAACGGCCGTTTGCCCCAAAGGACACAACAAACGGCGGAAGGTGCACCAGACAACATCAAGCGACATACATTATTCGTGTTCATCTGCGTTTGTCCGCGTCCCATTTTCCGAGGAGAACCTTCATGTCTGAAAGTTACGATTTGAACCGACTGCTTAAATGGCGCTGCATCGGCCCCTTTCGCGGTGGTCGCGTCGTCGCCGTCGCTGGCGACCCCGTTGACCCCGCCACCTTCTACTTTGGTGCCTGCGCCGGTGGCGTTTGGAAAACCAGCGACGGCGGCACCTATTGGGAGTGCGTTTCCGACGGCACGTTTAAAACCGGCTCTGTCGGTGCGCTCCACGTTGCCGATTCCGACCCCAACGTCATCTACGCTGGCATGGGCGAAACCACCATTCGTATAGACGTGTCCCACGGCGACGGCGTGTACAAATCCACCGATGCCGGCCGCAGTTGGCACCACTTGGGGCTGGCCGACACCCGCCATATTGGCAAAGTCCGCACCCACCCGCAAAACCCCGACCTTGTATACGTCGCTGCCCTCGGCCACGCCTTTGGTCGCAACAGCGAACGCGGCGTTTATCGCTCCAAAGATGGCGGCAAAACGTGGGAACACGTCCTGTTTGTCAGCGACAAAGCGGGTGCCGTTGACCTTAGCATTGATCGCAAAAACCCCCGCGTCATCTACGCCACCATCTGGGAAGCGTACCGCAACTTCTGGCAAATCTCCAGCGGCGGCCCCGACAGTGGCCTCTATCGCTCCATGGACGGCGGCGACACCTGGGAAAACATCAGCAGCCACAAAGGGTTGCCCAAAGGGTTGCTGGGCAAAATCGGCGTGGCCGCTTCCCCAGCCAAAACGGGGCGCGTCTGGGCGATGCTTGAAGCGGAAAACGACCCCGGCATCTACCGTTCCGACGATTACGGCAACACCTGGGAAAAAACAAGCGACCCGAAGGAAATGCACGGCCGGCCGTGGTACTACACCCACCTCACCGCCTGCACCCAGGATGCCAACACCGTTTATGTCAATAACTTCAAGCTGTGGAAATCCATTGACGGCGGCCACAACTTTAGTGAAATCACCACCCCCCACGGCGACGACCACGACCTGTGGATTGACCCCAACAACGCCAACCGCATGATCCAGGGCAACGATGGCGGAGCCAACATCTCCTACAACGGCGGCTTTAGCTGGTCAACCATTTTCAACCAGCCCACGGCTCAGTTTTACCATCTGGCCGTGGACAATCAGTACCCCTACCGCGTCTATGGCACGCAGCAGGACAACTCCAGCATTTCGGTGCCCAGCATGAGTGAACGCGGGGCGATTATGTGGGCCGACTGCTATCCAGCGGGGACGGGCGAAAGCGGCTACATCGCCGTGCGCCCCGATGATGCCAACATCGTCTACGTGGGTGCTATCGGCAGTTCCCCCGGCGGTGGCAGTTCGCTACAGCGGTATGATCATCGCCTCAAGCAAATTCGCCTCATCGCCAACTGGCCGGATGTGAACTGGGGCTATGGTGCCGAAGTGGACAAATACCGCTTTAACTGGACATACCCCATCGTGCTATCGCCCCACGACCCCGGCGTGCTGTATGTGGGCAGCAACAAGGTTTTGCGAACCCAGGATGAAGGGCAAACGTGGGAAGAAATCAGCCCCGATTTGACCTATGCCGACCCTGATACCCTGAAAAAGACGGGCGGCCCCATCAATCTGGACTCCATTGGAGCCGAAACCTACGCCACCGTTTTTGCCTTTGTTGAATCGCAGCATGAGGCGGGTGTTTTCTGGGCTGGCTCTGATGATGGCATGATTCATGTGTCCCGCGACGGCGGCCAAAATTGGCACAATGTTACCCCATCTGATTTGCCCAAATTTAGCATGGTGCAAATTATTGAGCAGTCACCCCACGATGCGGCTACCGTTTACGTGGCAGCCTCGCGTCACAA
>JACKCD010000010.1 GCA_020634215.1 Ardenticatenaceae bacterium | reverse complement strand
TCTCGTCCTGCTCTTACTACTGATTCCGGCAACGCTGGCGGCTCAAGACCCCGTTGTTCCCACTACACCGCCTAATGCCGAGGCGGGATACGTCATTTTTGCCGACCGCTGCACCAACTGCCACGGTGAACAAGGGCGCGGAGATGGCCCCATGGTGGTCAATCTGCAAGTGCCCCCAGCCGTTTTTGCTGACCCAGCCTACCGGCAAACGGCCGTTCCCACAGCTCTTTTTGAGACCATCACAAACGGCCGTTTAGAACGCTTTATGCCTCCCTTTGGCCCCGGCACCACAGACCCCATCGCCGAGGCCGACCGTTGGAATCTCATTGCCACCATTTTTAGCCTCAGCACCCCCGCCGCAGCCATCGAAAGCGGTGCCGCCATCTACCAAGAAAATTGCACCGCCTGCCACGGCAGCGATGGGCGTGGTGCTGACTCCGCTGCCGGTGTGCCACCTGACCTCACCGATCTCGCCTACTGGTTTAACCGCAGCAACCAAATGGTGCTAGACGGCATGAGCGGTGCCACCGCCCACACCTACACCCTGGATGAACAGACATTAGCGGATGTGGTTGATTACAGCCGCACCTTTAGCTATGACTACGTTGACCTCTTCCCGCCGCTGGAGCCAATTGAGGCCGCTACCATCACTGGACAGGTGATCAATGGCACCACCAGCGAAACGGTTACGGGTTTAGAAGCGTCACTGCGAGCGTTTACAACCAATTTGGAAGAGGCGTTGACCTTAACAGCACCGGTGGGGGAAAACGGCCGTTTTTCCTTCGACCTCACCCTCGTTCCCCCCGACTGGGTCTACGTCATCAGCACCGAATACAACGGCACCCGCTTTAGCAGCGACGTCACCCAGCTTGATCCCAACCAGCCCACGTTAGAACTCCCCATCACAGTTTACGATGCCACCACCGACCCCAGCGTTGTTGCCATTGACCGCGTTCACTTCATCACTGAGTTTGTCAGCGATGTCATTCGCGTTACCGAACTCTACATCTTCACCAACCGCGCCCCTGCCATGTACACTGGTGAGACGGGCGACCCCCTGCAGGGAACAATACGGCTTGTGCTGCCTACCGGGGCGCAAAATGTCGCCTTCCAACGCGCCTTTCAATCCTTCAACAGCTTTATCCCCGCCAGCGAAATGATACAAACAGATTTTGGCTGGGCCGACACGCTGCCGTTACGCCCCGGCGAGGGCAGCCTCAACCTGCTGGTGCAGTACGATCTGCCATATAATGAGTCAGGGTTAACGATTGCCCATCCGCTGGTATATGATACAAATCAGATTTCGCTGCTGCTGCCAGATGTGGGGGTATCGGTGGCTGAAGATGGCGTATGGCAGTTGCAGGGGAGCGAGTCGCTGGCATCAGGCACATTTCTGACCTACATGCAGCCGGGTTTGGCAGCGGGTGAGGCGTTGAATGTGACCATAAACGGCCGTCCGCGTGTCGTCACCGATACCGAAGGCAACAACTTACTGATACGCAACGAAACGACCGAATTAGTCATCGGCACCGTCGCCCTCGTTCTGGCACTGGCACTGGTTGGCGGGCTTCTATGGCACTGGCAACAAGCCGACGACGACGATGAGCCGCTCACCGCAAACGCCCTCCTCCACGACCTAGCCGCGCTTGAAGATGCCCATGCCGCTGGTGAATTGGCCGATGCCGACTACCAGCACCAACACACTACCCTAAAAGACCAACTTCACCAACTATGGGATTAGAGAGTAAAGATTGGAGATTGTGAACTCTCTTAATCTCCAATCTCTACTCTCCAATCTTTCCTATTCATGTTTTTTAAATTTGTCACCATCTATCGCCTCGTGGACGACGAAGACACCCTTGAAGCCTTCTTCTCTCAAACCCACCTGCCGCTGGCTGAACAGCTTCCTGATCTGCTCAAAAGCGAAGTGAGCCGTGTCGTCGGTAAACCCGGCGGCGTTTCCCGCTTTCATCTCATGTATGAGCTTTACTTTGCCGACGAAGACGCTTACCACCGCTCAATGCTAAGCGAAATAGGGGTAAAGTTGGTTGAAGCACTCAAACCGTGGGGAGATGCCAAACTGCTAACCTGGTTTTACGCCGAAGCATTTGAAGAGGAAAAAGATGCCTGGAAACAGATTCGCGCCGCCATGCCTGTTCCAACAACGGAATTACCAAACCTGTAGCCGAGCTTTCCAAAACTCGTTTTGCACTGAAGAACAAGGATTTGAATCCTCGGCTACAGAAACTTGCGGGCGATTTTTAGTCACCACCTCCTCTGGCAGAGGGGAGGAAGGTTTGATAGACAAGGGGAGCATAGACGAAGTTGGTATCTGTTAGCTGATCACCTTGCCGGCCGCCCAGCGCATAAATCCGTGATTCGATGTGAGTCACACCTAAATACGCCCAGTCGCCCATTTCGTCGGGCATGGGAAGGTTTACCACCTGCCACGTTTCATTCTTGGGGTCATACATCTCGCCAAAAGCCGTTTCGCTGGTAGCATTTACCCCACCCCCAAGCACATATAGCTTGTTGAGTACGACGGCCGATCCGGCACCGCCACGCGGCAGTAGCAAAGGAGGGCAGTCGAGCCAAATCTCGTCCGTGGGGTTGAACACTTCGCAGGTGTCCACTTCCTGCCCGGCCTTAAGCCCGCCAACGACGTAGAGCAGCCCGGCGACGGAGCCACCAGTGGCAAAGCTGCGCGGTGTAGGTAACGGTGGCAGTGGTCGCCAACTGTCGCTGCCGGGGTCATAGACATAGGCTGCATCCCGTTCACCATTGTCGTTTTCCCCACCAAACACGTAAAGAAAACCGCCTTCGGCAATGGCTAACCCACCGGCTAGAGGCTCTGGCAGAGCCATAGCCGGCCGCCAAGCATCATTCGCGGGGCTGTAAACTTCCATCAGGTCAGTGACAGTTCCATCTGCCAACCGGCCGCCCGGTAAATAAACTTCTCCATATAGCACATCGGCACTACTATCAGAAACGGCCGTTGGCTTGCTTGCCACCGATTCCCACACATGGTCGCCGGAATGATAAACCGTCATGTCACCAACCACCCCATCGGTTGTCTTACCACCAATTTGGTAAACATTCAGACCCACAGCAGCAACGGCAAAGTTAGCGCGTTTGTTGGGCATGGGCTTGCTCAATAGCCAGTGAGTATCAGCAATGGGGGTTTCAGCAAAGGGAGTCTCGGCGATGGTGCGGTTGAAAAACCACAGGCCAACGGCAACGGCCACCGCCAGCAGCAGCACCGCCCCTGCACCATAACGCCAGTCCAAGTGGCGAGGTGGAAGGACAGTTTCCTGGGGAGTGAGAGGGGTGGGTAGAGGAACTGGTGCAAGGGGAATAACGGCCGTTTTCTCCACCATCGGCTCAGCTACCACCACACCCGGTACGCTCACAACCCCCTGCTGGATGCCCAACGTCACAGCCTCTGTCCGTGACGAAGCACCCAGCTTGGTTGAAATATTTCGCAAATGGACTTTAACGGTGTTCTGGCTAATACTCAGCCGCGAGGCGATCTCCTTGTTCGACGCGCCTTCCGCTACACATTCCAATACTTCAATTTCGCGTTCGCTTAGCAAATCTCCTAAATCCGGCATAGGCTTTGAGGTGTTCCGTAAAATACAACATCATTGAGGTGAGCTTTTCTCCCAACTATTATAGCCAACTCTCAAGGGCGTGCTGAAACACATATTACACTCTTCTCATGAAGGTGGCTCGTGAAAAAACTCTGAAAAATAGGCGTATCCCCAAAACCCGTTTGACTATGGTGCTGTTCCAGTGCTATTGGTAATGGGAAGCGTATTGGTAATGCCTCCCGCTTCCGGCGTGGGCGTTGCCAACAAGCATCCCTCTTGCGCTTCGGTCAGCTTGTCGCGCAGTTCCGTGCTGCGCTGCTGCCCCAACGCCTCCTGATACAACGCTTCGGCTGGGCACCAATCCTGCGCCACAGCATAGAGATCCGCATAGGCAACCAGCGACTCATAAAGGAGTTGACACGCATTCTGGTAAAATGGTGCCGCCAGGCACAAGTCGCGGAAATAGAAACTGGCCGCCCCCCAATTAACACCGTAAAAAGCGACACCCTGCGTATATAGCTCTGCCCACGTACGATAATCTAGTGCTTCCTGCGGTAAATCGCCCAGCTTTTGCGCCTGGTCAAAATAATACAACCCCAGTTCAACCCGCTTGCCCTGCACCAACTGCAGCCCATAGGCGACGTAGGCATCATACAGCATTCGGTCGGTTGTCGTGCGCTCATGGTCGGGAAATTGACTTTGGAAGGTGATGAGGGCACTAATCGCCTCTTCCCATTTTTGGATATTTACCAACCGGTCAATACGAGCCATCTCAATGCTTGCGTCGCTGATGAGGCCGGGGGTTGGGGAAGGTTCAGGTGTGGGGGTGGGGGTGGCGTTGGAAACGGCCGTTACCAGCATCGGTGTCAACAAAGCCGCCAAATTTGCCTCTGCCTCCTGCTGCAGCACCTGCGCCTCGGCATGATCCGGCACCCGTTCCAGCACCCACGCCAACCGCGTTTGTGCCAACGCATAGCTTCCCTGCGCCATATTCTCCCGCGCCAAATTCACCTGCCGCTCAATTTGCGCCGTCGCCTCTGTTTGCTGCTGCTCCTGCCGCAGTGCCTGCCCATTTTCCCAGGCAAAATAAGCCACCGCCAAGTAAAACGCCGCCAGCAGGGCTATGCCAATGAGAATAACCCCTAAAATACGCGACCAACGGCGTGGTTCGCTTGTCAATTCCTCAAATCCCTCACCCATGTTGTTTCATCACTTCACGATAGACAGATACGGTTTGTGCGGCCACCTGGGCCTGTGTGTAATAATCCAAAACTCGCTGCCGCCCTTTGGCGGCCAACGACTGCTGCATTTTTTCCGACCGCATAATCATTTGCAAAGATTGTTGCAAAGCAGCCACGTCATCTTCAGGAAAAGTCAACCCAGCATCACCAATGACGTTGGGGATTTCGCCGCTTTGGCTGCCAATAACGGGCACACCACACGCCATTGCTTCCACTAAAATGCGGCCAAACTGCTCTTTCCAGTTGGGCAACGTGCGGGATGATAGCACCAGCGCGTCAAGCTGGTGCAGATAACCAGGCATTTGGGTGGAAGAGATGGGGCCGTCAAACTGCACCCGGTCGCCAATGCCAAGCTGGTGGGCGAGTTTTTGCAGTAACGGCCGTTCTGGTCCCTCACCCGCAATCAACAGCCGCCACACACCCGGCAGTTCCGCCGCCGCCCGCAGCAATAAATCCACCCCTTTTTCCGCCACCAGCCGCCGATTGGCCGACCCAATGGTAAATACCCGCCCGCTGTCCGGCCGGCGCAGCGGTTGAAACAGCACCGGATCCACCCCAAACTGGGGAATTACTCGGCACGGTCCCTCATACCCTTTTTCCCGCCACACCGTCACCGACTCCTGATTACCCATGATGGCATAATCCACGCCGCGCAGCACTTGCTGCTCCATGAGGTTAAAGGGGAACGGATATTGCCGAGCCAAATTTTGCCAGCTAAAAAAGAGCGTTTTGGCTCCGGCGGAGCGGGCTTGCCGCCACGCCAGCCAAGTTGCCAAATTGTAAGGTTCTTCATCAATGTGGACAATATCTGGTTTGATCGCGGCAAGCCTTTTTTGAAACTGCGGATAGTAATGAAGGTGAAAATGGCCGTTTAGCCGGATGGGGTCAACCAGCAGCCGATACCCCTGCGTGTGGCTCCGTTCAAGCTGAACCGGCCCGGCAGGGTCATGCCAGGCCGGAGGGACAATCACTGTTAGCGCAATATCATCGTGTTTGGCAATCTCTTCCAGCTTGGTCTGGTATGCCCCAACCAGACACGCTTTGGAGAGCATGAGTACTCGAATCATGGTGATGGCAAGTCGTATTTTGCAAGCAGCATGTCAGTTGACAATGGCGACCTGCAACTTGTTCCTTGCCACTTGCAGCCATTGTGAAAGTTGACGCAAAGGTCTATTTTGCTATACTTGCCCCGTTTTGGCAACCTTGCAGACACGCAAACAATTTCCCTGGCAGAAGCGTAGCCCATCCGAATTCGGATGGGCTTTGTTGATGTTGATTGGGTTAACGGCCGTTTTTCTCCGCTTCTACCAACTTGGCACCCTGCCCCCCGGTCTCTACCGCGACGAAGCGTTTAACGGCCTCGATGCCGTGCGCGTGCTGCACGGGGAACATCCCCTCTTTTTCCCCGCCAACAACGGGCGCGAACCCACCTATATCTACCTCGTGGCGGCGGCAATTGGGCTGCTGGGACAAACGGCCGTTGCTGTGCGCCTGCCCGCCGCTGTCATTGGCAGCCTCACCACCTGGGTTGTCTACAAGCTGGCCGATAGCTGGTTTGGGCGCGGCGTGGGGCTGCTGACGGCGTGGCTGTGGGCCACCACCTTTTGGCCGGTGCATCTGGGTCGCATTGGGCTGCGGGTCGGGATGCTCGTGCCGCTGCTGGCGCTCACCTTCTGGCTGGCAACGCTGGCCCACCGCCGCCCAAGTCGCTGGCTCTGGCTGGTGGCGGGGGCGGTTTATGGCCTCAGCTTCTATACCTATTTGGCGGCACGGTTTACCCCCGTTTTGCTGCTGGCAGCATTGTTTTACCTGCTGTGGGGCGGTGGCTGGCGGCGACTGTGGCCGGGGGTGGGGTGGTTTGTGGTGGCAACGGCCGTTATTCTCCTCCCCCTCCTGCTGCTGGCGTGGCAAAACCCGGCCCTGGTGCTGGGGCGCACCGGGCAGGTGTCGGTGCTAAACCCGGCCATCAACGGCGGCGACCTGCTGGGGACGCTGTGGCGCAAGGGATGGCAGGCATTGGGCATGTTTGTCTGGCGCGGCGACCCGATTGTGCGCCATAACGGGCTGCAAAGTTCCGGCGGAAATTGCCGTTCTGTCTTCGACCTTTTTATGGCTGTCCCCTTCCTGCTGGGCGTGGTGGTTTGCCTGCGCCAATGGCGGCAGCCCCTTTCGCCCCTCACCCTTGCTCTGGACGCTTGTCACGTTGGGGTCAATCTGTGCTGGGCCGAAGACACCCCCACTTTCTCCGCGCTGTCGGGCTGCCAGCAGCGCTAATCTTTTGCTTTGGCTGTTGGGGCTTTAAACTATTTGGCGTGGAGCGTGGGGCGTAGGGCGTAGGGCGTATTCACTCCACACCCACACCCTACTCCCCACACCCCTCAGTAGGGCAATCGCTGCCATTCTGTTGGCTGGCAGTCATCTGACGCTGCGCGACTACGTAAACCATGCGGGCGGCAGCCGACGGTAGCCTATTTATTTGAGGTGATGGGCGCGGCGGTTGGCGGAGGAGGTGACGGGTTTGCCGCCGGCAACGGCCGTTTATTCCACCAACAGTTCTGACAACGGCTTACCTCCATTCCCTTTCTGCTGGCTGACCGCCCGGTGAACTGGTTTGGGGCTGCTGCGCCGCAGCAGATGGGCGCGGAAATTAGCCGTTTACGCTCACCCTATGGTTCACCTGATTACGTGGTTACTTTTGGCGCAGCCCCCAGCGCAGGTGACAACCACACGGTGGTGCCGCTGGTGCGGGGCGATCTGGAAGAAACGGCCTACCCGCTTTATTTTGGGTATACTGTAGCGGCGGCTGGATCATTTGCCGCAGCCAGTGGCGATTTTTGCCAATGGTCTGGCGTTAACGGTGGCGGCTACGGCAGCGTTGCAGGATGGGCAACTGGTGGTGGATTTGACGGCGGACGGAAATTCATTGCTTCTCCTAGCGAAGCGCGGCCGCCATTAGTGAAGCGACTGCTGCCTTTTGTTCACATAGCCGCGCCCGACGGGTTGATTGGGCAAGCAGATGCCCCGCCCGGCGGCGCAGCGTGGCGAGCCGATTGGTGGCAGCCGGGGCTGCTGGTGGCGGAAAGGCGGGTGATTGGGCTGGAACGGCCGTTTGACCCCAGCCAACACCACATCTTTGTTGGCCTTTACGACAACCAAACCGGTGAGCGGCTGCCGCTGGCTGGCACAAATGCCGATAGTTGGGAAATTCCTGTTGATAGGATTTGCAGTTATCAGCGACACGGGACACGCCATCAAAGAATTTTACGCAGCGGTGCAACGACGCAAAGAAAGAAGCTTATTTTTGCGCCTTTGCGCCCTTTGCGTGATTATTTGTTTGCCCGATTCTGTGCAGGTTCAGGAACGATACGCCGTCCAGTTCACCCACCCAAAACTTTCTGTTATCTTGCCTTGATGGTTTTATGGCTGGGGTTGCCAGGGGACGGCGGTGGCAATAAACGAGCTGCTGCCTACACCCGATGCTGAGGGCGTGATCTATGTGAAGGTGCAGCCCATCGATGCCCTGTGGAGCATTGCGGTGCGGGCAGCTGACGCTGCCGGAGCTATTGGCGTTAAACAATTTGACTGAGGACGCGGTTGTGCAGCCGGGCGACGGTTGATTGTGGGCGGGTGACACCGGTGCCAACGGAAACGGCCGTTCCTAGCCCCCACCCCCGCCAAGCCACCAATGCGGGCTGGGGTTCCCACCGACTTCTGGTGCAGCACCGCCATTTGTTTGGGGGGCGTTTGATGATGGCAAATCCAAAATGGACAGCAGGATGGCAACGAACTACAAAGGCAGGTGTGATGGCTCGTTTTCAACGACAGTGCCGTGGTAGGCAACTACGTCACCGATGGCGTGTCTGAACCTTACTGTTTGGAAGGGCTAACACCCGGCAACTACAGCGTGACGCGCTCGGTGGAAGCCAATGAAACGCTCACTACAGGCGGCAATTGGCTGGTGTTGGCGCAAACACAGCATTGACCCAGCTTTTTGGCAGCTTTTGAGGGGGAAGTGAGGGTAGCGGAAATGGCCGTTTCGCGCTTTCCCTCACACAACACCCACTCTGTTCTACCCCTAAACAGCCGAAAACGCTTCGCCATCTTCCGGCTTGTTGAGCAGCCCGATTGTGTGGGGTTGGCTTAGTTGGGCTTGATCCCCTGATAGGGAGCATTTTTGGAGAGTCGCACGGCGCAATAAATTTTTTGTTGATGGAAAGGTATGAAGAAGAGAACGCTTATTATTTGATGGTTCTAATCCCCATTTTGCTACTTGGTGCCGCACCCTGGCCGCCGAGCCAGCTCAGCAGACCACCTGCTATAATCCCGGTTTTGAAGACCCCTACAACAGCGATGGGGCTGCCGGTAGCTGGTGCGCTGGCACCGAGAAAGCAAAAGCCGACCAGTTTGGCGATTGTGCCAATGGGTACCGCAAAACCGGGGTGGAACGCAGAACGCAATCTAACCCAATATATCCGGTGAAGGCTCCGTCTCTACAGCTTGTGGGCACAACTGGGATATGGTCTGGCGGCGTATGGCAACGGTCTCTGCAACGCCGGGCACAACCCACGCTTTACCTTTACGTGGCATTGGGCGCGGTACTAATTCCCCGTGATGAACCATCAGACACCAGCCGGAACATGAACATGCGTGCTGGGATTGATCTCAACGGCAGCGGCTTGTGGAATGACGCTGGATGTGGTGGGGTGGCAGCGGCTCACCGCATGAACAATGCAATCCTTTTCGGTCGAAGCAACAGCTACCGGCGACAAAAATAACCGTCTTCACCCGGCTGATTGGGCAGTGCAGGGGGTAAACCAGTGTCGCAAGCTGCTGAAACATGGTATGACAGTGCCTCGTTAGTGGAAAGCGGTCACCACCCACCAACACCCCGCCTCCTCCCTCCGCCAGCCACGGCCACCTCAGCCGCTGTGCTGCCCACCAACACCCCTGCCCCGAACCAGCCTGCCGCTAACACCCCTAGCGACGTTGAAATCCAACGGATACCGTTGAGCCTTCTCCCACGCCGGTCACAGGCGGGACGGTTTGTGTCAATGCCTTTTCCGATGAAAACGGCAATGGGCAACACGATGGGAACGAAGGGTTCATCGGTGGGGTGACGTTTACGGTGGGCAATGCCAGCACACTGGTGGGGCAAGCGGTATCGTCGGGTACCGACAAGCCAGTGTGTTTTGCTGGGGTTGAACCGGGTTCTTACCAGGTAAGCCAGATTTTGCCCAACCGGCTGGAGATGACGACGGCTGGGAACGCCACGATTACCGTGGAGGAAGGTGGTACGGTTGGGCTGGAGTTTGGCAGTCGGCTGCGGCTGGATAATGGGGAAACGGCCGTTGCTGACACCAGCAGCGCAACAGGCAGTGAGACGGGGGAAAGTGGCGGAGAAACGGCCGTTTCCCCTGGCGAAGCAGCCACCACCCCAGAAACCAATTCTTAGAATCCGTTCCTCCTTGCTTGCTAACAGCGGCCTCCTTATCGGCCTTGGCACGCTCGCTGGGCGGGCTGATCTTCTGGTTCTTGCCGACAAACGAATTAGTTGGTAGTATCGGTAATCGGTAATCAGTGTACTGGTCACCGATTACCGATTACCGATTACCGATTACCAAAAATCTCCAAGCAAATCCGTTTACGAATTAATTGGTTCCTCATCGCCGCACCGTTGCTGGCTTGGTGTGGCGGCGTGGCTGCCATTGCACCAGCTGGGGCTGCCGGAACACACGCGGCGGCGGTGACAGTTTCGCAACGATTGCAGTGCTTCGAAACCGCCCCTGCGCGACGGCCACTTCGTGCGCTGGATGCCCGATGCCAACTATGCATACGGCTACCCTTTTTTTCAACTTCTACGCCCGGCTTCCTCCATCTACATTGCCGTTTTTCGCTTTCGGCTTCAGTTACATCCGCGCCATCCATCTGGCGCAGTTGGCTGGCTTTTTGGTCGCCGCCTGGGGAACATACCGCCGTCTGGAGCTGGTGGCGCGACGGCTGGATGGCGCTATTGGCTTCCACCGCCTACACCCTTGCCCCTTTCCACCTGGTCAACATCTACGTGCGCGGCGACTCGCTGGCCGAATTTTGGGCAATGGCGTTTTATCCGCTGGTGCTGCTGGCGGCGGAGGGTGTTGTAGAGTGTAGGGAGTGGAGCGTCGGGTGTAGGGTGCGGGTGGCGGTGTTGGCTTTGGCGTATGCCGGGCTTATTTTAAGCCACAACATTTCGGCCCTCATTTTTTCCCCCTTCCTCCTGCTCTACCTTCTCCTCCGCTGGCTCAATCTCCAATCTCCAATCTCCAATCTCCAATCCTTCGGCTTTGCTAAGGACAAGTCTCCAATCTCTCCACCCCCCACCCCCCACGCCCCACCCCCCACGCCCCACGCTCTTCTTCCCTCCCTCCTCTCCCTCCTCCTCGCCTTCGCCCTCGCCGCCTGGTTTTTCCTCCCCGCCCTGTGGGAACAATCATTGGCACAGTTAGAGCCGGTAACGGCGGGTTATTTTCATTACAGCAACCATTTTCGCGGGCTGAATTTGGTGCAGCCAAGCTGGCTGTTTGATTACACGGTGGGCGGTGGGCGGGCGTTTCGGATGGGATTGGTGCAGGGATTAACGGCCGTTTCTGGCCTCCTCCTCCTGCTTTTGAACCGCCAAGAACGCAAAGAAGAAAAAAGTCCGCGTTTGTCCGCGTTCGTCCGCGTCCCATTCTTCCCCCTCGCCACCCTCCTCATCGCCACCTTCATGATCACCCCCTGGTCACGCTGGCTGTGGGATCATTTGCCGCTGCTGCCCTTTACCCAATTCCCCTGGCGCTTTTTGTCGGTGCAGGCGTTGGGGGCGGCACTGGTGACGGCGGGGCTGGCGCGGCTGCCGGGGCGGCAATATCTGGTGCCGCTGCTGCTGGGGTTGCTGCTGTGGAGCAGCTTGGGCAACCTGCCTACCGACCATCTAATTGTGACCGATGCCGACATCACGGCGGAAAAGCTGGCGCAATACGAATGGTTTACGGGCAACATTGGCAGCACTGTGAGCTTTGAATATTTGCCGCCGTCGGTGGGACAACGGCCGTTTAGCAGCAATTGGCTGGTGACGGGGGAACGAAACCGGGCGATGGTGCTGGGGGGAAGGGGCGCAGGGGAGATAGTGGAGCGACAGGCCACGCGGCAAGTGTGGCGGGTGGTGGTGGAGCAAGATGATGTGGTGCGCTTTCCCACGCTCTATTGGCCGGGCTGGCGGGCGGCGGTGGATGGCGAACAGGTGGAGATTGTGCCAACGGCCGGTTCTGGCCTTATTAGCGTGCCGGTTCCGGCGGGGCAGCACACGGTGGAATTGTGGCTGGGGCGAACGACGGTGCGGCTGGTGGCGGAATTGCTGTCGTTAACGGCCGTTCTCATCACTCTCTTCCTGCTGCTGTGGCGGGTGAATTTAACGGCCGTTGGCGGCGGTATCGCCACCGTTGTCATTGGGCTGCTGTTGTTGGCTGGCCTGGCCCAATTGACGCAAGCCGAGCCGCTACCGTCCAACAATCTCACCTGGGATTTTGCCCAGATGGGGTATTTGCACCACGACACAGACGGCGTAGCATTTGAAGACGGCAGCCGTTTGGTGAGCTATCGCTACAGCCAGGAAGAAGTGGCGGCAGGCGAAACGTGGGAGGTGGCGGTGTCGGTGTCGGCAGCACAGACGGGCGACCTGAGGTTGACGCTGGCAACCCCGGCCATCACCTGGCCGGCCGTCACCGAACAAAGTGCTGTACCACCGCTGGCAGTGCAAACGGTGCGCGTGGCGGAGTCACCTGGTGGCACAACGGCCGTTTTTTCCCTCCAAATGCCCGCCAACGCCCCCGCCAACTTGTATGTGCCTCGGCTGGAATGGGGCAACGGCCGCCCGCTGTTGCCGTCGGGCAAAACGCGGGGGCCGCTCTTTTTGCGTCCGCTGCGGGTGACAAACGATGAAACGGGTTCTGCTGCGCTGGATGTGCGGGCGGACGAGGTGGTGCTGACGGATGAGGGGTTGGTGGTGAAGCTGGTGTGGGGGGCGGAACGGCCGTTAAACCCCAACTACAACGTTGCCCTGCGGCTGCTAACCCCCACCGGGCTGGAGTCGGACGCGCTGGACACCCAGCC
Source organism: Ardenticatenaceae bacterium (assembly GCA_020634215.1). Lineage (GTDB taxonomy): Bacteria > Chloroflexota > Anaerolineae > Promineifilales > Promineifilaceae > JACKCD01. The sequence goes on along the minus strand of JACKCD010000010.1, from coordinate 112,793 downwards.
GGGATATGGGCTGCTGCCCAGCAGCGGCTGGCAGCCGGGGGCGGTGGTACATGATTGGCTGACGCTGCCGTTGCCTTACGGGTTACGAGAGGAACGGCCGTTGGCACTGCTGGCGCGGCTGTATGATGTGGCGACAGGCGAGGTGGTGCTAGTGCGGCGGCTGGGTGAATTGACGGGCGAGGTTGACCGGCTGCAATTTGTGCCGCAGCAGCCGTGCTGGTCGCTGCCGGAGGAATTGGTGGGCGAAACGGCCGTTTTTCGCCAAGACAACACCGACTTGATCCGAATGCACGGCTACACGGTAACGCAGGAGGGGGACAAGCTGGTCGTGACGCTGGCCTGGGAAGCACTGGCTCCGATGGCGCAAAATTACACCCGCTTTTTCCATATTGTGACCGCAGATGGTGGGGTGATGGCGCAGGTGGATGGCTACCCGCTGAATCACAGCTACCCAACAAGCCAGTGGCAGGTGGGGGAGATTGTGGTGGAGCAGGTGGTGTTATTGCCGATGATGGATTATGCGCTGCAAACGGGGTTTTATTTGAATGATGGGGGAGATTTGCCGCGATTAACGGCCGTTGCTCCCGACGGCACTCCATTCCCCAACAACGCCGTCCCGCTCAAACGTGAATAACCAAGCCTCTCTGTCGTCTGTCGTCGGTCATCCATCGTCGGTCATCTATCTACTACCATTTTCACCCATAATAGTGATCTGCCCTCCCCAAAATCTTTTGTATAATTGCAGCCGATGCCTTTACGAAACACCCCGCAGCGCCCTCGCCTCGTAACTATTGCCCTTTGGGGTGTTTTTCTTTTTGGAGTGTGGCATCTTGGGCAAGCAATCGCCATTGGGCGGCAGCTACGTCTTTTTTTACAATTTTCAGGCAACTTTGACCCGCGCTGGCGGCTGGCGGCGGCGATTGTTTGGGTGTTGTTTTCGGGTTGGGTGATGGTGTTGCTGTGGCGGAAACGGCCGTTTGTCCGTCTCCTGCTCCCCCTCCTCATTCTCAGCAACGCCCTCTACAACCTGCTGCTTTTGCTGCTTTTTGCTCAACAGCCAATTGCTGCTCGCCTCATCTGGCTGCTCATTCGCACTACGCTCGCCATACTTTTTTCTGTGTGGGTGCTGCACAAAACGAGAACATACTTTACAGAAGGAGAGTAGAGATTGGAAATTAGAGAGTAGAGATTGGAGATTAGCGTTAACCTCCAATCTCCAATCTTCAATCTCCAATTCACACATTCATGAACCGCAAAATCGAACAATTACGGAAAATGAAAGATCAATCGTTGCAGGGCGGCGGCGAAGCTCGCATGGCTCGGCAGCGGGAAGCGGGCAAAATGACGGCTCGTGAACGGATTGACCTGCTGCTAGATAAGGGGTCGTTTCGTGAAATTGATGCGCTTGTGGTTCACCGCGAACGCAATTTTGGCATGAATCAGCAAACGTACCTGGGTGATAGTGTGATTACGGGGTGGGGGACGATAAACGGCCGTTTGGTCTACGTCTACAGCCAAGATTTCACCGTCTTTGGCGGCAGCCTCAGCCAAGTCCACGCCGAAAAAATTTGCAAAATCATGGACATGGCAATGCGGAACGGCGCACCCGTCATCGGCATCAACGACTCCGGCGGTGCCCGCATCCAGGAAGGCGTTGTCAGCCTCGGCGGCTATGCCGATATCTTCCTCCGCAACACCCTTGCTTCTGGCGTTGTTCCCCAAATCAGTGCCATCATGGGGCCGTGTGCTGGCGGAGCCGTCTACTCGCCCGCCCTCACCGACTTCATCTTCATGGTTAAAGAAACCAGCCACATGTTTATCACCGGCCCCGACGTGGTAAAAACCGTCACCGGCGAGGAAGTTACCTTTGAGGAACTCGGTGGAGCCATGACCCACAACGCCCTCAGTGGTGTCGCCCACATGGCAACCGACAGCGAAGCCGACTGCCTCTACCTCATTCGCGAAATGATGAGCTACCTCCCTTCCAACAACATGGAAGATGCCCCCTTCCAACCCAGCAAAGACGACAACCTTCGCACCGAAACCGCCCTCGACGACCTCGTACCCGACAACCCCAACAAACCCTACGACATCAAAGATGCCATTCACCTCATTGTAGACAACGGCCAATTCTTTGAAATTCAAGAACATTACGCTGAAAACATCGTCATTGGCTTTGCTCGGCTTGGCGGGCAAAGCGTTGGCATTGTTGCCAACCAACCCATGGTGCTGGCTGGCGTACTCGACATCAACGCCAGCGAAAAAGCGGCCCGTTTTGTCCGCTTCTGCGACTGCTTCAACATTCCCCTCATCGTCTTTGAAGATGTTCCCGGCTTCTTGCCCGGCATAGACCAGGAACACGGCGGCATCATTCGTAAGGGAGCCAAGTTGCTCTACGCTTTCTGCGAAGCGACAGTGCCTAAAATCACCGTTGTCACCCGTAAAGCCTATGGTGGTGCTTACTGCGTGATGAACAGCAAACACATTCGCTCTGACCTCAACCTGGCGTGGCCGACGGCCGAAATTGCAGTAATGGGACCTGAGGGAGCCGTCAACATCATCTTCCGCCGCGAATTGGCCGATGCCGACGACCCCGAAACTCGGCGTACCGAACTGGTAGACGATTACCGCGAAACCTTTGCCAACCCCTATGTTGCCGCCCGGCGCGGCTACATTGACGACGTGATTGAACCCAGCCAAACGCGCCCTCGCCTTATCAATGCTCTGAGCATGTTGCAAAACAAGCGCGACCAAAACCCGCCGAAAAAGCATGGAAATATGCCGCTTTAAGCGGTAATCAGTCATCAGTCATCAGTCATCAGTGTTGTAGCTCACTGATTACCGATTACCGATTACTGATTACTGACTCCTGAAAATGAGAAACGACGGATTATTAACCAAACGATTTAACAAGGTCTTGATCGCCAACCGAGGTGAGATTGCTATGCGGATTTTGCGAGCGTGCCATGAGCTTGGCATTAGCACCGTGGCCGTTTATTCTGATGCCGACCGCAATGCCCCGCATGTGCGCTATGCCCAAGAGGCGTACCACATTGGCTCCTCTGCCGCCCGCGAAAGCTACTTAGTCGGCGAAAAGCTGATTGATGTTGCCAAACGGTCTGGGGCAGAAGCGATTCACCCTGGCTATGGCTTTTTGGCCGAACGGGCTGAATTTGCCCAATTGTGTGTGGACAATGACATTGTGTTTATTGGCCCTCCCGCCCACGCCATTCGGGTGATGGGCGACAAGCTGACGGCGCGGACAACCGTGCAGCAGGCAGGTGTGCCGGTGGTGCCAGGTACGGAGCCGGGGCTGGACAATGAAGAACTGCTGGCAGCGGGGGCAAAAATTGGGGTGCCGCTGCTGGTGAAGGCATCGGCCGGCGGTGGCGGCAAGGGGATGCGCCCGGTTTATGATTTGGCTGAACTGCCGGGAGCGATTGCCTCGGCGCGGCGTGAGGCCAAAGCAGCCTTTGGTGATGACACCGTATATTTGGAAAAGATGATTACCGAGGGGCGGCACATTGAAATTCAACTGTTATCAGATACCCATGGTAATCATTTGTATTTGGGCGAACGCGAATGTTCGCTCCAGCGGCGGCACCAGAAGCTGATTGAAGAAGCCCCCTCTTTTGTGGTAGATGAGGATTTGCGCCGCCGCATGGGGGAAGTGGCGGTGGCTGCGGCGCGGGCGGTTGATTATGTTAATGCAGGAACGATTGAGTTCTTGCTGGATAAAGACAAAAACTTCTACTTTTTGGAGATGAACACCCGTTTGCAGGTGGAGCATCCGGTAACGGAGCTGGTGACGGGGATTGACATTGTGCAGGAACAACTGCGTATTGCGCGGGGTCGCCGCCTGATGATGACGCAAGACGACATCAAGATTAAGGGATGGGCGATTGAGTGCCGGATTAATGCTGAGGATCCGTACAACAATTATTTGCCTTCGACGGGGATGATTTCGACCAGCCGTCTGCCCACGGGGCCGGGGGTGCGGGTGGATACGGGGGTGTTTCCGGGGTATGAGATTACGCCGTACTATGATTCGATGATTAGCAAGCTGATTTGTTTTGGCGGAACGCGGGCGGAGGCGGTGCTGCGGATGCGGCGGGCGCTGGAGGAGTATCGGATCATGGGGGTGAAGACGAATATTCCGTTTCACCAGCATATGATGGACAGCCACCGCTTTTTGACGGGGCAGTTTGATACGAAGTTTGTGGAGGAGCGGTTTAGCATGAGCGACCGGGAGGCACCGCTGGAAATGGAGGCAGCGATTTTGGCAACGCTGATGGCGCACCGGCATGGGCAGCAGGCCAGCCAGATTGTGGCTCCGGGGGAGCGGGATACGTCGAACTGGAAGTGGTATAGCCGGTGGGAGAAGTTGCGGCGGTAATTGGTTATCGGTTATTTGTGTGTACTGATAACTGATAACTGATTACTGGTTACTGAACAAAACTATGAAATATATTGCGACGATTAACGGGAAAGAGTTTGAGATTGAGATAGGGCATGACCATGAGGTGATGGTGAATGGGCAGCGGTATGAGATTGATTTTCAGATGCTGCCGGATGGGGGGATGGTGTCGCTGCTGCTAAACAATCACTCGTGGGAGGGGGTGGTGGATGAGCGGGATGAGGGGTATGAGGTGCTGTTGAAGGGGGAGATTTATACGGTGCTGGTGCAGGATGAGCGGGCGCATCGGTTGGCGAAGGCGCGGGGAGGGGGAACGGCCGTTACTGGTGAAGCCAACATCGTTGCTCCCATGCCCGGTTTGATTGTTGCCATTCCCGTAAAAGCGGGTGACACGGTGCATAAGGGAGATCGGGTTGTCATTTTGGAATCTATGAAGATGGAAAATGAACTCCGTGCGCCCCGCGACGGCGTGATCTTGCGTGTCTCCGGCACGCCGGGAGCCAGCGTGGAGAAGGGGCAGGTGTTGGTGGTAATTGGGGATGAAGAAAGTAATCAGTAATCTGTTATCAGTTATCAGTGATAAGACTGATTACTGATTACCGATTACTGATTACCGATGACTAAATGGGCAGTTTAGAGTCGGAAGTGAAGTTTTTATTGGGGGGAAAAACGGCCGTTCGTGACCGTTTGCTGGCGTTGGGGGCTATGCTGAAAAAAGAGCGGGTGTTTGAGCGCAACGTGCGGTTTGATACGCCAGACGAGCAGCTTTTGCAGCGGTGGGAGTTGTTGCGCTTGCGGCAAGATACGGCCGTTCGGCTCACCTTCAAAGCCCCCACGGCTGCCGATGCTGAGAGCCAGGTCAAAGTAATGGAAGAGCTGGAGGTAAGCGTCAGCGATTTTGCCACCCTTGCCCATATTTTGCGGCGGCTAGGGTTTGTGGAAACGCAGGTGTATGAAAAGTGGCGCGAAACGTTTGCGCTGGGGGGGGTGGAAGTGGTGGTGGATGAACTGCCGTTTGGGGATTTTGTGGAACTGGAAGGAGCCGAGGCCGACATTGTGGCTGTTGCCCAGCAGTTGGGGCTTGACTGGGAGCGGCGTATTGTGACAAACTATTTACGGCTTATGGGCGAGCTAAAGCAGTTTCACGGGCTCGATTTTGATGACATCACCTTTGCCAACTTTGAGCAGTGTGCGGCTAGGGTGGTGGATTTACCAGCGTATGCTTTTGCTGATGGATGAGAATGGGACGCAGATTCACCTGATGTACCTGATTGTTTTTTATCAGGTACATCAGGAAAATCTGCGTCCTATTTAACAGAGGTGCGGTGATGGAGCTAGAACGACCTGATTTAGACAACGTTGAGCCAGACGTTTTGGCGTATATTGAAGCATTGGAGGCGGCGTTAGAGCGGCTACAAGGGGGCGGCAGTTCGGTAGCTCGTGAGCCGGAGCCAACGGAGCCGCCGACACCGCTGAATGTGTTGACGCTGACGCGCATGGGAATTGGCAAACGCACGCCGCGCCATTTTTACACGCGGCAGCGGCGGGGCGGCATGGGGGTGTTTGATCTGGAAGCAGACGAAGGCGACCCGCCATTGATGCTGGGGGTGGCGGATGAAAACGAGGCGTTGTTGCTGTTTAGCAACTTTGGCCGGGCGTTTCGCCTGCACACCAACAGCGTGGCGGAAACGCCGGTGCGGGCGAAGGGGCAACTGCTGTCGCTGCCGCTGCAGGCGCATGAGCGGATTGTGGCGGTGCTGCCGGCCGACCAGGACAAAGCGGTGGCGATGGTGAGCCAGCGGGGGTGGGTGCGGTCGGTGCGGGCCAGCTATTTGGGCAAGGGGCTGATTCAGGGGATGACGTTTCATGATGTGAAGGAAGGGGGGTATTTAACGGCCGTTTGTTGGACCCCCGGCGAAGGCGATCTCTTTATCGTTACCCGCTCCGGCTTGGGCATCCGCTTTGCCGAACGGCACGTATCGCAGCGGGGTTGTTTGGGCATTCGGGTGGCGCAGGGGGATGAGGTGGTGGGAATAACGGCCGTTACCGAAGAAAGCGGCGTTTTTTTGGTTGGACACGACGGCAAAGGTACCATTCGCCTGATGAACGGCTTTGCTGCCAACAAAGCCCCTGGCGCGGGGGGGAAGGTGGCGATGAAGGCGGATAAGCTGCTGGGCGCAACGGCCGTTCATGACAGCGACGACATCTTCATCATCTCCCAACTCGGCAAGCTCATCCGCTTTCAGGCCGGGGAAATTCCCGCTAAAAGCGGCGTGGTGCAGGGCGTGAACTGCATGGCGCTGCGGAATGATGAGGCGGTGGCGTTTATGGTCAGCGCCAGTGGGGAAGTGATCGGTTAAAATCAGCGGGGGAGCAGGGGGGCAGGGAAGCAGGGGTGAAAATCTCCCCTGCTCCCCTGCTCCTCCGCTCCCCTGCTTTCTTCACGAGAGGAAATAAACACATATGGCAAGCCAGGATTGGGTTGGCAAATCAATTGGGGAGCGGTATCGGATTGAGTCGTTTTTAGGCGATGGGGGCATGGCGGCCGTTTACAAGGCGTATGACCCTAACTTGCGGCGCGATGTTGCCATCAAGCTTATTCACCCCCATCTATCGCGCAATCCAGAGTTTGTCCGTCGCTTTGAGGAAGAAGCAACGGCCGTTGCCCGGCTACGCCACCCCCACATTGTCCAGGTGCATGATTTTGACCAGGACAATGGCGTTTATTACATCGTTTTTGAATTTGTGGAGGGGGAATCGCTGCAAGCGGTACTGCGCCACCATGCCGAAAGCTACAACCCGTTTCCCATTGAGCGCGTGCTGAAAATTGGGGCGCAAATTGGCGAGGCGCTGGCATATGCCCATGAAGAAGGGCTGGTGCATCGGGACATTAAGCCAGCCAACATCATGTTTAACCGGCGCGATGAGGCGATTTTGATGGATTTTGGCATTGCCAAGATGGATGATGCCGCGCAACACACGGCTACCGGCATGGTGCTTGGCACGGCTCGCTACATGGCTCCGGAGCAGGTGATGGGGGAGAAGGTAGATGCTCGCACTGATGTTTATGCGCTGGGGGTGGTGCTGTTTGAGATGGTGACGGGGCGTTCGCCGTTTGAGGCGGATTCGGCGGCAACGCTGATGATGAAGCATTTGAATGCGCCGATTCCCGATGTGCGCGAACTGCGGGCCGATGTGCCGCCGGGGTTGATTCGGGTGATTAACCGGGCGTTGGCGAAGGATAAGTCGGCGCGGTTTCAAACGGCCGTTGATCTTGTCGCCGCCATTCGTGAACTGATTGGCTCGGATTCGGGAACAGCGACGGCCAAATCGCCCGTGTTGCCGGCCGATGACAGGACGGTGGTGGAAACGGCCGTTTTGCCCGACGAGCTTCCCATCAAAACGGCCGCCACGACGCGCCAGGCGGCCGCACCGGTGGAAAAAGAGCGAAAAGAGGGAGGAAAGAAACGGCCGTTGTGGCTCATCGGCGGCGTAGCAATTGTTGCCATTGTGGCAATGGTCGCCCTGTTTGCCCTGCGTGGTGGCGGTAACGATGAGCCTCCTGCCAGCCGCACGCCAGTTGTGGCCTCGTCAAGCATCTCTCTTTCCAATAACAGCAGCACCAATAGCGGCAGCGGCTCGGCCAGTCTGGGCGCCTCTGGAAGTGCCAGCAGTGGCGAGGAAGCCAATCCTACCAGTGCCGCCTTTGCCGTCAGCAGCAGTAGCGATACGCCCACAGATGTCCCCCCAGACTCTAGCATCCCAGACTTTGATCCCCTATTTCTTACCATCTACAACTACGAAGGGCTAATTGTTACCCTTGGCTTGCCCAACTCAGACATTGCCCATATTTTGTTCAGCGTGGATGACCCAGAACCATCTATTAACAATGGGCGCACGGGGCCAGGTAATTCGGGCATTGCTAACACCACCATAGGCCCCATTCCCTATGAAAAGGGGGATCACACGCTCTATATTCGCTATGTAGACGGTAGCGGCACCCCCGGCCAAATCTATAGCTTTGATTACACGGTAGACGACATTGTGTTTAACTATAGCCAGCAGTCCTATGACTTCGCCACCCAGAGCTACCCCGTTGTTTTTATCATGGTTGCCATTGACTCCGACCCCAACGCGCTCTATACCTATGCCTATAGCGTAGATTCAGAGGCACTAGATGAAGGTGTTGAGGGTGTGGGGCAAGGTGCGTCCTTGATTTTGTCGGGGCTGGAAGTGGGCGACCATGTGCTGTATGTACAGGCACGGGGGGAAGGGTTGGAAACGGCCGTTGTTGCCTACCCCTTTACCATTGAGTAACAGATAGCAAGTGGCAAGCTGGGTTGTTCACCCAGCTTGCCACCCAAATCAAGCCTCCAAAAAGCCAGACTGCGCGATAATTTCCTGCGCCGCCACAAACGTGGCATCCGTGGCCGTTTTACCCGTTTGCCGCAAATACGCCTGAACAATGTGGTAGCCAACGGCATAGCCGCCAAAGTCAGGCATCCCGGTTTTTTCAAACCCCCATTTAGCCGCCAGCGTGTCGCCAAAAATATAGCTGCGAATGACGTTAAAGCCTGTCTTGTCTAGCCCCGCCTGAACCAGCGATTTGGCGGCAGCGAGATCAGCTTCGCGGCATTCAGCCACATAGTAACCCAGCGCCTCTTCGCCAAAAAGCGACACAGCAAACGATTCGGCCAGCCCTTCGTGGATGATGTAGTCGGCCACGCTGGTGGTCATGATGTTCCAGGGGAACAATCGCAAGCGCACCAAATGGTTGAGTTCGTGAACAATGGCACCGGGCAGTTGACGCAAGTTGGTAGTGGTGGGGGTGTCGTATTGCACCACCAGCCGAGGAGCCATAAAGTCAATGGCGCCGGTGTAGCCCCGGTTAATGGGGTCGGCACGGGCAGGATCGGCGGCAATGAGCCACCCTTCCACGCTGTCCATGCCAATTTGCTGGCTGTGGGGCGCAAATTGCGCCACCCCTTTGGCAAGGGCGGCTGCGCCTGTCTCCCAGGCCTGAGCGATTTTAAGGGCTTGCAGGGTGGGATGAACGGCCGTTAACTGCTCTGGCAGCAACCACGCCCACGCCCGTGCCCCAGCCAACACATCATCACCCCCCACCCCAACCATCTGCATCATCTGCTGCCACGGGACGATAAATCGTTCTTGATAGGTTTGTAAACGGCCGTTTGCATCCGCCGCCGCCATCACTTCATCATAATATTCGTTTGTTGGTATCCAATTTGCTTTCATTTCTCACCTTTTGTCTGACGATAAATCGCCAATGCTTGTTGCGTAAACTGCTGCTGCTCAACATCCACCCCGGCAAACGGGGTATAGGGCATCTGCTCGGGGGATAAACGGCCGTTTTCCGCATCCTCATGCAGGTGGCGCAAGCTGGCTTCCACCGCCATATCCCCCCCCGTAAAACTAGCAATCAAATCATCCATTTGCGCCGCAAGCTGCTGCACGGCCGGGTCATCTGGCGGCAAATGGCGCACAGCGGCAAAGCTGTCATGCAGTTCCCGCCACGTCTGCGCGATGTCGGCAAAGTCGGCCTGGCTGTATTGCAAACCCCGTGTACGAACGGCCGTCCAGCTTGCTTCACCAAAATACCCCTTTGTCCAGTTCATATCCGGCGTTTCGGCAATGCCCCGCAAGATCGTCTGAATAGTCTCAATGCTCACCGACTCCGTTCCGGCTGCCTCCACAGCCGTAATGGCCTGCTCCAGCGCCGCCGATGCCTCTTGCAGCCGCGCAATTTGGCGATCAACGGCCGTTTTTTGCATCATCAGCGACCGCCCCAGCGCATACCCTGGCGGCGACAAAATCGCGCCAATCTCGCTCAAGCTAAACCCCATCCACTTCAGCGTCAAAATCTGCTGTAGCTTCAGCAAATCGGCCGTTGTATACAGCCGATAATTCGCCTCCGTTGTCGCCGACGGACGCAGCAGCCCCATTCGGTCATAGTATTGCAACGTCCGCACCGTCACCCCCGCCAATTGGGCAAACTGGGCAATCCGATACAGCTTGGTCATCAAAACCCTCCTTCAAGCAAAGCATGGCTCAATACCGACTTCTACCGCCGGTACTGAGGCACGTTATCTGCTTGTTTTTTACTATAGGGGAAGTATAAAGTATGACGTTACGTCAGAGTCAAGGGGAAAATTGATGGATTCTAAGCAAAAATTTCAATGACCACCCGGTTGCTGCCCCGCAGCCGCCCCATTAACGACAACAGGCGGTACAACAACCCATATTTGGCATTGCCGCGCCGCGTTTGTGCAGCCAACGCCTCCGCGTGGGTCAGCACACGCGCCTGAGCATCCATCCACTCGCCCTGAACATTACCTCTCGCATCACTTTTTGCCAGCCGCACCTGGCTATTGTTATTGATGCGCTTCACTTTCCAAGCGTTCGCTTCTGTCATCGCATACAGACGGCCATTTTCGCTTGTCACCCATACCGGTGTTTTAACCCCTGTTCCGTTTTTGCGAAATGTCTCCAGCGAAACATACGTTTCGTTGCCTAGCTCAGCCAAACTCATATCTACAGACCTCCAATTGGGACTTCTTACCGTGTATTTTAACCCAAAATAAAAGGGCACACAGAGCTTTTGCCTCTGTATGCCCTTTATCAAATTTGTTTTCTAAACGACGTTACTCTTGGGCGGGTTTAACCGGGTTGCGGCGACTGGTGCTGCTGGCTTTGTTAATTAGGGCAACCACGATGATGATCAGGGCGATGGGAATAAGCGTTTGCCCAAACCCGAGGATGCCGCGCACGTTAAATGGAACAAGCCCACGATCTCCTTCGCCACGGGGTGGGCGACCGGCGTCAAATTCACCACGCCCCCCAAAATCGCCGCGTTGTTCAAACTCACCAAAACGGCCGTTTTGTGCCGCCGCCCCGCTCATCTGCCCATATCCATACAGTGCCCCAGTCACAACCAGTGCCGCCAGCAAAATAATCACAATCTGTTTAATACTGCTCATGCGGTTTTTCTCCTAGCCAATTTTGCCAAAGGTGCGGTGATATAGCGTTTGGTATGCGCCACAATCCATTTCCAATCTAGTGCCAAATGCAGCCCCACCAAAAAGATAACTAGGTTGGAGGTGCTGTGGTGCAATTGCCGCCACAAAAAGCTGCGCTGTGCCGACAGCCCCAACTGCGCCATTGCCACTTCCGAAATCCACAGCCCCGTCACAATGACAATGACCATATCAATAAACAACAAAATATCAATGAGATAGCGGAACCGCTGCTGGGCTGGCAGCTTTTTGAGCAGCCGCTGAGTAACGGCCGTTATCCACTGCCAATGCAGCATGAGATGATAAATCAGGGCAATACCAAACCCAATTCCCAGCCATTCATGAATCGGAATGCCGGTAAAGTGGGTGTTCATATCAATGATAAAAGCCAAAAAGAGAAAAATATCGAGCCAATAATTTTTAACTGTCTCGCTCAGCCCCCGCTTCTTCTGCGTCTTCGTCACCACCGTTGTTGCCATGTTGTTGTTTCCATGCTCCTTGAATCAATTTGCGTGCATAATACGGCAATATTATGTAGAAGTTGTGAAGCTTTGCAAAACAAACCCGATCTAGCCAATCGCCAACCCCTGTAGATAAACCATCACCATCTGCCGAAAACTTTCGTCCAAATCGAGCGGCAGACCAAAGCCACCGCCCATTTCCAGCGAGACAAAGCCGTGGAGCAAGCTCCGCAGCCCGCGAATGGCGTGCAAGGCCGCGTCGCCCGCCAGACCAAAGCTGTTCAACAGCAGGGCTATCAGTGCTACAAGCTCCGACGAAAGCTGTTGCAACTCATTGTCGTCGGTCGCTGGAGCTTGCAGCGTCAATGCGTAAATGCCGGGGTTGGCTTGGGCAAAGGCGCGGTAGGCATGGGCAATGGCGACCAATGCCTCCTGCCCCACCTTGGCAATGGCGGCGCGACGAACGGCCGTTAACAACGCCTCCAATCCATACAGTGCCAACTCCCGCCGCAGCCCTTCCTGCCCCTGCACATGGTTGTAAAGCGACGGCACCCGCACATCCAGCGCCGTCGCCAGCTCGGTCAACGTCAATGTTTGCCAGCTGCCGCTGCTGTTTGCCAGCAAAACGGCCGTTTCCACCACAATTTGCTTGTTCAATCGCCTGCTTTTTGCCATGTGCAACGCCTCACCTTGCCGCCTCAATCGCTGCCGCCATCGCTGCGCCGGGGTTTTCCAGCACCGGGCCGTGGCCGACGGCCAGCCGGGTTGGGTTGAGGGCAAGCAGCTTTTGGGCGGTGGAAACGGCCGTTTCCTTATGCCACGTCGCCAAAGCCGGAAACGGAAACAGCCAGCGTATCTGCCCCGCCACGGCAATTCCCGCCTTAGTTTGAAAGGCATCCCCCGCTATCAGCGTCCCGTCGCGGCTGTCAAAAAAGGCGATTTGATCCGGCGTGTGGCCGGATGCCGCCACCACCCGCAGTGACCCCACCCTGTCGCTGTCCGCCACCAGCCGCGTGGCCTGTGTGGACGAGGCCACAAAGCCGCCGCGCAGCTTGGCCTGCGGTTCATCGGCGTGGAGGGTGAGATTGCCAGCGAGAAAAACGGCCGTTCTCTCCCCATAAACCAACTCCACCTCCGGCAGCTTATTCGCCAGCACATCCAACGACCCCACATGATCGCCATGTGCGTGAGTCAGCGTAATGCGTTTGATCGGCTGCCCCAATTGCTGCGCTGCCGCCAAAATCCCGTTCGCACTCCCCGCTAAACCCGTATCTACCAACGTCAACCCGTCTGCCTCTCGCACCAAATAACAATTAAACGCCCCCAACCGCGTCAGTTGAATCAAATGCTCACCAATTGCCGTTACCTTCATCTGTAGCCTCCAAACATTTACTAATATAATTAGTTTATAAACTAATACAATTAGCTTGTCAAGTGCCAATTGCGAACCCTGCCAACTCACGGCAACGATCTCTGTCACATGGTTGTATTGTCCACATGCCAATCACCTCATAGGACAAACTTGCAAATTTGTCCTACATTTCTCCCAACTCGCAACCACCCTGCCCCCATGCTATAATCTATCCGCTAATCTGTAACATTTAGGAAACAAGCATGAACAAACCATTGAGCTTTGACGGCATCATTTTGCGTCTTTTGGAATTTTGGAAAGAACAGGGGTGCCTGGTGTGGCAGCCCTATAACGTACAGGTAGGGGCGGGTACCATGAACCCGGCCACCGTGCTGCGGGTGCTGGGGCCAGAACCGTGGAACATCGCCTACATTGAACCCAGCATTCGCCCCGACGATGGCCGTTTTGGCGAAAACCCCAACCGGATGCAGCAGCATTACCAGCTTCAGGTCATTTTGAAGCCAGAACCGGGCAACCCGCAGGAACTGCTCATTGAAAGCTACAAAGCCATTGGCATTGACCCGCGCCAGCACGACATCCGCTTTGTGGAAGACAATTGGGCACAGCCCGCGCTGGGAGCATGGGGGCTGGGCTGGGAAGTGTGGCTCGATGGGCAGGAAATTACCCAGTTTACCTATTTCCAGCAGGTGGGCGGCATTGAGCTTGACCCAGTGCCGGTAGAGCTAACCTATGGGTTAGACCGGATCGCCCTGGCACTGCAAGGCAAAAACAGCGTCTGGGAGATGGATTACGGCGCGGGGGTGAAATATGGCGATGCGCTGCTGCGCGGCGAGTGGGAACACAGCGAATATTATTTTAACAAAGCCAACGTCGAGTCGCTGCGGACGATTTACGACCTCTACGAAAAAGAAGCCTACGCCTGTTTGGAAGCGGGGCTGGTGATTCCAGCGCACGATTACAACCTCAAATGCTCCCATTTGTTCAACGTCATGGACACGCGGGGGGCGGTGGGGGTGACAGAACGGGCGGGCTTTTTCCGGCGAATGCGAACGGTGGCCTACAAGGTGTCGGCGGCGTATGTGGCGCAGCGGCAGCAGATGGAGTATCCGCTGCTGGAAAATGGGGCGTGGCAAACGGCCGTTCCTGCCCTCACCCTCCCCGAACCCAGCCAAACCAGTTCGCCCCACAGCCACGAGCCATTTGTGCTGGAAATCGGCAGCGAAGAACTCCCCGCCGACGTGGTAGATGGGACGATTGAGCAGTTGGAAACGGCCGTTCCTGCCCTCCTTGCCAATTTGCGTCTGGCGTATGATCGGGTGGAAATTCACGGCACTCCCCGCCGCATGGCGGTGCTGGTGCATGGGCTGGCCGGGCAGCAGCCTGATTTGGAAACCGAGGTCAAGGGGCCGCCCGCCGACCGCGCCTTTGACAAAGACGGCAACCCCACCAAAGCCGCCATCGGTTTTGCCCGTAGTCGAGGACTAGACGTGGCCGATTTGCGCGTGATGGAGGAGAAAGGGGGACGGTACGTAACGGCCGTTATCCGCGAAGCCGGCCGCCCCGCCGTTCCCGTGCTGGCCGAAGCGTTGGCCGACTTCATTGGCGGCATCAAATTTGAGAAAAGTATGCGCTGGAACCACACCAACGTGCCGTATAACCGGCCGATTGCGCTGGCTGGTCGCCTGTATGGCGGCGACGTGGTCCATTGCCTTGCCGGGGTTGCCAGTGGCGCATTAGCCGTGGCTCCCCGCCACGACTCGCCGACATCTCCACCTGGCAATGACTACGCCGCCCAAATGGCCACAATGACATCGTGCTGAGCGTGGCGGCGCGGCGAGCAAATTGCGCCGAGCAGCAGCGTTGGCAGCGCAAAGTATCATCCTAATGACCCCGCGCTGGCCGAGGTGACAATGGAACGCCGTTTCCTCCTCGGCCGCTGAAGAGCGCTTTTTGCAGCTACCGCCGCCGTGCTGGTGGCCGTCATGCGCAAGCACCAGCGCTATTCCCGTTTACGCCAATGGCCCCTACTTCATCGCCGTGCGCAACGGCGATGAGAGATGACATTGAGCCGATGGCAACGAACACGTCATCCGCGCCCGCTTTGCCGATGCCGAATTTTCTACAAGGGATGTCAAACGGCTTAGCCGATTTTGTCCCCGACCTCGACCTGCTGACCTTTGAGTCAAGCTGGTCGATGCCGGAAAGACCGGAGGCTGGAAGCTGGCTCCACGCTGGCTGCAAATGATTGGGCTGATGGGACAGAAACGCTGCCAGCCGCGCCGCCCCTCGCCAAAGCCGACCTCGCCACGCAAATGGTGGTGGAGATGACCTCGCTGCAAGGTGATGGGCGGCCATTACGTCTGCGCCCCTACGATTCACCCGACATTGCCATCGCCCACGCCAGCGACTACGCCGCCCAAATGGCCGACCACGGCATTGTGCTAAGCGTGGCGGCGCGGCAGGAGCAAATTGCGGCCGAGGCGGCGGCGTTGGCGGCGCAAAAGGGCGGTATTATTCCCAACGACCCCGGCCTGCTGGCCGAGGTGACGAATTTGGTAGAACGGCCGTTTCCCTTCCTCGGCCGCTTTGAAGAACGCTTTTTGCAGCTTCCCGCCGCCGTCCTCGTCGCCGTCATGCGGAAACACCAGCGCTACTTCCCTGTCTATGCCGCCGCTGGTTCGCTGCTCCCCTACTTCATCGCCGTGCGCAACGGCGATGAGCAGGGCATTGACATTGTAGCCGATGGCAACGAACACGTCATCCGCGCCCGCTTTGCCGATGCCGAATTTTTCTACAAGCAGGATGTCAAACGGCCGTTAGCCGATTTTGTCCCCGACCTCGACCTGCTGACCTTTGAATCCAAGCTGGGTTCGATGCTGGACAAAACGCGGCGGCTGGAAAAGTTGGCTCCCACACTGGCGCAGATGGTTGGGCTGGATGAAGCGGAAACGGCCGTTGCCAGCCGCGCCGCCACCCTCGCCAAAGCCGACCTCGCCACGCAAATGGTCGTCGAGATGACCTCACTGCAAGGGGTGATGGGCGGCCATTACGCCAGCCGCAATGGTGAACCCGCCGCCGTCGCCCAGGCCATTGCCGAACAGTACCAATCGGTAAGCAGCAGCCGCGCCGGGCTAGTGGTGGCCCTGGCCGACCGGCTGGACAGTCTGACCGGGCTGTTTGCCGCCGGGCTGGCTCCCAAAGGCTCCAACGACCCCTTTGCCCTGCGCCGCGCCGCCATTCAGGTGATTGAAAACCTGATTGGCAACCAAACCGGGTTTGACCTGACCGCCGGGCTGAAAGCCGCTGCCGCCCTGCTGCCCGTTGCCCTCACCAACGAGACGCTGACGGCACTGCAAAGCTTTGTCACCGGGCGGCTGGAAGTGATGCTGCGTGACCAGGGCCACCGGGCATCGGTGGTGAAGGCGGTGCTGGCGGAGCAGGCGAACGACCCGTTTTTGGCAAGCCAAACGGCCGTTTCCCTCAGCCAAGCCATTGAAGCCGACGGGTGGGACGAGATGCTCACCGCCTACGCCCGCTGCGTTCGCATCACCCGCAGCCTGCCGGAGCAACTGCCGCTGCACCCAGCCGACTTTGCCGAACCGTCAGAGCAAGCACTCGTGGCGGCGTACCAACAGGCGGCGGCCAAAGCCGACGGCACGCTGCCAACGCTGGTTGCCACGCTGCACGACCTGATGGCCCCCATTAACACCTTTTTTGATGCGGTGCTGGTGATGGCAGAGGAAACGGCCGTTCGTGAAAACCGCCTGGCCTTGCTGCAACACATCGCCAACCTCGCCCACGGCATCGCCGACCTGTCGGAGCTAGAAGGGTTTTAAACAGTAAGCCGGTACTCAGTGCCGTGTACTGAGTATCGCTTATCGGCTACTGAGTACCGTCTGCATGGAAGTTCAATTTGCGGTTGCCAAGATTAACAAATATGCTACCAGCGAAAGTGGTGATACGTTGGAGATGGTGGAACGGCCGTTAGGCGGTCTCTCTTTGGTGCTGGTAGACGGGCAAAGCAGTGGCAAATCGGCCAAGCGCATTAGCAACATGGTGGCGCGAAAGGCGATGCAGCTTTTGGGCGAAGGCGTGCGTGATGGTTCTGCGGCTCGCGCCGCTCATGACTATCTCTACTCAGCCCGCGACGGCAAAGTGAGTGCCACGCTCAATATTCTCTCCATTGATGCCCAAACCAAAACCTTTGTCATCTCGCGCAACAACGAAGCCCCGGTGATTGTACACACCGCCGCCGAGGGCTTCTACCTGCTCAATGACCCAGCCCAGCGGGTCGGGTTCTATCAGCACACCAATCCCGTCATCACCGAAATTCCGGTGGTGGTCGGTACCGTGATTGTTGTTTTCACCGACGGGCTAAGCCATGCCGGGAGCTTAAGGGGGGGTGAAAGCTATGACCCCTATGCTGCGACCCAGCGTTTGCTGGCGCAAGGCATCACAACAGCGCAGCAAATTGCGGATACTTTGTTAGAGGAAGCAGTAGCCAAGGATAACGGCCGTCCCTGCGATGATATTAGCGTTTTGGTTGTCTCGGTTCACCCCAAAGAGGGAGATGAAGTGCGGCGGCTGGGCGGTCGTATTCCTTTTCAATGATCCATGAACACAGCACCTTCATTACGCATCGCCATTGTTGGCCCCTGTTCGGCGGGGAAAAGCACGCTGGTCTCAGCACTACGCGAAGCGGGATATGATGCCCGCCACGTGGCTCAGGAGCATTCGTATGTTCCCGCTATGTGGCAGCGCGTTGGCAGGCCCGACTTGCTTATCTATCTCGACCTGTCCTACGCCACAGCCCGTGCCCGCCGCCCCTATATTGATGGTGGACCACAGCGCCTGGCCGAGCAGCACCGGAGGCTGGCCCATGCCCGCAAGCATTGCAATTTATATGTCAACACAAATGCCCTGACTCCCCAGCAGGTGCAAGAACAAGTGCTACATTTTTTACGGCACCGCCATTTATCGCCGACCGCCAAACCAGCGTCCCAAACCCAGCAGGTCAGAGCCAAGCTTGCGTTTGATTACTGATTCCACTTCGTGGGCAGCCGGAAAATCGGGGCGTAAGCTGAGTGCCTTATCGTTGCAGCTTTTGGCGTTTTTGTAATCTCCGTTGTCCAGATAAGCAAGGCTCAGGCTGTGCCACAGCCAGGCATTCTCATTGTCAAAGTGGGTGGCTTCACGGTACACGTCAATGGCTTCGTCTAGCTGGCCGAATTCAATGTAGCATTCAGCCCGTTTGAATTTGAGGCGCAGGCGTTGGGGGACATTAACGGCCGTTTGTTCCGTCTGCTCCAGCCAAGCCAACGTTTGCTCCAAATCCCCCCGCTCGCGCCAATACGCCACCTCAGCCATATTTAGATAGTAGCTTTGCAGCGGGCTATTTTGGTGCAAGTAATCAAGAATCAAGCGAGCATCGGCTAAACGGCCGTTGTAAATGTAAACCAGCCCCTCAATCATGTTAATATCCACTTCATCAGGAGCCAATTCCTGTGCCCGTTCTAGCCACTCCATCGCTGCCTCCAGCCCTTCCTGATAATATCCGCCCCCATCCTCTTGCGAAGCAGCCAGCAGCGCATAAGCAACGCCGGCATAAGCAAAAGGCAAAGAAGCGGCCGTTTGCAACGTCCGTAGTGCCCCCACCAACGTCGGTATATCGTCCCCGCGAAACGAATCAATCTGCTCCAAACTCACCCCATACGTCCTACGCCCCTGCTCCGTCGGCGTTTCAGACCCCACCCACCGTAACTTCCCCAACACCGGCAGCAGCTTTTCTACCAACTTCTTACCCATGCCACATTCTCCCATCAATACGCCAGTAACCTGCTACCATTACATACACCTGGCTAATAAACTTAGGTAAGCCCACGAAAACACCTTCCTTACAGCAGCGAATCTTTAGCACCGATGTTGACAGAACCAATCCAATGCAGCGTTTTGCGCCTTACTCAGCCCCTAGTTTAAAAGAACTTCCCCAAAAAGAAAAGACCCCTCAATTGAGGGGTCTTTACAAAACAAGACGCAAAGAAATAGGATAGGGTTAGAAGCCCATACCACCACCCATACCAGCTCCACCGCCAGCAGGCATCGGCTCTTCCTTGGTCGGAATATCCGTAATCAGTGCTTCTGTCGTCAAAATCATGGACGCAATACTAGCCGCGTTTTCCAACGCTCCACGGGTCACCTTGGCCGGGTCAATAATTCCCTGCTTAATCATATTGATGTATTCACCCGTCATTACATTGTAGCCAATGTTCTGATCGCCAGCATCAGCCTGCGCACGACGCACATTTTGAATAATGACATCGCCATTTTGACCAGCATTTTCTGCAATCTTACGCATGGGAGCTTCCAAAGCGCGCCGCAGAATGCCAACACCAGTAGTCGGATCGCCGTCAGCTACAGAAACACTGTCCAAAGCGGGCAAAGCATTCAACAAAGCCACACCACCACCAGGAACAATCCCTTCCTCAACAGCAGCGCGAGTTGCGCTCAGCGCATCCTCAACGCGGTGTTTCTTCTCTTTCAGTTCAACTTCGGTAGCTGCACCCACGCGAATAACAGCCACACCACCAGCCAATTTAGCCAGACGTTCCTGCAATTTCTCGCGGTC
Source organism: Ardenticatenaceae bacterium (assembly GCA_020634215.1). Classification (GTDB taxonomy): domain Bacteria; phylum Chloroflexota; class Anaerolineae; order Promineifilales; family Promineifilaceae; genus JACKCD01. Next base: position 92,884 of record JACKCD010000010.1, on the reverse strand, counting down.
ATAGTCCGACGTGCTGCGGTCGATCTCAACCTTGATCTGCTCAACACGACCCCTGATTTGACCTTCGTCACCGGCACCATCCACAACAGTGGTGTCGTCCTTAGTTGCCACAACTTTAGCAGCACGACCCAAATCGCTCATCTGTACGCTGTCCAGTTTGCGACCCATTTCCTCGGTAATGACCTGCCCGCCAGTCAACACGGCAATATCTTGCAGCATGGCCTTGCGACGATCCCCAAAGCCAGGAGCCTTCACAGCCAAAGCGTTAATCATGCCGCGCAGTTTGTTGAGAACCAGCGTAGCCAAAGCTTCGCCGTCAATATCTTCAGCAATCACAACCAGGTTGCGCTGACCCGTCTGAATCAATTTCTCCAGAATCGGAACCAGATCCTGAGCAGAGCTGATTTTCTTGTCATGAATCAGAACATAAGCATCTTCAACAACTGCTTCCATGTTGTCTGAATCAGTTACAAAATAGGGGCTGATATAACCCCGATCAAACTGCATACCTTCAACGTATTCGGTCTCGAATTCCAAACCACGAGACTCTTCAACCGTGATAACGCCATCTTTGCCAACTTTGTCCATGACCTCGGCAATCAGCTTGCCAATGGCCGGGTCTTGGGCAGAAATGGAGGCCACAGAAGCAATTTCATCTACACTATCAATACTGGCCGCCATTTCACGGATGCGTGCAGCCAGAGCAGCGGTACCAGCTTCGATGCCTTGTTTGAGGAGCATAGGGTTTGCCCCAGCAGCCACATTCTTCAGCCCTTCGTGGACAATGTTTTGCGCCAAAACAGTAGCAGTAGTAGTACCATCACCAGCAATGTCGTTGGTTTTGGTAGCTGCTTCTTTCAGCAACTGGGCACCCATGTTTTCGTAGGGGTCATCCAGCTCAATTTCTTTGGCGACGGTTACACCGTCATGGGTAATGGTGGGGGCGCCAAACTTTTTATCCAAAGCCACGTTACGCCCTTTAGGGCCAAGAGTGGTGGATACAGCAGTGGCAACTGTGTCAACGCCTTTCTTTAGTTTGCGACGGGCTTCTTCGGAAAATACGAGTTGCTTAGCCATGATTCACTTTCTTCCTTATCAATTATTGAACGATTGCCAAAATATCAGATTCCTTAAGAATCAGATATTTTTTACCTTCCATCTTTACTTCGGTACCGCCATATTTGGCATAAAGAACAACATCGCCTACAGCAACATCCATTTCGATACGGTTGCCATTGTCATCACGACGACCTGGACCTACAGCAAGGATGGTTCCTTCCTGTGGTTTTTCTTTGGCAGTTTCAGGCAATACAAGGCCTGAGGCTGTTGTCTGCTCACTTTCTTTTGGTTCAACAACCAAACGATCACCAAGCGGCTTTAAATTCAAGGACATAGCAGCTTCTCCTTAATCTTGATCTTCGAGTTTTTAAAATCTCTGGTTAATTAGTATGAGGTTTAGCACTCAAACATTTCAAGTGCTAACAAAGCAAATTTTAGCAACTGTTTTTGGGGTTGTCAAGCATTTTTAGCAGTCTTTTGGCCAGAGTGCTAAACATAGAAAATAGACTTAGGGGGTAGTGCCCAAAGAATTACGACGGCATTCCTCGATTCCTTCCAAAGCACTGTCAATAATCAGCTCATTAAACGTTACGTCAATCACCTGCTGAAAAATAGGGGTAGCTATTTCGCAGTTGCTAAAACTAGCACGAATGTAAGCCGTTGCCAACATATTAAAAAAGCGCACATTTAACTCTGTTGGCTGTCCATACAACTCTGTCGCAACCTTAAGTTGTTCAACAGCCTTTTCATAGTTGTTCTGACGAAAATACGCCTCGCCCAGCCGGCCCCGCGCCCGCGCCACATTGGGATTCAAGCGCACTGATTCAAGCGCATTCTCCTCGGCCAACGGGTCATCACCTAACTGAAGATACATGTAAGCCAGTCCATCGTAAGCAGTTGCATTATCTGGATCAACTTCAATCGCGTCTTTAAAGCTCAAAATGGCATCGGCAAGCTGACCATTGCCAAAATAGTTGTAGGCTAACCCAATGTGCAGTTCTGGCATTTGGGGATCCGCGTCTAGCCCCAGTTGGTATTGTTCTAAGGCCGCACTATATAAACCTTGGTAGGTAAAGACAGTTGCCATGTAATAGCGAGCAATAGCATTATCTGGCTCAAGAAAGATAGCGGTATCGGCATACTCTTGAGCTTGGTCAAAAAGTTCTGGATCTTCCTGAAAAACCGACCCTCCAGCAGCATAAGCATAGGCTGTGGCGTTGTTGCTGTCGAGGTTAATAGCATCGCGGGCAGCATCGGCAGCGGAGGCATATTCCAAGGCTGCTGAGGTGGTATCGCCCAAGTCGTCAAAGCGATTGCCGTTGGCAATGTGGGCGGCGGCTTTTACTTCCCATGTCTCTGTCTCTTCGGGAGCTAAAAGCACAAGCTGTTCTGCCCGCGACAGGGCTTCTTCTGGCTGCCCAGCCTCAATTAACAACCGAATAAGGCGGACAAAAAATTCGGGTTTGGAGGCATCTAGCTCAACGGCCGTTTGATAAAACCCAATCGCCTCCTCCACCTGTCCATCCTTCTCGCTCAGGTCAGCCAGCAGCGCATATTCCGCCGCTGATCGGGTTGGCTCTGGCGTGGGAGTCGGAATAATAATGTCACGCACCTCATCCGCATTCTGGATCACAAAAATAGCCACGACAATGCCAAACAGGACAAAGAGAACCAGCAGGCAAGAGGGGCCTCGACGGGGATAACGAGGAGGGGTACGTTTGATGACCATGTGGAATAAATTGCAAAATCGAGATTGGAGATTGGAGATTGGTTCAATCTCCAATCTCTAATCTCTAATCCGAACAAACTGTTGTTAGCTGTGTCACTCATTAAAACAGCCGACGGATCACGTCGGCTGTTCAGAAAGCATCATACCACCAGCACTCAGGTGCGTCAAAAAGATTTATACACCGTTCAAACTTGCGTCAATAAACGGCGGTTGCGCCAGCGCCAGAGCAACCCCACCGGGTAGCCCAGCATTTTGGCGACATCTCCTACCAGGCGAATGATGGGAATGAGCGCAAAAGCCCGTAGCCGCAGCGGTGGCCGCCACCCCCAGGTATTGATCCACAACCGCTGCGCCGGCCGCCGCGAGTAGGCACTTACCCCAGTTAACAGCAGCACCCAACCCATCCATTTTTCCCGCCAAATCATCCACAGCACCATTGGCAAACCAACCAAGTAAGTAACATAACGGAGCAGGTGGCGCACAGGCCACAGGTTAGCTTTACCGTCGCCGCGAGCATAGGTGTAGTATTGCTTGAAGAAGGAGCGCAGGCTGCCACGGGGGCGGAAGTAGGCAACGGCCGTTTCCACAAACGGAAACACGCCATACTTCTCCCGCAGGGCAAAATCAAAGACCAAATCCTCACTGTAATCTAGCCATTCCGGATAGCCACCAACCGCTGCCCACGCCGCCCGCGAGAAGGCCACCGAACGGCTAGACGGCAAAAAGCTATCTGGGTCTACATCGTGGCGCGTGGGCAGCACCGTTGCCCCCATTACCACCTCAAAATCGGTGTAGGGGTCTGGCTCGAACCAGCCACTGCACACCGTCGCCTTGTCCTCCAAAATGGGGCGGGTCAATTCTTCTAACCAATAGGGAGCCAGCACGACGCCGGCATCGGTGGAGGCAATAATGTCGCCAGTGGCGTGGGCAATGGCACGGTTGCGCCCCTGGCTGATGTTGCTGCCGGGCACCACAATGACGCGCAGTGGCAGCCACTGTTTATACTCTTCCAAAATTTCGAGCGTGTTGTCGGTGGAGCCGCCGTCACAGATGACGACCTCATCGGGAAAATGGGTTTGCTGAATGAGAGAGTCCAGCAGCGGGCGGATGGCTTCTCCTTCGTTTTTGATTGTGGCAATTACGGAAATCTTCATCTAGTCCTCGTTGGCTTGCACTTTCTGATACATTGAACACCCAAAATAGATGGGAGTTGCTACAACCTAAATTGTTGATGAGAGGCAGCAGCAAACGGCCGTTAAACAACATACCATTACTTGCTTATGAACACACTGACGACTCTTACTTTGCTCCAACACGGCAACCAGCTCAAGCGCATAGCGCGGACGGGTTGGGTGCAGCGGGGCGTGGTGCAGGCGGAAAATGTGGCCGCCCACAGCTTTGGCGTGGTTTTTACGGCGTTGGTACTGGCGGGGGAGATAGAACGGCCGTTAAACTTGGAACGCATCCTCCTCATGGCAACCCTCCACGACCTGCCCGAAGCCCTGACCAGCGACCTGCCCCCCGCCGTTTGGAAGCTAATGCCCCCCGGCAGCAAGCCCAGCGCCGAACGCACCGCCCTACAAACCATGCTGGGCGACACCAACAGCGACTTGATGGTGGCGTGGGAAGAGCTAACGGCCAATGAAACCGACGAAGCCAGGCTGGTTCACGATGCTGACAAGCTTGACATGTTTTTACAGGCACTGATTTACGAACAGCAAACGGGCAACCAGCAGCTTGGCGAATTTTGGCACCCACCCTATCGGTTCTATTTTGCTGAAGCACAGGCGGTTTATGAGGAACTACGCCGGAGGCGTACAGTAATCGGTAATCAGTTATCAGTTATCAGTGACCGGTTTGACTGATTACCGATTACCGATTACTGATTACTGTTATACTTACCCGTATGGAACGTCAATTGTGGCATGTGGAACGACAAACATTACTGGCTCCGCGACTGCGCTGGTGTTGTTCGTTTGGCAGCAAGCTGCGCGGGCTGACGTTTCGCCGCCAAATTAGCCAAGATGAGGGGATTGTGCTAGTAGAAGAGGGTGAGGGGCGGGCATTAACGGCCGTTCACATGCTCTTCGTCTTCTGCAACCTCGCCATCATTTGGGTCAACAGCCAGGGCGAAATCGTGGATACCGCCCTCGGCCGGCCGTGGCGACCCGCCTATATTCCACGCCGCCCCGCTCAATACGTTATTGAACTACACCCCGACTGGCTCACCCAACTTCAGCCGGGCGATCACATTCAGTTTCACAAACTATGAAAACGCATGATAAACGTGGTGTGTGGTACGAGGTACAACAAACTGCGCACCACGCACCACGCACCAAAATCCATCATCTCATCACCCCCATCCTGCTGGCTTTTCTGCTAATGATCACCACCCGCGCCCTGCTGGCACAGTCGGAACAGCCGCCCATTCCCCAGGTTCATGTGGTGGCCGAGGGGGAGAATTTGACTGTCATTGCCACGCAGTATGGGCTAACGGTAGAGGATTTACTGCGGGTCAACAACCTGACCAACCAAGATGTGCTATTTGTGGGGCAAGAGCTGGTCATTCCTGGCGGCAACGGTGAAGCGGTGGCAACGCTCTACACGGTGCAGGCTGGCGATACGCTGGCGGCCATTGCTGAACAGTTTAACACAACGGCCGTTTCCCTTGTCGAAAGCAACCGGCTCATCAACCCCAACACCCCACCCACCGTCGGCCAAACCCTCAGCCTTGTCAGCCGTACCGGCTCGGCTGCGCCCCAGCCCGTTCTCGGCCAGCCATATTTGGTCAAATCGGGCGATAGCCTACTCACCATTGCCGCCAGTTTCAACCTCTCGCCAACGGTCATCATAGCAGCTAACCAGCTTGCCTACCCCACCTACCTGTTCCCCGGCCAGCGGCTGCGGCTCCCCGCCACCACCCCTTACCGCGACCTACCGGGTGATTTGCTCGATGTCGCTGTTGACCCGCTGCCGTTGAAGCCGGGACAAACGGCCGTTATTTCCGTCCAAAGCGTCGCCAACGACCCACCCACCGGGCATCTTGGCGACCAAATTCTCCATTTTATCCCCAGCGAAAGCGGCCACATAGCGTTCATTGGCATTGATGCCTTCACCCCACCCGGAAACTATCCGCTGGGCATTGCCAACGGCAGCCAAGCCACCTTTAGTCAAGCGGTGCAAATTGCCCCCAGCGATTATGTGACCCAATTTGTCACCCTGCCGGAAACGCTCAACGCCCTGCTTGACCCCACCGTTCGCAGCGACGAGGAAGTGGTTCTGGCTCCCATCTTCACCCAATTCACCGCTGAACGGCAGTGGAGTGGGCTGTTTCAAACCCCCGTTCTCAGCAGCACATTTGTCACAGCGCGGTATGGCGACGGCCGTTCCTACAACGGCAACGATGTCATCAGCTACCACTCTGGCGTGGATTTTGCCGGGGGCATCGGCACGCCGGTAGTGGCTCCGGCCAATGGCACCGTTGTCTTTAGCGACGTGCTAGAAGTGCGCGGCCTCACCGTCATTCTCAACCACGGCCAGGGAATCATGACCAGCTACTCCCATCTCTCGGAATCGCTTGTCACACCGGGGCAAGCAGTGGCAACGGGAGAAACGATTGGCGCGGTTGGCTCGTCGGGGCTATCCAACGGCCCCCACCTGCACTGGGAGCTGCGGATCCACAATGTGCCGGTTGACGCGCTGCAATGGACAGAACGGCCGTTTCCCTAATCCCGCATAAAAATAATCAAATTGGGGCTTTGTACGGCTGGATCAAAAAAGCCCGCTATAAAAGCGGGCTTATCCACACCAACCATCATTCCCGCACAGGCGAGAAATTCATTTAGATCGTGGTTCAACACAAACCGATTATGCCATCTCTAACTGCGGGCGGAACTTATAGCCGTAAATAATCATCCCTTCCGACCCATCCGTCCGCAGCTTGCGCGTCACCATTTCCACCTTCATGCCAATGTGGAGGTCAGCTTTGGCAACATCGGTCAACTGCGCCGTCACCACTGGCCCTTCTTCCAGCTTCACCAATGCAACCGTGTAGGGGGCATATTCAGCAAAACCAGCGGGGGCTTCATATACCGTTGTATAGGAGTAAATTTCACCTACACCCGTAAATGTGTAAAGTTCCTTGGCCGGAGCTTCGCACTCCAGGCAAACGTCGCGGGGGGGAAACAGCTTGGTGCCGCAAGAATCACAGGTTTCCCCAATCAAAGCATATCGTTGTTCGTTTAAACGCCAGTGGCGTGATACTTCCATTTTTGTTTGACCTCCAAAGCGAATCAAATCGCCGCCTCAGGTTAATTTCAGTTGGGTATTATCCACATCTTTTCTCTCATTCACTGCCAGTGAGAGCAAAAATCCTGTCAAAAGCTATCAAAGCCTTATGCCATTAGACAGGTTGTACAAGCTAAAAACGTGCTTTTTGGGCAGTTTTGCAGGTAACAAGCAGCAGGTAAAGATTGCTTGTGACCTGCCACTTGTTACCTGTTACTTGCTCAACACATGCGTAACGGCCGTTGCGCCTGCGCTTCCCAAACATTGCGCCATACCAATCGTTGCCCCAGACACTTGGTTGTCACCGGCTTCACCGCGAAGCTGCCGCGCCACCTCTACAATTTGGTAAACACCCGTCGCGCCGCCGGGGTTGCCCCGCGCTTTTAGGCCGCCAAAGGTGCTGATGGGAATACGGCCGTTTCTGCCAATCTCACCATCCCGCGCCAGCTTCCACCCTTCGCCCCGTTCGGCAAAGCCGATCGCCTCCAGCGACAACGCCGCCAGCACCGTAAAGGCATCGTGCAGTTCCAGCACGTCAATATCGTCGTGGCTCACGCCCGCCGCCGCCATTGCCCTGGCCGCGCTCTTTTGCGCTGCCGCCAGCCACAGCATCTCCTTGCGGTCATGAATTGCCAGCGTGTCGGTGGCAATGGCCGAACCAGCAATGCGAATCGGCTGCGGCACCATATCCTGCGCCCGTTCATAGTTGGTTACAATCACCGCCGCCGCGCCGTCGCCCGTTGGGGCAGCATCAAATAGCGTCACCGGGTCAGCCACCAGCGGAGCCGAGGCAAAACGGTCAGCCCGCAGCTTGTTGCGGAACATCGCCAGCGGATTAACCGCACCGTTGGCGTGGGCGTTGACGCTAAAGCCAGCAAAATCGGCCACCTGCACCCCATATTCGTACATATAGCGGCGCATCAGCAGTGCTCCGACAGCGGCTGGGGTCATGCCGTGAACCGTTTCATAGTCAGCATCAAGCGCCAGCGCCAAGGCAGAGGTGACGGGAGAACCAACCAGATCGGTCATCTTTTCCACGCCAACAACCAGTGCCGTTTCCATAAGGCCGCTTTGCACCGCCATCACCGCCTGACGCAGCGCGGCTCCGCCGGAAGCGTCGGCGGCTTCCACCGTCACCGCTTCCACACCGCGCAGCCCGGAAAAATCGGCAATGAGTGCCCCCAAATGCTGCTGTCCGCTGAGCGGGCCAGCCAGCATGTTGGCAACAAAAATGCCGTCTACTTTATTGATATGGGCATTGTCCAACGCCGCTTCAATGGCATACCATGCCAAATGGCGCAGCGACGTTTGCCAATGTTCTTTTACATCTGTTTGGCCGAGGCCAATGATTGATACGTTTGTCATGATAAGGGAGATTGGGGATTGGGGATTGGAGATTGGAGATTGATGAAGGTTGACAATCTCTAATCTCTAATCTCCAATCGCCTTTTAGTTCATCTTAATCTTTTCTCTAAACCGCGTATACGTAGCGTAATCAATTTCCGTGCGGCGGGCGATGTAGGTTTCGGTGCTGGGGGCGCGGTCACGCACTTCCAGCAGTCGCTCGGTTACGGTTAGGTCAAAGGCATCGGAGCCGGAGCCGGAGCCGTAGCTGACCATGAGAATGCGGTCGCCGGGCTGGGCTACGTCCAAAATGGCGGTAAGGCCAATGATAGAAGAGCCGGAATAGGTGTTGCCAATGCGCGGGCTGAGCAGACCGGGGGCAATTTGCTCGGCGGAAAAGCCGAGTTCTTGGGCGGCACGCTGCGGGAATTTGGCGTTGGGCTGGTGAAACACGGCCCAATCGTAGTCAGCCGAGGTGGTTCCCATGGCTTCCATCATGGCGCGGGCAGCGGTGGTAACGTGTTTGAAGTAGGCCGGTTCACCCGTGAAGCGGTCGCCGTGGGAGGGGTAGGTGGCGTGGGCACGCCGCCAAAAGTCAGGGGTGTCGGTGACGTAGGAGTAGGAGCCGTTGATGATGGCAACGGATTCGGCGGCGGGGCCAATGAGAACGGCCGCGCCACCAGCGGCGGCGGTGTATTCCAGCGCGTCGCCGGGGCGGCCTTGGGCGGTGTCCATGCCAATGGACATAGCATACCGTGCCATGCCGGAGCCAACCACGCCCATTGCGGCCTGCATCGCTTCCGTGCCCGCCTTGCAGGCAAATTCCCAGTCGGCACCCAGCGTGTTGGGAACGGCACCGATGGCTTCAGCAACTATGGTGCTGCTAGGTTTGACAGCGTAGGGATGGCTCTCGCTACCAATCCAAACGGCACGAATGTGTTGGGGGTTAATCTGCGCTCGCAACAAAGTGTTGCGGGCGGCTTCGACCGACATGGTAATCACGTCTTCGTCGAGGCCATTCACAGCTTTTTCTTTGATCGGGGTGCCGCCTTCGCCGTCAGTCCACATTTGGGAAACGGCCGTTGCTGGCAACCGATAGCGCGGCACGTAGGCACCATAACCCACGATACCCACTTCCTTATCAGGTTTCATCAATCCATCTTCTGGTCTATATCCGTCCATTTCAGTAATCAGTGACCAGTAATCAGTAATCAGTAGACAGTAAACAGTTCACAAACTGTTTACTGATTACCGATTACTGATTACTGACAAAAGTTCCTTTGCGCGATCAACGCGAATGTTTTGTTCTTGCACAAGCAAGTCAGCGATGCGCTGTACCTGACCATCCACGGCTCCAGCGGCCAGGGCAACCTGACGGGCGTGCATCCGCATGTGGCCTTTTTGGATGCCGACGGTGGCGAGGGCTTTGATGGCGGCGAGGTTTTGCGCCAGCCCAACGCAGGCCATCACTTCACCCAGTTCGGCGGCAGAGTCTACGCCGAGGATTTTGAGGGCGACTTTAGCAACGGGGTGGACTTTAGTGGCTCCGCCAACGATGCCGACGGCCATAGGCAGGGTGATTTCGCCGCTGAGGTCGCCGTTTGCGTCTACGTGCCAGTCGGTGAGGGCGGAATAACGGCCGTTTCTGGCCGCATACGCATGTGCCCCCGCCTCAATCGCCCGCCAATCGTTGCCCGTTGCCAAACAAACCGCATCAATCCCGTTCATAATCCCCTTGTTGTGGGTTGCCGCCCGGTACGAGTCTACCACAGCAAATTCGTTGGCTTCGGCGATAAACTGCGCCGCTTCGTGACCGGAAATGCCGTGTTTAGCAAGCGAGGCCGCCGGAATGGTGCAGCGGGCGGTTGCCAGCCGCCGGTCGGTGAGGTTGGAAAGGATGCGGAGGTTGGTGCGGCCGTCGGTCAGGTCGGCCACTAGCGGGGCGATGGCTTCGACGGCGGTGTTGATGGCGTTGGCTCCCATAGCATCGCGGGTGTCGTAGAGCAGGTGGACGACGAGCATGGGGCCAACGGCCGTTTGTGGAAACGGCCGTATCTCAATATCCCGCGCCCCGCCCCCCCGCTTGACAATGCTTTGGCTGCACGCATTGGCCTCGTCCATAAGCTGTTGTTTGTTAGCCGCCAACGCCACCATCGCCGCTTCCATGTCGGGCATGTCCAGCACCTGAATCTGGCCGATCATCACCGGATCGGTAGATGAGGTGTGGAAACCGCCCCCCTCACGAATGAGTTTGGCGGCGTGGCTGACGGCGGCCAGCACGCTGGGTTCTTCGACGGCCATAGGAATCAAATAGTCGCGCCCGTTAACCAGAAAGTTCACGGCAATCCCCAGCGGCAGCTCAAATGTCCCCAGCGTATTCTCAATCATTTTGTCTGCCTGGCTAGCCGGCAGGCCAATGTGGGACAGGTGCTGGCATTCCTCTGCGGTCAGCCCTGCCCAGTCGGCCACCATCTCTAGCCGTTGTTCAAGCGATAATTGGTAAAACCCAGGCAAACGTGAAGACTTTTCAGTCACAGATTTCTTGTCCTCCGTGGAAATTATCAGGGTAAAAGTGTACGAGATTGGCGATTGGAGATTGAGAGAGCATTATACGCCTAGTCTCCTAGTCTCTTAGTTTCCCAACCTTTTTCTGTAACAAATAAACACAGGCAAAAAGGAAGCGTTGCTGGTGGGCAACGCTTCTGAACGGTGTTTTACCCTTATTTTGCTGTCAAAAGCTACCCAATTGGGAGCTGGATAGGGAATGGTGGTGGGTTTAAGAAAGCTGCTTTTGTAGCTCAGCGAAAAGATCGTTGGGATGGTAGGGTTTCTGGATAAAGCCCACGGCTTCGACAGTGCGAATGCGATCTACGGACTGGATTTCGTCGTAGCCGGAGGAAAGGAGGATTTTAGCAGCGGGGTTGATCGCTTTGAGGGCGTGGAAGGTTTCTTCGCCGGAAAGGCCGGGCATGGAAAGGTCAAGGATGATGAGGTGGATAATATCTTGGTGTTGTTGGTAGGTGGTGATGCCATCTTGGCCGTTAACGGCCGTTAACACCACCATACCCTGTTCAATCAACATATCACTCACCGACTGCCGCACTATCTCCTCATCATCAATGACCAAAATGGTGCCCGAAAGAGAGAATATAACCTCAGCAGGAGAATTAACGGGCGCATTGGCTGGCTCGCCGGTTCCGGGAGGTGCCGGAAAAAGTAGCGTAAACGCCGTCCCTCGCCCGACCTCGCTAATGACCCGCAATCCTCCCTGATGCCGCCGCATAATGCCCAGCACCGCCGCCAGCCCCAGCCCTCGCCCCGTTAGCTTGGTAGAAAAAAATGGGTCAAAAATTTTGAGAATCGTCTCCGGTGACATCCCCACGCCCGTATCGCTCACCTCCAACCACACATAGTGACCAAGCGCTAGTGGCTCATTGGTGTAACGAGTAAAGGCTGGCTCTTCACGTGTCAGTTGGTGCACCCCTGTACGCACCACAACTTTCCCCGCCTTATCACTCATCGCTTCAGCCGCATTGATGATGAGATTCATCACCACTTGCTGCATCTGGCTAGGGTCGGCCTTAATAATGGGCAAAGACGAAGCCAGATGAGTTTCGAGCGTCACTTGCTTGGGAATGGCAACCTGGAGCAAGTGGAGATTTTCTGAAATGAGATCGTTAAAGTTGACCGTTCCTGTTTGCACATAGCCGCCGCCTGTGTAGGCAAGCAACTGCTGCGTCAACTGCTTGGCACGTTCTGCCGCCGTAATCACCTTATCCAAATGATATTGAACACGGCTTTCGGGGTCAGCACGTCGCCGCGCCAAAGCCGATTGCCCCAGAATGGCAACCAGCAGATTGTTAAAATCATGGGCAATGCCACCAGCCAGCACCCCCAGGCTTTCCAGCTTTTGCGTTTGTAACAGTGCCTCGTCCTGATGCTGCCGCTCAACAGCAATGCTGGCAAGGTAAGCAGCTACATCCATCAATTCCAAATGAATGGAAGTTGGTTCAGACGGTTTGGTGTGGGAGATAGCAAAGGTGCCTAATACGCTGCCCCGCGAGGAGAAAAACGGGGTAGACCAACAAGCACGAATATGATAGGTACTGGCAAGTTCACGGAAAGGCCGCCAAAGCGGGTCATTGGCAACATCGGAGACAATAACGGGTTCGCGCCGAAAAGCGGCCGTACCACAGGAACCGGCGCAGTTGTCCACTGTTAAGCCGTCTAGAGCGGCGGCGTAGGCTGGGGGCAAGCTGGGGCCAGCACCTGTTCGTAAAACGTTGTGCAGCGGATCCATGAGCAAAATGGAACACATTGCTTCGGGCGATTGCTGCTCGATTAGGTAACACAATGCTTCCAAAACCTGGGCAAGGGGCTTACCCGCAGCAACCATAGCGAGAATGTCACGCTGTAGAGGAATATGAGCGGCTGGCTCCTGGTTAGGCAGCTTGTGAAATGGTTGAATCATAAAGTGACGCCCCTGCTTTTTATTTGATACGTAAAGATAAACGATCACTGGCGATTTTTCAAGCGGGTGTTAGTCCTTTTGGCAAATGCCATGCGGTGGAAAAGCATAGGGTTATGGTAGATAAACGGCCGTTTGCCCACCGCCCACAACATCCTACAATCAGCCCCATGAGTACAAATATAAAATCTGTTGTTCGCCTGGGGCTTGTTTCCGACACCCACATGCCGGAACGATTAGTCGCCTTGCCTGACGGGCTGTTTACCGCCCTAACCGGTGTAGATTTAATGCTCCATGCCGGAGACGTGGGGGCACTGTGGGTGCTGGACAAGCTGAGTGCCATCGCCCCGGTGGTGGCGGTGCATGGCAATGATGACACGGTGGAAGCACAGCGAGAACTACCGTTTCAGCAGCTTGTGACGGTGGCTGGGCGGCGCATTTTGCTGTGGCACAGCCATTATCCAGACCGCGCCGAGGAGTTGGCTTCGCGGGTGGGGGATGATTTACGACCTAAGCTACAGCGCAGCGTGGCGCAGGCACAGCGGGCGGGGGCAGAGATTGTGGTGTTTGGGCATTGGCACATTCCGCTGGTCTATCGGCATGAGGGGGTGTTGGTAATTAACCCAGGGGCGTTGGCTTCGGGGAATTTTGTGATGCGGCAGTTGATGCAGACGGTCGCGATTTTGGAGGTGGGGATGGGGGGAGCAACGGCCGTTTCCCACATTGACCTGGCTTCCCCCACGAAATCATTTGACCCCGACATTGATTTTGATGCGGGGTTTATGGCCGCATCAAACCGGTTTCAAATGTCCATCTTGTCGCCAGATTTGCTGGGGGTGTGGCCCAGTTTGGGAGGCAAGCTGTTTGATTTGGCACCGGCGGCGATGCGGGATATTTTTGGGGAGGTGGCGCACCCGGTGTGGGCGGGGGAACGGCCGTTTATGACCAAAAAGATGGTGCAAACGGCCGTTGTCGCCAGCTCGTTGTTGTCCGACCAAATAAAAACCCAAGCCTTAGCACTGTTACAAAACTAGCCGCTTGGAGGATGCCAACCAGCCAAAACCCACCGCCGCCTTGCCTGGATTAAAAACGTGTTGTTTAACTGAACTGCTACAACGGTAGCACGCCCAATAGCAGTTACCCCCACAATTTCTAACCCATTATCATTCCACTGAAAATGCTCGCTCCAAGATTGCGTTCGTGGGTTAAAGAGTGAAACAGTCGCCCCGCTTTCAGGGTCAGTGGCATCTATTTTTGCCCCTTTATAGCCGTTACAAAGAGGGCAAGACAGCCAAAGGCTCGTTTCATCATTCGTACCGCCAGCAGCAAGCGGTATGATATGGTCTATGTGCATAAGCATCGCCGTGTAATCTTGAGCCGTCAGGCAATAGCCACAGCGATGCCCTGCTTCAGCAGCAACCTTCTTGCGTATTCGTGGGGGAATATAGGGACGTGGAGCCAATGGTTACGTTAATGAGGCGGTAGAGGTTGTTGGCGTTTGAACAGGCACACGATATCCACGTCGTGCCAGTAACAGCATGGCATGAGATTTGCGGACAATAAACGGCCGTATTGATCAAGCAAGTACGCCAGCGTCTGTTGGTCTTCAGACGTTAAATTGCCAGCATTTTGCCCATCTAATAAGGTATCTAGCAAATCTTGCTCCTTCTCGACTATTCCAGACTGAAATTCATGCCACAAAGCAGCATCATCCAAAGCAGATAGCTGCGCCAAAATCTCGGCTAACGGCCGTTTTGTGACCCTGGCAATCTGCGTTACCGAGTGGTAAAGAGAGTCAGGTAATTCAAGCGTTATCGTTTGCATAGCATTCCTTTTCTCTCAGTATAGCATAGAATGCCATTAACCTTCGCCGGTTTTAAAATAATCATCGGGATACGGTGCCACCAGCGGTGCATCGTCACGGATGGCGAGCGTAAACAGGGTTTGGCCGGGGTAAAAGTAGATGCCGTGTGAGCGCCCCACGACAAACCCATCTGCTTCTGCCCGCACGACCCCTTCACCAAACGGCCGTCCCCACACATCCCGCAGTTCCGCCAGCACATCCCCCTTTTGCACCACATCCCCCGGCTGCGCCACATGCAGCACCACGCACGCCCCCGGCGACTTCGCTTGCAGCGTCCGCCGCGCCTGGTAGCCCGGCTGCACCACCGTAATCCCCGTAATTGGCTCTATCTCCCCCGGCAACATCCCCGCCCAGCGCAGCACGTTGCGCGTGCCGGCCGCCGAAGCGTTGACAATAGCCGGATCAGGCATCAGCCCGGTGCCTAGCTCCAGCGTCATGCTGGGGATGCGAGCCAATTGCAAGGCCGCGCCAGAGGTGGAGCGGTGGAGGTCGTTTTTGATGTAGCGATCAACGGCATATTCATTGACCACGCTGTGGCCGTAAGCGGCAATCATCCCATCCATTTTGGCCGACAGCGCTTCGGCTTCAGCTTTGTTGGCCTCAGTATCCCCCACATCGGTGCGATACAGCACCCGATCCCGGAAGACAAAGGAGATGGAGCCAATTTGGGCGTTGTGGTAGTCAATAAGAAAATCGGCCGTTGCCAGCAGCGGTTCAAACAGCCGGGCAAACGCCTCTTCGACGGACGATAGCCCTGTTTTCTCCGGGTCGGGTTCTTTCTTGGGTCTGCCATCAGGCCAAAGCCGGTTAGGGTTGGTGTCTACATGATATGGCACATAGGATTTGGTGCGGATACCAGCCGGGCTAAGGGCGGGAATGGCAACAATAGTTCCGGCCAGTTGGTCAACCAGTTCCTGGGTGATGAGCTGATACAGCACGGCCGGCCCGGCGTGTTCTGGCCCGTGAATGCCGGTGGTAAGCCAGATACAGGGGCCGTCCTGCTTGCCCTGGGCAATAATCACGGGCAGCCAATCGCTGTGGCCGGTGGGGTGGACGATGCCATCCCATTGGCCGTATTGGATGGTGCCGGGTTGGGAAACGGCCGTTCCTAGACGAATTTCTTTGGACATAATACCTCGCTTTTGCCAATGGCAAGGCTGGTTTGTTGCGATTGAATAAAACGACTGAAAGAAGCCAGATCGCCACTGGTATAGAACGTCACGCTGCCAGGGCATGTGGCGAGCGTGAGTAAGTTATGTAACTGTAGCCGCCGCGCTGTTTGCCGCGCTACAGCGGGGGCAGGGTCAAGGATGGCAACTGGGCGGGCAGGAGCTAAGTGCGCCAGCACACGCTCGATGGCAGGCCGCACAAAGGGATAGTGCGTGCAACCAAGAACAAGCGTGTCTACCCCGTTGGCAAGCATGGGGCGCAGAATGGTAGTTAGAAGGGCATCGGTAGCCGGATCATCAGTGGCTCCGGCTTCAATTTGCTGCACCAAACCGAGACAGGGGTCTTCAAAAACGGCCGTTTTTTCCGCAAACCGCGCCAACAGTTCAGCATACCGTTCGCTGCGGAAAGTGCCGGGGGTAGCAAGAATTCCTATACGGCCGTTGCGCGTTTGCGCGGCCGCCGGTTTAACGGCCGGTTCCATCCCCACAAACGGCAGGTCGGGAAATTGCTGCCGCAAAAAAGCAAGAGCGGCAGTGGTGGCCGTGTTGCACGCTACCACAACCAACTTGCACCCTTGCTGCCGCAAAAAATGGACAATTTCGACCCCAAATTGGCGAATTTCAGCCTGGGTGCGCGCCCCATAGGGAACATGTGCCTGATCGGCCAGATAAATCAGTGACTCATAGGGCAGTTGGGCACGAATGTGGTGCAGCACAGACAGCCCGCCCACGCCGGAGTCGTAGATGCCGATGGGATTGTTCACAAGTGGGGCGTAGAGAGTGGGGTGTAGGGAGTGGGGTATGGGGTGTGTAACAACCCTCTACTCCCCACTCCCTCCGCCCTACACAGGTTGCAGTTGGCTGGCAACAGCCGCTGCTTCAACCAACCCTTCAAAGAGGGCGAGCATGGCGGGGCTATCGTCTACCAGGTTTTCGGGGTGCCACTGCACGCCCAGAGCAAAGGGGTGGGCAGGTGCTTCAACGGCTTCAATGAGGCCATCGGGGGAAACGGCCGTTCCCACCAACGCCGGAGCCAGCTTTTTAATACCTTGATGATGCAAACTGTTGATACCTACGCTGCCTGTCCCCAAAAAATGGGATAACTGAGAGTTGGGGTCTACGTCTACCGTGTGCGCCAGATGGTTGCGCGGAAATTCACCATGATAGGCATGGCGCGTGCCGTTGGGCATGAGCAACTTGACATCTTCCCACAGCGTGCCGCCCAACGCCACGTTTAGCACTTGCACCCCTCGGCAAATAGCGAAGAGGGGTTTTTCTTCGGCAACGGCGTGTCGCGCCAGAAAGAGTTCGGTTTCATCCCGTTCCGGGCTAATGCCATAAACCGTTTCGTGCATTTGCCCACCATAAATAACCGGGTCAATGTCGCCGCCGCCAGGCAGCAGCACCCCGTCAAGCAGGTCGAAGATTTGCACAATATCATCCTGAGGCAAGCCGCAGGGGATTAGAATAGGGATGCCACCCGCTTTTTCGATGGCACGAACATAGGTGGGGGTCAGGCCAACCATGCTGATAGTATAGTCGGGCCGTTCCAGCGTTTGACGAAAGGTAGTGCAGCCGATTAACGGCCGTTTGACAAAGCCATTGCGAGACATAACTTTCTCCTCAAAAAAAGATGCCCCAATTATAAACAAAAAGGGTGAATGCACGCAGCAAACACCCTTTTTTCATCAATTCCGACCAAACACAGTCAGAATATTTGTTGATTTCGCAGCAAGTTAGCTGTTCTTGCTCAAATAATCCCGCTTCTCCCGCAAACGCGCCGATTTACCCGTGCGACCACGCAGGTAATACAAGTTGGCCTGGCGAATATGGGCACTACGATGCACGTCAATTCGCTCAATGCGAGGCGAATTCATCAGGAAGGTACGTTCCACACCAATCCCGTTAGCCCCAATACGGCGCACTGTGAAATTGCGGTTGTTGCCACCGTTACGCAAGCGGATGACAACACCACGCACCATCTGCACACGTTCGTTGCGCTCGCCAACATTAACACGCACATAAACCGTCACGCTATCACCAACGTGCAGTTCAGGAAAATTCTCATTTGGCTCGTTATCGAAAGCTTTTAGCAGCAAATCAGACATCAGATTTCTCTCCAAATTCAAGGCTTCGGCAATAATTGCTCATCATTATACATTCCCCCAACTTGGGGGAATCAACCATTGATGCCGTTTTTAAGAACCTTGGGGATGTTCAGTAACATAAAAATAGCCCGCAAAGCGGACTAGGGGAGAAATATAACATGTGATTACCAGATTAGCAAGGATTTGACCGCCCCAATTTGTCTGTGTAAAGAAGCGGTTGAGAAAGGTGTGGCAGCCGAGAATGACAGTGGCCCCCTCGGCTGCCACGATATTGGCCTGTTTACAACCTTATCAAAAATCAAGCATCCTTTTTCAAGACAGGCAAGCCGGTTTTGGTTTCGGCAACGTGATAGCCCGTTGGCACTGCGCTGAGAACGCCCTCTTTGGCCTCTTTAGCAAAAAAGTAGAGCGTTTGGCCGTTGTTAGTTGCCCGTGAGTGCAGGAAATAGGTTTTGTTCTTTGAATTTGTATAGCTGTAAGACATGAGTTTTACCATCCTTTACATAAATTGATAGCCGCTTTTGCAGCCTAATGTTACCTTTTTCGGCAAAAGGGTCGGAAATGTACCGTAAAAAAAGAGATGGGCAAATAAACTGGGCTACTTTTTTGGCTTTTTCTCATGTGCTATACTTGTGGCTTCAAATTCTGTTCTTAGCATATCGGCCAAACAGCCAATATACTAACAAAAAGCAAGCGTCAACATGGCAAAAGATAAACTGATTTCACGTTCGGAAGATTTTAATGAGTGGTATAACAGCCTTGTCTTAAAAGCAGATATGGCTGATTATGGGCCGGTGCGCGGCACCATGATTGTCAAGCCATATGGCTGGACGCTGTGGGAGCATATTCAGCAGGCATTGGATAGCCGGTTTAAGGCCACCGGGGTGCAAAATGCTGGCTTTCCCATGTTTATTCCCATGAGCTTTTTGCAAAAAGAGGCCAAACATGTGGAAGGGTTTGCCCCAGAACTGGCGGTGGTGACGCACGGTGGGGGGCAGGAGTTGGCCGAACCGATTGTGGTGCGTCCAACCTCGGAAACGCTAATCGGCCATGCCTATAGCAATTGGGTGCAAAGCTACCGCGATTTGCCGATTTTGATTAATTTGTGGAACAGTGTGGTGCGCTGGGAAATGCGAACCAAAATTTTTCTGCGAACCTCGGAGTTTTATTGGCAGGAAGGGCATACGGCGCACGCCACGGCCGAAGAAGCCGAAGCGCGGACGCGGCAAATGCTGGATGTTTACACCGATTTTGCGGTGAACGAAGCGGCGGTGCCGGTGATTCCAGGGGAGAAGTCGGAGCTAGAACGGTTTGCCGGGGCTGACCGCACGTATACGATTGAGGCGATGATGCAGGATGGCAAGGCGTTGCAGTCGGGCACGTCGCATAATTTGGGGCAAAATTTTGCGCGGGCGTTTGATATTGAGTATTTGGCCGATGACAACACGCTGAAACATTGTTGGACAACGTCGTGGGGGGTTAGCACCCGCTTTGTGGGGGCAATCATCATGACGCATGGGGATGATTTGGGGCTGGTGCTGCCGCCTCGGTTAGCTCCGTATCAAACGGTGATTGTGCCGATTTATCGCAAGGATAAGGAGCGGGAGGTGGTATTAACGGCCGTTTCCACCCTCAAACAAACCCTTACCGCCGCCGGTATCCGTGTCCACGTAGACAACCGCGACCACTTGACCCCTGGCTTCAAGTTTAACGATTGGGAGCTGCGCGGCGTGCCGACCCGCATTGAAATTGGCCCCCGCGATGTCGCCAACAACTCGGTGGCGTTGGCGCGGCGAGACATTCCAGGGCGTGAAGGCAAGCAGTTTGTCTCGCAAGACGGGCTGGCGCAGACGGTACAGCAGCTTTTGGACGAGATTCAGGCGAATTTGCTAGCGCGGGCGACGAAGTTCCGCGATGACAACACGTATGAAGTGACCAATTATGATGAGTTCCAAACGGCCGTTCAGACCGGTTTTGCCAAAGTGTGGTGGGCTGGCAGCAACGAAGACGAGCAGCGCGTGAAGGAAGAAACCAAGGCCACCATCCGCTGCTTCCCGCTCGACCAGCCTGGCGGCAGCGGCACCTGCTTCTACACCGGCAAATCGGCAGACAGAGTGGCGATTTTCGGCCGTTCTTATTAGGCATGATCGGAATTAACTTTATGTCACGCCAAGTCGCAAAGACGCAAAGGAAAAATGCTTGGCGACTTTGCGACTTGGCGTGAAAAATTCTTATTTCTGACATTCTCTATTAAACAAATGGAGGTTGGAGATTAGAGATTGTCGCTGTGATAGTGCAATCTCCAATCTCCAGTCTCCAATCTCCAATTTTCATGAAACTTTCAAGAGCATTTGGCAAAACGCTGCGGCAAGCGCCGGGCGATGCAGAGCTGGCAAGCCACCAACTGTTGATTCGGGCAGGGTATATTCGGTCGTTAGGAGCCGGACTCTACACCTTTATGCCACTTGGCTACCGCGTCATGCGGAACATTTGGCGCATCATTGCTGAGGAAATGGACGCGATTGGCGGGCAGGAGATGTGGATGCCTAATTTGCACCCGGCGGCACTGTGGCAACAAACCGGTCGTTGGGACACCATGGACGTGTTGATGAAGGTGCAGGCGGGTGGCGACCGAGAATATGCGCTGTCGGCAACGCATGAAGAGGTCATTGTAGACTTGGCTTTGCGTGAAATCGAGAGCTACCGCGACATGCCGCAGTTTATCTATCACATCAGCAAAAAGTTCCGCGATGAGCCACGGGCGCGGGGCGGGCTGCTGCGGCTGCGCGAATTTGTGATGAAGGATGCCTACACGCTGGACACCAGCGAAGAGGCACTGGATGAGTTTTACCCACAGGTTTTGCAGGCGTATCACAACATTTTTAACCGCGTTGGCACACCAGCACGGGCGATTAACGCCGATGTGGGGGCGATGGGGGGCAAATCGTCGCATGAGTTTGCCGTGCCGCACGAAAGCGGTGAAGATACTTTTATTGCCTGCACAAGCTGTAATTATGCGGCCAATGTGGAGGCGGCAGAATTTGTGCGCGAGGGAGAAAAGCCGGCCGAACTAGCCCCGTTAACCAAAGTCTACACCCCCAACTGCAAGACAATTGCTGACGTGGCGGCGTTTATCGGCGTGCCAACGAGCCAGACGGTAAAGGCGGTCTTTTATTGGTGGACACCGACGGGGAAGAAGGATAACGGCCGTTTTATTTTCGCCCTGGTTCGTGGGGATCTCGATGTCAACGAAGTCAAGCTCATTAACGCGCTGGGTGGCGGGGAATTGCGGCCGGCGACTGAGGAGGAAATAACGGCCGTTGGTGCCACCCCCGGCTACGCCTCACCCATTGGCCTCCCCGTTGCCAAATCACTCGACGACAAAAACGGCGTTTTTGTGCTGGCCGACCCCTCCATTGAAGCAGGCGGTAATTTTGTCGTAGGCGCTAATGATGACCCCTACCACTACACCGGAGCCAACTACCCCCGCGACCACGCCATCAGCCAAATGGCCGACATTGCCCAAGCCGACACCGGCCACCAATGCCCTGTATGTGGCGGGCGTATTGCTGCCCAACGCGCCATTGAGGTCGGCCACTGCTTCAAGCTAGGCACCCGCTACAGCAAAACAGTCAACGCCACTTATTTGGCCGAAGATGGCAAACCCGCCCTTATTTTTATGGGGTCATACGGCATAGGGTTAGATCGGTTGATGGCAACCATTGTCGAAAAGCACCATGACAACGATGGCATCATTTGGCCCGACAGCGTGGCTCCCTACCAAGTGCATTTGATGCACATTGGCAAGGGGGATGAAGCGGTGGCAGTTGCCGACCAGCTTTATGAGGAATTGCGCCAGGCAGGTTTTGCTGTGCTGTATGATGACCGCAGCGTGAGCGCGGGAGTGAAGTTTAAGGATGCTGACCTGATTGGGCTGCCCTGGCGGGTGGCTGTGGGGGCGCGTGGGCTGGCTGAAGGGGGTGTGGAAGTCAAGCGACGCAGCGAAAGTGAGCGGCAGCTTGTGCCGCTGACGGAATTAGCGGCTTATTTGCAGTAAATAAATAAAAAAAGCCGGATGTTTATTTTATCCGGCTTTTTTATTACCATGTAACAGCAAACGACCTATTTGTCTTTGTTTGCCATGTACTCTTCCATCTTACCCATGTTGTCGTAGCCAGGGCCAGCAGAGAAGTAATCATAGTTGGAAGGAATGTCTTCGGTCAGGTCAAGCTCGGTACCTGCCTCAAGCAGTTTGGCATTATGCAACTTCACAGCGTGCCCATCTACCTCACCATGGAAAGGATGGCCATCAGACAGAAGTTCTTTTGTGCCGACAATCCACACACCTTCGGCCGGCGCTTTGTAGTCAAAGGGAACTTCCTCTTCGGGAAAGATAGCTTCAAAGGGGCATTCGGGAACGCAGGCACCGCAGTCAATACAGGTGTCGGGGTCAATGTAGAGCCAGGGCCATTCAGCTTCGGGGAAGCCAAGAACCATACACTCAACGGGGCATACTTCAACGCAAGCGGTGTCGCGTAAGCATAAACGAGTAACAATGTGGGTCATAAATAACTCCTTTTCAGGTGGACAGATCCGCTGTTGGTGGCTGTTGCCACACCCTTTTTGGTATTGTCAGGTGGCAAGGCACCTTTTTTTATGAAACGATGGTGATTGTGCCAAGTTTAACAATCACGCAAAGCGAATTCTAACGAGTGTCATACCCTTTGTCAACAAGTGGCAAAACGGCCGTTTTGGGCAAAACAGGCCGTTTTGTCTAAAATTTGCCTGTCACACGGCCGATGATGAGCTGTGGCGCAACAGGACCAAAAGCACGGCTGTCGCTGCTTTCAGCCGGGTTGTCGCCGAGGAGGAATAAACGGCCGTC
The DNA here is from genome assembly GCA_020634215.1 of Ardenticatenaceae bacterium. GTDB lineage: Bacteria > Chloroflexota > Anaerolineae > Promineifilales > Promineifilaceae > JACKCD01. The sequence goes on along the minus strand of JACKCD010000010.1, from coordinate 69,971 downwards.
TGCAAGTACCCTGTCCACCCGTTTAATCATCTTCATTGCTTTGAGCGGATGTTGGGCTATTACGATGTCGCCGGGGGAAAACGGCCGTTTTTCCCCCACAGCCACCAGCACTTCATCCCCATCCCGAAACGTTGGCAGCATTGAGTTTTCTACCACCCGAAACCGCCGCCGCCGCCCCAACGCCCACAAAACCATCTCCCAGCTGCGCGGCTGTCCCCACACAAGCAACAAAAAGACCGCAAGTAGCGGTAAGAGAAGCCATCTTGCGGTCTTAAGCATTTTTTAGTAACCGGTAAGCAGTAATCGGTAATCGGTGACTTGTAAACTGATTACCGATTACTGTTTACTGTTTACCATCTCAGCTAGCAGTGTAGTAAGTAACCTCACGGTTCTTGGTCGCCCAGAAAATATTGTGGATATTTTCGATAGCGGCCATCAATTCCTGAGCATGTTCCAGGCTCACTTCCACTTTTACAGATGAGCAAAGCTTAGCGGCTTGCCAGAAAGTATTGTGCAGGTCGGGGTGGGCTTCCAGATGCACGGGCTTGAAATAGTCAGTCCACAGCACCAGCAGTTCAGTCTTTGCTATATGAGCCTGCTCTTCTTTAATAGCAATGTAGCGCGAAAGCGTATTTTGCGACTGCAAATCAGTCTTGCCTTCCAAGGCCATAATCTTCTTGGTCATGGACAATACGGCTTCGGCGGCAATACGTGCCGATGCGGGGTCATAAACACCACAGGGGCCATCACAGTGGGCGTGTACTTCTTCAGCCGGGAACCATTGTTTAATCAGTGAAGTTATGCTTGTCATTTTCTTTGCACCTTCCTTAAAAATTTAACCTGAATAATAAACGTTTGAAAAACCGTCGTGTGAACAAATGATTTTGTTGGAAATAGACCGCTTTCCTCTTTTATTCTCTCTCAATTGCCGTTTTTAGCAACCCCATCACCTATTTTCTGACCAAAAGTACAGTGTGTTAACACGACGCATATATGACGCTAACCAGATTCTTACGTTTGCTGAGTAAGCTATCTGGCATACGAAACTTTCAAGAATAAACAGTGAACAGCCATATGTATAGGTACATGCAAGGTTATCTTTGGGAAATACCTACCGATTGTGAAATGTTGGCTGAACACTGTTTACAAGGTGCAAATTTAACTTTAGAGGGAGTAGACCCATGAGCAAGATTGTAGGTATTGACTTAGGAACAACCAACTCGGTGGTAGCCGTTATGGAAGGGGGTGAACCAACTGTAATTACCACGGCTGAAGGCGGGCGCTTAACCCCATCCATGGTGGCGTTTAACAAAAACGGCGAGCGTTTGGTGGGGCAAACGGCCAAGCGGCAGGCAACCATTAACCCAGAAAATACGGTTTTTTCCGTGAAACGGTTTATCGGCCGGCGGTTTGACGATGCCGAAACGGCCGCCGAAAAAGCCCGCTTACCCTACGCCGTAGTTAAAGGGCCACAGGGCGACATACGCGTAGAAATCGCCCAGAAGGGGCGCAGCTACACCCCGCAGGAAATCTCGGCTATGGTCTTAAGCAAGCTAAAGAAAGATGCCGAGGATTACCTGGGTGAACCAGTGACCAAGGCGGTGATTACGGTGCCTGCCTATTTCAACGACAGCCAGCGGCAGGCAACCAAGGATGCAGGCAAGATTGCAGGGCTGGAAGTCCTTCGCATCATCAACGAGCCAACGGCGGCGGCACTGGCCTATGGACTGGACAAGGTGAAGGATGAGACCATTTTGGTCTTTGACCGGCGGCGGCACCTTTGTTGTCTCGGTGCTGGAAGTAAGCGACGGGGTGATTGAAGTACTGGCAACCAATGGCGACACCCATTTAGGTGGTGATGACTGGGACATGGCGATTACAGACTGGATTACCAGCGAGTTTTTGCGTGACCAGGGAATTAACCTGAAGCAGGATCGGCAGGCGTTGCAGCGGGTACGCGAGGCGGCAGAAAAGGCAAAGATTGAGCTGTCCAGTACCATGCAGACCGAGATTAACCTTCCCTTTATTACGGCTGATGCCAGCGGGCCGAAGCATTTGCAGATGACGCTATCGCGGGCAAAGTTTGAGCAGTTAACCGAAGACCTGCTGCGGCGGGTAGAAAGACCGGTCAAACAAGCCTTGGCCGATGCCAACATTGAAACCGGGGCGTTGGATGCTGTGGTTTTGGTGGGTGGTTCGACCCGGATGCCGATGGTGCAGGAAACTGTGCGGCGGTTAACGGGGCAGGAACCCAACAAGAGCGTGAACCCGGATGAGGTTGTGGCGTTGGGTGCGGCGTTGCAGGGCGGTGTGTTGGCCGGTGATGTAACCGATGTGCTGTTGCTGGATGTAACCCCGTTAAGCCTCGGTTTGGAAACGCTAGGTGGGGTGATGACGGTACTGATTCCGCGTAATACAACGATCCCAACGCGCAAGTCGGAGGTATTTAGCACGGCGGAGGATAATCAAACGGCCGTTGATGTCCACGTTTTGCAGGGCGAACGGCCGATGGCAAAAGACAATAACGCGCTCGGCGTGTTCCGGCTGGATGGCATTCCCCCGGCACCACGCGGCATTCCGCAGGTTGAGGTGACGTTTGACATTGATGCTAACGGGATTTTGAACGTGACGGCCAAGGACAAAGCGACGGGCAAGAGCCAGGCGATTACGATTACGGCCAGCACCAACTTGAGCGAGAACGACATTAACCGGATGGTGCAGGAAGCAGAGCGTAACGCGGCCAGTGACCAGAAGCGGCGTGAGCTGATTGAAGCACGCAACACGGCGGATCAGGTGATTTACCAAACGGAGAAGAGCCTGAGCAGCTTGAATGGGCAAGCCCCAACGGCCGTTCGTGAACAGCTTGAAAACCAAATTAAAGAGCTAAAAGAAGTCGCACAGGGTGAAGACACCAAGCGCATTACCGAATTGACCAGCCAGGTGCAGCAAACAGCAATGGCTCTCGGCGAGGCGGCCTATCAAAACGGCAGCAGCGGTGGCGCAAACGGTCATAGTGCCGATGAAGATGTCATCGAAGGCGAATTTGAAACTGCTTGATAGGATACGGCTAAACGCGGACGAACACGGATGACCCTGTGAGGTTTTCTGTGAATAGGACGCAGGTTTTCTTGGTTAGCCTGGTGAGAATCAGGTCAATCAGGAAAATCTGCGTCCTTTTTGTTCTCAGGGATTGACTACGCGCAGCAGAGGGAGTTGGTCGGGAGTAGCGGGGTAGAGCAGTTGAGCACTATCTACTGTCACCCAACCACGTGTCAAACCATCGGATAGTTCAACCAAGTACCAGCTTCGATCTTCCGACAACCCGATAGCTTTGGCGAAGGTGCCGGAGGAGAGGGTGGCGACGGGCTGGCTGGCAGTGCTGGGATTGATGTAAAGGGGAATAACGGCCGTTATATCTGCCCCGCGCACCACAATCTCAGGAACGGCCGTTGGTGGAGCCACAGCCGGGATGGTTGGGGTGATTGCTGTCGCTGCGGGAGCAGCCACTGTTGATTGGCCAGGAAAAGGGATATTTAATGTTTGCCCTATCTCAAGCCGGTTAGGGTCTAGCAGGACATTGGCGGCAATAATTTCTTCGATAGTTACACCATAGCGGGTAGCAATGGTCGAGAGGGTGTCACCTGTGGCGACAATGTGCGCACGCTGCGGGGCGGTTGGGGCGGCTTCAGTGGGAGCACTGTCAACGGTTATCACTTCCACTAAAACGGCCGTTGGTGGGGGAGAGGTGGCAATAACGGCCGTTTCTGCCACCACGTCAACTACCACTGTGGGTTCCAGAGTCGGTATCGCCAAGATCGGCTCGCTCGTTTCTGCTGGCGAATCAAAATAATAGGAAACGATGTAATAGCCGGCGATAGCTAACACCGCAATAATCAACAGCGTCAACCCTTGCAACATCCACTCCGGCGGATTTGACCAGTTGATGACGGGGCGGCGAGGCATCTTGGCCACTGGGGTTGGTTCCTGCACAACGGGGGAATCCACCTTTGGCTGCGGTGTGGAAGCAGCAGGTGGCGACACAGGCGGCTGATAAGCGGCCAAAACCATATCTACTGATTTTTCGCCTCGCTGTTCAGCTACACTTGCCCACTGAATCAAAATATGGGTAAGGGTTTGGCGTTGTTCTTCATCGGCAATCGTAACGGCCGTTTCCTGAATTTGTGCCAGCAAGTTAGTAATTTGCCCGGTTCGCACGGAATCCGGATCAACGGCCAACGCCTTTTCCAGTGCTGCATGTCGTTCTTGAATCTGTTCAAATGTTGTCATGACGCCTCAGAAATATCTACGCTTCAAGCGTTAAAGCCGCATCATAACACCATTGCCAGGGTTCTTCAAGTTATCACGCTGCACAGCAAACTGTCAGGAAACCGTAAGGAAATGAACGGCATAACGTCAGTTTATCATGACGACCTCTTGGTATACTGCGTCCACTATTGTGGCGGCTGATTAGAATAAGGAGCGTGATATGTGGTCTGATTTGTGGTTTTTACATAACGAATTTGTTCTTTCGTTGCTTTATATTTTGTTTATGGGTCTGCTCGTTGTCTTCGCCGCCCTCTTGAGCAAGGTTGCAGACGCTGTTTTGCACCGCGCATCACGGCCATCTTCTGGGGCGAATGAGCAAACGGCCGTTAATCCCCTCGCCAAACAACATTAATGCCACCAACAAAAAAAGGCCAGCAAATAAATGCTGACCTTTTTTTATTTATTTACGTTGTTTCACAGATGACTAGAAAGGAATGTCATCTTCTTCATGTGCGCCACCGCCAAAATCATCGCCGCCGCCACCACTATAACCACTGCTGTCTTCCCTTCCGCTTAGGAAGCGAACAACTTCAGCAGTCAGTTCAAAAGATGCACCAGCCGTTCCATCCTGTCGCGTCCAGATACGCGGGGCACCTGTAGCAGGGTCTGGCTTCATCCTTCCTTCCACCAAAACCTTGCTTCCCTTGCTCAGATATTGGTTGGCTGTTTCAGCCTGCCGCCCCCAAACGCTGACGCGGAACCAGGTTGTTTCATCTACTGGTTGCCCACTGTTGCGGTCAGTCCAACGACGGCTCGTCGCCACGCTAAAGCTTGTAACGGCCGTTCCGTCCGGCATATAGCGCATTTCAGGGTCACGCCCCAAATTCCCAATAATAATAACCTTTTGATACATCGTATCCTCCTTTTAAGAGTTAGCTACATGGTACAATTTTCCACCTCACCTCTGGAGGCGAGGGATATTACCATGTTTTGAATGACAGTAAAAGAGGCTTTTTACCTAACCAAAATTATAGCACATTTGTTCTTTGAGGCAACTATTTTGCCCCAGAAAATTTGCCAATTCAAGGATGACTTTACACCCAACCCCGCAACCGCACCGCCTGCGCCACCCGGTCAACAGCCACCAAATAAGCTGCAACCCGGTTATCCACATTCTTGGCCTGCGCCATGTTGTGAACAGCATGAAACGCCAAGGTCATCTTCTGATCAAGCCGTTGCTGCACCAGCACCTCATCCCAATAGAACTGGTAGCTATTTTGTACCATTTCAAAGTAAGAGACCGTTACCCCACCCGCATTACAGAGAAAGTCAGGAATAATGTAACAACCTTTAGCATTCAAAATATTATCCGCATCAGGCGTCGTTGGCCCATTTGCCAATTCGGCAATGATCTTGGCTTTGATGCGATCTGCATTAGCACTTGTTAGCTGATTCTCAATAGCTGCTGGGATCAAAATATCAACATCGAGTTCTAGGAGATCGCTGTTAGAAATAACATCACTTCCAGGGAACCCCTTTAGGCTGCCGTTGCGACGAGAATAGGGCAGCGTTTGCGCTGGATCAAGCCCATTGACGTTATAAATACCGCCAAACTCGTCACTGATAGCAACAACGTTCAGCCCAAACATATCGTGTGCCAACTGATGGGCGTTTGAGCCAACGTTGCCATACCCTTGAATGGCACAGGTCATGCCCTTCAAATCCATGCCCTTGAGCTTGGCTGTTTCACGGATAGTAATCAACCCACCTAAGGCCGTTGCTGGCCCACGCCCCTGTGAACCGCCTAACTCTATCGGTTTACCGGTAATCACGCCAGGCTCACGATGTCCCACAATCAATTCATACTCATCCAACATCCAGGCCATAATTTGGGGATTTGTGTTGACATCAGGAGCTGGCACATCCTGGGTACCCCCCACGTAGCGTGCCATAGCTCGCATATAGCCCCGGCTGAGGCGTTCCAGCTCGCCGCGAGACAGTTCACGCGGATTGCAAATGATTCCCCCTTTGCCCCCACCCAAGGGAATATCTAAAACGGATGCTTTCCATGTCATCCACGCGGCCAAAGCCCGAATGGTATCAATGGTTTCATCAGGGTGGAAACGGATGCCTCCCTTTGCCGGACCACGGGCATCGTTATATTGGACACGATAGCCGCGAAACGTTTTGGTGCTGTCGTCGTCCATCCGAACAGGGATGCTAAAATGAAATTCACGCATGGGTTCACGCAAAAAGGCGTGCATGTCTGGGTCTAATTGTAAAATGGCCGCTGCCTCGTCAAGCTGTGCCTGGGCGATGGCAAACGGATTTAGATTCTCGCTCACTTTTTTAAACTCCGGGTTGAATGTTGGATTTTTAAGAGAATGCGTAGTATGACTAGGGCTTACACTCCTGTCAACTACGGTTTACCTACGCTACACTGTTTTAGCAACCTGAGTAGCAGGTGCCAAAATTGACTCTCACGTTACCACGTTTGGATGATTTGTACAATAAATATCTCTAATTATTGGGCAATTTTTTAGATGCGGTTCCAATTGACGACCGTCGGCAGGGTCGGTATGCTTATAAAAAATGAGCTTACGGAGTTTGAAGATGGATGAGCGCGTGATCGAAACGGCCGTTTTTATCGTTGGTGGCGGACCAGCGGGGCTAACGTTGGCAATGGATTTGGCGCAGCGGGGAGTTGACGTAGTGGTAGCCGAGATTCGCTATCCGCGTGAGGTGCCGACGGTCAAATGCAACCACGTTTCCGCACGTTCAATGGAGATTTTTCGGCGGCTGGGGGTTGCCCACAAGCTGCGTGACGCTGGCTTGCCGGCCGACTACCCCAACGATTGCTCGTTTCGCACAACGGCCGTTGGCACCGAACTCAGCCGCATTCCCATTCCCTGCCGCCGCGACCGCTACACTGCCACCGGCGGCCCCGACACCTGGTGGCCGACCCCGGAGCCGCCTCATCGCATCAACCAGCTCTACTTGGAACCTATTTTATATGACCATGCCATTGCCCATGAAAAGCTAACGCTGCTGAACCGGACGCAGGTAACGGCCGTTTCCCAGGACGAAAACAGCGCCACCGCCGTCGCCACCGATCTGGACAACGGCCAGACAATCCGCATCGTTTGTGACCAGTTGGTGGGGTGCGACGGCAGCTCCTCGCTGGTGCGAAAAGCGATGGGAGCTAAATTTGTGGGGGATGCTGTGGTGCAGCGGGTGCAATCCACCTACATTCGCGCCCCCAAACTGCTGGAACAGATGCCAAGCGGCCCGGCGTGGGGCATTGTCACGCTCAATCCGCGCCGCAGCGGCACGCTCTATGCCATTGACGGGCGGGAAACGTGGCTTGTCCACAACTATTTGCGCCCGGAAGAGACGGATTTTGCCGCCATTGACCGGGATTGGGCGATTCGCACCATTTTGGGGGTGGGTCCTGATTTTGCCTATGAGATTCTCAACCATGAGGATTGGATTGGGCGGCGGCTGGTGGCAGATCGGTTTAGAAACGGCCGTTTCTTTCTCTGCGGCGACGCAGCTCACATTTGGGTTCCCTATGGCGGCTACGGCATGAACGCCGGTATCGCCGATGCCGCCAACTTGGCCTGGCTGCTGGCTGCCCACCACCAGGGCTGGGGCAGCCCCGACATTTTGGCTGCCTATGAGCGGGAACGCCAGCCCATTACCGAGCAAGTCTCCTACTTCGCCATGAACTACGCCCACGAGATGATCAAAAATCGGCGGCGCGTGCCAGACAACATTGAGGAAGAAAGCGCAGCAGGAGCTGCCTTGCGAGCGGAATTTGGGCAAGAGCTTTACGATTTGAATGTGCAGCAATATTGTTGTGGCGGGCTAAATTTTGGCTACTACTATGATGACTCGCCTCTCATTGCCTACGATGGCGAACCTCATCCCCCCTACACAATGGCCGATTTTACCCCCGCTACCGTTCCCGGCTGCCGCACCCCTCATTTTTGGTTGACCGATGTGGCACCGCTCTATGATGCCTAACCACAACTATACCCTGCTCCTTGGGCCACCGTGCCATTAGACAGCCTGCTGGCTGCTGCCACCGAGCCTGTCTGCCGTTGACGCTGCTGGATATTGACCCCGCGCTGGCTCCTGCCGCCTACACCACCCGCTGCTCATCTCCGCCCCGACCAGCATTCAGCACTTGGCACGGCAGCGTCGTACCGGAAGATGCGGGGGCGTTGGTTGAGATGCTGTGTGGGGATTTGTAATTGGGGGTTGGAGCTTGGAGATTCGACAATCTTCCCCAAACCACAGATGATACGCTCTGCTTTTTACGAGGCTAGCAGTTCTTCCGTATCTGCCAAGAAAGGGGCATAATATAATTTCATCAGTTGCTTGCTTTTTAGGGTTACTGTTGCATATTCTTGCCCATCATTGTCACTAAATTCCACCAGCCAGACATCTGGTGCAAGTACCTCTACAACAGTCCCGACCTCACCACGGCGCAAATACTGCGTCGGCAAATCCTCTAGCAGTGCCACAACGTCAAGTAGCTGGATATGGCTCATAGTTATTTATTTCTCCCTAGCGTAACAAAACAGCTAACTAATCGGGGGTAATCTTCCTCTTGGCGTATAATCCAAGTGCTACGCACGGTCTCTGTTACACCATTAAAGCTCATTTGTGAATCAATGCGATATAGTTGCCCAAACTCACTCACTTCACCGACTTGAACATCATGTGTCAGCGCGATATTCAACAAGTATTCCTTCAACCATTCGGCATCATCAAATGTAAGCCCAAAAACTGCATAAAACACCCTTGCCTTGTGTCGCCCCCGACCATGTGTTGGATCAAGCACATAGGATTGGAGCTTGCGTATATCTACGATAGCGCTCACGGCATTGGGTATAAGCATATTGGATAGTATATCATAATCCAACGACCATTTATTCTTTCAGCGCACCAAATCGTAGAATCTTTCAGGCGAGAAAACGGCCGTTTTCCTTCACGCCCCCTTCCCTTCACAATCCCCCCACCCTCTGCTAAACTTTCCCCCATGCTCACCCAACTCCTGTTGACCCAACTCCTGCTTGCCCTGCTTCTCAGCCTGCTCATTGCCGGGTTAGCCTATTGGCGCGGCTCATTGTCACGCTCCGGTGCGGCGGGGGCACTGGTGGTTGGCACGCTCACGTTTGGCTTTGGCGGCTGGGCATGGGGGGTGCTGCTCGCCACCTTTTTTGTCACCTCCAGCCTACTGTCTCACTTCAAGGAAGAGGCCAAGCAAGCGGCGGCAGAAAAATTTGACAAAGGCCATACCCGCGACATTGCCCAGGTTTTTGCCAACGGCGGGCTGGGCGCACTGATTGCGCTGTTCAGCTATTTGTTACCGTCACCCACCTGGTTTTCACTGTTCCTGGGCATCATGGCAACGGTCACGGCCGACACCTGGGCCACGGAGTTGGGAACGTTAAGCCAGCGACCGCCTCGGCTGATTACAAACGGCCGTTTCGTCGAGGTTGGCACATCGGGCGGGGTTTCGCTGCTGGGAACGGCCGTTTCCTTCGCTGGCGGTTTGCTCATCGGCCTGCTGGCCGGGCTGATGCTCGCTACCAGTCCACTGCTCACCGCCCTTGTTGGCGGTCTTGGCGGCCTCGCTGGCTCCCTAACCGACAGCTTCTTGGGAGCCACCGTACAACAAATTTACTACTGCGACCATTGCCAAAAAGACACTGAGCGCAAGCTGCACAAATGCGGCCACCCCACCCGCCCCCTGCGCGGCTGGTCGTGGCTCAACAACGATCTCGTCAATCTGTTTTCCTCTTTTATCGGCGGCCTAACGGTGCTGCTGCTTGTACTGTTACTCATGATATAGTTACTGTAAGAAAAGTTACCTATTCTACCCGCATGACCAGCCTGCAAAACCCATCATCTCCCCTTGTGCCACCCGGCAGCGAACAAACCACGGTTCAACTGCCTAACCATGACCTCATTCGGTTGAATGAAGCTGGGCAAACGCTCACCTCAACGTTGGAAAAATCAGAGGTTTTGCAACGGTTGTTACAAATGGCTACCGAACTCATTGAGGCTGAAGGGAGTTCTGTTTGGCTGTGGGATGAGCAAAACCCTGAATATTTAATGTGCGAAGCCGCCTACCATCAAACCGACCACCCCGCTTTGGCAAATGTACGTTTAAAAGCAGGACAAGGCATTGCAGGCTGGGTGGCCCAGCACGGGCAAAGCGCCGCCGTTTCTCAGACCCGTCAAGACCCCCGCTTTTACGCCGCCATTGACGACCAAACCAACTTCACCACCCGCTCTCTGCTGGCCGTTCCCCTGCGGCTGCGCGAACAAACTATCGGTATTTTGGAAGTGGTGAACAAATTAGCCGGCTCCTTCACCGAGAAGGACATCACCTTGGCCGAAACGCTGGCAATTTCAGCCGCCATTGCCATTGACAATGCCAACTTGGTGGCACGGCTACAGCAGCAAAAAGAGGATTTAGAACTGCAAAATGCCGAACTCGACGCTTTTGCCCACACCGTTGCCCACGATCTGCAAAACCCGCTGTCGCTGGTGCTTGGATATTCCGAGGTGCTGCAATATAACGATGACCAGACGTTGACCGAGGGACAGCAGGCGATGCTGGATACGGTGGTGCGGAATGCGCGGCGGATGGGCAACATTGTCCAGGAACTGCTGGTGCTGGCAAGCGTGCGCCAGCAGGAAGTGGCTTCGCGCCCGCTAAATATGGAAAAAAGCGTGGCGGCGGCGCTGGAACGGCTGGTGCTGCTGGTGGAACAGCAGCAAGCGACCATTATTTTGCCGGAATCGTGGCAAACGGCCGTTGGCTATGACCCCTGGATTGAGGAGGTGTGGGAAAACTATCTCAGCAATGCCCTGAAATATGGCGGCACCCCGCCCCACATCGAGCTGGGCAGCGAACGGTTGGACGACGATTATGCCCGCTTTTGGGTGCGTGATAATGGGCCGGGGTTAACCCAACAGCAGCAAGCCCATCTCTTTGTCCCCTTTACCAAGCTCAGCCAGGTTCGCATCACGGGGCATGGCTTGGGTCTTTCAATTGTGCAGCGCATCATCCAAAAACTGCGCGGTCAGGTAGGCGTTTATAGCACACTGGGGCAGGGGAGCGTGTTTAGTTTTACGCTGCCCATTGCGGCCGATTCGGTGGAAGCAGTGGGGAGTGGGGAGTAGGGAGTTACGACCAAGCCTGCTGGAGCCTGACCATAGGATGCGAGTAGCTATTCAGGTCTGTTGTCAATAAATCAGTTCTCGGCCAAAACATGTCATTTCGACGAGTCTTCGAGGAGAAATCCCGCTCACTCAGCAAGGTCAATGGGATTTCTCGGAGGACCTCGAAATGACCCCTGTATTGTTACGGACGCGAACAAAAACCTATTGATCAGCCTGAAATGGCTTGGCGCATAATGGCTACATCTGGCTGCTCTCCTGTCCACAGCTTAAAGGCATACGCCCCCTGCTGCACCAACATTCCCAGCCCATTGCTGTTGCCCACGCCGGCCGCCTCTGCTTGCCGCATCAATTTTGTTTGCCGAGGGTTATAGACAAGATCATAGACAAAGCTCCTGCTGGGAAAAGAAATCGTTTCCGGCCAGGGAGTCGTGTCGGGGTTGGGGGTCATGCCCAGCGGGGTAGTGTTGACGATGAGAGGGGCAGTGGTGCGGGAAACGGCCGTTTCCAACCCCGCCAACTCATCCGCCACCAACATTCCCTTATCAACATGAGGCGCAATCGCCGCCACCAGCTCCGCCGCCTGTTCCCTGCGCCGCGCCAGCACCTGCACCCGCCCCCCCGCTTGCGCCAGTGCAAACGCCACCGCCCGCGCCGAGCCACCCGCCCCCAACACCAAACAATCCCGCCCCGCCACCGCCACATCCAGCGCGGCCAAATCAGCTAAAAAGCCTGACCAGTCGGTGTTATGCCCAACAAGCCGCACGCTGCCGTCGTCACGTTGGGCAAAGACAATGGTGTTGACTGCGCCAATGGCTTGTGCCCCCGTTTCCACCACGTCTAGCAGGGGAATGATGGCTTGTTTGTGCGGCACGGTGATGTTGATACCACGAAAACCGGTGGCAGCAAGGCCGCGAACGGCCGTTTCCACCTCCCCCAACTGCACCGGCAGCGGCACATAAACCCAGTTCAGCCCCAAAGCCGCCGCCGCCGCGTTGTGCATAGCCGGGCTAAAAGTGTGGGAAACCGGCCAGCCAATCACACCGATAAGTTGTGTTTTTCCGTCAATCATAGAGAGATTGGGGATTGGGGATTGGAGATTGGAAGCTGGTTAACCTCCAATCTCTAATCTCTAATCTCCATTTCATACAAAATAAACGCCGCCGCCACCAGTGCCGCCGTTTCTGTGCGTAAAATGCGGGGGCCGAGGGTGATGGGGCGAACATTGGCTTGTTGGGCTTGGGCAATTTCGGCGGGGCTAAAGCCGCCTTCGGGGCCGGTGAACAGGGCGACGCGGCTCGTTGGCTGCTGCTTTAATGGAGCCAAATAGCTGGGCAACCGCGCCGCTTTCTCCCGCGCCCAAGCAATGAGGGCAATATCGGCCGTTTGCGCCATTGCCAACGCCTCGGTAAAGCTGCACGCCTCAGCCAGTTCGGGAATGATGCCGCGCTCAGCTTGCTCGGCGGCTTCGGTAAGTATGCGCTGCCAACGGTCATATTTGTTATCTTTGACATGCTGCGCCAGGCTGCGCTCCGTCACCACTGGCACAAAGCGGCTAATCCCGATTTCGGTGCCTTTTTGCAGCACCATCTCAAATTTGTCCCGCTTGAGGATGCTTTGGTAGAGGGTGATGTGGGTGGTGGGTTCGGTGGCAACGGCCGTTTTGCCCACAATCTCGCCGGTGACTTGGTGGCGATTAACGGCCGTTAACGCCACCTCATACAGCCACCCCGCATTATCCAACACCCCAATCCACTCCCCCACTCGCAGCCGCAGCACCCCCGCAATCTGCCTTGCCTGGTCATCACGCAGGGTGACGGTTTGGGTGGAAATTTGGGTGGGATCAACAAAAAAACGGTGCATGGTAAACCGTAATTAGAGATTGGACATTGGAGATTGATACTCGTTCCCAATCTCCAATCTCCAATCTCCAATCTTCTTCTGCACACAAAACACCACTTCCCCCTCAAACATCAGCTCTGTCACCGGCCAGTTGTGGCCGTCAATGAGCTGGTAAAGGAAGTCGCGGTAGCGGTTGGTAAGATTACGCCCACCGTGAGTGCTGATGGTGGGAAAGGAAAGGACAAGCCAGCGGACGTTAAGTGCTTCGAGAAACGGCCGTTCTTTTCCCGGATAATTCCGCGCAAACCGGGGCAACTCCTTCAAAAACAAGGCCACATCACCTTGTTCGGTGGGAAAATCCAAGGCCACATCTTGCAAAATTGCCAGTGGTGGCAACCCCTGCAGCCGAAAATAATGGTTCAGAAAATGGATGCGCGGCTCGTGAATGTCATAGGCCAGGTATTCGGTGCTGGTGGGCAGCCCCATCCAGGGAAAGGCCAGCGGGTTGAGGGCGCAGGCGATGTCGAGCAGTCGCTGCGGCCGGCCGGTGACGGCGAAGATGTCGCGGTAGAAGCTGTCGAGCAGCGGCAGCCGTTCGCGGTTGGAGAGGTGGGCGTGCATGATGTCGGCACAGACGGCGCGGATTTGGTCGGGGTCGGAGTCGGTGGGGATAAAAACGGCCGTTAATCGCTCCGCCTCCTTCTCATAATGGGGGTCGCCCAAATACGGTGCCATAATGCTGTGTAGCTGCGTCCGCACCGCTTTGATCGCCTGTTTTGGCTTTTTGTAGCGGCGCAGTGCCTCCGTCGCCAGCTCCCGAATAGTCGCTTCGTGGGTGTCGCGGTATTTGTGGGATTGTTTAACGGCCGTTACCACCGCCTCAAGCTGGTCATCCATCATACTCTCCGTTCATTGGCCTATTGTAGCAGAGAGGGAGATGATTGGAGAGTAGAGATTAGAGATTGACCGTCTTAAATCTCAATTCCCCTGCAACCACTATTTAATGGTAGAATTTGCCCGATGAGAAGGAAAATCAAAGATTCCCAGATTGCACAGATTCATTCCTGTTTGTCCGTGTTCTATTTATCTACAACACTACGAATGGATAAAAATTTATAATTCATCCTTCATAATTCATCATTTACGAGGAGAACAGATGCCCTTTATAACCATGACAACCGATTTTGGTGGCCCGGCAGCCGTGATGAAAGGCGTTGTCTGGCGCATTGCTCCCAACGCTCAAATCACCGACCTCAGCTACACCATCAGCCCACAAAATATCCGCGAGGCAGCCCAAATGCTGGATCGGCAGGTCTTTTACTTCCCTGATAGCACCATCCACATGGTGGTGGTTGACCCCGGCGTGGGTACGGCTCGCCGCCCCATTGCCGCCCGCATTGGCAGCCAACTTTTTGTCGGCCCCGACAACGGGGTGTTCACCCCCATGTACGAACGCGCCGAACGCCACGGTTGGCCGATGACCATTGTCCACACCAACAACTCGCGCTACTGGCTGCCCGATGTCAGCCACATTTTTCACGGTCGGGATGTCTTCTCACCTGTAACGGGGCATTTGGCGGCTGGCGTGCCGCTTACTGACCTTGGCCCAGTCATTACCGATCCAGTACGCATCAATTTACCGCGCCCGGTGGTATCGCCGTTCCGCGTCACAGGCGAAGTGTCCATGATTTTTGACCATTTTGGCAATATCATCACCAATATTCACCGGGATGATTTGGCGCAGTTGGGCGGCGCGCCTGAGGCGTTGAACGTGCGGATTGGCGCGACGACGATTCGCGGGATGGTAAACACGTTTGGCGAACGGCCGTTAGGCACGCTCATTGCCCTCATCGGCAGTTCCGGCTATGTCATGCTTGCTGTCACCAACGGCAGCGCCGCGCAGCGGTTGCGGCCACAAATTGGCGACCCGGTCACTGTCGAGATGTTTGTTGGTTAGGCGGGTTTATCAGAGACAAACGGCCGTTAGCCGTACAATACTCCCGTGAAACGCCGCAACCCTGCCCGTCTCCGCGCCATCGAAGCGCGACTCAGCCGTGAAACCACCATTTGGCTCGCCACCACCCGCCATGACGGTCGGCCGCACCTCGTCCCCGTCTGGTATGTCTGGCTCGAAGGCAAAATCTACCTCAGCACCGGCACCGACACCCAAAAATACCTCAACATGTACCGCAACCAAAGCGTATCCCTCGCCCTGCCCGACACCCAAAACGTCATCGTCATCGAAGGCGAAGCCCATGCCGCCAACCGCGAAACCACCACCATCCTCGCCGACTATTTCTACAACAAATACGAGTGGGATTTTCGCTACGACGAAACAACCCAGTGGCGACTCATCGAAATCACCCCCTACAAAATCCTCGCCTGGGGCGACGGCTACGACCAGGACGGCACCCGCGTTCTTTAAAGACAATGAATTTCAAAACCTCTTACGAAAATCCAACCTTTATCCGTTATACTGTCCCAATGCAATAAAATTCGATGATTCTTTGTCTCATCAGCAAACATGCAAAATCATTTAAAAATGGCAAAATCTTTTGTCTCTGGCTAAGCCAGGTTAGGAAAATAGTATGAGATTTGACCGATTTACAGAACGAGCCCAAGATGCCGCCGCCCGTGCCTACGAAATTGTGCAGCGGTACAAACACACCCAAGTTGATACAGAACATATCTTCCTTGCCCTTTTGGAACAAAACGAGGGCACGGTTAACCAAATATTGAGTGACATCAACGCCGACATTGTTGCCATGCGCGACCGGCTTGATGAAGAGCTACGCAACAGTCCCAAAGTCTCCGTCTATGGCGGCGGCGTGGGGCAAATCTTTTACACGCCCCGCGTCCGCACCGTGCTTGAACTGGCGCAAGGGGAAGCCAACCGGCTAAAAGACGAGTTTATCTCCACCGAACACATCTTCCTTGCCATTCTCAGCGAGCGCAACACCCCCGCCGCCCGCATTCTACAAGAGTTTGGCATCACCCGTGACCGTTTCCTCAACGGCATCAAACAGCTTCGTGGTGGGCAGCGCGTCACAGACCGACAGGCCGAAAGCCGCTACCGCACGCTGGAAAAATACAGCCGCGACCTGACGCAGCTTGCCCGTGAAGGGCGGCTTGACCCCGTAATTGGGCGCGACAGCGAAATTTTGCGTGTGATTCAGGTGCTTAGCCGCCGCTCCAAAAACAACCCCGTGCTCATTGGCGAGGCTGGCGTTGGCAAAACCGCTATTGTTGAAGGGTTGGCACTCAAAATTAATGCCAGCGATGTGCCGGAAAACCTGATGAACAAAAAGGTTCTCTCGCTTGACCTGGGTGCCATGATCGCTGGCAGCCGTTTCCGAGGGGAATTCGAGGAACGACTCAAAGCCGCTATGGAAGAAATTCAGCGGGCGCAGGGAGAAATCATTCTTTTTATTGATGAACTCCACACCGTCGTGGGAGCCGGTTCCGCCCAAGGGGCGATGGATGCCAGCAATATGCTCAAACCGGCGTTGGCGCGAGGTGAACTGCAATGTGTGGGTGCCACAACGCTGGATGAATATCGCCAATATATTGAGCGTGACAGTGCTTTGGAGCGCCGCTTTGCCCCCGTGTTTGTAGATGAACCCAGCGTGGAGGACACCATTGAGATGCTGCGCGGTCTGCGCGACCGATATGAAGGGCATCATAAAGTGACCTATGCCGATAATGCGCTGGTTGCCGCAGCTAAACTGTCTGACCGCTATGTAACTGACCGCCGCCTGCCGGATAAAGCAATTGACCTCATTGATGAAGCAGCCGCCAAGCTGCGTGTGGCACTTTACACGCTGCCGCCAGAATTGAAAAAGCTGCGTAAAGAGATTGACCAACTAACGCTGGATGAAGAAGAGGCGCACACTGTTCGTGACTATGAGCGTGCCGCCCGGCTGCGTGCCGACAGGCTGCGGATAGACACCCTTTATGCTGAGCAGCGCGAAGCGTGGAAGCACGAAAACATGCTGGATGAGATGGTGGATGAGCATGACATTGCGGAAGTGGTTTCGGCCTGGACAGGGATTCCGCTGAACCAAATGCTGGAAACAGAGGCCGAGAAGCTGCTAAACATGGAAGAGCGGCTGCATGAGCGAATTGTCGGGCAGCATAAGGCGATTGAGGCTTTGTCGGATGCGATTCGGCGCAGTCGCTCGGGGATGAGCGACCCCCGTCGGCCGATTGGCTCCTTCATTTTCCTGGGCAGTTCCGGCGTGGGCAAGACCGAGCTGGCTAAAGCGTTGGCCGAATTCCTGTTTGACGATGAGGACGCGCTCATCCGCGTGGACATGAGCGAATTCCGCGAACAGCACACCGTTAGCCGTCTGTTTGGTGCCCCTCCTGGCTACATTGGCTATGAACAGGGTGGGCAGCTTACGGAGCAGGTGCGTCGTCGTCCCTATTCGGTGGTGCTGTTTGATGAGATTGAAAAGGCGCACCCAGATGTCTGGAATGCGCTGCTGCAATTGTTAGATGACGGCCGTTTAACCGATGGACAAGGGCGCGTGGTCAACTTCCGCAATACGGTCATCGTCATGACCAGCAACGTAGGCACCTCGTTTGTCAAAAGCGCCGGGGCGCTGGGCTTTGCTGGCACCAACAGCAGCGAAGAAAAAGAAGGGCATAAACGCATTGCTGATGCTCTGAAAAAGACGTTCCGCCCCGAATTCATCAACCGCATTGATGAAATCATTATCTTTGAGCCGCTCACCGAAGAAGATGTGATGGAAATTGTGAACCTGCAAATGAAAGAAGTACAGGTGCGGCTGGAAGAACACGGTGGTCTAACGGTGGAATTGACCGAAGCGGCTCAGCGATGGTTAGCTGCCCAAGGATATGACAAAGATTTTGGAGCGCGACCGCTACGCCGTGCTATTCAACGTCATGTAGAAAGCCCGTTGTCAGTACAAATGTTGAAAGGGTTATTTAATGCTGGCGACAGAGTGCGGATTGATGTAGAGGGTGATGAGTTAAAGTTTATTCGTTTGGAAGCGGCTCCGCGTATTGAAAACCGGCAGGATACGGTTGTAGACGCCTAACATCGTTGAAAACAACTTAGCAAAAGGGCATCTGGAAAACCAGGTGCCCTTTTTTTATGGCTTAGCCCACTTAAGAACGGCCGTTGCTGCTTCGGCCATTGAAATACGTTTATTGCGAGCGTGTATTTGAATCGCCCGGTACGCTTGCTCCTCATCCAACCCCGTCTGCATCAGCTTTCCCTTCGCTTTATCAATTAACTTCCGCTCAGCCAACTTCTGCTCCAGATCCGCTTTTTCACTGGCTAACGCTTGGCTTTCGGCAAAGCGATGTTGGGCAACGGCAATAGCGGCCGTTAACTCCTCTGGTTTAATCGGCTTAATCAAATACCCGTTAATAGGCAGTGCCGCTGCCTCCTCAATCAAATCCTTTTCACTGTAGGCCGTCAGCAGCAAAATGGGCATCGGCTGCGTTTGGGACAATGTTTCCGCCGCCTGCAAACCGCTGGTATACGGCATTTTGATGTCCAGAATCGCCAAATCAGGGTTTTGGCTACGTGCCAACCGCAATGCCTCGCTGCCGTTGCTGGCCGCGATGACTTCATGCCCAAGCTGTTGCAGCATCGCTTTCAGCCCCATGCGGATAATGGATTCGTCATCGGCAATCAAGATTCTCATTCATCCATCTCCTGTTCAATCGCTCGCGGCATTCGAATACTAACCTCTGTACCACCCTCTGGCAGCCGGTTAAATTTTATCCGGCCGCGTAAATCTTCTCCTACAAGCGTATGAGCTATCTCTAACCCTAATCCGTGCTTGGGTTCCATAGCCATACCCACACCATCGTCTCGTACCAACACAATTAATTCATGGGGAGAACGCCCCAAGGAAATGGAGACAATACCAGTTGTGCGCCCCACAAAGGCATGTTCCAGCGCATTTTGCACCAACTCATTAATTACTAGCGTCAGGGCGGTAGCGGCGCGGCTTGGCAGTTGCAGCGGCTCGCCACTCACCTGGATGGTGATGGTTTGCTGGGGGGCAGTCATCGCGTCACGGGTGGTTTGCATCAGCCGCGTAACCACATCCTTAACATCCACCAACCGGAAACTGCGCTCAGACAGCACTTCATGTACGGCCGCTATGCTGCGAATGCGGTGGATGTTGGTCTCTAAAACCTGCTGCGCTGTTAGCCGCTCAGCATCCATTAGCTGGAGCTGCATGAGCATGGCAACCGTTTGCAGATTGTTTTTGATGCGGTGGTGCATTTCCCGAATAACGGCCGTATTTGTAGACAGCCGCGCATTCTCAATTGCCAGCGCCGTTTGGTTTGCCAACGTCGAAAACAACGTTTTTTCCGCTTCCGTAAACTGCCGCTCGACGGCCGTATAGCAATTTAGCACCCCAATCACCCGATCCTGCACACTAAGCGGCACCGATAGCAGCGACACCAGCCCCTCCGCCCGCGCCAAAGCCCCACCTTTGTAGCGGGGGTCGTCGCGCACGTCGCGGATATAGACCGTTTCGCCCAACTGCGCCACTTCACCCACCACCCCATGCCCCAAGGGAATCGGTCGGCGATTTTGATACGGGTTGGTCATTTTTTGCGCTGCCCGCATCACAAGCTGGGTGCCACTTTCGTCCAGCAAAAACATGGAGCAAACGGCCGCTTGCATCGTTTGCGCCGCCAGTTCTGTCACCACCCGCAAAATGTCGTCTAAATATTGTGGTGAGGTAATCGCCTCGCTGACCCGCGCCACCGCCTGCATCTCCTCAATTTGCCGCCGCTGCTTGTCATAAAGCTGCGCCCTGGTTAACGCCCCCGCCGCCAAATCGCCGATCAGCGACAAAATCTCCACCTCATCTTCGCTGTAAAGGTGAGGGATGATGGTTTGGACATTCATGGCCCCAATGGGTTGATCTTCAAGCAGCAGCGGCACGGCCAACAAAGAATGAAACATGCGCTCTTCGGTGTGTTCTACCCACTTAAAGTGAGGATCGCGGCGTGCTTCCGAGGCGAAAAGCGGGGCTTTTTGCGCCACCGCATGGCCGGTCATCCCTTCGCCCACCGTCAGCGTGGCACGACCCAACGCCCGCAGTGCCAGCCCGGTGGTCGCCCGCAGTCGCAAGGTGCGCTGGTCGGGATCCATTAGATAAATGTTGCAGGTATCCACCCCCATGATTTCAGTGGTCTTGCGGGCAATGTGGTCAAGGGTTGAGTCGAGATCCCAGGCGGTATTGATGGTACGGGCAATCTGGCGCAAAATGGCGTAGGTTTGTAGCGGTTGTCTTAACACGGAATCAAATAGCATCTCTCTTTAAAAATATACGCGGTCACAGGCCGAGTATGCTCCGTATTGTAGGCAAAAACGCCGCAAATTTCACGCAGGCTATCCCTCTTGGATAAGTGCTAGACCAACAGCTGCAACAATGAGCAGCACCCCACTAAGCCAATTTTGCCAGCGAATGGCACGTTCGTGGATCAGCAGTTGGCTGGCACGTTCGGCAATGGTGCCGTAGCAAAAGAGAACAAAGGCTTCAACAATGATTGAGCTGAGGCCGAGGATGAGTAATTGGGGCGCAACGGCCGTTTCCAGCGACACAAACTGGGGCAGCAACGCTACGAAAAAAAGAATCGCCTTCGGGTTGCCCGCTTGCAGCAGGGCACCTTGAACAAAATGCTGCCACGGGGTGCGGTGGGTGGCAGGCGCAGAAACGGCCGTTTCTCCCCCCTTATTCCCCTCATAAATCATGTGCAAACCAATGTAGACCAGATAGAGAACGCCCAGCCATTTAACGGCCGTAAACACCCCCCGCGATGCCAGCAGCAGTGCCCCCAGCCCCAGTGCCGACAAAGCAAAATAACACGCATTGGTAAACAAAATCCCCAGCGCATTCCAATTGCTGCGACGCGCCCCAAAGCGCAGTCCATTTCCCACCACCAGCAGCACCGCTGGCCCAGGCACCAACGACAGCAAAAACTCCGTCACCACAAAAACCAGCCACACCTCGAAAGCCATCAGAACCTCTATGGACAAAGAAACCCGACGCCACGCCAGCAGCGTCGGGTTTAATAACCGTGTCGGGATCAAGTTATACTGAACGTGGTCACAAAGCCGCATTACCTTGTTTGCAAGTAACAAGTCGCAAGTCGCAAGTTTTGTCGGCAAACAAGACTTGCCACCTGTCACTTGCCACTTGCAGCCAATCAGCAAAATGTCAGTTTGTGACCGTTAGCAGTATAAAAGCTGCAACTACCACTTGTAACTTGTTGCGTTCAACTTGCTATTTGATAAACAGCATTTCCTGATAGGTCGGCAGCGGCCACAGGTCATCGGCAACCAGACCTTCCAGTTCGTCAGCATAACCGCGCACATCAAGCATGGCGGGCAGCATGGCATCACGCATGTGCTTGGCTTCGGAAGGCAGGTCATGCCCTTCATGGGCGATCAGCTTTTCTAAGCGGGCAACAGACTGCTGCAAACCAGTAACGGCCGCTGTCAGGTCATTGAGGATGGTCATATCTGGCTCAATGCCAACGGCCTTCAAGTTGGCGGCAGCACCAGCCAATTCACCCTGGTAACGAACGGCCGTTGGGTAGATCAACGTCTTGGCAATTTCGGCCGTTAGCCTTGCTTCCACCGTCACCGTGTTAACATACTGCTCCATATACACTTCATAGCGACTTTCCGTTTCCCGTTCCGACATGACCCCATATTTGGTAAACAGCTCCACAGCTTCCTCGCTGACCAAAGCAGGCAGCGCATCAAACGTCGTCCGCAGATTCGGCAGACCCCGCTTAAACTCAGCTTCCTTGTGCCAGGCATCGGAATACCCATCGCCGTTAAAAATGATGGTGCCATGTTCGGTAATGATCTCTTTCAGCAGTGCCTGCACAGCGGCATTAAAATCACCGGTGCTGTTTTCCAATCTGGTCGCAACATAATCAAGCGATTCCGCCACAATTGTGTTCAGAATCATCAGTGGGCCAGCAATGGACTGGTTGGAAGCCACAGCGCGGAACTCAAACTTGTTGCCGGTGAAGGCAAATGGGCTGGTGCGATTGCGGTCACCCGAATGCTTGGGCAGTGGCGGAATGGTGTCCACGCCAATGGTCAGCGTCCCGCTTTCTTTGGACGAGGTTGCTTCGCCATGCCGGGCAATTTGCTCAAACACATCATTAAGCTGGTCGCCCAGGAAGATGGAAATGATGGCTGGTGGTGCTTCATTGGCACCCAAACGGTGATCATTCCCCGCCGAAGCAACAATAGCACGCAGCAATTTAGCATTTACCGAGACGGCGCGAATGACGGCGGCGCAGAAAACCAGAAAACGGGCGTTCTCATGGGGCGTATCGCCTGGCTCCAACAGGTTGCCCTGGGTGGCGCTACCCATCGAAAAGTTAACGTGCTTCCCTGAACCGTTAATACCAGCAAACGGTTTTTCATGGGTTAAACAAGCTAAGCCATATTTTTGCGCCACACGATCCAATGTCAACATCAGCAATTGCTGGTGGTCCGTGGCAACGTTGGCGTTTTCAAAGATCGGCGCAATTTCGTACTGCGCTGGCGCTACTTCGTTGTGGCGTGTCTTAACGGGTACACCAAGTTTGAACAACTCATGCTCCGCTTCCAACATACAAGCTAGTACTCGTTCCGGGATAGCCCCAAAATAATGGTCGTCGAACTGCTGACCCTTGGCCGAGGGCGCACCAAACAGGGTACGGCCGGCCGTCATCAAGTCTGGCCGTGCATAATAAAAATTGCGGTCAATGAGAAAATATTCTTGTTCTGGGCCAGCCGTGGCTGTGACCATCGCTCCATCGGTTGCCCCAAAGAGCTTGAGCACCCGCTGTGCCTGCACATTGATGGCTTTCATTGAACGTAACAGAGGAGTCTTTTTGTCCAAAGCCTCGCCTGACCAGGAGACAAACGCGGTGGGAATGCAGAGCGTGGTGCCGTTGGGGTTTTCTAGAATATAGGCGGGGCTGGTGACATCCCAGGCCGTATAACCGCGTGCCTCAAACGTGGCGCGAATGCCGCCGGTGGGAAAGCTGGAGCCATCGGGTTCACCCTGAATCAATTGTGCCCCTGAAAATTCGGCCAAGGCACCGCCATTGTCACTGGGCGAAAGGAAGCTGTCGTGCTTTTCAGCGGTGCGCCCCGTAAGCGGGTAAAAGACGTGGGCGTAGTGGGTAGCCCCTTTTTCGATGGCCCAATCTTTCATGGCGGAAGCCACCACGTCAGCCACAGAAAGATCAAGTGCTGCACCCGCATGGATTGTCTTAAGCAGCGATTTATAGACGGACTTGGGCAACCGTTGTTTCATCACGCTGGTGCTAAAAACATTGGCCCCAAATAGCTCTCCGGTGGGCGTTTCGGAAAAGTTTAACGGCGCAGAAATAGGTTTGTAATCAATGACAGCCTTGATGGCGTCGAGTCGTGCTTGATGTCCACTCATTTTTTATCAATCTCCTACCTGTTTTTAAGCAAACAAAAAGATGCCTCAACACGCCGATTGTTTCAGCATGTTGAGGCATCTTGGCCTACTAAGAATTTTCTTTTGTTTATTTCAATTTACCAGTTTAACAAAACTAGTTGATTTGTCAAAGAATTTTAGCCGAAAAGTCCGCGCCGGGCAAAATCTTGTTTGACTCTGGCGGCTAAGTCGGTGAGGTTACGTCCCAGAAAGAGGCCGTAACGTTCTTCATCTTCGCGTTCCTCTACTGCCAGCCACAGGTTATGGCGACGGAATATGGGGAGGATGCGGTCGCGGTGCTGATGGTGGAGGATGAGGGGAGAAACGGCCGTTAATTCCCCCTTCAACCGCTCCCAATACGCCGGCATTAGCCGGTCAGGGCGTAAATCATACGGGTCTTGCAGCCGTCTGTCCGCTTGCAGCACCTGCGCTACCAGCCCATGCAACGCCAAAACCTCATCATCCTCCGAGCGCGGCACTTCACGTCGGTCGCTGGCCGCATAAGTATAGATAGTCTGCCCGTCGCCCGACTGGAAAACAGGTGCCCAAAAATCCACCTGACTCGGTATGCGCTTTTTGAGATAAAAAACCGGCCGTCGCAGCCCCAGGGTAAAGCCACTCACACCGCGCACGTGCAGCTTGTCGCTGGGGCCAGACTCGCCCAAAATCTTGGCATCGTGCAAAAAGTCGGTCAAATATTCCCGCACTTTTGCCAGCTCCACATGGCGGAAAAGGGGGCCGCCAATGGTCAAAGCCGCCACCTCATCACCAATGGTGTAGACAGGAAAAACCACCTTCGCTCGCCGCGCCACAAACATATAGGTGGGCAGACGCGAAAAGTTAACCAGCGTATGGAACAGTTGCTCAATTTGGGGTGTAAGCTGCATCGGCTTGGCCGCTTCCAAACGAAAGCCGCAAATATCTACCCCAAAGCTTTTTCGCAATCCGTTATAACGAACAAAAACCGGTACCTGGTAAACACGACCCCGATCCTTGGTGGCATTCATGATTTCCAAGCGGGCAATATAAGGGAAATTTTCGGCATAAATGTCAACGGCCGTATTTCGTTCAATCGTAATTTTCACAGGGCGCGTACTCTGGTGAACCCATTCTTCTTGCAAAAACAACACGTTCATTGTACCGATCCTGCTAACTATTGACGAGATAAACACAGCATAAAGCGGAACACAGATAGAAGAAATCCTTATCTATGTTCCGCTTCATCCACCTTTTTACGAAAATTGTCTATTAATCACCAGAGCCGGGCAGAATACCGGCTCCACCAAATTCAGGGTAATTGATGGCTCCGTGTTCCGACAAATCCAGCCCTTCCAACTCCTCTTTCTCGGACACTCGCAAGATACCAATACGATTGAGTACGGCGAACAGTGCCATCATGAGTGCAAATGACCAGGCGGCATATACCAGTGAACCAATGATCTGAACGCCAAGGGGTGCGGCGTCGCTAAAGAGAGCGGTGGCAATACCGCCCCAGATACCGCACAAGCCATGTACGGGCCAGGCACCTACAGGGTCATCAATTTTGACTTTTTCTAACAGGATCATCCCGCCAACAACAAGGAAACCGGCGATGGTACCAATGGCAACGGCCGACATATTGCTAACAACATCAGCATTAGCCGTGATGCCCACCAGCCCGGCCAGCATCCCGTTGAGGGTGATCCCCAAGTCGGGCTTACCTTTGTTAAGGAAGGTGGAAGCGAGCATGGCGGTAACGGAACCAGCACAGGCGGCAAGAAGGGTGTTAACGGCCGTTAATACCACCAAAATCGTGTTTTTCGTCCCCATCATCGCCAACACGCTTCCCGGATTAAACCCAAACCAGCCAATGAGCAAAATAAATACCCCCAGCGTCGCTGCCGTAATGTTGTGGCCGGGCATCGGGTTACTGCTGCCATCCTTGTTAAACTTGCCCAGGCGCGGCCCCAGCACAATCGCCCCAGCAAGACCAGCAAAACCCCCAACCGTGTGCACAATAAGCGACCCGGCAAAGTCATGGAAACCCATGACATCGAGCCAGCCGCCGCCCCACTTCCAGAACCCGCTAATGGGATAGACAAAACCGGTAATGACGGCACTGTAGATTAGATAAGAACGGAACTGCATCCGGCCGGCCACCGCCCCAGAGACAATTGTTGCCGCCGTAGCCGCAAAGGCCACCTGGAACAAAAAGTCCGTTTGAATATGGGGCAAATAATCCAGATTAATGCCAAGCTGTTCGGGAATGCCAAACCCAGCAAAGCCAAACCAGCCGTTGCTGGCTCCGCTGTACATAATGCCATAGCCGAACAAAAAATAGAGCAATGCTCCCAACCCCATGTCCATCAAATTTTTGAACAAAATATTGATGGTATTTTTACCGCTGTTAAACCCAACCTCCACCATGGCAAACCCAGCCTGCATAAAAAGCACCAGCACGGCACACAAAAACATCGTCAGGTTATCAATGGCAAACGCCACTTCGTCCATTTGGGTGGGTGCTTCTTGGGCAAACACCGTACCGCCAAATGAGGCAAATAAGAGAACCAAACCCGTTATGGTCAAACCAACCCGAAAAATGCGTTTCTTTTCCAATTTCAACATGTCTCGCTCCTTGTTGTTCTTTATCTGCGCCAAAACAAAAGCCCCCCTTCAACAACAATCATGGTTGAGGGGGGCATCGCGTGGCCCAGCCAGTTGGCACAAAAAAGCCTCCTGCGCTTAGTAAAACACAAGAGGCGTCTCGGCCTTTGTTTTTCTTTTGTGCTGTGGCAAAGTCTCGTTTGCCGCATTGCTTTTTAGTCTAGCACAACCCGATCATGCCGTCTTTAGCAGAATTACAATAAAACCGCACCAAATTGTTGTGACATTTACACAATTCTCTTATGGATACCCTACCGCTATACTTATAATGTTATCTATCTATTAAGATTCGCGCACAAGCTCCCTTTCTTGACTGGCAACGTTCGACCAGGGTCAAGATAGACCAAAAAACGCTTAGCTGTGGTTGCTCCGCAAGAATCTAACTATATCTGATAGCTGAAGAAGAGAGAAAAACCTTACCATCGTTAATTTGCTTTTGCTCCTGTGGGCAGGGTGAAGGAGGAGAATATGAACAAGCTGCAACACCAAACGGCTGGCTATCCAAAGGCACAGGGATTGTACCATCCCCGGTATGAGCATGATGCATGTGGGATGGGGTTTGTGGTGGATATTAACGGCCGTAAATCCCACGCCATCATCCAGCAAGCCCTCACCGTCCTCTGCAACCTCAACCATCGCGGCGCGGCCGGCAGCGAACCCAACACTGGCGACGGTGCTGGCATCTCCATTCAAATTCCCCACACCTTTTTGCAAAAAGTTTGGTCCGAACCCATTCCCGCTGCTGGCAGCTATGGCGTGGGCATGGTGTTTTTGGCACAGGATGAGCAAGAGCGACAGCGTTGCCAACAGCAATTTGAGCAAATTGTGGCGCAGGAAGGGCAACGCTTCCGGGGCTGGCGCATCGTGCCCACCAACAATGCCAGCCTCGGTGAAACGGCCAAACGTGGTGAGCCATTTATTCAGCAGTGTATTATCGAACGTGGAGACGGAGTCGGAGCCGATCCGCTAGAGTTTGAACGAAAGCTGTATGTAATTCGTCGTCGGGCGGAGAATGAGATTGGGGAAAACGGCCGTTTTTACCTCCCCAGCCTCTCCAGCCGCACCCTTGTCTACAAAGGCATGTTGCTCGCCGACCAACTCCCCGCCTACTATCCCGACCTGCGCGACCCCGATCTCGTCAGCGGGCTAGCACTCGTCCATTCCCGCTTTAGCACCAACACCTTCCCCATCTGGGAACGCGCCCATCCCTACCGCTACGTCATCCACAACGGCGAAATCAACACCCTGCGCGGCAACGAAAACTGGATGGCCGCCCGCCAGCGCACCCTCGCCACCGCTGCCTTTGGCAATGACCTGCCCAAGCTGTTCCCCATCATCCAGCCCGACGGCAGCGACACGGCTAAGTTTGACAACACCGTTGAGTTTTTGACGCTTTCCGGCCGGCCGCTCCCCCTCGCCGTCATGATGATGATTCCCGAACCGTGGGAAAAACATGAAGCGATGTCGCCGGACAAGAAGGCGTTTTATGAATACCACAGCACCCTCATGGAGCCGTGGGACGGCCCGGCGGCGATGGGTTTTACCGACGGCACCTGCGTTGGCGCGGTGCTGGACCGCAACGGGCTGCGGCCGTCACGCTACTATGTCACCAAGGATGGCCGCGTTATCATGGCCTCCGAGGTGGGCGTGCTGGATATTGCCCCGGAAAACGTGGCCTACAAAGGGCGGCTGCAGCCGGGGCGCATGTTCCTGGTGGACACCGCCGCCGGCCGCATCATCAGCGATGAGGAGCTAAAGCAGCAATATGCCACGGCACAACCGTATCAGGCGTGGCTGGATGCGGGTGTTGTGGATTTGGATCAGTTATCGGTAAACAGTGATCAGTTAGCAGTTGGTCGCTCGGCCACCCTTTGGAGCCGCAACGGGCAAAGTAGTTATCCAGCGCAAACAGGTGAGCCGATTAAGATGGACAGCAAGACGGTGCTGCTGCACCAACAGGCGTTTGGCTACACCTTTGAAGATTTGCGGCTGCTGATTGCGCCGCTGGCGCAAACCGGCAGCGAGGCACTTGGCTCGATGGGCGACGACACGCCGCTGGCGGTATTGTCGTCCAAGGCGCAGCCGCTTTACAACTACTTCAAACAGCTTTTTGCCCAAGTCACCAACCCGCCGCTCGATGCCATCCGCGAAGAGCTTGTTACCAGCACCCGCACCCTGCTGGGCTGCCAGGGCAACCTGCTGGCCGACGGCCCCAACCATTGCCGCCGCATCCGGCTGGAAACGCCAATTTTAGATAACAAGGAGATGGCGAAGCTACTCAATGTGCAGTCAGAGGGATTTAAAACGGCCGTTATTCCCACCCTCTACCGCGTCCACAACGGAGCCGCCGGGCTAGAAGCCGCCCTTGAATGGCTCTTTGTCCAGGCC
This sequence comes from Ardenticatenaceae bacterium, assembly GCA_020634215.1. Classification (GTDB taxonomy): domain Bacteria; phylum Chloroflexota; class Anaerolineae; order Promineifilales; family Promineifilaceae; genus JACKCD01. The sequence goes on along the minus strand of JACKCD010000010.1, from coordinate 41,154 downwards.
GACCGCGCCATTGAAGAGGGAGCCAACCTGCTGGTGCTGTCCGACCGCGCCATCAACAGTTGGCAAGCGGCCATTCCCGCCCTGCTTGCCACCTCCGCCCTGCACCATCACCTTGTCCGGCGCGGCAGCCGCACCCAGGTCAGCCTCATCGTTGAATCGGGTGAACCGCGTGAGGTGCACCATTTCGCCACCCTGCTTGGCTACGGAGCCGACGCTATCAACCCGTATCTGGCGCTGGAAACGGTTGTCAATCTGATTGATCGCAAGCTAGTGGTGGGGGTGAAGCCGAAAACGGCCGTTAAGCAGTTTATCAAAGGCACCGTCAAAGGCATCGTCAAGATCATGTCCAAAATGGGCATCTCCACCGTGCAAAGCTACCGTGGGGCGCAAATCTTTGAAGCCGTTGGGCTGCACAGCCGCGTCATTGAGGCGTACTTCCCCGGCACCGCCTCCCGCATCGAAGGGGTGGATTTGGCGGTGATTGCCGATGAGGTCAAGGCGCGGCACCTCCACGCCTTCCCCGAACGGCAGGTGAATGGCAAGACGCTGCCGGAAGGGGGGCGGTATCAATGGCGTGAAGGTGGGGAACCCCATTTGTTCAACCCCAATACGATTCACAATTTGCAAACGGCCGTTCGCGCCAACCGCTACGACCTCTACCAACAATACGCCAACGATGTCAACGACCAATCGCGCCAGCTTTACACCCTGCGCGGCCTCATGCGCTTCAAATTTGACCAACCACCCGTGCCGCTGGACGAAGTAGAATCCGCCGATTCCATCATGCGCCGCTTCAAATCGGGGGCCATGTCCTACGGCTCCATCAGCCAGGAAGCGCACGAAAGCATCGCCATCGCCATGAACCGCATCGGCGGCAAATCCAACACTGGCGAAGGGGGCGAAGACCCCAGCCGCTACCAGCCCGATGCCAACGGCGATTCGCGCAACAGCGCCATCAAACAGGTTGCCAGCGGTCGTTTTGGCGTGACCAGCCAATATCTCAACGAAGCCCAGGAAATCCAGATCAAAATGGCACAGGGAGCCAAACCGGGCGAAGGGGGGCAGCTTCCCGGCCACAAGGTGTACCCCTGGATTGCCAAAGTGCGTCACGCCACCCCTGGCGTCGGCCTTATTTCGCCGCCGCCCCACCACGACATTTACTCCATCGAAGATTTGGCGCAGCTTATTTACGATTTGAAAAACGCTAACCCGCAGGCGCGGATCAACGTCAAGTTGGTGTCTGAGGTCGGGGTTGGCACGGTGGCGGCGGGGGTTGCCAAAGGCCACGCCGATGTTATTTTGATTAGCGGCCACGACGGCGGCACGGGGGCATCGCCGCAAACGAGCATCAAACACGCCGGGCTGCCGTGGGAACTGGGGCTGGCGGAAGCGCAGCAAACGCTGCTGCTCAATAACCTCCGCAGCCGGGTGCGGCTGGAAACGGACGGCCAGCTAAAAACGGGGCGGGATGTGGTGGTGGCGGCGCTGCTGGGAGCCGAGGAGTTTGGTTTTGCCACCTCGCCGCTGGTGGCACTGGGCTGCATTATGATGCGGGTCTGCCACCTGAACACCTGTCCGGTGGGGATTGCCACGCAAAACCCAGAACTGCGGGCGAAGTTCCGGGGCAAGCCAGAGCATGTGGTCCATTTTATGCGCTTTTTAGCCGAAGATGTGCGCCACATCATGGCCGAGCTTGGGTTCCGCACCTTTGACGAGATGGTGGGGGCAACGGAGCGGCTGGAAATGGGGGCGGCGATTGACCATTACAAGGCGCAAGGGCTGGATTTGTCCAATATTCTGCACCAGCCGGAGGTGGCGGCCAGCGTGGAACGGCGGCAGACCATTAGCCAGGAACATGGGTTGGAAGCGGCACTAGATCGGCAGCTTCTGTTGGCGTTGGCGGCGGAGGCATTGGAAGGAAAAACGGCCGTTTATGCCACCCTCCCCATTCGCAACACCCACCGCACCGTCGGCACCATGCTTGGCAGCGAAATCACCCGTCGTTATGGGGCGGAAGGGCTGCCGGCCGACACCATCCACCTCCATTTTCGCGGCTCCGCTGGGCAAAGCTTTGGCGCGTTTATCCCCAAAGGGCTGACGCTGGAGCTGGAGGGGGATGCCAACGACTATGTGGGCAAGGGGCTGTCGGGCGGCAAGATTATGGTGCGGCCGTCGGACAAGGCCACCTTCAACCCAGCCGACAACATCATCATTGGCAACGTGGCGCTGTATGGGGCGACCAGCGGCGAGGCGTATATTTGCGGGGTGGCGGGGGAACGGTTTGCAGTGCGGAACAGCGGCGGAACGGCCGTTGTGGAAGGGGTCGGCGACCACGGCTGCGAATATATGACCGGCGGGCGCGTGGTGGTGCTGGGCAGCACCGGGCGTAATTTTGCCGCCGGGATGTCGGGTGGCGTGGCTTATGTGCTGGATGAATTGGGGGAATTTAACGGCCGTTGTAACCAGGCCATGGTGTCGCTGTCGCCGCTGCGGGTGCCAGAGGAAAAAGCTGAACTGCGCGAACTCATTGCCCGCCACGTCGAAGCCACCGGCAGCGAACGGGGGCGGCTCATTCTCGCCAACTGGGAAACAATGGTTGACCAATTCGTCAAAGTGCTGCCCACCGACTACGCCCGAATGCTGCAAGCCTTTGACCGCGTGGAAGCGCGGGGGCTGTCGGGCGAAGCGGCGGCGCTGGTGGCGTTTGAGGAGAGTTTGGAAAGAGGTTAATGGGGTTATTGGTTATTGGTTATTCGCTTCTGCCAAATAACCAACAACCAATAACGCTTTTCCAGATTATGGCAAAACCAACAGGCTTTTTAGAATTTACGCGGGAAACGGCGACGGAGCGGGAGCCGCTGGAGCGGGTGCGGGATTGGCAGGATTTACATTTGCATCTGCCGGAAGAAAAGCTGCAAACGCAGGGGGCGCGCTGCATGGATTGCGGCATTCCGTTCTGCCACAAGGGGCGCATGTTGGAAGGGATGACCTCCGGCTGCCCCATCAACAACCTCATTCCCGAATGGAACGATTTGGTTTATCGCGGTCGTTGGCAGCAGGCACTGCGGCGGCTGCAAAAAACCAACAACTTCCCCGAATTCACCGGGCTGGTTTGCCCCGCCCCATGCGAGGCGGCCTGCACGCTGGGAATGCACGACCCGGCGGTGACGATTAAAAACATTGAGTTTGCCATCGTCGAAAAGGGGTATGAAAAGGGGTGGATTGTGCCGGAGCCACCGGAGAAGCGCACGGGCAAGCGGGTGGCGGTGGTGGGGTCTGGCCCGGCCGGGCTTGCCTGCGCCGACCAGCTTAACCGCGCCGGGCATTGGGTGACGGTGTTTGAAAAAGCCGACCGCATTGGCGGGCTGCTGATGTATGGCATCCCTAATATGAAGCTGGACAAGCAGTTGGTGCAGCGGCGGGTGCAGTTGATGGCTGATGAGGGGGTGGAATTTGTCACCCAAACGGCCGTTGGCCGCGACCTGCCGGTGGCGGCACTGCGGGCTAATTTTGATGCGGTGGTGCTGTGTACCGGGGCGGGAGTGCCGCGTGATTTGGGGGTAAACGGCCGTTCCCTCTCCGGCATCCACTTTGCCATGGAATATTTGCACCCCAACACCAAGAGTCTGCTTGACTCCAACCACGCCGACGGCAACTACCTTTCCGCCGAGGGCAAGGATGTCATCGTCATTGGCGGCGGCGACACTGGCACCGACTGCGTGGCAACGGCACTGCGCCACGGCTGCCGCAGCCTGGTACAGTTTGAGATTATGGATCGGCCACCCGACGAACGGGCCGACAACAATCCGTGGCCGCAGTGGCCGAAGGTCTACAAGCTGGATTATGGGCAGGAAGAAGCTAAAGCGATCTTTGGCGACGACCCGCGCCGCTATGCGGTGATGACGAAGCGGTTTGAGGGGGATGAGCAGGGGCGGTTAACGGCCGTTCATACCGTTGACATTGCATGGGTGGAGGAAAACGGCCGTTTTGCCCCGCAAGAACTCCCCAACACGGAAAAACGATGGCCGGCGCAGTTGGTGCTGCTGGCGATGGGGTTCCTGGGGCCGGAGCAGGGGTTGCTGGCGCAGTTGGGGGTGGGGGTAAACGGCCGTTCTAACATCCAGGCCAGCGAAACCGACTATATGACCAACGTGGAGGGAATTTTTGCCGCCGGGGACGGCCGGCGCGGCCAAAGCCTGGTCGTCTGGGCCATCCGCGAAGGGCGCGGTGCCGCCCGCGAATGCGACCGCTGGCTGATGGGGGAAACGGATTTGCCGTAGCGACGGATGCGCAGATAAGGCGGATCAGAGCGGATTTTCGCGGATGAGAGAGTGAATCTATTTTATCCGGCACAATCTGCATTGTTAGCAGTCCTTACACAAGCGGCTGCATTCCCAGCAGATGGGCTATTTCAAGGCCGTCGTCCAGCTCGTCCCAGTAAATGGCGAAGCCGCTGGATCCAATTTGCCAGGCTGGGTGGCGTTGGCAAGCCGGGGGGAGGGGATGGTGTAGAAGGGGATGGGGGAAAACGGCCGTTACTTCTAAAAATCATTGAGGTAGCGAGTAAATTTGGCCGGGTACTGTTTTAACTTAATGGTATTGGCAAACTACCTTTTAACGATTAGGGCCCTTTTTTATCAAGCTCTTTGGCAATGCCTGGAGCTTATATAAGCTTCACTGCATTAGCCTTGTTCATTCTCCGGGTAGAGAGGTATCGTCCAGAATCCGTAAATTGTACTCTTTGGCGTGCTTCTATCTCAAACACTCGCGTTTCCAGATCGCCAAACCCGAAAAAAAATTCTTTTCCGTAATCGTCCGTAATAACTCCCTCACCTTTTACCGAATTATACCAAGATACCACACCTGTTTTTTCCATAATGTTCTCGTTTATCCTCCATGAAACCAATTAGCTTTGGATGGCTGTCCTTGGCGAAGGCTCTTTTACTTGCATCTTCGTTGTGTTCAGTCATACACAAAAATTTTTAGATGACCACCAATATCACTGCTACCTCAACTCTGTATGATAGCATAGATTGTTGACAATTTGCCTTTCGCCTATCGCCTAAAACTCATGTCTTGGCCTCGTGCAGAAGGAGATGGGAAAAACGGCCGTTTTTCCACCACCTCAACAAAAATAGCTATTTTGACCTTGCGGCATGGTAGCATATACGCTATCATGCCTGCATGATTGTTACCCTTGATACAAATGTCGTCTATCAGGCACTGCATAGTCGGAATGGCGCATCTTTTTACATTTTGCAGCTTGTTCGTACAAGGCAAATTGAATTAGCCTTATCGGTGCCTGTCTACCTAGAATACCAAGACGTTTTGCAACGAGACAAGACTTTAGCGGCATTAGGGCTGACCAAGACAGATGTGGGCGCTTTTCTCCGGCTTTTGGCTTACCTTGGCAAACCCCATGACATCTTTTATTTGTGGCGACCCAATCTACGCGACGAAGCAGACAATATGCTTCTCGAACTAGCGGTTGCTAGTCGTAGCCAATGGCTCATTACCAACAACATCCGAGACTTCTCAGTTGGAAACGAGCTACGACATGATGGCCTGTCAATTGGCACACCCGCGCAGTTTGTCAGCCTTTGGAGGCAAAATAATGAGTAATACACAAGTCATCACCTTACGGATACCTACGGATTTAAAGTCACGGGTGGCGCGGCTGGCAGCCGAACAGGGGGTTTCAATTAACCAACTTGTGACATATGCCCTGACGGAAAAAGTGACGGCACTTGAGGCGGAACGTTTTCTGGCTTCAGCCTGGCGCGGCAAAACAGAAGCGGAAATTTTTGCTGAATTTGATGCTGTGATGGCTAAAATTCCTGAACGTGATGTTGAAGAAATCCCACAGTGGGATCACGTCCAATAACCAATTACACAAGCGGCCGCATTCCCAGCAGATGGGCTATTTCAATGCCGTCATCCAGTTCGTCCCAGTAAATGGCAAAGCCACCGGGTTCAATGTGCCAGTTGTTGCGCTGGGCGGGGGTGGCGTTGGCAAGCCAGCGGAGCCAGGGGATGGTGTGGAAGGGGATGGAGATTAAACGGCCGTTTCCCCCAAATCGTCCGACGTTTCAGGACAATAGTCGGCATAAAAACCGAAATTAGGTGAGCCAGCTATCAGGCGCAGCGGTACTTTGCAAAATGACGGTACGGTTAAAGGCTTGCGCCACCAAATCGGCGGCGTTGCGTTCGGCTTCCCATAATTCTACGGCGGGGTAATGGTCGGCAATAAGCGTGAGGCGCAGGGTGTGCTTGTCCCAAACGGCCGTTATATCATCCACCGCCGCCGTGCGCCCCCGCTCCAAAAATTCAGCCAGCCGTAACAGTGCCGCCAACCGCAGCAGCAGTTCCTTGTCGCGGCGTTGGAGCAGGCTGGTAAACCCGGCCACGCTGGGCGTGCCTTTGCGATGATAGCGTGTGAGCAGGGCAATGAGAGCCTGCTCACGCGGCGTAAACCCCGGCAGGCCGCTGTTGATGATGAGCATTTGCGAATGTTTGTGGTGGTCGTTGTAGCTGATGACTGTGCCCAGGTCATGGAGCAGGGCGGCAGCATCGAGTAGCTCTCGCTCCGCTGCGCCGTATTTGTGCAGCGGTGCCAGTTGGTCAAACAACCGCCCGGCCAGATAGCGGACGTGGTTGACGTGGGCTTTTTGATAGTTATAGATGCGTGCCAAATTGAGCACGCTAAAACGGCGGACATCGGCCATGACGGGATACTCAAGGTGGTGCCAAAAATGCTCCAGAAAAACCCCCTCGCGCAATCCGTTGCGTGACGTAACGATGGTTTCGATTTGGAAGCGGTTCATGACGGCTTGCAGCACCAAGGCTCCAGCGAGGATGATGTCGGAGCGGTCGCTGCTGAGGCCACGGAGCTTTTGCCGTTCGCGCAACGGCCGTTCACGCAGCAATTGCACGCTTTTTTCCACCTCACTCCGGCTCAGGCGAAAACCGTGGAGGGTGTTAAGCGGATACGCTTGCCGGGCGGCAGTTATTTGCGCCAGATTACGAATGGTGCCGCCCAACCCCACAAGCAGGGCTTTGGGCTGGGGCTTAATCCATTCGATGGTGTCGAGCTGGCGGGTGATTTCACGCTGAACGGCCGTTACTTCAGCCTCTGTCACCGGGTCGTGGCGAATAAAGCGCAGGGTGAGCGCCAACGCTCCCAGGGTAAAGGCATGACCACGTTGAAAGCGGTGGTTTTCAACTTCAGCTACCTGAGCACTACCGCCGCCAATATCCAGCACAAAGCCATTTGCCAGCGGCTGCTCGTTGAGAACCCCCAGCGTGGCGTAATACGCTTCCTCTTCACCAGAAAGCAGCCGCAATGAAAGGCCGATTTCGTTTTTCACTTGCTGGAGAAAATAACGGCCGTTGGCCGCTTCGCGCACGGCACTGGTGGCCGTGGGCAAAATATGGTCTACATGCCAACTGTCACAAAACCGTTTGAAGAGGCGCAGCGTCGAAAGTGCCCGCGCCATTGCCTCCTCGCTTAGCCCGGCTTCCGTCATTCCCTCGCGCAGCCTCACCACCTCCCGAATCTCATCTTCCAGCCGATAGGCAAAGCCGGGCAGGGCGTGCATGATGACCATCCGCGCCGTATTCGAGCCGAGGTCAATAATGGCAATACGCTGCCCCTGGTTTGTTAGCATCATGGGTTCTTATGCTATACTTGACAGGGTGAATTCGCAAGGAGAAGCACCTTTATGTCCCGCAATTACACGATTCGTATGCTCTTTTTTGGCACGCTGTTTTTGGCATCTCTCTTTTCGCTGCTCATTTTTGTACTACCCAAGGGGCTAAACCAGGCAACCGAGCCAGGTGATGGGCCAAATATCAACGGCGAGGGAGGAGCAGTGATTGAAGAGGAGCCAGGGGTTGATTTGGGGACGGTGTTGTCAGTGATAACGGCCGTTATTTCCGGCCTCGGCTTTATCTTCACCACCTTCTTCGCCTACCGTGAAGACCGGCGTGCCGCCGCATTACACCAAATCCAGCTTGTCAACGCCCAAAAAGAAGTGGCGCGTAAAGACCTTGAAATAGAAGAGCTACGGCGCAAGCTGCAAAATCGTCCGTAAAGGAAGATAGTTGTTGGTTGCTGGTGGCTAGTACAAGCCACCAGCCACTAGCAACCATTGCCAACAGGTAAGTACCATGCGTCTAAACTGGCAGGACAAAACGTTCAACTATCCCAAAACCTTAATCGTCGGCTTTGGCTTTTTAGGTATCAGCATCGTCTGGCCCATTTTTAACCAGTTTATCCCCATTTTTTTGCAGGCAGGGAACCCTGCCTTTGTTGGCAGGACGGATGTGGCTGGGTTTGGGCTGGCTCCGTCGCTGGCGCTGTTTATCATGACCTGGGACAACCTGATCAACGTCTTTGTGCAGCCGTGGGTGGGGGCGCGCAGCGACCGAACGTGGAACCGTTTTGGGCGGCGCAAAGGGTGGCTTTTGCTGGGGGTGCCAATTGCGCTGGTGGGTTTTGTGCTGATTCCGCTGGCACAAACGGCCGTTGCCATTGCCGTCTACATCCTCATCACCAACATCGGCATGGCCCTGTTTCGCTCCCCCACCGTCGCCTGGCTGGGCGATCTCTTCCAGCCCAATGACCGCAGCAAGGCCAACGGCATCATCAACCTGATGGGCGGCATTGGCGGGCTGCTGGCCTTTTTTGGCGGCGGCTATCTGTTTAATGCCTATGGCCGGGTAGCGCCGTTTGTCGGTGGGGCGGTGGTGCTACTGGCGGCGGCGGTGGTGGCGGTGCTGGCGGTGCGCGAACCGCGCCAACTTGCCGTTGACATCCCTGCCGAAGATGCCGGTATACTGGCAAACCTGCGCGACGTTTGGCAAAGCTCTAACAAAAGCGGGCTGTTCGTGCTGCTGGGCATTCTTTTTTGGTTTATGGCGTTTAACGCGCTAGAAGCGGGGCTGTCATCGTTTGCCGTCTTTTCCCTGGGGCTGTCCCCCGGCACGGCTTCGATTTATGCGGGGTCAATCACGATTGCGTTTATTTTAACGGCCGTTCCCGCCGGTCTTTTGGGCAGCAAAATCGGCCGGCGCCAAACCATCCAAATCGGCCTCATTGGCCTCACCATCCTCTTCGCCCTCGGCTATCTCATCATTCAAAACACCGCCACCTTTGTCGCCATTCTTGTTCTCAGCGGCATCTTCTGGGCCTTTGTCAACGTCAATAGCTTGCCGCTTGTCTACGACTACGGCGATGAAAGCCGCATTGGTGCCTATACCGGGCTTTATTACTTTTCCTCTCAACTGGCAGCCGTGCTGGGGCCAACGCTGGGCGGTGGGCTAGTGGATTTGCTCAACGACGAATACCGCTGGCTGTGGCTGTTCGGCGTGCTGTTTATGGCTCTGGCCTGGCTGGTCATGCGCCAAGTGAAGCAGCAATAATGTAGAGGCGAGGCATGTCTCGCCTACCCCGCTTACTGGTATTCTCCATTCCTGAAAACTTAATAAATTGCCCCTGGTACGCTGTTAAAAGCGTGCTAAACTTTTTCCCACAACAGATTTGTTGCAAATTTTTGCAATAGCATAAAACCGCAATAGCAAACCATGAACAACAAAATTCCCGATCTCACCCATATCCGTGAGCTTGGTTTTCGCGTTACGCCGCAGCGGCGTTTTATTTTGAACGCGCTTGCTAAGCAGGATGGGCATACAACAGCAACTGACATTTATCAGATTGCTCAAAAAGAGATGCCAACACTCAACCAGGCCACAATCTACCGAGTGTTAGACTTTTTCTGTGGCCTAAATCTGGTGACGCGCTCAGATATCGGGGGACGTGTTGTCTATGAATTTGCGCCTGACACGCCGCACCATCACCTCATCTGCCGCCACTGCGAACAGGTAACGGTGCTGGACGATGCCCATTTTGAGGATTTGGCCGCCCATTTGCTGGCTGAGCACGGGTTTAAGGCTGACTTCAACCATTTGGCAATTTATGGTGTGTGTGCTCATTGTTGGGACAAGTCAATGTAGCGAACGTTTATGCTACACGCAAGGAGATATTGAGTGATGAATGTGATGCTACTGCCGGCAGCGGCACAACTGATGCATATTCCCGATGGCTTTTTGAGCCTCGCTATTTCGCTAATTTGCTGGGGAATAACGGCCGTTTTTCTTGCCCTCGCCATCCGCAATGCTCAAGAAGCATTTGATGAACGGTTGATACCCTTGGCGGGAATCATGGCCGCTTTTATCTTTGCCGGGCAAATGATCAACTTCCCCGTAGCGGGTGGCACTTCCGGTCATCTGATTGGTGCCACACTGGCTTTTATTGTGCTGGGGCCATCGCTGGGGCTGCTGGCAATGGCAGCCGTCATCATTTTGCAAGCACTGCTGTTTCAAGACGGAGGATTAGTGGTCATGGGAGCCAACCTCATTGGCATGGGCATCGTGCCTGGCTACGCCGGTTATGCCATTTACCAATTTTGGCAAAAGCGGGGTGGCCGCATGCAACTGGCTGCGGCTGGCGTAGGAGCGTGGGTTGCCATCATGATGGCAGCACTGGTGGTGGCACTGCTGCTTAGCTTTAGCGGAACCACATCCCTTGCCATCGCTGTTCCTGCCATGCTTGGTGTTCACGCATTGATAGGCATTGGCGAAGCCCTAATTACCGTGGCGGCACTGGCGTTTATTCGCCAAACGCGCCCACAGCTTCTGAGCCGTGAGGGTGAGGCGCAGGCAAGCAACGGCTGGATTGCTGGCGGCATTGCCGTGGCTATTTTAGTGGCGCTGTTTTCTCCCCTAGCTTCGGCTTCACCCGATGGGCTGGAAAGCGTGGCGCAGCAGGCTGGCTTTTTAGGTGCGGCCCAGGATGCCCCTTTCCAACTTCTGCCCGATTATACGATTCCAGTTTTGGGCGATGGCGGTGCATCAACCATTGCGGCGGGCATTATTGGCGTATTGGTGGTGGCAGGTTTGATGTATACCCTGACTCGTAACTTGCGGAAACCAAGTGAGTAATAATGCACGTCAACACCTTTGATCGCTACGAAAGTCGGCAAAGCGCAATCCATCAGCTTGATCCCCGGGTGAAGGTCGTGGTAACGGTGCTGTTTATTGTTGCCAATGCGCTGCTGCCGGATGGGGCGTGGCTGGCGTTTTTGGCGGCGTGGGCGCTGCTGCTGTTTGTGTCGGGGGCGGCGCAAATTGGGCTGGGCTGGCTGCTGAAGCGGTCACTGATTGTGGGGCCGTTTTTGCTGGCGGCAGTGACGGTGGTTTTTACGCTGCCGGGCAATGGACTGGCGCAGTGGCAGCTTGGGCCTTGGACGCTCGTACCTACTGATGCGGGGCTGCTGCGGTTTGTGAGCATTTTCATTCGCAGTTGGCTTTCGGTGCAGATGGCTATTTTGCTGACGGCGACGACGCAGTTCCCCGATTTGATCCACGCGCTGCACCATTTGCGTGTGCCGAATGTGCTGGTGTCGATCATTTCTTTTATGTATCGCTATTTGTTTGAGCTGGCAAATGAGGCGGGGCGGCTGCTGCGGGCGCGGGAGTCGCGGAGTGCGGCGGGGGTAAACGGCCGTTCTTCTTCCGGCGGCTCTCTCTTTTGGCGGGCAAAAATAGCCGGCCACATGGTCGGCCAACTGCTGCTGCGGAGCTTTGAACGGAGTGACCGGGTATACAATGCGATGGTGGCACGGGGCTATAACGGCCGTTTGCTCACCATGAACCCCCACCACATGAAATCATCTGACTGGCAGCTGGGGGGGGTGGGCGTGGTTGCCATTTTGCTCATCCAGCTTGTTGCCAGATTGTAAGCGATTGGAGATTGGAGATTGGGGCTTGGTGCGGGTTCACAATCTCCAATCTCTAATCTCTAATCTCCTATTTGCATAAACAATGATTGCACAACATCCCCCAACCCCCTCGAACGGAGCATTTATGAACGAGACAACGCCTACCTTGTTGGTCAATGACCTGAGGTTTAGCTATCCCGACGGCCACCAGGCACTGAATGGCGTGGACGTGGTAATTCGCCGAGGGGAAAAAGTGGCACTGGTGGGACCAAACGGGGCGGGCAAAAGCACGCTCATTTTGCACCTCAACGGCATCCTCAACGGCGGCGAACAGGTGCAAATTGCTGGAATGCCCACCACGCGGAAAAATTTGCCGCAAATTCGCGCCAAAGTTGGCCTGGTGTTCCAAAACCCCGACGACCAGCTTTTTTCGCCCACCGTTTTTGAAGATGTGGCCTTTGGGCCGCTGCATATGGGGCTGCCGGAAGACGAAGTGCGGCGGCGGGTGGGGTATGCGCTGGCGCAGGTAGGCATGGGTGATTTTGCCGGGCGGCTGTCGCACCATTTGAGCATTGGGCAGAAGAAGCGGATTGCCATTGCTACGGTGCTGTCTATGGATCCGGAAATTTTGGTACTTGATGAGCCGTCGGCGGGGCTTGACCCCCGCGCCCGTCGCGCCCTCATCAACTTGCTGGATGAACTGCCGCTGACGATGCTGGTCTCGACCCACGACATGCTAATGGTGCGTGAGCTATTTCCACGCATGATTATTATGGATGAGGGGCGGGTGGTGGCGGATGGGAAAACGGCCGTTTTGCTCGAAGACACCACTTTGTTAGAATCGCACGGTCTGGAAAAACCATGAACGATCCCCTACACCCCCACAGCCATGACCCGAACCCGGAGCCGCCGTCGCTGGACACGTCGTTTGTGTTGACGTTGGCAAACGGCCGTTCGCAAACCTTAACCATCGCTGATTTAGAGGGGTTGCCACAAACGGCCGTTTTCCCCATCTACATCGTCAGCACCGGCCACGGCACCTCTGGCCCCTTCACCTTCCACGGTGTCACCCTGCGCGATCTGCTTAAAAGCCAGATGGACGTAGACGCTGTCCCATTCACTGTCGAAGTGATTAGCGCCGATGGCTTTGGCAACCGCGTTACCAGCCACGAACTTCACCACCCCGATTCGGCCGGCGCTATTCTGCTCGCCATCGGGCTAGATGGTCAACCCCTCACCCGCCAACAGGGAGCCGTTCGCCTGATTGTGCCAAACGAAAAAGACGATGCCCTGCGCCAAGTCAAATGGGTCGGACAAATCAACATTCGCCTTCTTTAAACCGGTTGCTATAATCCCGTCAACTATCCAGTTGTCTCCACAGCGACAACCCAGAGGTGAGCATATGAAACTTGCAGAGGCTTTGATTCTTCGAGCTGACTATCAAAAACGGATCGAACAGCTAAAACAGCGGCTGGTGCGAAACGCCAAAGTGCAGGAAGGCGACGACCCAGCAGAAAACCCCACTGAACTACTGGCAGAATATGAGCGCGTCTCCCAGCAGCTTGTGACAATCATCCAGCAAATCAACAAAACCAACGCCAACGCCCTTCTGGAAGGGCAGTTGACCATTGCCGATGCCATTGCCATGCGCGACGGGCTGCGCCATAAACATGGCCTCTATACCGCGTTAGCGGAAGCCGCCACCATTACGCAGGAGCGTTACAGCAGATCAGAGGTTAAATTCCAAAGCACGCTCAACGTTGCCCACATGCAAAAGCAGGCCGACGATTTAGCCCGTCAATACCGTGAGCTAGACACGAAGCTACAGTCAGCCAACTGGGTAACTGACTTGCAGCCCTAAGTTCAAAGTGGGTAGCCACACAGCCAAGGCGAGCATCAAGCCCTGGGCAGCGGGCCAAGCTGTCACCTAATGGCGGGTGTGAGGGGTCACGCCCAGTGGGTTCGATTCCCACAACGACGTACAATGTAGACCCAGCAAGGTTACAAGCGTACCGGGTATTGGGTAATGTTACGACCACGATGCTGATTTGTTGGTGTGGTGAGGGTGGGAAAGGGGTTTTGAACTTGCACAAAAGGGGTTGCTCTGCCTCAGTCTAGCCGGTTATTAAGTCCAAACGATAGACCTTCAAAGAGTGTTTCAGTATCAGATTGGTTCAATCTGCGAGATTGAACCAATCTGATTAAGGACTATAGCATTTTTCCCCACGCTTCTTTTGCGATACCATTAAATGAGCAAACATCTGGAGCAGTATCGCATGGATTCAATAACTGTCTACCTTCGTGACCTGATTGTGACCTATGGCCTTAAAGTGGCCGGAGCAGTAGCCATTGTTGTCATTGGCTTTTGGCTGGCGCGGCGGCTGGGCAATGGGCTGCGGCAAGCACTGGAACGGTCGCGGCTTGATGCTTCGCTCACCCACTTTCTCAGCAATTTAGGCTACTATGCGCTGCTGGTGTTTGTGGTGCTGGCGGCACTCAACCAACTGGGCGTTGAAACCACTTCGTTTGTGGCGGTCATTGGGGCGGCGGGGCTGGCGGTGGGTCTGGCATTGGAAGGGGCACTGTCGAATTTTGCGGCGGGGGTGTTGATTTTGCTTTTTCGGCCGTTTAAGGTGGGTGATTGGGTTGAAGCCGCTTCCATTTTTGGCAAAGTCGAAAATATCCTTGTCTTCAGCACCATTCTCGTCACCCGCGATAACAAAACTGTCATCATTCCCAACGCCCAGGTGACAGGTGCGCCCATTGTCAACTATTCACAAAAAGGGGTCATGCGGGTAGACATGGTTTTTGGAATTGGCTATGGCGATGATTTACGCAAAGCCAAACAGGTGGCACTCGATATTCTCACAGCCCATCCTCTGGTTGCCAAAGAACCTGCGCCTACGGTCAATGTTCTCGAACTAGCTGATAACAGCGTCAATCTGGCCGTGCGGCCTTACACCACGGCCGACCATTACACCCATGTCTGGTTTGACGTTACAGAACAAATCAAGCTTCGTTTTGATGCCGAAGGAATTTCGATTCCTTTTCCGCAACGAGACGTTCATCTTTATTCACAAGGATAAATCCTATGCAGTTGTATTTTATTCGCCACGCCCAATCAGAAAACAACGCCCTTTGGGCGGCCACAGGAGCCGAAATTGGGCGCACAGCCGACCCCGATATTACCGAACTGGGACACCAGCAGGCGCAAACCGTGGCCCGTTTTCTTAGTCAAAAGCGAGGGTATGATGCTAATGATTGGGACAACAGCCGTGGCTTTGATTTCACCCATATCTATAGTAGCCTGATGCTTCGCGCCGTGCGGACTGGCACCTACATTGCCGATGCTTTTGATATGCCGCTGTTAAGCTGGCCGGAAATTCATGAGCATGGCGGTTTGTATTTGGATGGGGACAACGGGGATAGGTTTGGACAAGTTGGACCTAATCGAGCTTTTTTCGAGGCACATTTCCCGCGTTTGGTGCTGCCTGACACGCTAAACCATGAGGGGTGGTGGAATCGCCCCTATGAGCCACATGAGGCGATGTTTCCACGTGCGGCACAGTTTTTGCAGGCACTTTATGCCCGGCACGGGCAGACGGATGATCGGGTAGCATTGGTGAGCCACGGTGGGTTTTTCCAGGCGTTGCTAACGGCTTTGTTTGGTCTTACCCAGCCGGGCAGGACGCTGGGGGAGGAGGCGAGGTGGCTGTGGTTTCGCATCAACAACACTTCTGTGTCTCGCATTGATTTTGCGGATGATGCAATCCGGGTGCTGTATTTAAACCGGGTTGATTTTTTCGGTTCGGATCAGATCACCTAAGTTTAGAAGCAAATGTGGCCGAGGGTTCCCAGGCTCGCAAAAGCGACGATGGGAACCTCGGCTACACAACCAACGCCTGGCGCAGAACTTGGGCAGGGTGAAGGGCTTGGCGCTGGCTGCCGTGTTTGATTTGCCGGTGACAACTGACCCCGGCGGCAACGATGAGGGTGTCGGGGGTGGTGGCACGAACGGCCGTTAAGCCCCAATTTTAGAAAATTACGTCGAGGCAGTGTCATCTTGACCTCCAGGGGTGCCGTAATCAGTTAGGGGATGCCGCGCAAGAATGATTTATCGGCCGTTTGTGTCAAGCGACTGGCAATGCCACTGCTGAGTTGGGAGAAGAACAAGTTGAGGGCGAGCAAGTTGACCAAAATTCCCAGCGAGATGAACAAAACGGTATAGACATCAATCGTTGGAAGATCCTTTGGCCGTTGGCACGTTGCCAACACCGCCTATCCTTACACGCCTAAACGGGACAGGTCAAATGCCCAAAAGCTATAATCGGTTTGTAAAGGGTTATAAGGTGGGGAAAAAGGGAAGGTATCTAAACATGGGCAACAGCCCACCACAAAGAAGTAAAATGGACACAGACTAGGCTGAATTTTTACCGCAATCAAAGTTGGGGGGACACCCTTCAAACTCCCCCAAACAGAACCCAGAAACCCAGAACCCAGAAATGGGAAGAATCACTCCTGGGCGCACCGAAATCCTACGTCGGAGTCACTAAACGTCTCCCAACCATTGTAATCTCGATTGGCGACACGGATGTCCCGTTTGAGACTGCTCCAAGAGCCGCCACGTAATACCTTTACTGTATTCGTCTCCGACCCTGCCAGGGCTTGCTCAGGGGAATACCCATAATAGTCGGGATTGTACCAATCCTGCACCCATTCCCAAACATTTCCCACCATGTCAAATGCATTAACCCAACTTACACCTTTTGGATAACTACCCACAATGGCTGTAGTACCGACGCACATACCATCGTTCCCCCAATGATTAGCTAATACGCAACTAGTGTCGTCGGTATCCCAAGGGAATAAACGGCCGTCTTTCCCCCGCGCCGCATACTCCCACTCCGCCTCTGTGGGCAATCGCGCCCCTGCCCAATTACAATAATCTACGGCATCTCTCCAAGACACACCAACCACCGAATGGTCAGGATCATTAAGTATCTCATCATCAGTGTACTTCGAAGTATTACAGTTGCCGTCTTTCACACAACGTACATATCGGTCATTGGTGACTTCATATTTGTCGATCCAAAAACCGTCCAGGGTCACATCATGCTGGGGTATTTCATCGCTACCTGCATCAGCATCGCTGGCATCACTACCCATCGTAAATGCCCCTGCTGGCACATATACTACTGTTGCCTCATCTTTCTCTCGCCTCTGTTCCTCACCGTTGCAACCCCGCCCATCACAAACTGTCCCCAATTCACTAACATTCTTAGAAGGAATTTTGGTTGGCTGTGACGTTGGCAGTGATATAGGCGGAGACACGCTACCGTCCAAATAGGCACCAATGATCCATACGACAACGATAGCTCCTATTATGCCCACTAGCCAGAGCAACAAGTGACGGCTCGTTACGGCGTGCAGCTTTTTTATTTGAGCCATCGCTGAGCGTATTGATTCTGCCTTTGGCGTAGTGCGTGGTATTTGCAGCTTCCCCCGCGCCACGACCACCACCCGCCGCACATCACGGTACTCCTTTACTACCGCCTGAATCTGCCCGCCCAAGTGGATCACCTCTGCCCAATCTTCGGCGGCAACGGCCGCCTGTAGCTGTTCATACAAGCGGGCGGCATGGCGTTGCGCCGCTTCCCGCTGAGACTCCTGGCTAAGTGATGGCTCTGGCGTTGAAGAAGGCAGCGGCACCGCCGCCGTCGGGTCAAGCCAGTGATACATTTCCTTCCAACCTGTCACATAATCTTCGGTAAAAGAAATCTGTTGGTATCCGCTCCACAATGGGGGGAGTTCTGCACATGGTTTAAGCAGCAGCGGCAGAAACCGCATTTGGTCTTATCGGTGCCTTCGCAGGGCAGCATTTGTCTCGTCACGCACCCATTTTGAAGCAACAGCAACGGGGGTCAGCAACAGCAAAAAAATACCACATTCCAATAGTCCTCGGTCAATGGCCCCGTCAAACTTTTCTCCCGGCCAAATACTGTCAGGAGCAATCCACACCGACCAGCCTGCCTCACGCAAATCCTTGGACAGTCGCTCGGCAAATGCGGCATCCGCCCGCGCATAGCTGACAAAAATTTGGCAGGGATTGTGTTGAATGAGAGTTGACGGCTGCGGCTGGGTGGCAGGAGTTGATGACAACAAATGGGCAAGTTGGGCTTGTACCTCTTGCGGCCGTTCACGTTCTAGATTGCGGAGCAAGTGGGGAAGCTGCCCATGACGACGACAATATTCCAACAAAAGCTGAATTTTCTGCCCACGCGCCATTCCATTCCCAAACTCCTGCTGCACTTGGGGAAAATAGTCAAAGCAGAAGTTGGTTAGCTCACTGTCGTTTAGTCTTTGCTGGAGAAAACGGCGAAGGTCGCCTGTTGGAATGTCCATGCGCTTACTATCATCTGTTTTTGCATGGTAACTAAAGGGATTATAGGGAGAACACTGAGTTATGTCTAGCTCATGAACAGGTAAGATCGTTGAATTTACTACACCTTGCCTTTAATCCATATCGAGTGTTTGGCGAATTTTTTCAATTTCTTCACGCAAAAGAGGAAGTTTGTTTTGCAGAATATCCCAAACAATCCCATCAGAAATAACATCGTAGCCATGCGCCAACACATTACGGAAATGAATGATGCGCTGATGCTCCGTAATGCCAGTCATCAGCTCAGGGTTCACGCGCTTCAGGCGGTTAAGGGCTTCGCCAACAATCTCAAATTGACGTTCTACAGCCGAGCGTAGCATGGGGTAGTAGTGCATTAAACCGTGAACATTAACACCACCTATCAATAAGTGCTTGCACCGCTTTGGACGGCCGCCCACGCTTTTTAGGCGGTTGCCAACGAGGCGGAGGCAATCGATAGGTCAACAGCTCTTGATAAGACCAAATGTGGTCAGTCAAGCCAGCGGCAAGCGCTGGGGTGCGCTGAATCCAGCGATGGGCAAACGAGCCCAATGCTATCTTGATACGGAGCGACTTGTGCGGGTCACAGAAATTGTAGAAGCAGCCAACGATGTACATGCCAGCCTCCAGCGTCTCAACTTGATGAATGAGCATCCGGCTGCGACGCGAAAGCCAGGCGAGGCGCTGTCTGAAAGTGGCGTTGAGACGCTCAATGTAAGCTGTGTTGAGAACGCCGCTGAATCCTTGCGACGCCGTAATCAGAGCGAGTGCTTGCTGACGGCAACCGTCTAGAAATTGCCGTTCAATGGTCAACGTGCCATGGGCTGCGCGTTTGATGACGCGACCAATGAAAACGTCACGCCAGGCAATCAGCTTGGGTCGGCAACGCTGACCCTGCTGGTCGGGGGTACGAAAGGCGCGTCGGATTGCCTTCATATAATGTGGCAAACCGTCAACGGCAATTAACAGCCGACGACAGAGTGCGACCTGTCGAATGGTGTCCACGAGTGACGCAATCATTTGCTTATCACGTTGCTGACTGATGACCCCACCGAGCCACAAACGGGTCGGCACCATCATGGTCAGCCCCATCCAGAGAGACCGACCCCATGCTTTGACTTTGATTTCATCAGCTTGCGCCTGAACGAGGTCTAGCTGGCTGCTGGCAACCAGTCGGTCATGAACTTGCTGGCAATGCTGACCTGCCCGCTGCCACCAGCTTTTGATGGTGCGACGGTCAAATCCGAACGCAGCGACAACTGCCTCTATCGGACAGCCGTAGGCCAGCAGGACAATCACAAGCATCACAGTGGCTGGGTCTGTTTGCAGACGGTAGAACAGGGTTCCTTTGGTCACGCTGAATGTTTTTTTGCACACATCGCAACGACACCGCTGTTCTTGCTGACTGTGTGGATGGATATTTCCTTGATTGACCTGCCCTCTAGCTGGACAATCGATATTGGGGCAAAATAGTTGTTGTGGATTCATTGAGCAAACCTGTTTTGGTAGTAGTTGACCGTTTAGGTTCGCTTTTTGAATCCATTTTGTCAAATTTTCTTATTTTCACGCTTCCTTGTACTTCTACCTAGCATGGGATCAGCGCGATAATCTGCAAATTTCACATCATTTGTAAATTTGCGAATAAGCTCAATGGCTTGGCTAATGTCATAGATGAGTTTCTTTGTCTCAAGTTCCATACACGAGCACTTTGTCTTTTTCTATTGCCTGACGGAAATAAGGGTTTTTAATTGCTTTTATTTCGATTAGATCAACTGAGCGTTGAAAAAGCGTTTCCAAATCCTCTTTGAGACCAAAAAAACGGTCAAAGGCACCAAGCGAGTGATCTTCCGAAAATAGAACTAAAAAATCCAGATCACTTTTCTCAGGCTCAAAATCGGCTCGTGTAGCTGACCCGAACAACTCCAACAGTTCAACACCATAATGAGTGCATAAAGTTGATAACCTGTCGGAATAATCAGTAAATTGTATCGTTATCATTGTCGTTTCGCTTTGCTTGAACAAAATGCGGTGATTGGGCATCAACAAGTCCATGCTACGAAGCCATGTGCTTGTTGCAAAGTCATTACAATGATTATAGGAGGAAGGCTATGCTATGTCTAGATCACTAACGCCTGGCGCAGCACTTGGGCAGGGTGGAGGGCTTGGCGTTGGCTACCGTGTTTGATTTGCTGGCGGCAGCTGACCCCAGCGGCAACGATGAGGGTGTCGGGGGGGGTGGCACGAACGGCCGTTAATAACCGCCTCTCCGCCATCTGCAGCGAAACCCCATAATGCTCCGCCTCATAACCAAAAGAACCCGCCATGCCGCAGCAGCCCGAATCCACCTCCTCCACCGTATAGTTCGGCGGCAGCGTCAGGACACGGTGGCTGGGCTGGGTACCAATCAGCGCCTTTTGGTGGCAGTGGCCATGCAGCAGTAGCTTGCGCGGCGTATCGGTAAAGCGCAAATTGAGTTCCCCCTTGTCCGCCAGCCGGGCAATAAACTCCTCAAAGGTGTAGGCATTCTGCGCCACCACAATCATATCCGGGTCTTTGGGCAGCAGGTGGCGGTACTCATCCCGCAGCGTTAGCAGGGTGCTGGGTTCCACCCCTACAATGGGAATCCCCTGCCGCGCCAGCGGAGCCAACTGGCTGACGGTGTGGCGAGCCACCTTGCGGGCATCGTCCACCAGCCCTTTGGAGAGAAAAGAACGGCCGTCATCCCGATGCCCCGGCATGATCACCTCAAACCCGGCCGCTTCCAGCAGCTCCACCGCCGCAATGCCCACCTCCGGGTAGTTGTAGTTGATAAAGGTGTCGTGGAAAAAGGCGACCTTGCGATACGGTTTGGGGGCAGTGGTCGCCCGCTGGTGCTTGCTAAACCAGCGCAAAAACGGGGTGGACACAAACGGCGGCAGCGTGCGCTCCTTGCTAATCCCCAGGTATTTGTCCATAAACCAGCGCGATAGCTTGTTGCGCGTGCCAAAATTTGCCAGCGGAGCCATCACGCCGCTGCTAAGGCGGCTGAGGGTGGCGATGTTGCCAAACAGCTTGGCTCGCAGCGGCGTGCCGTTGGCCTCGTAATATTGCGCCAAAAACTCCGTTTTGATTTTCGCCATGTCTACCGACGACGGGCATTCAGCCTTGCACCCCTTGCAGCCAATGCACAGATCCATCACCTCGTACATCCGCTGGCTGGTCAGCTCGGTGGTGGGCATTCGTCCCGACATGGCGTTGCGGAGGGCGTTGGCGCGGCCACGGGTACTGTGTTCTTCCTCCCACGTCACCATAAAGCTGGGACACATCGTCCCCGTCGTCTTTTTGCGGCAAATCCCGGCTCCGTTGCACATTTCCACAGCGCGATGGAACCCCATGTCTTCGTCAAAACTGAGCTTCGGCTGAATTGGGATGACCTCATACGCCGCGCCGTAGCGCAAACTTTCGGTCATGGCTGGGGCGTTGACGATGTTGCCGGGGTTGAGGAGGTTGTCGGGGTCAAAAATCGTTTTGACCTCTTGGTATAGCTTGTAGAGGTCGGGGCCAAAAAACGCCTCGTTGATCCAGCTTCGCGCCTTGCCGTCGCCGTGTTCGCTGGATAGTGAGCCACCGTAGCCACGCAGTAAATCCACGGAAAAGCGGCTGATTTGCGGTAGCTTTGCTACTTCCTCGGCCGTTTTGGTGTTGATGAGGGGGCGAATGTGGATGCAGCCAGCGCTGGCGTGGGCGTAGTAGGCGACGTTGGTGCCAATGTCGTTGCAGAACCGCTCCACTTTGGTGACGTATTCAGCCAGATGCTCGACGGGAACGGCCGCATCTTCGATAAATGGAATCGGCTTGTGGTCTCCTTTGATGCTCATCATCAGCCCCAGCCCCACCTTGCGGACGGTCCAGATGTTGGCCTGCTGTTGGGGGCGATTGGCGTGAAGAACGGCCGTTTCTCCCGCCCCCTGCTGCCGCAAATGCGCCTCCAACTTTGCCACCTTGTCATCCAACTCGGCCTCGCTTTCGCCATAAAACTCGGTAATGAGGATGCAGTTGGGGGTGCCAAGGATAAAGGTTTCCAGCAGCCGCGCATATTCCGGCACGTCGCGGCACATCGTCAGCCCCAGGTTGTCTAGCAGTTCGACGGCGGAGGGGTTGGTTTCGAGGATGAGGGGAACGGCCGTTAAGGCCGTGGGCAAATTATCAAAATGGACAATCGCCAGCGTCGTCTTTTTCGGCAGCGGCACAATGTTGAGCTTAATCTCCGTCATCACCGCCAACGTCCCTTCGCCACCCGACACCATCTTGCTCAAATTAAAGCGCGGGTCAACCGGCCACTTAAACGACGGCGAGCCAGCTTGCACCGGAATAAAGCGATCCAAATTGTAGCCGCCGCAGCGTCGCCAATGGCGCGGCGTGCCGTCCAAAATCGTCTGCTGATTGGCTGGATCGCCAGCTAACGCCACCATCCGCCGGTAAATCTCCCCTTCCCGCCCCGCCCGCTGCTGCCGCTGCTGCAATTCGGCGGCGGTCAACGGGCCAAAATCGGTCATCGTGCCATCGCTCAAAATGACGCGCATTTCCAGCACGTGGTCGGTGGTCATGCCATACATAATCGAATGGCTGCCGGTGGAGTTGTTGGAAACAATCCCCCCCATCGCCGCCCGGTTGCTGCTGGCGGGGTCGGGGCCAAACTGATAGCCCAATGGTTTCAGGTAAAGATTTAGCTCATCCAGCACAATGCCGGGCTGCACTCGCACCCACCCTTCCTCGGTGTTGACCTCCAGCACCTTGTCCAGATGGCGCGTCATGTCCATGACCAATGCCTTGTTGGTGGCTTGCCCGGCTAGGCTGCTGCCGGCCGTGCGCGGCAGCAGCGGCACCTTGTGTTTGGCCGCCAGCTCCACGGCAGCGTGGAGGTCGTCGCTGTTTTTGGGAAACAGCACGCCGTGGGGCATCACTTGGTAAATGCTGGCATCGGTGCTGTAAAACATGCGGCTATATTGGTCTGTCCGCAAATCGCCGCTGACGCGCTTTTTTAATTCGGCCAAAAAATCGTAAACCTGGGCTGATTGGGTCATGTTTAACTATATTTGCGACCCTCATGGATGAAGGCCACGATTTCTTCTCTTGTCAATTGAAGGTCAATTCCCTCAACGTCTAAAGGTGAACCTGATATGGTTTCAGGTTTAATTATAAAAACTTGACCATCTTTTCTTTTTACCCGTACTTCCCCTTCCTGAACGGCTTTTTCTAAAAGTGATGCCAAGTTTTGCCGAGCCTCTGAATAGGTAAAGACAGCACTCATTGCGAAACCTCCATAACGACAATATTTGCTCTCCTTGCTACATTTTCTAATCCTTTATCTAAAGTCAACAAAGGGGCATTGTATTTCAAGGCACAACGGAGTAGATAGGCATCATAGGCATAGATGTTGAATGCGTCCGCTAATTCAATTGTGTCCTCGATTTCAACTTCTACTAAACGCATAGGAATCGTCCAGTAAATCTTGATTGCTTGCAACGAATCATTCAAAGTGATGCGCTTGCGCTTGAGCATTGCAGAAAAGGCGTTGCCAATTTCCCAGTGTACAGATTGAGGGGCGATCAAATTGAAACCTTGCGTTATTTCAATGAGTTGCTCTTTGCTAGGTTCATTTGTGATCACCGCTATTAAAACAGACGTATCAACAACAATATTAGACATTTTGACCTGCTCTAATTGTACCATTGTACAAGTGATTATACTTTTTTATATACGGCATGGTCAAGATAGGATAAGGAATATATACTTTCAAAGGGCATAAACTGGCATTTTAGGAGACTAAGAGACTGAGAGATTGGGAGACTAATCTCCTAGTCTCTCAGTCTCCTAATCTCTTCCGCAAAATGCCAATTTATGACCATGTTTAGTATAACCAAAGAAACAACAAAGCTATCTATATTGACGTTTGTGGGGTTTGGGAGGCAGAAACGGCCGTTTCTTCCCCCCGCCACTTCACCCCCAACTCTGTCATAAACAGCCACCCGGCCGCCACATAGACCAGTGCCGCCAGCAGCAGCGTTAGGCGGAAGCCAATGTGGATGGCAAACAGCGTTGCCAACGCCGACCCCAGCACCGACATCACCCCGTTGATGCCCCACAGCCAGGGAATCACGCCGGGGCGGTTTTGCCCGGCCCAGCGGATGCCGGTGGGGAAGGGAATGCCGAGCAAAAAGCCGAGTGGAGCCAGCAGCAACACTGCCATGATAATCCGCGCCGTCAGCCCAAAGGCCAGCGTCATTGCTAACAGCGTTCCGGCAAAGAGCATATGGAGTAGCGTCACGCCGACCAATGCTGGGAACAGCCGCGCCACCAGCCGCCGCCGTGTCTGGTCATCCCAGCCGTTGCTCCAAAAGCTGCCCAAGCCGCTAAACAGCAGCAGTGAGAAAAGGACAACGGCCAGCGAATAAACGGGCCGCCCCAGGTAAACGGTAAGCTTTTGGATGGTGGGGATTTCAACCATCATAAAGCCGATGCCAAGCATGGCGAAATAGCCGAGCAGCCGGGGGGATGGCCGCTGCAAGCCGCCGCGCCGCGTCCCCAGCCACAGCGGGACGAGGATAAACAGCGCCCCCAGCAGCACGGTAATGCCGATGACGGTAAACAGAATGAGAATCGCCTCCATGCTGGTGCGGTAAACGCCGCTACCGCTAAGAGCGGGGTCAAACAGGTCGCCGATGAGGACGAGGTTGAAGAAAAACGGCCGATTATCGGTGGCGGGTGAAATATCGAGCGGATAGCTGGCAATAACCGCCTGCCGGTCGTCGGCAGCAATGAAGTCACCGACAGCTTCAAAGGTGTCCAGGCCAGGGGCGTAGAGGATTTGGTAGCCGAGGTCGGCAACGGCCGTTTGCAGGCGTTCAATTTCTTCGGGGGTAAACGGCCGTTTCTTAAACAGCGACGTAGACAGCCCCTCTGTTTGCGCCCCCGATGTGTTGTGCGCCACCACCACAATGTGCTGGCGTGGGTCGGCCACGCCGCCGTCTTCCCAGCCCGCCATCCCCGTGGAAACCAGCCGCAGCGTTTCGGCCGGCCGGTCGGGCAAATACCAGCGCGAAACGGTCAACACGCCCCGGTCGCTGAGGTGATTGAAGTAGGTGGTAAACGCCTCCTGCGTGTAGAGGCTGTTTTCCGACAGGGCAAACGCGCCGGAACCACCCGCCGCCCAGGTGTCAATCAGTGACGCTTGAATCACGTCATACTGCTCTGGACTGCGGTCAATGTAGCCCCGCGCATCGGCGATGGCGACGGTCACATCGGGCCGTTCGTAAAGATGGCCGGCAAAATCGGCAAACGAGCCACGCACAGCGTTGATGATGGCGGGGTTGACCTCAACGGCCGTTACGTGGGGTGCGCCCGACACCAACGCTGACAGCACATCCCGCCCGCCGCCGGGACCAATGACCAACGTGTTAGGGGCATTAACCAAATGATAGGCTAGTGCAGTGAGGTCATAACGCAAAAATTTGACTTTGTTCAAATCGCCATCAAAACTTTGAATGGGCGTGCCAGCCACGGCATCAATGAGCAGCAGGGCATGGTGGAGCGAGCTGTCATCGGCAATGGTCTGCTCCCATTTTTCTGGGCTGACTGTCCAAAAAAATGGGTAGCCGACGGGTTCGTACACGGTTACGCGGGAGTGGGCGTTCCATTTTTCGTAAACAGGGGTTGGCTCGACACCGCCAGCTTTGTTGACGGTAATGGTGAGCCAAGGTTGCCAAAGCTGCCAGCCGAAGGCAAGCAGCAAGACCACAAGACCGATGAGGGAAACGGCCGTTTGTCTGCCCCCCCCCTGCACCAGCACCACCCCCGCTGCCGCCAGCAGCGCGCTTACGGCCAAAACCGCCCCCGTACCGCCCAGATATTCTAGCGCAGCAATGGAAAACAGGCAGCCCAGCGAAGCACCAACCAAATCCGCCGCATAAACCCACCCCGCATCCTCCGACCAAGCGGACAGTGCCAGCGAAATAATCATGCCCGAAAGGAAAAAGGGAAGCGAAAGGATCACAAAAATCAAAATCAGCCAGCCAAGCTGCCCCCCGCCAAACCAGCTTTCCCGGTTCATCAGCACCGGTTCAAACGGAATTTGCAGGTAGGTCAAAAAGATAATGGGAATGGCAACAGCTAACAAGGTTGTCAGGTTGGCAATCCAGCGGCGTGCTGTGGTTGTTTCGGTTAATTGTGGCAAAAAATAAAGCAGCACCCCGGCAGCGGCACTCCCCATCAGTGCCAGCGAAATTGCCAGAAAAGCAAAGTGATACCACATCGTCACGGAAAAGACGCGGGTCAGGATGATTTCTAGGGCGAGTGCGCCCATGCTTACAAGCAAGACACCAAGAAGCTGCTGTCTGTTTGGTTTACTCATTGTATACCCTCATTCAAAGCTTTATCGGAACCGGATTATACTGGCAATGGCAAGAAAAGGGGATTTTTGTGATGGGAGTAAAAGATTAGCAGGAAACTGGCTCTTTTATAACTTGAGATTGGAGATTGGAGATTGATGAAGGTTCACAATCTCCAATCTCCAATCTCTAATCTCCTGCTAGACAATCCAGAACCACTTACCCCTGTTCAACAGAAACCGGCTCCAGCAGCTTCTTCAGGGTAAACAGATCGCGCCAAATGCTGATGCGCTGGGCGGAGAGGAGGAAGGGTTGCCGCTCAACGGCCGTTAATTCTACCACATGCGTTATCTTGGTTCCCGTTTCCGTGGCGGCAAACTCATAGCAGACGCTTTGGTAGGTAAAGTCGGGGGCATTGAGATAGCGATAGGCAAGGGTGCGGTTGGGTTCGTAGGCAGTGATTTGCAACTGGGCAGAACGGCCGTTTCCCCCCCTTAATTGATGTTCATACACCGACCCCACACCCATTGACTCAGCCGACAGCCGGGTCATCACCAGGGTGACAATGTGCCACTGAGGGTAGTTTTCCAGGGTAGTGACGTAGGTGAAAACGTCGGGCAACGGTATCTCAATCAGCACCGTCAATCCCAACACATGCTCTCCTAGCAGCGAATCAGATATGTCCTCAATCACCACCACATCTTCCGCTTGTTGTTTCTCCTCCTGCCTGCGAGCCAGATAAAGTGCCAACTGTCGCCCGCCTATAGTTCCGCCTAGCAACCCTACCATAACCAGCAGCAAAATGGAACGCTCCAGCATCAGCCCAACTACCAGCCCCACAATGCCCCCCAGCACAAACCCCGCCACCCCACCCACAAGTGGAAATGGCACCACGCTAAACAAGACCAGTAAAACTTCGCTAACCTTTTTCAAGAGAGACTTCATGAATAGCGGCACACCACGTTGAATAAAAACCAAAGATTTAGCAGATTTCCCAGCTTTGTCCGTGTTCGTCCGCGTCCTATTTTTAGCCAATTTCTATCTTCGTCACCGCCTCAAAATCCAACGCTTCCTGGCTGCCAACTACCGTTTCCAGCGCCATTTGGGCAAACTGGAAGAAAGATTGCAGTTCGGCAATCCGTTCCAGGTAATAACGCGCCAGTTCCTGTTCTTCCAGCTCAAGCTGCATTTCGGCTGCCTTGAGCTTGGTTACGCTGTCGCCCAGCACGCGCAGTGCCACCTGCACCTCACGCTGTTCGCGGCTGCCCAGCACGTTGCGGATCACCTTCCACAGGTCGGCTTCGGCCACGTAATATTTTTTGCGCTCGCCGCGCACCCACACCTCTTTAGCCATTCCCCACCGCTCCAGCGAGCGCATGTTCATGCTCACTGACCCCTTGCTAATTTCCAGGTTGTCTGCCAGTTCGTCGAGCGACAGGGGTTCAGGATTGAGCAGCAGCGTGCCATACAGCCGCCCCATCACTTCGCTAAACCCCACAAAGCGAGCCAACCGCCCCAACCCTGCTACCGTACTTTCATTGACAGCATCCAAGCTCTCGTGCATTTTAATCCCCTGCGTTCAAAACGTTTTGAACGTAAAGATTAGCAAACACGCGCTAAAACGTCAAGATGAGCATTGGAGACGCGGTGAATAGAAATGGCAAACGGCCGTTTCCCATGCTAGAATAGTCGGTTGCGACTAGAACGAATGTTGTATAAACAGGAAAACTGCATGTCCCTTGATAAAATCATCGTTCGCGGTGCCCGCGAACACAACCTCAAAAACATAGACGTTGAAATTCCCCGCGACAAACTCGTGGTGATTACGGGTCTCTCCGGCTCCGGTAAATCCTCGCTCGCCTTCGACACCATCTTTGCCGAAGGGCAGCGCCGCTACGTCGAAAGCCTTTCCGCTTACGCCCGCCAATTTTTGGGGCAGATGGAAAAGCCCGACGTTGACCAAATCGAAGGGTTAAGCCCGGCCGTTTCCATTGACCAGAAAGGGGTCAGCCACAACCCACGCTCCACCGTCGGCACCGTCACCGAAATTTACGACTATTTGCGGCTGCTCTATGCCCGCGCTGGCACGCCCCACTGCCCCGAATGCGGCCGGCCCGTCAGTCCCCAGTCGGCCGAGCAGATTGTGGAGAGCGTGATGTCCATGCCGGAGCGAAGCCGCATTCAGGTGCTGGCACCGATCATCAAAGACCGCAAGGGGCAGCACCAAGGGGTGTTTGAGGATATTCGCAAGCAGGGGTTTGTGCGCGTGCGCGTCAACGGCGAACTGCGCCAGGTGGATGAGGAAATTGAGCTGGATCGGTACAAGAACCACAGCATTGAGATTGTGGTGGATCGGCTGATCATTCGCTACAAACCCGATGACCAAAGCGAAGAGGCTCGCGCCGACCGCTCCCGCCTGACCGATTCGATTGAAACGGCGCTGCGGCTGGGGCAAGGTATTGTCATCATCAATGACGTAACCGACCGCGACAACCCGACGGATCACCTTTATTCCGAGCATCTTTACTGCCCCTATGACGGCACGAGCATCCCGGAAATTGAGCCGCGCACCTTTAGCTTTAACAGCCCGCATGGGGCTTGCCCCGATTGCCAGGGGCTAGGTACGCGCAAGGAATTTGACCCTGATTTGATTGTGCCGAATAAAGACCTAACGCTGGCGGAGGGGGCGATTACGGGGTGGCCGACGGATGATAAGGCGGGGTATTACTGGCAGTTGTTGAAGGCAACGGCCGTTCATTTTCACATTCCCACCGATGTCGCCGTCAAACAGCTTACTCCGGCGCAAATGCACATTTTGCTCTACGGCAGCGGCGAAGAGACGGTCACTGTCACCTACAACAATCGGCAGGGGGATCAGCGACAGTACCGCACCCAGTATGAAGGGGTGATCAACAACTTGGCGCGGCGGCACCGGGAATCTACGTCTGATTATGTGCGCGAGAAGCTGGAAGAGTTTATGGTGGATCATCCGTGCCGCACTTGTGACGGCAGCCGGTTGAACCCAATTGCGCGGGCGGTGAGCATTGACGGGGTGACGATTGATGGGCTGACGCGCCGGCCGGTGCAGGAGGTGCTGCCGTGGGCCGATGGGCTGAGAAACGGCCGTTCTCCCCTCTCCAACCGCCAGCAAATGATCGCCAAACCCATCCTCAAGGAAATTTGCGAACGCCTTTCCTTTATGATCAACGTTGGCTTGGATTATCTTACCCTTGACCGGACGGCCGGCACCCTCAGCGGCGGCGAAGCCCAGCGCATTCGCCTCGCAACCCAAATTGGTAGCCAGCTCATGGGCGTGCTCTATGTGCTGGACGAACCCAGCATTGGGCTGCACCAGCGCGACAACGCCCGCCTCATCCACACCCTGCAAGGGATGCGTGACCTGGGCAACACCGTTTTGGTGGTGGAGCATGATGAAGACACCATGCGAGCCGCCGACTGGATTGTGGATTTAGGCCCCGGGGCCGGGCTAAACGGCGGCGAACTGGTGGCCGAAGGCACGCCAGAGCAGGTAATGGCGGTGGAGCGGTCGTTGACTGGAGCTTACTTAAGCGGCCGTAAGCAAATCCCTATCCCGAAAAAGCGGCGGGCAGGCACCGGCGAATTTTTGCGCGTGCTGGGAGCGCAAGAAAACAACCTCAAAAATGTGGATGTCCACATTCCGCTGGGCAAGCTGGTCTGCATCACCGGCGTCAGCGGCAGCGGCAAAAGCTCCTTTTTGGTCGAGATTTTGAGCAAGCGGCTCAACCAACATTTTTATGGCTCCAAGGTGCTGCCGGGCAAACACGAAGCCATTCAGGGGCTGGAACATTTGGACAAGGTGATTGAGATTGACCAAAGTCCGATTGGGCGCACGCCGCGCTCCAACCCCGCCACCTACACCAACCTGTTCAACCCCATCCGTGACCTGTTTGCCAGCTTGCCGGACAGCAAAATACGGGGTTATGAGCCAGGCCGGTTTAGCTTTAATGTGAAGGGTGGGCGGTGCGAGGCGTGCCAGGGGCAAGGGCAAAACCGAATTGAAATGCAGTTTTTGCCCGATATTTATGTCCCGTGCGATATTTGCCACGGGGCGCGTTACAACCGCGAAACGCTGCAAGTGACCTACAAAGAGTTAAACATTGCCCAGGTACTTGACCTGAGCATTGATGAGGCACTGGCATTTTTTGAGAATGTGCCAACCATTCGCCGCAAGCTGAAGACAATGGCCGATGTCGGGTTGGGCTATATTCAATTGGGGCAGCCAGCGCCAACGCTAAGCGGGGGCGAGGCGCAGCGGGTGAAGCTGAGCCGCGAGCTATCCAAGATTGCCACGGGGCGCACGGTCTATATTTTGGATGAGCCGTCGGTGGGGCTACATTCGCATGATGTGGCAAAGCTGATTGAGGCACTGAACAAGCTGGTGGATAAGGGCAACACGGTGATCATCATTGAGCATAACCTCGACATCATCAAGGTGGCCGACCACCTCATTGACATGGGGCCGGAGGGGGGCAACCGGGGTGGTGAGATTGTGGCTGTGGGAACGCCGGAGGAAATAACGGCCGTTTCCGCCTCCTACACCGGTCAATTCTTGCGCCCTTATCTTAAGGTATAATTTAATTGTTACGTTTTTTTTAATACTCTTCCGTTATGCTTCAGAATATCCAAAGATTTGTTCTTGATTGAGTAAGCAACGAGGCACAAGGGCGATCCTGGTGTAGGGACAAAACCAAATCGCCACAGACGTATCCTTACGTGAAGCATAAAAATGAGTGAAAATTTATCCAACCGCAAAATCCTGATCATTGACGACGACCCTAATCTCTGCGAAGCCGTTGGATTAATCCTGGCGGAAACGGGAGCAACTGTCTACACTGCCTCCGGTGGGCAAAGTGGGTTACGCAAACTGTATACGGTTCGCCCCGATCTGGTCATCATTGATGTCATGATGCCCGACATGAACGGCTGGGATGTCTGCAAACATGTCCGGCTGTTAACAGACACTCCTGTTATGATGCTGACAACCTTGCAGGACGAAGAATCTGTTGTCCAGGGCTTTAGCAGCGGCGCTGATGATTTTATCAGCAAGCCGTTTAGCGGCCGTGTGCTTGTCTCCCGCGTGGCGGCACTGCTGCGGCGCAGCAAAAAACAGGTGCCAGAACGCAAAGACAGTACCGGTTACAAAGACGATTATTTGTCAATCAACCTGGAAGATCGGCGGCTGATGGTGGATGGCGAACCCATCAAATTAACGTCAACCGAATTTCGTCTGCTGTCTTATTTGGTGCAAAACGCCGGCCGGGTCGTCACCTATTCACAAATTTTGGAAAATGTGTGGGGGCAGAATTATCAGGACAGCACCGATTACGTCCACGTTTATCTGTCGCGGCTGCGGCAAAAGCTGGAGAAAAACCACCGCCAGCCCCGCTACTTGCTTACAGAACACGGCATTGGGTATCGTTTTAGCAAACAGTAAGGCAATTTTGCAAAATTGTCCTACTGTGATTAATTCGCTACCAACGGGATAGGGACAAAAACGAGGAAAAATAGGATGAGCGTGCCGACGGCAATCAGCCAGCGCGTTTGATCCAATGTGGTAATATCGTCAAGGGGTTGGGCGTGGTTGCGACCCAAAAAGTAAAGCAGGATAATCCAGATCGTCCACATCGAGTTGGCTGTTAGCACAGCCAACAACCCTAAGGCAATAAGTATCGGCCAGAAAAGCTGTTTGGCACGGTCGCCAAACAGCACATAGGCCACATGCCCCCCATCTAGCTGCCCAACCGGCAGTAAATTTAGCCCCGTAACCAGCAACCCAGCCCACCCTGCAAACGCCACCGACGTGATGTGGACATCAACACCATTGGCTGGCAAATAACGCCCAAAGACAAGAAATTTAAAGGCAATATAAAGCAGCGAGTTACCCTCTTGCAACCCACCTGGGACAACTGACCCAATTTGGGAGGTGTAGAGGCCGTAAAGCAAAATGGGGACGGCAAAGACCATGCCCGCCAAGGGGCCAGCCACGCCTACGTCTAATAAGGCGCGGCGGTTGTGGACGGGGGCTTTGAGCCGGATGAAGGCTCCCATGGTGCCTAGGATAGTGGGCACGGGGATAAAGTAAGGCAAGGTGACGGGAACCTTGTGGTAGCGGGCAGCAAAATAGTGGCCTAATTCGTGGGCACCCAGTATGAGTAGGATGCTGAGGCTGAAAGGCCAGCCGCGCCATATTTGCCACATTTGATCCACGTTGGTGGCTTCAAAGCCGGTGCCAATGAAGAGGGTGGTGAGAATGGTGGCGAGAAAGAGAACAAGGTTGATAACCCAGTTGGAAGGAGGCGGGTCAAAGACGTAGGGCATGGCGATAACGGCCGTTTGATCCCCATCCTTCCGCAGCAACGGCGTAAAGCCAAATTGCTCAAAACGACGGCGCAGCTCGTGAAAACAGTCGGCTGGATCCTGCAAAAAATGGCCGCGAAAGCGCACATAGCCAGCTTCTGGTCGGTCGAGCGTGGTGTCATGCACCACAAACAGATCGCCTAGCACGCGCCGCAGGGCTTCAGCATCTTCAAGAGCAATAGGTGTGTGCGAAAAATCGGGAGGAAGCATGGGCATAAAGATTGGAGATTAGAGATTGGAGATTTTGAATCTCCAATCTCCAATCTCCGGTTAAATTATCAAGTTAGTAGAAGTTCAACTTCTGCTGAGAAGTTGAACTTCTTGGCCGGTAACTAGGCATCTTCTTCCAGCAATTCCCCTTCATCTTCGTCATCGCCCCAGCTAATGATCCAGATGCAGGCTCCCGCGACCAACGTGGTGACGACAACCAGCCAAAACCATTGGCTGCCTTGCAACCCCACATCCCGCGCCTCAAAAACCAGCAAAATATTCATGCCCAGCGCCAAAACGATCCAGGCGGCTAAATTTGAATGATTGGTGATCCAATTTTTAACAGCTTCCATACGCTAACTATACCTCATGTTGAGGGATTAGAGATTGGCGATTGGTGATTGGAGTCCCATTAATCTCCAATCTCTAATCTCCAATCGCCTATGACCGTGTTCTAATTCGTTCCGGGCGCAGAACTTTAAACAACTGCTGACCCTGGCTGGTTTCTGTTTCACCCAGGGCGGCTTGCCAATTGCGGGGCAGGTTTTGCGGCAAACTGCTGCGCGGCTGGTAGCCACGCTGCTGGAACAGTTGGACAACGGCTGCGGGGGTGGTGTCGGGCAGGGTTGCTATGATGAGTTCAGCGATGTGGTTTTGGGCGGATTGTTCGATTTCTTCCAAAACGGCCGTTCCTGTCACCACCCCCTCATCCAGCGGATACAAATAAATCTGGTCAATCCGCCCCACCATGTCGTCCACCACCCAACCCATAATGGCACTAATTTGCGCCCCAATTTGGCCGATGAAGTAGCTGCGCTCGCCCAATGCCATGAGCAAGTCGCTGCGCCTGAGGCTGACCGTGCCGTTGGTGGCTTTTTGGATGAGCAGCAATATGGAAGGAATGTCGGATGGGCGGGCGCGGCGCACATCGAGGTTTTCTGGCCGTTCGATAGGAGGCGGGGCAGGTGGGGGAGGGGTGGAAACGGCCGTTTCTGCCACAGCCCGCACCACCACCGGCGGCGGCAAATCCGGCACCACACGCGGCTCCACGCTATCGGGCGACGGCAGCCGCTGCCACGCCAAATCAAACTGCCGCTCTGTGTCGCGCATCAAACCGCCCGTGTCAATCACCACATCGGCCAGTGCCACCTTCTCTTCCTGCGGCGGCTGCGCCTTAATCCGCGCCACCGCATCCTCCAGCGCCATCCCCCGGCAAATCCGCATTCGGTCAATTTGCAGCGTTTGGGCACAGCGCGTCACCCAAATCTGGTGACACATTTGCGACAAGCCCCCTTCCAGCAGCTTGATCGCCTCAATCATCACAATGCGAGCTTTGCTTTCGCGCAGGCGGCGGGTGATTTCCAGCCGCACTGCTGGATGGAGCATCAACTCTAAATCGCGCAGTGCCTCCGGGTCGTTGAACACAATTTGCCCCAGTGCGGCGCGGTCAATTTGGCCGTTGGATTTACGGACGTGAGAGCCAAAAGCGACGGCAATGGCGGCCTGCATACTGGGGTCGTGGGCTAAAATATCGTGGACAACCTTGTCGGCATCAATGGTAAGCGCCCCGCGAGAAGCGGCCAGCCGCATAACGGCCGATTTGCCCGTGGCGATGTTGCCCGTCAGGCCGATGAGTAGTTTTGGGGGTTGATCATTCATCCAGCAGCGTCTCCCAGCTTGCCATCAGTTGCTCCAGCTTGGCTTCGGTAGCGGCATATTCTAGGCTAATTTCTTGAATCCTGTCAAAAGATTGGGCTTGGGTAGCATCTTGCAGTGCCTCGCTCAAGGCTTCCATCTGTGCTTCGGCGGCGGCAATTTGGGCTTCGACGGTGGCAATGGCTTCGGCACGCTGCCGCTGGGCGTTTTTGCTGAGGGGAGTGCCATTGCTGCCGGGGTCTGGGTCAGAGGGCTTAACAACGGCCGTTTCTGCCTTCGCTGCCGCCGTTTCTGCCTCGCGCTGCGCCAAATAGTCCTGGTAGGTGCTGTTGTAGAGGCGCAAACGGCCGTTTCTCACCTCCCAAATCTGCGAA
Organism: Ardenticatenaceae bacterium; assembly: GCA_020634215.1. Classification (GTDB taxonomy): domain Bacteria; phylum Chloroflexota; class Anaerolineae; order Promineifilales; family Promineifilaceae; genus JACKCD01. Next base: position 5,951 of record JACKCD010000010.1, on the reverse strand, counting down.
GCCAGCCTGTCCACTAGGTAGCGATCATGCGTCACCAGCAAAATCGTCCCGTCAAACACCTCCAACGCCTCTTGCAGCGTCTCCTGCGACGGAATATCCAAATGGTTCGTTGGCTCATCGAGCAGCAAAAAGTTCGCGTCCTCCAGTGCCAAAATCGCCAGCGCCAACCGCCCCCGCTCCCCGCCGCTCAACGTTGCCACCTGGTTATACACTTCATCACCGCGAAACAAAAACCGCGCCAAATAGCTCCGCGCCTCGCTGATGAGCATCGGATGGTGGTGCAAGAATTCATCTAGCACGCTGTTGTTCAGGTTCAGTGCCTCATGCGCTTGGGCAAAATAGGCCAGCTTCAGGCTGGCACCGAGCCAAATCTCCCCTTGCAGCGGCGGCATTTGCTCCAAGATAGTGCGTAAAAAGGTGGATTTGCCCGTGCCGTTTGGCCCAATCAGTGCCGCCGTTTGCAGCCGATTGAGCTGAATGTCATCGGAGACAAACAAGGGAGGATGCCCAGTATAACCAACCTGTAGATTTTGCGTCCGCAGGACAATGTTGCCGCTGCGGTGGCTGGGGTGCAGCCGCATGGAAAGGGTGTGGGGACGGGTGGGCTGGGGCAGGGCATCAAGCTGCTCCTGCAATTCGCCCACAGTACCAGCAGGGCGGCGCAAATCCAGATCGCTGGCGGTGCGTGCCCACCCTTGCCCCTGCATTTTGCCCAGCGCATCCAGCCCCCCCACGCGAATCGCTTCCACTTCCCGCGCCAAGCGGCTCAGCTTGCCCTGCGCCATTTGCGTGCGCTGCCCGGCAATGTTGCGCCGAATAAAATCCATCTCTTTGGCAGCGTACTCCTTGAAATCGGCAAACGCCTGCAGCCGCTGCTGCCAGCGGTCTTCGCGCTGCTGCACATAGGCGGTGTAGTTGCCACGATAGCTTTCGATGCCGACGGCGCTCATTTCCCAAATGTTGTTGACCACGCGGTCGAGGAAGTAGCGGTCGTGGCTGACGATGAGGATCGCCCCTTCCCACACTTTGAGCGTCCCTTCAAGCCATTCGATAGCTTCGACATCGAGGTGGTTGGTGGGTTCGTCGAGGATGAGCAGGTCGGGTTTGTCCAGCAGGAGCTTGGCAAGCAGGACGCGGGTTTTTTGCCCGCCGCTGAGATGGGGCAAGGACATGGCCCATTTGTCGTCGCTGAACCCCAGCCCGGTTAGCACCTGCTTGATGCGTCGTTCGTAATCATACCCCCCGGCTTGCTCAAATTGGGCTTGCTGTTTGCTGTATTGTTCGAGGAGGTCGGGGGAGGAACGGCCGTTACTCATCGCCAGCTCCATCTCCCGCAGCTGCTTTTCCGCCCGGCGCAGTTCGGCAAAGACGGTCAGCATTTCGTCATAGACGGTGTGGTCATTGCCTTCAAACGCCAGCGATGCGTCTTGGGGCAGGTAGCCGAGGCGGGTGCCGCGTGCCAAATGGAGGCTACCGCTGCTGGGGGTGGTGCGGCCGGCGACAATGAGCAGCAGCGTGGTTTTGCCCACGCCGTTTGGCCCCACCAGCCCGGCTTTGCCATCGTGGGGAAGGCTGGCAGAGGCCCCCTGAAACAGGTCAAAGGCTCCGAATGATTGTCCGACGTTGTTGATGGTTAAAACGGCCATAGGGTTAATTATACCGTAGGCCGTTTTTTGTACACGGAAGAACGCGGAAGAACACGGATAGAAATCTGTGTTCTTCCGTGTCTTTCCGTGTACAGTAAATTTTTTGGGAGAAACGCTGGGTATAACCAGCTAAGCGCACACAAAGAAAATTGGCTTTTTAGCCACTCCCGTGCTAAGGTAACAAGCAGCATCTTGTTGTGATACAGTCTATTTTGATGAGCAAAACGGCCGTTTTTCGACCATAAGGAGTATCCATGTTTTCAGTACTTAACCACAGCGTGATTCGTCAGCTTGATAAATTGGTTCTCTACACCATGAACCAGCGCGTGCCAGAGTCGCTGCAAACAACCTATCAAGATACGCCTGCTTTTGAAACGGTGCTGGCACAAACGGCCGTTGATCTCAGCCAGACCCCCGACTACGCCCTCTCCGCCCCCGGTGAACACACCATCCAGTTGAACACCATGCTCGGCCCGATCACCTGCCATGTGCGCGTCCGGCCGGCGCGAGACCCCCATGCCCCCTTGCTCATTTACCACCACGGCTTTAGCGAAATGCCCTATTACGGTTCCTGGCAGCGTCTTTTTCCCAAAAATCACCCCTACCCCGTCCATTCCGTCTGTATTCAGGCACCTTACCATGACCATTGGCGTGCCCCCTTTGAGCAAAGCATGGCTTCCGTGCTACACATTTACCAAACATTCGCTGGCTCACTGCGGTTAATGGAACTCATGCAAAACCATTTCGAGGCCAATGGCGCACCCTACACCATGTTGGCCGGTGTCAGTTGGGGTGGTATCACCAGCCTGCTCTATGAAGGGCTTTTCCAGCGCACCGCCGCTGTTATTCCTATGCTCTCCTCCCCTGATCTTGCCCAGGTGTTGCTCGACATAGCGGAAATGTTTGGCCGCCCGATTGACATCTCACGCCGCGAGTTAAAGCAACTGCTTGATTTTTCTCCATATTTTGACCGGTTTGACAATGACAAGGTGTACCCACTGCTAGGCGAAAGAGACCTTTTCTTTCGCTATGAGAACCATCAGCATCATTTTGCCAACTGTCAGCTCAACACCATTTCGCAAGGTCACATCTCCGGCTTTTTTCATATTGCTCCCTTACGTCAACACCTCACCCAAACCTTGCAACACCTCATTCCATCTAACAAGCAGGTGGAAGATGCTCGTTTCCCCGCTATCTCACAGCCAGTTGCCTGATCCTTTTAAAAATTGCTCGTTTCTCAACAGCGTCTAAAAACCTGTTTAGCCTGTAATACTTCTTTTAACTTTTCTTCTCTATACTGCTTGTAGTACCAAGGTACTAACATCTGTAATGGGAAGTAGTCATCAAACAATTTTGCCACCGCACTGAAGCCTTGGATCTGCTTCAACTTACCTAATCACTGCTAGACCAACCAAAACTCTTGATTGCTGCCGCAGCGTGACACAATAAGCACGCTCTCTTTGGTTTGCCTGTCGCCAGATCAAGATGTTGGTGAAGAAGAGGGATTTTTATGTTAAACGGGCAAATAAATACCAACTACCCCCTAACCCCACTCCAGCAAGGAATGCTGCTGCACACGCTGTCTAAACCCCACAGTGGCGTTGATATTCAACAATTTCTCGTCACCATCAAAGATACAATCAATGTGTTGGCTTTTGCCGAAGCATGGCAATGGGTCATTCAGCATCATCCTATTTTACGTACCGCATTTGTTTGGGAAAAACGAGCCGAACCACAGCAAACGGTGGCTGTGGCGGCTCCCTTTCAGCTACAGCAGCAGGATTGGCGGCACGTTGAGCCGCAGCAGTGGGAAGAAAAGCTGGAGGCGTTTCGCCAGGAAGACCAGCGGCGCGGCTTTGACATGATGCAGCCGCCGCTGCTGCGCGTGACGCTGATTCAGCTTGCGCCTGACCATTTCAAATGTCTCTGGTCGGTTCACCATATTTTGGTAGACGGCCGTTCCATGACCATCATCCTGCGCGACCTCTTCACCGCCTATGACGCGCTTGTTGCCGGGAAAACCCCCGACCTGCCCCAACCAGCCCCCTTTGCCAACTACGTCCACTGGCTACGCCAGCGTGACCTGACGGCCAATGAAGCGTATTGGCGGCAAACGTTGGCGGGGTTTGAGACGGTAACGGCCGTTAATCTCGGCACTCCCGAACCCAGCCAACCCGCCACCACCCCCGAAGACCTCTGGCTTAGCCGCCAGCAAACGGAACAGCTTGCCGCCTTCGCTCAGGAGCAAGGCGTAACCCTCAACACCCTGCTGCAAACAGCGTGGAGCCTGCTGCTCTGCCACTACACCCGCAGCAAAGATGTCGTTTTTGGCAACACCCGCTCCGGCCGCTATGGTGCAGTCGAAGGTTCCCGCGACATGGTGGGGCTGCTCATCAACACCGTGCCAATGCGGGTGCAGGTGGGTGAGGCAATGACGTTGGGGGAACTGCTAACGGCCGTTCGCGCCCAACACCTCACCCTCCGCGACCACGAATTCACCCCCCTCAACCACATCCAGCGCTGGGGCAGCGTCGCCTCCGGCACTGCCCTGTTTGAAAGCCTCCTCGTCTTTGAAAACTACCGCTTCCACGATGCCCTGCAAGCCGAAGGGGGCAACTGGCAAAAACGCGCCGTCGCTGACTACAGCTTCAACAACTACCCCATCACCATTCAGGGGTACGCTGGCGACAAGCTCCTCCTGCGCGTCCTCTATCAGCGCGACAAATTCGACACCACCCAAGTGCGCCGCATCCTCGACCACCTGCAAACGCTGCTCGTCAGCATGGTAGACAGTGCCGACCAGCCCGCCCTGTCGCTCCCTTACCTCACCCGCACTGAGCGCACCCAATTGCTCTATGAATGGAACCCACCCTTCCAGGCCACCATTCCCCCCAGCCTCATCCACCGCCGTTTTGAACAGCAGGTCGCCCAAACCCCCCACGCCATTGCCCTCACCGACCAGGGCAAGCAGTGGAGCTACCAAGCCCTCAACGAGCAAGCCAACCGGCTGGCGCACCTGCTGCAAAGCGCGGGAGTCATTCCCGGCACCTTTGTGGGTCTGTGCGTCGAACGCACCAGTGCCATCGTCGTTGGCATTTTGGGCATTCTTAAGGCGGGTGGGGCTTATGTGCCGCTTGACCCCGCCTACCCGAAGGCACGGCTGGCCTTTATGATTGAAGACAGCCACATGCCGCTCGTTGTCACCGAGCGCCGGCTGCTGGATGCCCTGCCGCCGCACCAGGCCAGCCCCATTTTGCTCGACAATTTGGGTGATCACCACCCCATTGGCAACCCTGGCTGCACCGCCGCGCCGGAGCATCCAGCCTATATCATTTACACGTCTGGCTCCACTGGTCGGCCGAAAGGGGTCATCGTCACCCACGCCAACGTCACCCGGCTGTTTGACAACACCGAACATTGGTACAACTTCAACAGCAGCGACGTGTGGACGCTGTTCCACTCCTACGCCTTTGACTTTTCCGTCTGGGAAATTTGGGGCGCGTTGTTCTACGGCGGCCGTCTGGTCATCGTCTCCTACGAAACCAGCCGCGCCCCCGACCAGTTCCACGCCCTGCTGGCGGCCGAAAAGGTGACGGTACTCAACCAAACCCCGTCAAGCTTCCGCCAAATTATCGCCGTAGACGGCCACAGCAATGCCCAGCTTGCTTTGCGCTACGTCATTTTTGGCGGCGAGGCCCTAGACCTGTCCAGCCTCCTTCCTTGGATGGACAAGCACGGCGATGACCAGCCCCAGCTTATCAACATGTATGGTATCACGGAAACGACGGTGCATGTGACGTGGCGGCGGATTGACAAAACGGCCGTTTTTGCCAACAAAGGCAGCCTCATCGGTGAACCCATCCCCGACCTCCAGCTTTACGTCCTCGATGACTCCCTCCAGCCCGTTCCCGTCGGCGTACCCGGCGAAATCTTTGTCGGCGGTGCTGGCGTTGCCAATGGCTACCTCAACCGGGACGACCTGACCCGCGAGCGGTTTATTGACCACCCATTCCGCGCCGGGGAAAAGCTCTACCGCACCGGCGACCTGGCCCGCTTCCTGCCCAACCGCGACATGGAATACCTGGGGCGCATTGACCAGCAGGTGAAGATTCGTGGCTTCCGCATTGAGCTAGGCGAAATTGAGGCGGTGTTGAATGGACATACGGCCGTTAAAGAAAGCGTTGTCTTGCCGTACAAAACCGAAACTGGCGAAACCCAGCTTATCGCCTACCTCATCCCCGCCGAACATGCCACCCTGTCCCCGGGCGACCTGCGGAAATTTGCCGCCACCAAGCTGCCCGACTA
>JACKCD010000001.1 GCA_020634215.1 Ardenticatenaceae bacterium | reverse complement strand
TGTCGCGGCTGCGGCGGAAGGTGGTGTTGTCCATGCAAATCGTAAGCAGGTAACTGTCTTCAGGCTGCAGGGCATATTGCTGGCTGCACAGCACATTACCATCGGTGGCAAAGGTTAGGTTGATTTGGGGTGTGCCAAAAAAGCTTTCACTTTCCTCTATTTCCTGAATTGCTACCTCTTGTTCAGTGATGAGGTCGGTAAGCTGTTTGAGTGAAAGCTGGTGAAGCTGGACGTTACGTGCTACAGCTACAAGCTGCGGGGTGTCGTCGGGGCTGCGAGCGAGCAGGAGGATGGTGCTGGGGTCGAGGGGGACAACGGCCGTTTTCCACACCCCCTCTTTTTCTGCCAACAGCGCCGCAAATGCTGGGTCAGTTGGTTCCTCAAGCTGCCAATCTGGGGGCAGGTTGAGGGTAAAGCGACGCTGGGTGTCGGTAAATGCCGTCCAGCCACGCGGGCGCTGGGCGTTGCTGTTGATCACAATGAGCGGTTGTTGCCCTAAAGACCGGATAACGAGCAGCAGGGCGATGATGATAACAGCGGTGAGGATGGCGTAGCCGGAAACGGCCGTTAATGGCGATGACGCCACAGCAGTGGCCGAGGCCGCTGCTGCCACCGCTGCCCCCTCTCGCGGATGCCCACAATGCCAGCAAACGGTGTCGGTTGCCAACAGTGGGCGGTCACAATTGTCGCAGCGTTCCTGTCGCATGAGCTTCTCCTCACTGTAAAGTGATTGACAAAGTGATTGTAGCAAACTTAAGGGATGTTGTCCGTTTCGTGGCGTATACTTACAGCATCATTGAAGTTTTGTAATGGTTGTAGCGGAAACAAGCAGTCAAGTAGCGGCAGTTTTATCGGTAATACACGTTATCATTTATTATTTATACCTTTTTCCTCCTTTTCTCCTCTTCCCGCAAAACGCCTTGCCCCCCAGCAAGGCGTTTTGTGGTTTATGAGAACAGCAGGCTTTGATAACCAATGACGACTACTTCGCTTCCTTCTTATTTGTTTGTGCCGCAAACGGCCGTTTCCCCCCTTGTCTCCTTCCGTCTTTTGCAGCCAAATGATTTGCACGCCTTGCACCAGGCTTGTTTTCCTGAACGGTCGTTAAACGCCTTCCGCCGCAGCTTTGCCCAACTGCTGCGACGATATGAAACCGAGCGCGGCTTTTGTCTGGTTGCCCAAACGCAGGCCGGGCTAATTGGCAGCGGCCAGCTAACCATCTATCCCAACGGTGCTGAATTAGCCAACCTGATTGTGGTGCCGGCATGGCGTGGCCAGGGGGTCGGAACGGCAATCATTGGTATATTAACGGCCGTTGCCCATCACCTCCAACTCCCTTGCCTGGAAATAGGCGTGCAAAACGACAACCCTCGCGCCCAAGCCCTCTACGAACGGCTAGGTTTCGTCCCCGACCGCCCCCTAGACCTGCCCAACCGCCCTCCAGCCCTCATCCTGCGTAAACAACTGCCCCCCAACTGTAACTAACTGCCTATTGCTTTTGCCTTCATTTTTATTTACAATTGGATAAATAAAATAAATTTGATTTATTCGATCAATGAGCCAAAAAATGCAGCTACCAAAACTCGACCCTCCCTTTCTCGGCTATCTGGCTGAAAGTGCCTTTGCACCTGAACAAAAACTGCCAACGCTCAACGAAATTAGCAGCGAAATGAATATCAGCGTCGGCAAACTACGTGAGCAGCTTGAGGTAGCGCGGAGCCTGGGGCTTGTCTCGGTGCGGCCCCGCGTGGGGATGCAACGAGAGCCGTTTGACTTTTCGGCTGTCATTTTAAAAGCTGTCTTATTTAGCTTTGCCACTGGCGAAGCAACCTTTGCCCAATTTAGCCAACTGCGCCGCGCCCTGGAAGAAAGTGTGTGGGAGGATGCCGTACAAATGCTGACTGACAACGATAAAGCCGAATTGCAGCAGCTCATTAACCGCGCCTGGAAAAAGCTAGGCGGGAAACCCATTCGTATTCCCAATGAAGAGCATCGTGCCCTGCACCTGACCATCTTTAGTCGCCTGGACAATCCGTTTGTGCAGGGCTTACTGGCAGCCTATTGGGATGCTTATGAGGCCAGTGAGCTAACACGGTTTAACAGTCTGGAATATTGGGTAGAGGTTTGGCACTACCACCAAGAGATTGTTGATGCCATTTGTAGTGGTGATTTTGAGCGTGGTCGGCAGCGGCTGATAAAGCATTTTAGTTTATTGCGTTCTGTGCCAGCGGTGGATATTCCTGAAATCAATGTGACGTAAGCCCAACCTTAATTTGGGTGTGCTATAGTTGCCACACCTGCCTTTGTGAGTGTTTACCAACTGGTGCTGCTGGTTAGTCTGACTAGTCAATTAAAGAAGCAAGAGGCGATTTCTCTTGCTAAGTTGTAAATTCGTTTAAGGAGAATTTATCATGGGTATCATCGAAGCTGTTCCCGCAGCGCAAGGCAATGTACCGGAACGGCCGTTTATCATCAATGATTTTTCAATGGTGGTAGCAACGGCCAACGGTACCGGGAGCCAAACTTCAAACTCTGCGCTTTTGCGAGCCTTTTTCAAAATGGGCATACCAGTCAATGGTAAAAACATCTTCCCTTCCAACATCCAAGGGTTGCCCACTTGGTACCACATCCGTGTTAGCAAAGATGGCTACGTTGCCCGTCGCCACACCTCCGAAATTTTGGTGGCGTTTAACGAGGTCACTTTCCACGAAGACATCCGCAATCTGCCCGCTGGCGGCATGTGTCTCTATAATGCTGATTTCCGCAACCCGCCAGATGAGCGTGAGGATATCACCTATTACAGTATTCCAGTTAACCAGTTTGTGCGGGCAACCGGTATGCGGGGCAAGCAGCGCGACTATGTTGCGAATATGGTTTATGTGGGGGCTATGGCCTACCTTTTAGATATTCCATTGGCTGAAATTGAAGCAGCCCTAGATTATTTATTTAACGGCCGTCGTAAACTTATTGATGTCAACATGGAAGTGGTCAACGCTGCCTATGAATGGTCTACTCAAAATATTGTCAAAAACGATCCATATGGGGTCGAGCCAATGGACAAGACTAATGGGCAGATCATGATGACCGGTAATGAAGCTGCTGCGCTCGGTTCTGTTTTTGGTGGTGTTACCTTTGTTGCCTGGTATCCCATTACCCCTTCTACCAGCGTTGTGGATGGCCTTAACGACTATTTGCCGCGCTTCCGCCGCGACCCTGAAACAGGCGAAAAAACCTACGCAGTGGTTCAAGCTGAGGACGAGTTGGCCGCCATTGGCATGATCCTGGGAGCCGGTTGGGCTGGTGCTCGCGCCATGACCGCCACCTCTGGCCCTGGTATTTCCCTCATGGCCGAGTTTGCCGGGTTGGGTTACTTTATTGAGCTGCCGGCCGTCATTTGGAACATCCAGCGGGTTGGCCCCAGCACCGGGTTGCCCACGCGCACCGGTCAAGGGGATGTCATCTTTACGTACTACCTGGGGCATGGTGACACCAAAAACGTTATTCTGTTCCCCTCCAGTTTGAAAGAGTGTTTTGAATTTGGCACAACCTCGTTTAACCTGGCAGAGCAACTGCAAACGCCCGTGTTTGTGCTAAGTGACCTCGATCTAGGCATGAACAACTGGATGTCGGAGCCATTTGAATACCCAACTGAGCCTATTAATAGAGGCAAGGTGCTGACGGCAGAGCAAGTAACAAAGGGATTTGGCCGTTATAAGGATGTTGATGGCGACGGGATCCCCTTCCGCACGCTGCCGGGCAACGAAAACCCATTAGGTGCATGGTTCGCTCGCGGTACAGGCCACAATGCTAGTGCGGTTTATAGCGAACGCCCCGAAGATTGGGTAGAAAATACGGATCGCCTTGCCCGCAAGTTTGACACGGCGCGGCATTTAGTGCCTGGCCCGGTGGTGGAAACACACGAGGGAGCTAAGATTGGCATTATTGCTTATGGCACAACCTGCTATGCTATTGACGAAGCGCGGGATCGTTTGGCAGCCAATGGCCTTGCCACCGATTTTATGCGGCTTCGGGCGTTGCCGGTTAACGATAGTGTGAAGGATTTTGTCGCTAATCATGACCGGGTTTATGTGATTGAACTGAATCGTGATGGGCAAATGCACAATATTTTGCAAACGGAAATGCCGGCAATGGCAACAAAACTTGTTTCGCTGGCGCATTTGGATGGGATGCCGCTGACGGCTCGCTGGGTCGTTGAAGCGATTGAAGCGGCTGAAAGCTAAGGAAGGTGACAACAATGGGTGCAACAAGAGGACCTCGTGTAAATGAACTGGGGCTTACCCAGGCAGATTATAATGGTAGACCCACAACATTATGTCAAGGTTGTGGACATAATTCGATTGCTAACCAGATTATACGCATTGCGTATGAGTTGAATTTGAATCAGCATGAAATTGTGAAGCTGAGCGGGATTGGCTGCTCCAGCAAGTCGCCAGCCTATTTTTTGGGGCGGTCGCATGGGTTCAATGCGCTGCACGGGCGTATGCCTTCCATCAGTACTGGTGCGCTGATGGCAAACCACCATTTGAAGGCGATTGGCGTGAGCGGCGACGGTGATTCGGCTAGTATTGGGATGGGTCAGTTTAAGCACCTGATGCGGCGTAATGTGCGGATGGTGTACATTGTGGAGAACAATGGGGTATATGGGTTGACCAAGGGTCAGTTTTCGGCAACGGCCGATGAGGGGCAAGAACTGAAATATGCCGGTCACAATGATTTGCCGCCAATTGACATTTGCATGGAAGCAATATTAGCGGGCTGTGGTTTTGTGGCGCGGTCGTTTTCGGGTGATGCTAACCAGGTGCGTGAACTGCTGAAGGCGGCATTAAGCCATCGGGGAACGGCCGTTATTGACATCATCAGCCCTTGTGTCGCGTTTAACGATGTGCCTGGCTCCACCAAGAGCTACGAATACGGCAAAAACAACGAAATCCCACTCCATGAAATTGGCTTCGTCCCCAAGCTGGATGAAATCGAAATTGAGGAATATGCACCGGGTGAGATGCGCGTCGTAGAATTGCATGATGGATCGCATATCAAGCTGCGGAAACTGGACTCCGACTATGACCCATCGGACAAGATGGGGGCTATGCACCGGCTGCAGTGGGCAGAGGAAAAGCAAGAGTTGATTACGGGATTGATTTATTACAATCCAGATCGGCCGTCTTTGGCCGAAGCCAACAAGATGGTGGACACACCTCTGGCACAATTATCTGGTGACCAAATTCGGCCATCGCGGGATGCATTGGCTGCGTATATGCAGAGCTTGATGTAGCCAAGAATTTGTGTATTTGAATTGAGAAAACGGCCGTTTTCCTTGCCGCAGGTGGGAAGGAAAAACGGCCGTTTTTGTTGTCACCACCCCGAGCAAACTGTGTGCTACCTTGAAAATCAGAAGTTCGCCTCCTGATTTTCAAGACAAACGGATTGGAACGCTTCTTTCGATGATGGCTATGGCGTTGCCAACGCCATCTTCTTGCCGGATTTGATGGCCGAGAGCAGCAGCTTGTTGGCGCATCGCAGCATTGTTAACGGCCGTTTGCACAGCCACCGCCAAGTTCTCAACCGTTAACTTCTTCTGTGGGATGGGAGCTGATCCAGCCCCCAACAAGGCCACACGTTGCCCCCAAAACGGCTGGTCACCAAAGAAGGGGCAGATGACGGTTGGTTTGCCAGCCCGCAGTCCAGCCGCTGTCGTTCCGGCACCGCCATGATGAACAACGGCCGTTACCCGTTCAAATAGCCAATCATGCGGAGCTTGTTCCAGCTTAAAAATCGTTTCCGGCAAATCGTTGGCTTTCAGCCCGCCCCAGCCAGTGGCAATGAGACCCCGCACCCCCGCTTTTTGCAGAGCCGCCACCACTAATTGCGTCACTTTGGCCGGGTTGCGCCCCGCCATGCTGCCAAAGCCCACATAAACAGGCGGCTCCCCAGCAGCCAAAAACGCTTGCAGGTCAGGCGAGGGCTGCCAGTCGGTGGCGTGGTCTAAAAACCAGTAGCCAGTGGTGTGGACGTGGCTGGGCCAGTCGGCCGGATGAGGAGCAACATGGCGGCTGTATCCATGCAGCACGGGAATGGGGTCGCCGTTGGTAAAGTGCAAATCATCGGCCGTGCGGGGCTGGGGCGGCAACCCCAACGTTTCTTGCCGAAACGCCTGTACCAGCTTGCCATATTGTGCTCGTGCCCCCTTCAGCGCCAGCGTGTAGGTAAGCCGATTGTAGCCACTGCCCAGCTTCCAGTTAGGGAAGACAATGTTGGGGAATTCGCCCGTAGGGACAAAAACGGGTAGCGGAATGGCAAGCATGGCGGGAATACCCAGCTTTTCGGCGATGTGGCTCCCGCCAAACGCTTTGGGATGATAGATGATGAGATCGGGTTGGGCGGCTTGGGCGGCGTACCAACTGTCGTTCAGCATTTGCCGCTGGAGGGGTTTGACTTGTTGGGCAAGTGAAACTGCCGTTTTTATCCATCCCACAACCCCATCCGAATTTTCCATCGCGTCACGGCCGGCATCCGTATCAATCAGCCTAAGAATATCGTCGCTCATGTAGCCGTAGGCTAACCCGTGCTCAACAATAAACGGTTCAAACGAGGCGCTGGTGCAAACGGTAACGTCATGGTCGGCCGCCTGCAACCCTTTGCCCAACGCAACATAGGGCTGTACGTCTCCCCGCGAACCAAGCGTTAGAATAAAAACACGCATTTTGCGCTCCTTATTTATGAGTCAAGCAGTTGTCGCAGCTGCGACCAGTTGATGATTTGGACGGTACCCGGTGCCACGCCCAGCAGTTGGGCAATGGCATGGTGATAGGCCACTACTTTTTGTTCGATGAGAGGGAGCAAACGGCCGTTTTCTTCCGGCTGCAAAAACAACCCCATAATCGGGTCAGTCAACCCGCGCCCCAACACCAGGATCATCTCGGCCAACTCGGCCGGGTAGGGAGTGGTAAAGCTGCCTTCGGCAATACCTTGCTCAATAACGGCCGTTAGCAGCGGCGTCATCGCCACCACCGACGCATCCGTCATCTTTTGCCGGAACACGCTGTTTTCATCGCTGTAAAACGGCCGTACAATCGTCAGCAAAAACGGTTTGTTGGCATTTTTGAAGCTGTTGGCCTGGTCAAAAAAGCACTGCAACTTCGTCACCGCGTCCAGCGTGGGGTCAGCAACAATTGGCTCCATCATTGCCACCGACTGCTCCAGCAGCCGTTCGACCAGATCATCCAACAGCGCCAGCTTGGAGCCAAAGTAATGATAAAAGGTGCCTTTAGCAATGCCTATCGCATCAATGATGTCTTGGACAGATGTTTGCTGGTACCCTTTTTGGTAGAAAAGCTGCTGCGCGGTGTCCAAAATTTCGCCGCGCCGCTCATCATGTTCTTTCGTAATTCGTGTCATCGCATTTTAGACCGACCGTCGGTCGGTAAAAGAGATAATACAAAACAAACGCCTCCTTGTCAATCATGCAAAATCAGGAAGCCGTCGTTTCTGTGGGGTCTATGCCTTTGTTTCGCGCCAGTTTGTCCAGCCGTTCGTCAGGGTAATCAGTTTCTATTTGGGCAACCAGCACTTCGGCATCAGTAACGGCCGTTTCCTGCCAGGGTGATGGGTGCCACTCTTCAAGGTAGGCATCGCCGGTAATGGCCTTGCCCCGGTAGGCGGCACGGTGGACGGTTTGCTGGAAGCGGGGGGAAAGGGGGTAGGTTTGGCGAAAACGGCCGTTTTTCACCCGCACCTGCACTGGAATATCACGCCAGAAAATAATTTGATACTGTAATTGGTTACTGTTTTTCATCATCGTTTCTACCTCAAAGCGGCTATTTTCCGCAGAAATATCGCTATCGGTTCATAGGGCTATTTGATTCTCTCATTCAATTATGCTAAGGTTGTCATGGTTTTGCGAAACATAGGAAAAATGCGATGAAAACTTTGACTGAAATCGAACGGCTTTTAAGAAACCAAAAGCAAGCATTAGCAAATGAGTACGGCATTACCGATATAGGTTTGTTTGGTTCTTACGTTCGGGCAGAACAAAAACCTGATAGCGATTTAGATATTCTCGTCACTTTGGAGGAACCGCCATTTATTGATCTTTTTGATTTAGTACGTTTGCAAGATGAGTTAACAAAGCTATTGGGTGTTCAGGTTGACCTTGCTCTCAAACATAATCTAAAAAAGCGCATTGGCAAGCAGATTTTGTCTGAGGTTGTTCCAATATGAGCGAGCCTTTTCTCGATTATCTCGAAGATATTCTGGACGCAATGGAAAAAAGCCAAATTTTGATTACAGACGTGGTATTTGCCGACTTTATCGAAGATTTTCGCATTCATTTTGCCGTTACCAGAGCGTTAGAGATTATTGGAGAAGCAACCAAGCGGCTTCCTGCTCACCTGCGAGATGAATATCCAGAAGTGCCTTGGCGAGAAATGGCTGGCATGCGGGATCGCATTATTCATGGCTATGATGCTATTGATTTGGGCATTGTCTGGAACACGGTGTCGAGACGAATTCCTGTCGTGAAAATCCAAATTGAACAAATTTTGGCAGACCATACTTCCGCCTAAGTTTCTTTGGTTCTTTGGGATTTCGTGGGATGACTGGCATATTTGGGAAAGGGTGTATGCAAACGCCCCTACATTTGCCGTCAACCCCGTGAAATCCTGATGACCCACCAAGCCCAAACCGACTAGAAGCCGATGGCCTACGCAAACAAATCCCCTACCTCTTGCCTATAAGTTTCCATCGCCCGCAAATGGGTGGCTGCGTCTTGCCCCTGAATGGGTTTGATATGGCCGCGATTAAAAACGGTATTCAGCGTGATATGGCTAACCCCCAACCCACGCCACTGCTCAATCTCTGTCCGCCAATCGGCCGGCGTGCTGTCGCCCCCCATCCCCACCCAGCTTTCCAACCCAATCGCCTCAGGATCGCGCCCAGCTTTTACCGCCGCCGCCCGAATTTTGGCTACGCCATCGGCAAACGCCTTTGGCCCGTGGTAAATATTGAGCCACCCGTCCCCCAAACGGCCGATTCTGTCATAGGTTGCGTCCACCCCACCCCCCAGCCAAATGTCCAGCGGTTTGGTTGGCAATGGGTTGATGCCGGCGTTGGGGAGGGTGTGGTAACGGCCGTTAAACACCACATGCGGCTCCGCCCACAGCGCCCGCATCACCGCCATCTGCTCCTCCGACCGCTTCCCCCGGTCATGAAAATTCTCCCCCAGCCCAATATACTCCACCTCGTTCCAACCAATGCCAATCCCCAGCCGCAGCCGCCCACCGCACAGCACATCCAGCGAAGCCGCCTGCTTCGCCACCAACACCGCCTGTCGCTGCGGCAAAATCACAATCTGCGGCGAAAACTCAATCCGCTCTGTGATGCCCGCCATGTAGCTAAACAGGGTAAACGGGTCGTGGAACAGGTCAGCCGAGGTATACGGCCCTTTCCAGTCGGGGTAAGCAGCCGGGTTGATGCCCAACACGTGGTCATAGGCAACAATGTGGCTGTAGCCAAGATTTTCGGCCGTTTGGGCAAAATCACGCACAATGGCGGGGTCGCCGCCAATGACATTTTGGGGAAAGGTTACACCAAGCTTCATGGGAGCCTCCATTTATCGCTGGGGCACTTGGCTGTGTGCAAAGCCAAGTTTCGCAATTAAACCCCATGCGCCGTATTATAATTTGCTGGTGGCTAATTTAACCGTAAATTTCCCGTCGCTACAAATCTGGGGGATTTTGGCTATAATCGGTACCGGGTGGAGGAAGATGATACTGTTGTATGCTTGGGAGGCGTAAAGACCATGCAGTTTGATTTGTTTAGCGAACGGCCGAAACAATACCCCACACTTGATGCGCTGATTGCCGAGATGATGAAGATGGAAGATGACCCGCTGTTTCCGGCCGGCACCAACATGGTCATTTGTCGGGGCAACCCCAAAGCCAAGCTGATGATTGTGGGTGAGGCACCGGGGACGGAAGAGGACAGGCAGGGGAAGCCGTTTGTGGGGCGGTCGGGTCAGTTGCTTGATCAAATTTTGGCGGCGGTTAAGTTTGATTCAGATAAGGATGTGTTTATTACCAACTCCGTCTTTCGGCTGCCGCCAGGGGATAATGGCAAACCGTTACGCAAGCCAACTGATGATGAGATTGAGTTTTACAAGCCATATTTGCTAGAGATTATCCGGCTGATTGACCCGGTGATCATGCTGCTGACGGGCAACGTTGCCACACAGTCGCTGCTGGGCAAGGTGGGGATTACCAAGCTGCGGGGGGAGTGGTATGAGTGGAACGGCCGTTGGGCCATGCCCATCTTTCACCCTGCCTACCTGCTCCGCAACCCCTCGCGCCAGCCCGGCAGCCCCAAAGCCCTCACCTGGCGCGATATTCAGGAAGTACGGCGTAAATATGATGAACTGATCCCGTAATCGGTAAGTAGTCATCAGGAATCAGTGTCGCTGATAACTGATAACCAATTACTGATTACTGGCTACCGGAAAATGGCACATTCTGACAAAGCAGCCCTGCGGGGTGAACCGGGCTATGTGTGGCGGTCGGGGCAGGAGCGGCGGCTGCGGATGATTCGGCAGTGGGCAAATTTAAACGGCCGTATTCTCGACAACGGCTGCGGCCTTGGCACCTATCTCGACGCTTTTGCCTCCTACAGCAGCCAGCGATTTGGCCTCGAAATTGAATTTGAGCGTGGTTTGCAAGCTGTGCCGACCGCCACCGGCATCGTCCAGGCCGTGGGTGAGCAGCTTCCCTTTGCTGACAACAGCTTTGATTTTGTGTTTAGCAACGAAGTGATTGAGCACGTGGCGGATGATGCCGCCTGCCTGGCTGAAATGGTGCGCGTGCTGCGGCCGGGGGGGCGCGTTCTCATCTTTTGCCCCAACCGTTGGTATCCGGTGGAGCAGCACGGTATCTATTGGCGCGGGCAGTACAAATTTGGCAACATTCCGCTGGTGAACTATTTGCCCATGCCGCTGCGTAACAAGCTGGCTCCCCACGTGCGTACCTACACCCGCGCCGCGCTGCGCCACCTTTATCAGCCGTTGCCCGTGCGCGAAATTCACCACAGCCGCATCTACGGTGGCTATGACAACATTGAGCGGCGGCTGCCGCGCCTGGGTCGCCTTATTCGCACGGTGCTTTATGGTGCCGAAGGAACGCCGCTGGACGTGCTGGGGCTATCGCACCTGCTCGTGTTAGAGAAGGTTGATGAGATGTGCTAACGACTCGCCATAATTTCCCGTGCTGCCCGCACGCCGGTTTCATAGGCACCGTGGGCGGTAGCGACGTAGTGGACGTGGGTGGCTTCGCCAGCGAAGAAAAGACGGCCGTTTATCGCCTCCGCCAACGCCTCTCGATCCGCCCGCACGCTGCCCAGCCGCCCGTAGCTGTAGCCGCCCCGCGCAAACGGGTCATCGTTCCAGCGGGTGCGAACAGTGGCGGTGGGGGCTGGGATGTCTGCGCCAAACATGGTTTGCAGCGCGGTCATGGCGGCGGCCAGTAGGGCATCGTCGTCAAGCTGGTTGGCGAGGGCGGCGCGGCTGCCAGCGTTGTGGACAACCAGCACCGGCTCGTCGGTAAACCTCGCCAAGTTGATCCAGGAGCCGAACAAGCTTTGCTCGTTGGCGGGCAAAAAGTGGAAGTAGTGGGGGTGGTGCGGCCAAAAGCGGTGGGGGAAGCGCAGAGCCAGCTTTTCAAACTGCCCCATGCCGAGGCGGGAAACGGCCGTTAATTTCCGCTCCGGCAGCGGTGGGTCAAAGGTAATCGCCCCCGCTTGCAGCACCCCCAGCGGCACGGTCAGCACCACGCGGTCGGCCTGGTAACGGCCGTTGCTGGTTTCAAGCGTTACGCCGTTTTCATGGTAGGCAATGTGGTGGACGGAAACGGCCGTTTCAATTGCCAACCCCTCCGCCAACCCGCGCACGATCTGCCCATAGCCGCCCCCGTGGAGCATCAAATCCCCCCCCGGCAGCGTTAGATAATCCAGCTCCATCTGCCAATCCACATCGGTTGGGTCGGCGGCATCCAAAAGCTGCATACTCACCGAGCCGATAAAGTCGTAGCCTTTGCGCTGGAGTGGCGTTAGCTCCGTCAAGTCTGGCAAGGCCATCACCTCGGCCACCGACGCGCCCGGCGGCAGGGTAAAAAGCTGGGAAGCGGTAAGGTGGGTAAACATTGCCACAAAATGGGTCTTGCCCTCGGTGTATTCGGCCACGTCCAGCGGCGTGCCGTCGTGGTCAAACACCAGCAGGCTGTCGCCGTTTTCGTTATCAAAATCGGTGTGGCTGCCGCCCACGCCAAATTTTTGCGCCAGCGGGGTCATCGGGTTGCCCGTCGGCCCGTGTATCCACGATGCGCCCAGATCAACGGCCGTTCCCAGCGAATAATCGGTATGCGTCCGTCCCCCAATCCGGTCCCGCCCTTCCAGCACCCGCACCTCATACCCGGCATCATGCAGCGTCCGCGCCGCCGCCAAACCAGCCATCCCCGCCCCGATCACAACTATTTTTTCGTTCATAAGCACCGTATTGCGTATTACGTATTGCGTATCAAGCGGCTTACGCAATACGCAATACGCAATATCTTAAATTTCTGACTGCTCATACACAACCCGCCCATCACACACTGTCAGCACCGCCGACACCTCTGCCAATTCCTGCGGCGGCAGGGCAAAAATGTCGCTGGAAAGCAGCACCAGGTCAGCCCACATCCCTACCTTGATTTGCCCCTTTTTCTCCTCCTGAAACTCGGCGTAGGCGGCGTTTTTGGTGTAGGCGGCGATGGTTTCGGCCAGAGTGATGGTGTGGGCGCGGCCACCCGCCGCCCACGGCTGCCGCGCCACGGCGGCAGCCAGCCCCAAAAACGGGTTTTGCGTCACCACCGGCCAATCGCTGCCAAAGGCGAGCAGCGCCCCGCCGTCGCTGATGGTGCGCCAGGCAAAGGCGCGATCCCAATCGGCCGGCCGGATCCGGCTCGGCCACACATCGGGCGAAATCTCTGGCTGGGGAGCGTGCAGGGGCTGCATCGAGGCAATCACCCCAAGCTGGGCAAAGCGGGGCAGGTCGTCGGGGTGCAGGAGTTCGATGTGTTCAACGCGGTGGCGGCTGTCTCGACGGCCGTTTATTTTCTGCGCCGTCTCATACCCATCCAATACCTGCCGCACCGCCCCATCGCCGCAGGCATGGACAAAAATTTGCAGCCCCAGCCGATCCGCCTCCGTCGCCATCGCCGCAAAATGCTCCGCGTCAAAAATCGGCTCGCCAAAGTTGCCCGGCTGGTCGGGGTAATCGGCGACCACCACCGCTGAATACGACTCAAACACCCCGTCCATAAAAAATTTGACGCAGCCACCACGCACCATCCCGCTTTGAAACTGGTCACGCAGGGCAACGGCTTCGCTGGCGAGGGCCGCAAACGGGGTTTCGGGGTCAATGCTGTAGGGAATGTAGACGCGCAGCGGCAGCTCGCCGCTGGCTTCAAGGTCGGCGTAAAGCTGGGCTTGGGCGGCGTTGCCGTCCATGTTGTGGATGCTGGTGATGCCAAAAGCGGCCGTTTGTGCTAGTCCTTTTTTCAGCAGTTCCCGCGTTTGCGCCGCGTCGGGTTCAGGAATCAGCGCCAACAGGTTGTCATAGGCAGGCGGCTCGCGCAGTTCGCCCGTTGCCAGCCCGTCGCTGCCCATAACGACGGCGGCGCTGCCGCTGAGGTTGGGTTTGCCGTGCAGCAGCCCCGCTTTTTCCAGGGCAACAGTGTTGGCCCAAATGGTGTGGAGGTCGTAGGCGGTGATGAGAAACGGCCGTTCTCCCTCAATCGCGTCCAAATGGTGCCGGTTGAGCGGTTCGTCGCCGGGCACATCGTAGCGCAGCCCTTGCCCTACGAGCCAGGTGAGGGTGGGGTTGGCGGCGTTGTAGGCGGAAACGGCCGTTTGCACCTCCGCCAACGTCCGCAGCCCGCGCAAATCCACGTTCCCCAGCCCCAACGACCCCGACAGTAGGTGATAATGGCTGTCAATAAAGCCGGGCAGCAGCGTCCGCCCTTGCCCATCTACCAGCCGCGACCCCTCGCCGCGCCAGGCCACGGCTTCGGCATTGCTGCCCACACACACAATTTGGTTGCCCCGCACGGCCACGGCCTCGGCGTGGGGGTTGTTGTCGTCTACGGTGTAGACTTTGGCGTTCAAAATAATGAGATCAGCTTGGTTCATTTTTCCGTCCTGAACATGGAGATCGGAGATTGGGGATTGTAGATTAGGAGTCTCCCAGTCTCTCAATCTCCTAGTCTCTCAATCTCCAATTTTCGTATCAATGACGGTAATGTTAGCCGAACTGGGGGAGAGTGCCGAGGAAAACGGCCGTTTATTGACACCCTGCCTGCTGTCCTATAAGCTTTGGCGCAAAAAAATTGGGGCTACTAAACGAGGTACATGGCAAAACCGCCCGACATACCGCCGAACCATTCCAATGAACTCACAATCGCTAGCTGCTTGCTGGCGACTTTCGCTTTATTTTTGTTGGCTATCCTGCTCTTCAGTGGTTGGTATATTTTCATCAAAATGAGCGATTACTGGCTTTTTTTGATGTATCTGACCAGTTTAGGGCTGGTTGCGGTGTCGGTGATAACGTTGGTAACGGCCGTTCGTGGCACCCTTTGCTTTTCACCCCGTCGTTCACGTTCTGCCGTTTACTGGCTTTTTGCCATCCTCTGTTTATTCATCGGGCTGCTGCTGCTGGCGCTTGCTCTGCGTGTGGTCGGGTTCGTCGTGTGGCAAACCATGTTTTGAGCCACATTGGGGTATAATTGCCGTAAATGACGTTCAGGAGGAAAAGCTAACTATGCCAATTGCCCAAATCAATGGACAGGGAATTTTTTATGAGGATTCGGGGGTGGGAGAAACGGCCGTTATTTTCCTGCACGGCTTTCTCATGGACCACACCATGTTTGCCCCCCAAGTCGCCGCCCTCACCCCGCGCTATCGCTGCGTTTGTTTTGACGCTCGCGGCTTCGGCCAAACGGAATGGAACGGCCAGCCGTTCAATTTATACGACACCGCCGCCGACTGCATCGGTCTAATGGATCATCTAGCCATTGACCGCGCCGTGCTAGTGGGCATGTCGCAAGGGGGCTATGCCGCCCTCCGCACCGCGCTCACCTACCCCAACCGCGTGCAGGCGTTGGTGCTAATGAGTACCCGCTCCGGCACCGACGAGGACGAAGTAAAGGCCATTTACCGCGACACACGCGACACCTGGCAAGCCGTTGGCCCCATTGACCCGCTCATTGAAGGGCTGCTCACCGGCATCATCGGCCCCCCGGAAGCTCACGCCGCCCTGTGGGCTGAATGGAGACCTCGCTGGCAGTCGCGCAGCAAAGAGCAAATTTTCCACGCCATGAACAACTTGCTGGATCGGGACGACATTGACCACCGCCTGAGCGAAATCACCGTGCCTGCCCTGGTGACTCACGGCGAAGAAGATGGCGGCATTCCCATTGCCCTGGGCGAAGCGCTGCACCGCGACCTGCCCAACAGCCAGGGAATGGTGCGCGTTCCCGGAGCCGCCCACGCCGCCAATCTTACCCACTCCCACATTGTCAATCCTCCGCTGCTTGCTTTTCTGGAGCAGAGCGCCTGATAAATTGAGAATTGGGAATTGAGAATTGGGAATTGCAAATGAGATGTTCCCCATTCTCAATTCTTCATTTCCAATTCCCCATTTCTTCCATGCTGCTACAACTTGGCGAGATTTTTTTCAATGTTATCACCCCCGTTTTTGCCCTGGTGCTAATTGGCTACATCGCCGCCCCACGTCTGGGGCTGGAAGCCCGCACCCTTTCCCGCTTTGCCTACTACATTCTGGTGCCAGCCTTTGTCTTTAACGTTATGAGTACGGCGACGGTAGAGGCAGCACTGGCAACACAAATGCTGGTTTATATTTTGCTGGTGCATCTGGCGTGTGCGCTGCTGGGGTATGGGGTGGCGCGGCTGCTGCGCCGGCCGCCAGCGATGGTAGGAGCCTATGTGCTGGTGGCCGTTTTCGGCAACGTCGGCAACTTTGGCCTGCCGCTCATTGAGTTTCGGCTGGGAGAAGCAGCACTCATTCCCGCCACCGTCTACTTTCTAGCAATCATCATTGTCGCCTTTGTCATTGGCGTGGCGGCGGCCAATTTGCAGAAGGGGGGCAGCCTGGGGGCAATTTTGGCGGTGTTTAAAACCCCGGCCCTGCTGGCACTGCCTCCGGCCCTGCTGGTCAACTGGCTGAACCTGACCCCGCCGCTGCTGCTAACGCGCATTACCGGGCTGCTGGGCGGGGCGATGGTGCCGACGATGCTGGTGGCGCTGGGGGTGCAGCTTGCGGCCACCCACGCGCTAACGATTGACCGGGATGTGGTGGTTGCCAGCGGATTGCGGCTGCTGGGTGGGGCGGCACTGGCACTGCTGATTGTGGTTCCCTTTGGGCTGACCGGGCTGGAACGGGGGGCAGGGGTGCTGCAATCGGCGATGCCAACGGCCGTTCTTGCCTCCATCATCGCCCTAGAATACGACCTGCTGCCCGATTTTGTGACAACGGCCGTTCTTTTCTCCACCCTCGCCAGCGTCATCACCCTCACGCTGCTAATGGCGGTGCTGTAATGCGGTAATCAGTAATCAGTAATCGGTAATCGGTACAACGCACTGATTACCGATTACTGATTACCGATTACGCTACAAATGAGACAACCTCTACACTGAAAGCTGACTGTTGCAGGGCGGTGAGCAAAACGGCCGTTTTCATGATCACCGTTGTCCCCCGCACGCCAGAGCCAAGCGACACCTCTTCTTCCGCCAGTACGCTGCCATCCACCAGTATCCGCATCGGTTGCGGTAGCCCAAAGGGAGCCACTGCTCCAATTTCGTAACCCGTTACGGCCAGCAGTTCTTCTTCGCTGGCCGTTGTCACCCGCGACTGCCCCAAATAGCGGCGCAGCGGCTTCCACGGGATTTGCGCCGGGCCAGCGATCAGCACCATGACAAAGCTGTCGGCACCCAGCCGGAAAACAAGGCTGCGAACGACCTGCTCTGGTCGCTGCCCTCGCTCTTCCGCCGCCTGTGCCAGTGAATGCACCGGCCCCGCGTGGGTGAACAAGCGATAGGGGGCGTAGAGTTGGTCGAGGTGTTGGGAAACGGCCGTTTGCATCACATCTCCAAATAAAACAGAACGCAGATTTACCTGATGAACACTGATCTTCTTAAATCAGGCCAATCAGGTAAATCTGCGTCCCATTAACTACCCCTTGCGGAACAGTTCCCGCACAATAATCTCCCGCTGAATCTGGCTCGTGCCCTCATAAATCTGATAAATCTTGGCATCCCGCATCAGCTTCTCCACCGGGTACTCCGACATATAGCCATAGCCGCCAAACACCTGCACCGCGTCCGTCACCACCTTCATCCCCTTGTCCGCCGCATACGCCTTGCTAAACGCCGAGTGCAGCGTGTTGCTTTGCCCCGCGTCCACTGCCCACGCCGACTGATGCACCAGCAGCCGCGCCGCCGCCACCTCCATCGCCATGTCGGCAATCATGTGGGCAATGGCCTGGTATTTCCACAGCGGCTTGCCCTTTACCATGCGCTCCTTGGCGTACTTAATTGCCTCATCCAGCGCCCGCTGTGCCACCCCCACTGCCCCGGCCGACGTTGGCGGCCGGCTGCGGTCAAACACCTGCATGGCAATCATAAACCCCTGCCCTTCCGCGCCCAGCAAATGGCTTTTTGGCACTTTTACATTGTCAAAAATGACTTCGGCCGTGTCCGAGGCGTGCTGCCCCATCTTGTGAAACGGCTTGCCCGTGCTAACCCCCTCCCAATTGCGCTCGACCACAAAACAACTCATGCCGTTGTACCGGTTCTCAGGGCTGGTGTAGGCAAACACGGTGTAGAAGTTGGAAACCGTTGCCCCGGTGATAAACGTTTTGTTGCCGTTCAGCAGGTAATAATCCCCCATATCCTGTGCCGTCGTCTTAATCCCGGCCACATCCGACCCCGCTTCTGGCTCAGTCAGGCAGTAGGAAGCCATTTCGCCCGCCACCAAACGGCCGCAATATTCCTGCTTTTGCGCCTCGCTCCCGGCAATCAGCACCGGCAAAATAGCCAGCCCGTTGACCCCCATGGCCGTACTCATGCCAGAGCAGCCCCAGGCCAGCTCTTCGGCCACAATCACCTCTTCCAACAGGCTCAGCCCCATCCCGCCATATGCTTCGGGGATATTGAGCGTGGTCAGCCCCAGTGCCTGCGCCTTGCGAATGACCGGCCAGGGGTATTCATGGGTGCGGTCATAATGTTCAGCTACAGGGGCAATTTCATTACGGGCAAACTCCCGCGCCAAATCGCGGATCATCGTTTGCTCTTCGGTCATAGCAAAACTCATCGGTGTGTCGCTCATTATGTTCTCCTTAATGTCGCTTCCAATGCGTCGTATTGTTGATAAACCAGACAGAAAACAAACTGCTTTGTGAATAATTGCACACGAAAATTATAGTATGAGATGGGAACTGGGTAAAGGTCGGGATAAGTAGACAGGCGGGCAAGAGATGCGCCGCGTGTGTCAAGAACTGTCTGAGGAAGCCTACAATGTTGGTTTACAACCTGCTTACTTCCAGGCAAAATAGGGCTGTTCAAAGTGGGCGACGCGGGTGGGCTTGCCCAAAATACACACTTCGCGGAACTGATACAAAATAGCGGCCGTGGGTGCGGCAATCCAGCTATCGCCCACCGGCATGAGCAAGACCGGGTTTTCGCTTTCTGGGATGTTTTGCAAAATGGGGGCATCTTCACGCATAAACTCCGCTATGGGGATGCGGTGGATGGCCTGCACCTCACCGGGATTCGCCACCAGCCCTGTGACCCGTCCGCCCCAAATGACAACCGGCTTGATGGTAAAACCGGAGCGGGTGGTGTAATCGTCCAAACGGCCGATAATTCGCTCCATCCCCAGCTTTAACCCAACCTCTTCTTCCAACTCACGCAAAGCCGTTTCTTCCGGCCGTTCCCCTTGGTCAATGCGGCCACCCGGCAGTGCCCACTGCCCCGCATGTTTCTTCAGCTTGGCTGAACGGCGGGTGAGCAAAATGGCAGCATCATCTTCCCAGCTTGGCTCAAAGGGGATGCCATACACCTCTGGCCGGTGGGCTACGTGCACAATGGTAACGGCCACCGCTGCCGCCCGTTTGCCTTCCTCTAGCGCAGCCGACTGGAAAGCAAAGTCGCGCAAATTGGCGGTTATATAGTGGCGCAGTTCGTCATCACAATAGAGATGGCTCATCCGCCCTTGCGGTTGGTCAACCCGTACCGCGACTTCGTAATAGGTGGCCTGTGGCTCAAGCTGGGTGCTAAAGGCACCGTTGGCTTGGATCATGTTGGGAAAAAGTGGCTCAACCTTTTGTGCTTGTGAAAAGGTATCGAAGAAAAAAATGATGTTGAATCGTAGAGACGCAAAATCTCGCGTTTCTACCGCATTACTAACAATGTGCCGCCACACCTGCACGCCACGATAGCCGAGGATACCCGTGGCTTCGAGGCGGGGCAAGATGTTTTCGCGCAGTAACGTTTCGTAAGCGTCGGCGTTGGTGATGGTTGTCCAACTGTGCCATTCTTGTGCAATCATGGGGTAATCGGCCTGAGACGCAAAATCTTGCGTTTCTACTAATCTAGGGTCAAAATGCGGCGTTCGAGGGCGGCGGTAACGGCCGATGTGCGGTCATTGACACCGAGTTTGTCGTAGATGTGGATAAGGTGGGTTTTGACGGTGGCGGTGCTGATGTGAAGCTGTTTGCCGATTTCGCGGTTGCTGCTGCCGCGAGCAACGATCTGCAGGACTTCAATTTCCCGCGCACTGAGGTTTTCCTCGGCGGGGGCACGCATACGGGACATAAGGCGGCTGGCGACGGTGGGGGAGAGGGTGGATTCGCCACGGGCGGCGGCGCGAATGGCGCGGAACAGTTCGTCGCGGGGGGCATCTTTGAGGAGGTAGCCGGTGGCTCCGGCTTCGATGGCGCGAACGATGTCGGCGTCGCTGTCGTAGGTGGTGAGGACGAGAATGGGGGCAAACGGCCGTTTGTCCCTGATGATCTCAATCGCCCCTACCCCATCCAGCACCGGCATCCGCAAATCCATCAGCACCACATCGGGCGCGTGCTGTTCAAACAAGGCGACCCCTTCGGCACCATTGGCTGCCAAAGCCACCACCACAAAATCCGGCTGCCCCGCTAGCATCCCCGCCAACCCTTCCCTCACTACGGGGTGATCATCTACAATGAGAATGTTTATTTTGTCCATCATTTTTCGGGAGATTAGAGATTAAAATCGTCTCTAATCTCCAACAGGTATTGAAACTACCACCGTCGTCCCCTCGCCATCATCACTTTCCACCAGCAGCGTGCCGCCGATCTGTTCGACCCGCTGGCGCATGGCGGTGAGGCCAAAGCCGCTTTGCCATTGGGAATCGGAACCGCCCAGCCCTACGCCGTCGTCTTGTACATCCAGCATGACAAGGTTGCCCATGTAGGAGAGGGTGACGGTTACTTCGCTGGCCTGGGCGTGTTTGTGGACGTTGGCAAGGCTCTCCTGGGTGGCGCGGAGTAGGGTATGTTCGGTGTTGGGGGTTAACGGCCGTTCTTCCCCCGTCACCTGCACCCTTGCTGCCACCCGGCTTTGCTGCTGCCATTGCGCCACCGTCTGCCGAATGGCATCAGGCAGCGATGCCTGTTGCAGCGGTTCGGGGCGCAAGTCCTCTACCAAATAGCGAGCTTGCTGTAGATTTTGCCGCGCCATTTGTTCTGCTTGCACCACATGCTGGCTGGCCTGTTCGGCCGGCAGCGATTGTGCCGCCTCCAGGTGCATAATGATGCCAATAAACCCCTGCGCCAGCGTATCGTGGATTTCATGCGCCAGTCTTTGCCGTTCTGATAGCACCCCAGCGCGGCGCTCGGAGGCGGCCAAATCGGCTTGAGCCTGGTGCAGTGCTTCCAGAAGTTCGCGCCGTTCGTTGCTTTCGCTGATAATGCCATTGAGCCACAGGCCAAACAGGTTGGCACCCACCACACCCAGTGCCAATCCCCACACGCCGGGGTCTTGCAGGGAAATAGGCTCGTTGTTGGCGAACGCATTTTGCAGGATGACAACGGCCGTAAATAATGTCGTGCCTACCATTGCCCACATGATTTCCAGATGGACAAAAAATTGATTAAACAGACCAGACAGGTGGATGTAGAAAATTTCGTCCTGTGCAATGAGTTGCAGCCACAGGATAACCGCGCCTACCAAGTAGATGGCGGCAAAGATAGTGCGGCGACGCAGAGGGACACCATTTTGATAACGTGGCACCCATGTCACCCACAACCAGTGCCAGCCACAGGCGGCCAGCACCATTCCCGCCAGCCATCCCTGCTCCTTGGCGGGCAAATCTTGGATAATGAGCATGGCGGGTGCAACCAGCGTCAGGTAGAAAACGGCGGACCAAATCCAATTCCACCGTTCCCAGAAATCTGTTTGCACAGGTTGGATGGCTTTTGTTTCACTCATTGGTTAGCAGATGGCGATTATAGCATAAACGGGAGATTGGAGATTAGAGATTGGTTGCCAGGAATCTCTAATCTCCCGTTTCCAAGCAGCTATTAGCCCTGGTGTTGTTTGCTTAGCAGCACGGCAATGCCGCCGAAGATAAAGAAGACGGGCCACAGCGTGCCCCAGTTGAGGTTGAACAAAAACACGGCCATCATGAGAACCATGAAGGCGGCTCCGATGATGAGGCCACTGTTTAAACGGCCGTTTGCCCGATACTGTCCCCAAATAGCCGACACAAACCCGCCCAGCGGAATGAGCCAAAACAGCACCCACCAATTCTCAAACGCAAATCCCGTCACATTTCGCAGCAGCAGCACGCCGCCTACCAAAATGAACACCGCCCCCATAACCCAATGATTCGCCGACCTTACTACGCTTTGCTTTTCCTGCTCTTTTAACTCAGACATATTTTCGTTCATCACGTTACTCCTTAAAAATGGGATATGGACGAACGCAGACAGACAAGGATTTGTAGTGCTGATCGTGCCGTTTCCCGGTTGTTAACTGTTTTTAGGATAGCAGATTGAAGAACGGCCGTAACCAATCGCCCGGTTGAATCTGAGTAGGCAATGAGTGGATGCATTTACCCACCCGTTGGCTGATGTGTATCAACCAAACGGTTGATAGACCTAACCCAGGGTGAATGCAATTTGGGCCGACATTGCCAGCTCCCCATGAGCGTTGCTGGCCCACGCTTCCCCATTGACCGTGCCGTGAACGGTGAACGGGTGCGGGTTAAACAACGGACTCACGCCGCGATAGCTGAAGGCGGCAATGCATTTGTGGGGGAATTGGCGGTAAAACAGGTCGAGCAGGAGGGTGGCGGTGAGGGGGCCGTGGACGACTAAATCGGGGTAGCCTTCGTGCTGGCGGCAAAAGTCGGCATCGTAGTGGATGCGGTGGCTGTTAAAGGTGAGGGCGGAGTAGCGGAAAAGCATGATGGGGTTGGGGTGGTAGGTGGCGGAAAAGTCGCTGTTTGTGGGGGCAGGTGGAGCCACAACGGCATTGCCACCGGCTGTGACCGGCTCACGGTAGACGATGGTTTGTTCTTCGAGCAGGCGACGTTCGCCGTTGACGGTCAGTTCATGTTCAACGATGACAAAGCACAAACGGCCGTTTCTCCCCTCTTTTGGCGTAATGGCTTTAATCGTAGACCGCTTCGTTACCCGTTCCCCCAGCCGCAGCGGTTGCCCAAACGTCAATTTGCCCCCCGCCCACATCCGGCGCGGCGGTTCGCCTGTGCCAAAGTTGACTGGTGGCATAAAGCCCCCCAACTGGGGATGGCCGTCTGCGCCCAAGCTGCCCCCTGGCACGGGTTCATGAAAATAGAGCCAGTGCCAGGCGGGGGGCAGTTCATCCCCCGTTTGCAGCGTTGGCTGGCGGTTGAGGGTGGCCTGCATGAGGTTGGCGGTAACGGCCGTTAATTCCACCACCACCACCTGTTCCCGCCCCAGCCATTGATTCAGCGTGTTGATGTCAAACGATTCCATTTGTTTTTCGTAACTAGCTAGGTCTAACGACCAGAAACCAGTTTATGACCCAAACATGTCATTTCGACGAGTCTTCGAGGAGAAATCCCGCTCACTTGGCGATGTCAATGAGATTTCTCGGAGGACCTCGAAATGACACCTGTATAGTAGCTATTTTTCCATCCCACTTTCCAACGCTTCCATACCCAAATAGAGCCAGTTGCTCCACCGATTCAAGATTTGGTCACCATATTTTGCCCCAAAATAGGCCAAAACCAAATGCCCAATGTGGAAGGTGAACAGCGCGGGCAGGCAGTAGGGCGGCTCAAGGCCACTCCACAGGCACAAGATGGGCAACCCCGTTTCGCCCTGGAACCAGCGAATGGCGGCTTCGGCAATGGAGATGAGCTGTAGGAAGAAGCCGGCCGGGAACAGGAGAAAGGCGATGGGCACGTAGATAAATTGGGCGATGAGCAGAAAGTAGATTTTGAATGAATAAATGATGTAGCCAACGATGAGGTTACGCAGGGTGCGGCGAACACTGTTTTGAATGAGGTCAACGACGATGGCAACGAGGGGTGCGCCGAGAAAAAGCATGGCCCACAGCAGGGCGGGGCGGTTGAGCCGGCTGGGCAGTTCGAGGAGCCAGTTGAGGAGGAGGAAGATGAGCAAAACGGCCGTTATGAGCCCCAGCCCACCCCCCATTTTAAACCCATAATCGCGGACAATATCACGGGTTTCCATCTGTTCCCAGCGGCTGCGGATGTCGAGGGGGGTCAGCAGTTGGAACATGCCCAGCAGGATTAGCCCCAGCGCGGCAAAGCCGTGGCGTTTGTTGGCTTGTAGGGTGGGGTAGTGGCGATAGTAGAGCCAGATTAGGCCGCCAAACAGGGTGAGTGAGAGGGTGAGGCAGAGGAGAAAAACGGCCGTTTTCCACCCATTACCCTTTTTTGAGATCAACGGCCGTTCCCCCACACACCCGCAGCAAATCGGCCGGCGCAACGGCAAACACCGCAAACGGCGTACCCGCCGCCGCCCACACCACCTCAAACGGCAGCAAATCCTCATCTACAAAAATCGGCAGTGGGCTGACATGACCAAACGGCGGCACGCCCCCTATCGTAAACCCCGTTGCCGCCTTCACCGCGTCGGCACTGGCACGCTGCACCTGCTTGCGCCCCACGCCGCACAGCCCCGCCAATTTGCGTTCGTCCAGTTGGTTCACCCCCGAAACCAGCGCCATCGTCGCCGTGCCAGCCACTTCAAAACACAGACTTTTCACAATTTGGGCGACGGTGCAGCCAATCGCGTCGGCTGCTTCCTGCGCCGTGCGCGTCGTCTGGGCAAATTCCACAATATCCACAGCCAGCCCCAGCTCACGGGCGGCAGTTGCTACTTTTTCGGCAGAAGGGTGCATAAAAAATGGAGATTGGGGATTGGAGATTGGAGATTGTGCGCCATCACGAATCTCCAATCTCCAATCCCCAATTACTATGAACTCACAATTGCATATTCCATACTATCAGCCAGCGCCCGCCAGCTTGCTTCGATGATGTTGGGGCTGGCCCCAACCGTACTCCAGGCGCGGGTGCCACAGTGGGAATCAATCAGCACGCGGGTGGTGGCTCCGGTGGCGTGTTCGCCGTCCAAAATACGCACCTTGTAATCCACCAGGCTCACATCCCGCAGTTGTGGATAGATGTTGATGAGCGATTTACGCAGAGCCGCATCCAGCGCATTGACTGGGCCGTTGCCTTCGGCGGCGGTGTGCAAAATGTCTTCGCCCACCTTCACCTTCACCGTTGCTTCGGCAATCAAACCGCGCCCGCGCCGCCGCTGCACCATCACCATAAAGTCCACCAGCTCAAACGGAGCCACGTAGTCGGGATGCGTGCGGCGCAACATTAGCTCCACCGACGCTTCCGCCCCTTCAAAGGTGAACCCCTGCGCTTCAAGCTGTTTAATTCTGTCCAGCACCTGGCGCAAATCGAGCCGCTGGGTGTCCAGCCCAAACTGTTCTGCTTTGTCTACCAAATTGCCCCGGCCAGACAGCTCAGAAACGACGCTGCGCTGCTGGTTGCCAACGGCCGTTGGTTCAATATGTTGGTAACTCAACGGGTTACGCAGCATGGCCGCCACATGGACACCACCCTTGTGGGCAAAGGCACTGGCTCCCACGTAGGGCGCATGGTCATCATGGGCCAGGTTGGCAATTTCGGCCACATAGACCGAGAGGTCGGTGAGGGTGGCAAGCTGTTCGCTAGAAACGCAGTTGCGCTCCATTTTTAGCTGCAAGCCAGGGATAACGGTACAGAGGTTGGCGTTGGCGACGCGCTCGCCGTAGCCGTTGATGGTGCCCTGGATGTGGATGGCTCCGGCTTTAACGGCCGTTAACGTATTCGCCACCCCACACCCATTGTCATCATGCGTATGGATACCAATCGGCGTGCTGCCCAGGCTGGCGGCAACCACTGTCACAATCTCCTCCACCTCCCACGGCAGCGTGCCGCCGTTGGTGTCGCACAGCACCACGCAATCGGCTCCCCGAATAGCGGCCGTTTTCACCGTTGCCAGCGCATACTCTGGGTTGGCCTTGTAGCCATCAAAAAAATGCTCGGCATCATAGATAACTTCCTTGCCCTTTGCTTTTAAGTAGGCAACGGAGTCACCAATCATGGCTAAATTCTCTTCCATCGTCGTTTCTAATACATCAACGACGTGCAAATCCCAGCTTTTGCCAAAAACGGTGCAAACAGGTGTGTTGGCATCCAGCAGTGCCTTGATATTGGTATCTTTTTCCGGTGGCGTGCCTTTGCGTCGCGTGGAGCCAAAGGCGGCAATTTTGGCGTGTTTTAGCCCCAGGTTGGGGGCGTGGTTAAAAAATTCTACATCCTTGGGGTTGGAGCCAGGCCACCCCCCTTCAATGTAGTCAATGCCAAATTCATCCAACCGCCGCGCAATCTTCAGCTTGTCATCCAGCGAATAAGAAATTCCCTCCCGCTGACTGCCGTCGCGGAGGGTGGTGTCATAGAGGAATACCTTCATGTTGGTAATCGGTTGTCAGTAATCAGTAATCAGTGGTCAGTAATCAGTACAATCTGATTACCGATTACCGATTACCGATTACCGATCACTCTCCCAATGTATTAACTCGCGCCGGATGTGCCGCCTCATAGGCCAGCATCTTTTCTTCCTGCTTCAGCAAGTAGCCAAGCTGGTCAATGCCTTCGAGCATACAGGTTTTGCTAAAGCCATCAATGGGGAAGGAGACGGAACGGCCGTCTGGCAACTGCACCGTTTGGCTGGCAAGGTCAACGGTAATCTTTGTCGTGGGGTCTTCTTCCACCAAACTTTGAATTTGCTTGTGGGTGTCTTCATCTACGATGACCGGCAGTAGCCCATTTTTGAGCGAGTTGTTGCGGAAGATGTCGGCAAAGGAGGTGGAGATCACCGCCTGAACGCCCCAATCCATTAAGGCCCAGGGGGCATGTTCCCGGCTAGAGCCGCAGCCGAAGTTGTCGCCAGCAATCAAAATTTTCGCTCCCTGCGATTCGGGGGCGTTCAGAATAAAGTTGGGGTTGTCTGACCCATCTTCATTGTAGCGCCAGTCAGAAAACAGGTTTTGCCCCAGCCCTTTCTTGCTGATGGTTTTCAAAAACCGGGCGGGAATAATTTGGTCGGTATCAATGTTCTCCGTAGGAATGGAGACGAGGTGGCTATTTAAGGTAGTAAATGGTTCCATTTTTATTTGAAGTAATCAGTAATCGGTATTCAGTAATCAGTTGAGGGTTAACTGATTACCGGTTACTGATTACCGATTACTGTTTACTGGAAACTCCGTACATCAGTGACAACACCCGTCACGGCGGACGCAGCGGCGGTGAGGGGGCTGGCGAGGAAGGTGCGGCCGCCCTTGCCCTGGCGACCTTCAAAGTTGCGGTTGCTGGTGCTGATGGCGTATTGGCCGGGCTGGAGCTGGTCGCCGTTCATGGCGATGCACATGGAGCAGCCCGCTTCGCGCCAGTCGGCTCCGGCTTCTTTGAAGATTTGGTCTAGCCCTTCGGCTTCGGCCTGCTTTTTCACGTCCTGCGAACCGGGGACAACCATGACGCGGACGTTTTCGCTGACTTTGCGCCCGCGCATGAGGGCGGCGGCTTCGCGTAGGTCGGAGATGCGGGAGTTGGTGCAGCTTCCGATGAACACCACGTCAAGCGGCTGGCCGAGTAGCTGCCGGCCGGGCTGCAAATCCATGTAGTTGAGGGCTTTGATGAGGGTGTTGCGCTCGCTAACATCGCCGATGCTCATGGGGTCGGGGATGATGTCGGCGATGCCCATGCCCATGCCGGGGTTGGTGCCGTAGGTGATCATGGGGGTGAGGGTGCTGGCATCGAGGGTGATTTCTTTGTCGAACGTGGCTCCTTCGTCGCTGGCAAGGGTGCGCCAGTAGGCGACGGCTTTGTCCCAGGCGGCTCCTTGCGGAGCAAGCTGGCGGCCGGCGATGTAGTTGATGGTGGTGTCGTCGGGGGCGACGAGGCCAGCGCGGGCGCCGCCTTCGATGCTCATGTTGCAGACAGTCATGCGCTCTTCCATGCTGAGGGCGCGGATGGCTTCGCCGCGATATTCAAAGACGTGGCCGGTGCCGCCGCCGATGCCGATGCGGGCGAGGAGGGCGAGGATGATGTCTTTGGCGGCGACGTTGGGGGATAAACGGCCGTTAACATTCACCGCATACGTCTTCGGCTTCGATTGCAGCAGCGTTTGGGTTGCCAACACATGCTCCACCTCGCTGGTGCCAATGCCAAAGGCCAGCGCCCCAAACGCCCCGTGGGTCGAGGTGTGGCTGTCGCCGCAGACAATGGTCATGCCGGGCTGGGTGATGCCGAGTTCCGGCCCGATGACGTGAACGATGCCCCGGTTGGGGCTGTCCATGCCGTGGAGCGGAATGCCAAATTCGCGGCAGTTTTCTTCCAGCGTGGCAATTTGCTTGGCAGCAATAGCATCGCTGATGGGAATATGCAGTGGGGTGGTGGGAATGGAGTGATCCATGGTGGCGACGGTTTGCGACGGCCGTTTTACCCGCAGCCCCTTCTCCCGTAGCCCGGTGAAGGCTTGGGGGGAGGTGACTTCGTGGATCAGGTGGAGGTCAATGTATAAAACGGTGGGACTGCCGGGTTCTTCGACCACCACGTGGCTGTCCCAAATCTTGTCGAAGGTGGTTCTGGGTTGGTTACTCATAGTTCTCCTTGTTTTGGAAGTAATCAGTAATCAGTGTTCAGTAATCAGTCATGTTTATGGATTGACGAAGGTTTGATTAAAGATGACGGTTCCTTATTTTATTTATTGGTTTGGTTCTGTTAACAAAATTTCAAAGGGGGCGAGGGGGAGGGTGGCAAG
This sequence comes from Ardenticatenaceae bacterium, assembly GCA_020634215.1. GTDB lineage: Bacteria > Chloroflexota > Anaerolineae > Promineifilales > Promineifilaceae > JACKCD01. The sequence continues at coordinate 186,625 of JACKCD010000001.1, read as the reverse complement.
AACGGCCGTTTCTCCCTCCCTCTCCCCCTCACTCGAAAACAACACCTTGCCCGTCTCGGCCACGTCAAACGCCAGCGTTAGCGGGTTGGGGCTGTAGTTGAGGATGACGAGGAGGGTGGAAACGGCCGTTTTTCGCAAAAACGCCACATACTCTTCCGCCTCCTCATGCAGTGGTACATATTCACCCGCAATCAAAGCCGAAGTTTGCCGCCGCAGTGCCAGCAGGCGGCGGTAAAAATTGAGCAGCGAATCGGGATTGGCAAGCTGGTCGGCCACATTGACCCCGGCGGCATAATTGGGGTTAACGGGCAGCCAGGGGGTCACATTCTCTGGGCTAAAGCCAGCGTTGGCCGCATTGTCCCACTGCATCGGCGTGCGGCACTGGTCGCGGCCACTGGCGGCGGCCTTTGCCAACGCTTCCTCTGGTGGCGTGCCAAGACGCACCATCGTCTGGTAGGCATTCAGGCTCACATTGTCGCGGAAGGTGGCGATGTCGCTGGGCAGCCAGTTGCCCATGCCAATTTCTTCGCCGTTGTAGAGAAAGGGTGTGCCGCGTAAGGTCAGCATCAGTGCCAACGCTAGGCGGGCAATGGCTTCGTCGTTTTGACCGTCGCCAAAGCGGCTGTAGGCGCGGGGGCTGTCGTGGTTGCCCAGGGTGTTGCACGGCCACGCTCCGGCCGGCAGCGCGGCCAGCCGTTCCTGCTGGTTGGCGCGAATGCCGTTGGGGGTGATGGGGCTACGGTGCATCAGCGAAAAGTTGAAAACCAGGTGCAGTTCGTCGTTGTGTTGGCCGTGATAAGCTACGTCGTCTGTTTCCCCGACCAACACCCGGTTATCGTATTCATCAACCAGGGCGCGAATTTCTTGGAATAGCTCGTGAATGCCGGGTTGGCGCATTTGGTAGGTGAACAGGTAGCGGGAAGTGTCGGCAAAACTGGGGGCATCGGGGTCGCGCTGGAAGGTGCGGAACATATCGAGGTCGGTGTAGCGGCCGGAATGGTCGGGCAAGTCGGGGTGTTCAAAGAGGGATTCGATGGCATCGAGGCGGAAGCCGTCTACACCGAGGTCGAGCCAGAAGCGGACGGCAGCGAACATGGCGGCCTGCACGTCGGGGTTGCGCCAATTGAGGTCGGGCTGCTCTTTGAAGAAGAAGTGGTAGTAATATTGGTCGGTGGTTTCGTCGTAGGTCCAGCTTGGCCCGCCAAAAATAGAGTACCAGTTGTTGGGGGGTGCGCCGTCTTTGCCGTCGCGCCAAATGTACCAGTCCCGTTTGGGGTTGTCGCGGCTGCTGCGTGATTCTTGAAACCAGGCGTGCTGGTCGGAGGTGTGGTTGAGCACCAAGTCGAGAATGAGCTTCATGCCGCGTGTATGCAGCCCGTCTAAAAGCTGCTTGAACTCGTCGAGCGTGCCGTAGATGGGGTCAACGGCCGTGTAATCGGCGATGTCGTACCCCATGTCAAAGCGTGGCGAGGGGTAGTGGGGGGAGAGCCAAATGGCATCTATGCCCAAATCTTGCAAGTAGTCGAGCTTTTGAATGATGCCCACCAGATCGCCCACGCCGTCGCCGTTGCCGTCGGCAAAGCTGTGGGGGTATATTTGATAAAAAACGGCCGTTTGCCACCAGGCTAAATGATTCATCATATGTCTACAAACCCAATGTGTGGCGCAAGGCACTATCTATTGTATCCATAGGCAATACGCCGATAACACGGTCAATCTCTGACTCAGCTATCGTGGCAAGATTATCAGTCATCACAACTGAATCTGTGAGCAGCCCCGATGCTTGCCCCTCTTGTGAAGCAAGTTCAATGGTAACACGACAGGGATGGTTGGCTCGAAACATGCGGCTAGTTAACATAGCCACGATTAGCTGTGGCAAGCCAGTTGCTAAATTATCGGACTGAACAATAAGAGCGGGTCTGACTTTAGCCGTTCGCAAATTTGAATTGGGGAAAAGAACGAGAATAACATGGCCGCGTTTATAGATTATCTTTGGCTGCGTCATAATTGTCATAGATGTCCATTTCTGGACTTTCCCATTCTTGTGCGAAGGTTGCTAATCGCGCCCGCAGGTCGGCGGCTTGCTTTACATTAATGCCACGTTCAGATAAATTGATGTCACTTGAGGTCAGAAACGTGACGATGACAGGTGTTTCGTCACTAATGTTTTGCGGAATTTCTATAAGCTGAATGGTACCGTTACGATAGATACCTTGAATAGCTGTTAGCATCATTTACTCCTTTACGGGCAGTATACCATGTACTACTCAATAATGTTTTCAACCGCTTTGCAAAACCTCGCTATCTCTGTCTCACTGTTGTAATAATGCACCGAAGCCCGTACTAGCATTGGCAGCCCACGTGCCTCCATATCCAGCCGCGTCGAGAAGATGCTGGAAGTGGTGACATTGATTTTTTGCGCTGCCAGCTTTTCTTTGATGTAGGCCGCATCCACCCCATCAACCGTAAATGTCACAATACCGCCCTTCACCGAGCCCAAGTCGTGGGTGGTTACGCCGGGAATGGCATTTAGCTGCTGACGAAGCTGCCCAGCCAGACCTTGCACGCGCTGCCAGATGTTGTCTAATCCCCAGTTGAGGGCGTAAGAAACGGCCGTTTCCAACCCCACAATCCCCGCAAAATTCCGCTCCCAATTCTCAAACCGCCGCGCATTGGGCAGCAATTCATACTCGTCTCGTGCCGTCCACTTGGCCGCGTGTAAATCCAAAAACGGCGGCTCTAGCAAGTCCAAGACTTCGCGCCGCACGTACAAGAAGCCGGTGCCGCGTGGCCCGCGCAAAAACTTGCGCCCTGTGGCCGATAGCATATCGCAGCCAATCGCTTCCACATCCAGCGGTAGTTGCCCCGCCGTTTGGCACGCATCCAGCAAATACAGCACCCCTGCCTCCCGCGCCACCTTGCCCACCTCAGCCGCCGGGTTTACCAGCCCGCCGTTGGTGGGCATGTGGGTGATGGCAATGAGCTTTACGCGGTCGTCTAGCTGGTGGCGGAGGTCGTTGATGTCTATTTGGCCGTGGGGGTCGTTGGAAACGGCCGTTATCTCCACCCCAAACCGCTGCTGCGCCTGCAAAAACGCAATATAGCTGCTCGCATACGCCGCCTGATCCGTCAGAATCCGGTCGCCCGGCCGGAACCGCACCCCATAAAACGCCATATCCCAGGCCCGCGTGGCGTTTTCAATCAGTGCCACCTCATCCCGATGGCAGTTCAGCAATTCGGCAACGCGATCATAGACGGTTTCGAGACTTTCAGTTTTCCCCGCCGCCTCATACCCCCCCATCATCGCCTCCAGCCGCAAATAACCGACCATGCTGTCCAGCACCACCTGTGGCATCAGCGACGACCCCGCATTGTTAAAATGCAGCACATTCTCACAGCCCGGCGTTTCCTCTCGCGCTTTGTTAATATTAAGATTCATTTTATGAACTACAGATAAACACAGATGAAAACAGATAAGAGTTCTGTCTTTATCGGCCGTTAAATTAATAGATCCACTTATATCATCTACTTTGTGGGAAGAGTGGACCATAAAGGATGCACAAAACGCTCGATCCCCATCTTTGGCTTCCCAAAATTGAGCAAAAGGCAGATTGGCACGTTGGTTGCTCTGATATAGTTCAGGCATTGGGCATCTTCAATGACAGTTAGCTGCTTAATCGCTTTAAGTTCTACAATGACCAACCCTTCAACAAGCAAATCCGCAACATATTCACCTACAACTATCCTATCATAATAAACTTGAATAGGATGTTGCTGGGCAACTGCGAATCCTGCTTTGCGTATTTCATGAGCGAGTGCATTTTCATACACTTTTTCCAGAAAACCTACCCCTAATGTGTTGCTAACCTTGAAACCACAGCCAATTATCTCTTGGGTGATCGTGTTGATTTCGAGTTGAGTTCGATTAAAATGTGGTTCTGTGACGCGATTGATTGGGATCATGAATATTCAGCTTTTAGGTTCGTTTGCCTGCTCCAACACAAAATATTTTCTTATCTGTTTTTATCTGTTTTTATCTGTAGTTAATTATTCAGGTAATAATCAAAAACTTACTCTAGAAACAATTTTGTCGGCAAGCCATCAATGCTTATGGTGTTGTGTTTTTCCCAGTAATTTTGAATGCCGTCGGTGCCAAGGCTTTCGGCGTGTTTTCGCAGGGTTTCCCGTTCCCCCTGGTAATCAAAAAACGGCACGGCGAAGCCACAGGAGGTTTGGACGCTTTCGATCTCCATGACGATGATTTGGCGTGCGCCTGGCTCGTCGGGAAACAGGGCATACAGTTCAGCCCACTCAGCGTCGCGGTGATGAACGGCGCGGCCGGTGCCGTAGAGACGGAGGATTAACGGCCGTTTCTCAAACCCACAAAACATGATCGTTAAACGGCCGTTTTCCGCCAAATGCGCCGCCGTCTCATTCCCACTTCCCGTCAAATTCAAATACGCCACCCGCCGGTCACTCAAACAGCGAAACGAATCCATCCCCTTCGGCGACAAATTAATCCGCCCCACCTCCGGCGCACTCGCCGTAAAAAAAATCTTCTGCTCCCTCATAAACGCCCGCAGGTTTTCATTTAATTCAGAATAAAATTGAGCCATTTTGCTGGAGATTAGAGATTAGAGAATTAGAGATTAAGCCAATTGACAACAGCCCAATCTCCAATCCCCAATCCCCAATAACTAACCTTTCTGCATCACCGCACTACTCTCCTCCCCCTCCGCCGCCATCATCTTGTTCAGCGCACTCAAATACGCCCGCGCACTCGCCACCACAATATCCGTGCTGGCCCCATGCCCACTAAACGAACGCGCAATCGCCTGATTCGTCTGCGGATTCACCCGATACGCATCCCCATTCTCCGGCTCAATCCGAATCGTCGCCTCCGCCACCGCGTCCAAACCCTCCGTCACCGCGTTAATCGCAAACTCAATCAAACGCCCCGAACGGCCGATAATCCGACTAATCGCCTGATACACCGCATCCACCGGCCCCGTACCCAGCGCCGCATCCCGATACTCCACCCCATCCGGCCCCGTCAAACTCACCGAAGCCGTCGGAATACTCTGGTCGCCACACGACACCTGAATCTGGTTCAACTTCCAAATTTCCGGCGGCTGGTAAATCTCGTCGGCAATGAGTGCCTCAATGTCAGCATCCGTCACCACCTTTTTCTTGTCGGCCACCCGCTTAAACCGCTTGAACGCTGCCTGCACCTCATCCGGCTCCAGATTGTCATACCCCATCTCCTCCAGCCGCGTTCGAAACGCATGGCGACCCGAATGTTTGCCCAGCACCAGCCGCGACGCATGAAGCCCCACCGTCTCCGGCCGCATAATCTCATACGTCTGCTGGTTCTTCAGCATCCCATCTTGGTGAATCCCGGCTTCGTGGGCAAACGCATTCGCCCCCACAATCGCCTTGTTCGCCTGCACCACCATCCCCGTATAGGTGCTAACCATGTGGCTTGTCCGCATCAACTGCGTCGTATCAATATTCGTTTCCACATCAAACACCTGCGGCCGGGTGTGCATCGCCATCACCACCTCTTCCAGCGACGTGTTGCCCGCCCGTTCCCCAATTCCGTTAATCGTCACCTCAATCTGCCGCGCTCCGTTCTGCACCCCGGCCAGCGAATTGGCCGTTGCCATTCCCAAATCGTTGTGGCAATGGGTAGACCAGATGACTGTCTCCGAGCCAGGGGTGTTGTCAATCAAATATTTGATGAGCTTGCCATATTCGGCCGGTGTCGTATAGCCAACGGTATCGGGTATATTGAGCGTCGTTGCCCCTGCTTTAATCGCCTCTGTCAGCACCTGCACCAAAAAATCGGGGTCAGATCGGCCGGCATCCTCCGGCGAAAACTCCACATCATCACACAGACTGCGGGCAAAGGAAACGGCCGTTATCACCTGCTCAATACACTCTTCCCGGTCAATTTTGAGCTTGTGTTTCAGATGAATATCACTCGTTGCAAGAAACGTATGGATCCGATGGCGAGGCGCTGCTTTTACCGCGTCATAAGCCCGCTGAATGTCCTCCCGGTTGGCACGCGAAAGACCAGCAATGACCATGGGCTGTCCACTTTTGCGCCCTTCCAAAAGCGGCCCAACCTCTTCGGCAATCCGGCGCACAGCCTCAAAATCACCGAGCGAGGCGATGGGAAAGCCTGCTTCGCACACATCAACCCCAAGACGAGAAAGTTGTTTGGCAATTTCGATTTTTTCTTCAACATTAAGCGTTGCTCCTGGCGACTGCTCGCCATCACGCAATGTCGTATCAAAAATAATAACCCGATCTTTCTGAATGTTTACACCATCTTCGTCCATCGTTTCTTACTCCGTTTTTCCAGTAATCAGTGTTCGATAATGTCATTTCACGACATTATCGAACACTGATTACCGTTTACTCAACTTCTTTAGCATGTAGCCACGGCATCATCGCTCGCAGCTCCTTGCCCACCTTTTCAATGTGGCTGCCCCGTGCCGCCTCGCGCTGGGCGACAAAGGTCGGACGGCCGTTTTTGTTCTCATCAATCCAATCTTCCGCAAAGCCACCCGACTGAATCGCCCCCAGCATCCGCTTCATCGCTTGGCGCGTCTCGTCGGTAATAATTTGCGGCCCACCAATGTAGTCACCCCGCTCCGCCGTGTCGCTCACGCTATAGCGCATATAGCTCAAACCGCCCTGGTACATCAAGTCCACAATCAGCTTTAGCTCATGAAGACATTCAAAGTAGGCGATTTCGGGCTGATAGCCCGCTTCTACCAGCGTGTTGAAGGCACTTTCCACCAGCGCACTCACCCCACCGCACAGCACCACCTGCTCACCAAACAGATCCGTTTCCGTTTCCTCGGTAAAGGTCGTTTCAATAATCCCGGCGCGGCCGCAGCCAATCGCCTTGCCATAGGCCAATGCCTGTGCCAAAGCGTTGCCGCTGGCATCCTGATGCACGGCTACCAAACCAGGCACACCAGCCCCTTCGGTAAACACCTCGCGCACGCGGTGGCCGGGGGCTTTGGGGGCAATCATGCTCACGTCAATGTCGGCAGGCGGCACAATTTGCCCAAAGCGGATGTTAAAGCCGTGGCTAAACATCAACGTCTTTCCGGGAGCCAAATTGGGTTTCACCGCCTGCTGGTAAATGTCGCCCTGCATCGTGTCGGGGGTCAGCATCATGATGATGTCGGCGGCGGCGCACGCATCAAACGAATTCATCACCGTTAACCCATCAGCCTCAGCCTTTGCCCACGATTTGCTGCCCTCGTACAGTCCAACCACCACATCCATGCCGGAATCCTTGAGGTTGAGCGAGTGCGCGTGTCCCTGGCTGCCGTACCCAAGCACGGCGATCTTCTTGCCTCCAAGAAGGCTAAGGTCTGCATCTTTGTCGTAATAAATTTTTGCCATAATCCTTTTTCTTTCCCTTCGTGTATATATGTCATTCTGTAAATTTATCGTCAAATTTACAGGTAATCAAAGCTAATCATTAACCAGATGCGGCTTCTGTGCAAGCTGAATCTTGATTAGTCGCCAGCGTAATGACGGCCGTTTACAAAATACTCTTCTTCATCTTCATCCGCCCAACGTGCATAACGCTTGCCGGGGTCGGTGCCGCGCATCATAGCCACATGGCCGGTACGGACAATTTCCAGAATGCCAACGGGGCGCAGCAGTTCGATGAGGCTGTCTACCCGTGATTCGTCAGCAGTAAGCTGGACGATCATGGCATCTGCCTTGACATCCACCACTTCGGCGCGGAAGATGTTGACCAGGCTCAGCACTTCGCCGCGCTTTTCTGGCGAGGCGCTCACCTTGATCAGCGCCAACTCACGCAGGATGGCTTCCTGGCCGGTGACATCTTGTACATCAATGACGTTGACCAGTTTGTATAGATTGGCCTCTACCTTGCGGGCATCGGCCTGGTTGCTGTCCACCACAATGGTCATCCGCGAAACATTGGGGTCTTCGGTGCGCCCAACGTTGAGGGAATCAATGTTAAAGTTGCGGCGACGGAAGAGTGAGGCGACGCGGTTGAGAACGCCGGGTTTATTTTCTACAATAGCGATAAGTGTTTGTCTCATTTGTCATTCCTCCCAAAAATTAGTCGCCGCTTTGACGACGGACAGGGCGGCGCAGCATGTCGTCCAGGTCAGCGCCGGCCGGAACCATGGGGAACACAGCCTCTTCCATTTCCACCACAAACTCCAGCAGCACTGGGCCGCTGATGCTGTTGGCATAAGCCACGGCATCAGCCACTTCTTCACGTTTGGTGATGCGGCGGGCAGGGATGCCGTAAGCATCGGCCAGCTTCACAAAGTCGGGGCTGAGCATTTTGACGCCGGAGTACCGTTTTTCAAAGAAAAACTCTTGCCACTGGCGCACCATACCTAGGTAGCCGTTGTTGAGGATGGCGATGTTGACGTTGGCACCTTCCTGAACGGCCGTTGCCAGCTCCGCCTGCGTCATCTGAAAGCCACCATCCCCCACAATCGCCCAAATTTGCTTGTCCGGGTGGGCAAACCACGCGCCAATGGCGGAAGGCAGTCCAAACCCCATCGTCCCCGCCCCACCAGACGTGATCCAGCGGAAAGGTTGTTCCATATGGTAATATTGTGCCGTCCACATTTGGTGCTGCCCCACATCGGTGGTCACAATAGCATTACCGCTGGTGGATTCCCACAAGTCACGCACAACGTGTGAAGCATAGAGCAGCCCATCGTCCGGCCAAGCCATGATGTCACGCTTCTCGGTGTCATTGCGCCATTCGGCAATTTTGTCCAGCCACTCCTCATGATCCATTGGATCGACGATGGGTGTTAGATCGCCAAGCACCGTCCGCAGGTCGCCCAGCAGCGGCGCATCCACATGTACATTTTTGTGGACTTCCGATGGGTCAATTTCCACATGGATTTTGCGAGCGCGAGGAGCATAGGTGCGTAAATTGCCCGTCACCCGGTCGTCAAAACGCATCCCAAATGCCAGCAGCAGGTCGGAACCCTGAATGGCATTGTTGCAATACGCCTCGCCGTGCATCCCCATCATCCCCAGGCTCAGCGGGTGGGACGCAGGCAAACCTCCCAGCCCCAGCAGCGTCATGGCAACGGGAGTTTGGGTTTTCTCGGCAAATTCGCGCAGTTCCCGCATGGCACCTGACTGCAGCACCCCTTGCCCGGCCAAAATAACCGGCCGTTCGGACTGAGCGATTAGCTTGGCAGCCTGCTCTAAATCTTTCTTGGGGGCGCGTCTGGGGGGACGGTAGCCAGGCAGGTTGATTTTTTCCGGGTAGATAAACTCGGTTTTGTCAATTTGGGCGTTTTTGCAGATGTCAATGAGGACGGGACCCGGCCGGCCGCTGCGGGCAATGTGAAACGCCTCACGCACCACACGGGCAACCTCGTCAGCACTGGTGACTAGGTAGTTGTGTTTGGTGATGGGCATGGTGACACCCGTCACATCTGTTTCCTGAAATGCATCGCCGCCGATGGCGGTAATGGGAACCTGGCCGGTAATACACACAATTGGCACGGAGTCCATCATGGCGGTGGCTAACCCAGTGACCAGGTTGGTGGCCCCAGGGCCGGAAGTAGCGATAGCAACGCCCACTTTGCCTGTGGCGCGGGCATAGCCGTCGGCCATGTGGGTGGCTCCCTGTTCATGGCGCACCAACACGTGGTGAATATCGAAATCAAGCATCGCATCGTAGGCAGGCATGATGGCTCCGCCGGGGTAGCCAAAAACAACTTTGACTCCTTCACGAACGAGGCATTCCCACATAATCTCTGCACCCGTTTTAATCTCACTCATAATCTTTCTTGCTCCTTGGCATAGAAATTAACTCTTGGAAAGAGTTCGGCAAATAAAAAGGGCAGAAAACAAATCATTTGTTTTCTGCCCTCAATACACAGGGGATGGGGGTGGTTTGGTTGGGGTGGAAAGGGGTAATGGCGCAAGGGGTGGCAAAACGGCCGTTTCGCTCACTCATTGCTATCCTATTCATCCCCTGAAAGAAAAACTTATTCATTTCCTTAACTATTCACCCAAACAAAAAAACCGCCCTGTTGGGCGGTTTGTGTGCATTTTATTCAATCAGCATCCAGTTCGTTTACCCAACATTCATTACATCCTTATAGTTAATAATAAGGACGAGGACAAGAAGGTTGAGAAGGAGAACAGATACAAAAAACTCGTTCATTACAGACAACAATAGTAACCTTACGCTTGATTCGCGTCAAGTAGTATAAAGAGTCTTCACTGTTTCGACCATGTACATTGTTAACAAGAAGAAACGGGCTTTTTTAGGCAATATGTCTAACCAAAATTTACGACAGTCCGTTAAAAGCCAAAAAGGGCGGCTTGAACGCCACCCTTTTTGATTCCCACTATTTCCCACTGAACCGCGCACTTCAGCGCAAGCCTTCAGTAGTATAGGAAATTATAGGGGGTAAATCTACAGTCAACTTGTCAGAATAATGTTCCCATCTTTTGTGTGAACTGTACAACACGCTTACCCTTTGGCGCGTAACTGCCAGAATTTGAGCGCCAGGTGGAGTGCTAACCGCATTTCTGCCCGGTCTAAATCATGCCCCGTTAACTCCTGAATACGATCCAACCGGTAAAGCAGGGTGTTGCGATGGACATATAGTGCCTCGGCCGTTTTGCTGACATTCCCGTGGTGGGCAAAATAGGCATCAATGGTTTCAATCAAGCTCCCTTTGTGCTGCTCATCGTAAGCTACCAGCGGGCCAATGACCTGCTGATTAAATTTTTTCACGGACTCATTATCTTCCAAATCACGCAAAAGGTTATAGATGCCCAAGCTGCTGTATTCCACAACCTGGTTAATGAGCTTGAGCCGCTGCCCCAACTGCATTGCCTGCAAGGCTTCGCTGTAAACGCGGGGCCAATCGGTGAGGGAGAGGGCAGGGCCACTCATGCCACCTGTAATTTTGGCTTTGGGATATTCAGCCTCAATTTGTTCCCGAATGCGGCGGATGAGGGTGTGGACGCTTTCAGTGTCGTCGCTGCCTTTAAGGGCTTGGAAAATGCAGACGTGACGACCGCCATAAATGTAGACTAACGCAGCGCGGGTATGGTTGGTTAACAGCCAGTTGATGGTGGTTTCCAGGCGGCGCAGTGAGGGGGCATCGGCATTGGCCCAGTTTAGGGCAATGATCATATGGGGCTGTTTGGTGTCGTGGTCAAGCCGCCCTTCCAGCCGCTCAATTTCCTGTGCCGACATGGAGCCGGTAAGCAACCCTTCGAGAAAGCTGCCGCGCAGCTCTTTTTTGGCTTCGCTGACGGCTTTGGCTTTCGCCATTTCCAGAGCGCAGGCGGCCGCCCCGTATTCGGCAATCAGGCTGTCTAGTTGGTCTAGCTCGTCGGCCGGCCCCACGACGGAGAGATAGCCTCGTGCCCGGTCGCCAGAAATGATGGGGCTAACCAGCCGGGCATAGTTGTCAATGGGCAGGATTTGCTGCCAATAGCTTTGTCGGGCTTTGGCTGCGGCCTTGCGGTTGCGCAAGATTAGCGGCAGTTCTTCCCGGTTGGTGATAGATTTCTGAAAGAGTTTGCTGTCAATATTATGGTTGGCAAGCCCGCTTATCGCTTGGATGTCCAGCCGTTTGTCTTGGACAACGACAATTTTGCCTGTTTGTTTTGCCATCACGTCGGTCATGGCGCGAAGCCCCTGCCCTTCGCGTGACATTTCGGCCAGTTGGCGATAAAGCTGCATGGTGCGCTGGGCGGTAGCGGCTTGCCTATCGTGCAGCAGTCTCACAATGTCTTGATGGACAATGCGGGGAGTGGTCTCTTGCGACACAAGCAATAGGGGAAGGTCGAGATCGTGGGCGTTTGAGTTTATTTCCGGGGGAATGGGTGCGAATAGAATCAGGCCAGTGACGTGTTGTTCGGCAAATTGGTGGAGGTGTTGTTTGAATTGGCTTTCATCAACGGCCGTTTGTAAATGCGCCGGAATAATTACCAGATCCCCCTTCTGCACCTGTTCAGGCAAATTATTCCACTGCGTCATGATCACGACCCAATCCACACTGCGCCGCGCTTGGTCGGTTTTCCCCCCCAACTGAGTATTTGATGGGAGCGAAAGCCGCAGAACGTCCCCAATACTAACTTCTGCCGGTATCATCATTCTATTCATGCTGACTATTATCTTACATTTAAGATTATCTTTCCACTGGTAAACGAATAATGAAAGTGGTTCCTTTATTGGGGGCACTCACCACATTAATTTCGCCGTTGTGCTGCTCAATAATGCGATGGCAGGTAGCCAGCCCCAACCCAGTGCCTTTGCCAGGGTCTTTGGTTGTATAGAATGGCTCAAAAATATGCTCTAGCTCAGCATTCGACATTCCTTTGCCATTATCCCGAATTAACACCTGCACATGCCCCTTATCCTTGTCCATACGGGTAATGATTTCAATTTGCCGGTTGTCGGGCAGGTTTTGCACGGCATCGCGGGCGTTGACGATCAAATTGAGCCAAACGCTTTTTAGATGTTCCCAACTAGCGACCACAAGCGGCAACTGCTGCGACATATTTTGAATAACCTGAACCGAGGAAGAGTTAAGCTGATATTGCACTAAATCAAGAGCCTGCTGGATGGACTCGTTGATGTCGTCCGCATCGAAGGTGTATTGCGCCTGGCGAGCAAAGTCGAGCAGCCCACGCACTACCTTGGTAGCGCGGTCGCCGGCTAGGGCAATCAGTTCAACGGCTTCGTAATTCTCATCGCTCTTGGGCATCAGCATTTTTAGCATTTGGGCGTTGGCGTTAATAGCGGTGAGGGGGTTGTTGATTTCATGGGCAACGCCGGCCGCCAGTTGCCCAATTGCCGCCAGTTTTCCCGCTTGCAGCAGTGAGTTTTCCAGCCGCCGCTCGTCGGTACGGTCTTGCCAGACGATGACGGCGCGGGCGGAGCTGGCCTGGGTGCTGGGAATGGGGTAGGCGTTGACCTGCCATTCCTGCGGCAAATGGTCGTCGCCAAACCAGCTCACCAGCCATTTGCGCGACTCTTTTTTGTTGAGGGTTTGGGCAACCTGGCAATGGTCACAAGGGGTATTGCGGCTGAAGAAGGCGCGGTAGCAGGTTTGGCCGGAGAGGGTGTCGCCGTCGCTGTGAAGGGCATCGGCCTTACTTTTGTTGACGGCGACAAGCTGCCAATGATCGTTGATGGTGTAGATGGGGTCGGGGATGCCGTCAATGAGAGCCTGGAGGGTGTTGCGGCTTTCTAGCAACTCCTGCTGGCGAACGCGGATGCGCTGGAAGAGCCAGGCGTTTTCGATGGCTTCGCTGATGGAGCTGGCGAGGGAGGCGAATAGGTCGAGGTCTACGTCAGAGAATTGGCTGTCTTTTTTGTTGAAAGCGGTGAGGATGCCGACCGGCCGACCGCGCACGACGAGCGGCGTAAGGATGATGTTGTGGATGGTGTGGCCGGGTGGGGAGTCGGTGTCCGGGTTGAAGCGGGGGTCGCCGTGGGGAGTGTTGAGAAAAACGGCCGTTTGTCCATGATACACTTCCCCCAGCAACCCCTCAGTGGTGGGAATGATCGGCAAATGGTGCAGCGGTAGCTCCTTGTTGTTATGGCGCAAATGCTTGTAGCGCAGTTGCCCCCCTTCCAGCATCAGCACCGCCGCCAGTTCCACACCCAAAACGTGGCTCATCCCCTCAACGGCCGTTGCCAACACCTCACTTGTTTCCAGCGTCGCCGCCACACTTTGCCCTAGCCGGTTCAGTGCTGCCAACTGCTGGCTTTGCCGCTGAAGCTGCTTTTCAAGCTGCTGCGTCCGCAAGATAGTTTTCACCCGCGCCAATAGCTCCTGCGGATAATACGGCTTCGTAATAAAATCATCCGCCCCTGATTCCAGAGCCTCCACCTTTTCCTCATTGCCTGCTGCTGCGGTCAGCATCACCACCCGCGTATATTGCAGTTCCGGGTGGTGGCGAATCCAGTTCAGCACATCCTTCCCATCCACATACGGCATCCGCATATCCAGCAGCACCAGGTCAATCTCTAGCTCATTGGTTAGCGTTGCTTCCAAAAACTCAATGGCTTCTCGGCCGCCATTGGCGATTGAGACCTTGTAGCCTTCTTTTTTGATCAAAAAATCAGCCAAAAAATCAGCGATTTCGGTTTCATCATCAACAATTAGAATTTGTGCCGATTTGTGCTGTGCAGGTGTATGAAGGGTATCCATGATGCCGTTCCAACAAAAACAGGGGTACAGGTAAACCCTGCACCCCTGTTTTTTATGTCTTAGTAACAGGTTTGATGCGGCCAGTAAACAGGTGCGCCGCTTTGTTCACTATTATCCTGAAACCTGTGCTGTCGTCAAACGGTTATTCGTAGGTTGAAGCGGAGGAAAAGGTGTAGCCGTGACCCTGAATGGTGCGAATGTAAATCGGCCGACTTGGCACAGGCTCAATCTTTTCCCGTAAATTTTTGATGTGGGCGCGAACCAGTTCCGGGCTGCCCGTGTCGCGGGGGTAATCCCACACATCTTGCAGCAGTTGTTGGCTGTTAAACACCTGGTCGGCATTGCTCATCAGGTGGTAGAGTAGGTCAAACTGCACATTGGTCAGCAGCACCGTATCGGCCGGCGTTTTCACCTTAAACGTGCGGCAATCGAGAACGACATTGCCCACCACAACCTGTGTAGAGGCTTCCGGCTCACTGGGCTTGGGCAGCACCCGGCGCAAAATGGCTTTCACGCGCAGCTCCAGCTCTTCCATATTAAACGGCTTGCTCAGGTAATCATCGGCTCCGGCGCGGAACCCTTCAATTTTGTCTTCATCCTTGGCTTTGGCAGTCAAGAAGAGAACTGGCAGCTCTCTCAGCAGCGGATCCCCACGAATTTGGCGGCAAACTTCGTAGCCGTTCAGCCCTGGCATCATAATATCAAGAATAAAGAGATCGGGGCGGTGGCGGCGGGCAAGCTGGAGACCTTCTGTGCCACTATGGGCAGACATAACCTGGTAGCCATAATGCTTGAGCGTGCGCTGTAGGGTGCGGGATACCAGTTCGTCGTCGTCAATGACAAGGATGGTGGACATAGATACTACCTCTCCTGGGAATTTGTTCACCGTATAGGGTTCGGGAACATCTTTGCTGAATAGTACCTAGTATAGCAGGTTTTCCTTAAGGAAGAATTTAAGGATTTTACAGCGGTGTGAATCGGGCGTGAAAGATTGGGGGAAGTAAGAGTTTGGGAGATTGGAGATTGCACTAGCGAAGCGACAATCTCCAATCTCCAATCTTTGTTTATAACAGAAGCCGCATGGGGGTTTCCAGAATGTCTTTGAATGCTTTCATGAACTGGGCGGCTTCGGCTCCGTCGGTGATGCGGTGGTCGGCGGAGATGGTGGCTTTCATGCGGATGCCGATGGCTAGTTCATCGTTGACAACCACGGGGACTTTGCGGGCGGAGGCCACGGCCAGAATGGCGGCTTCGGGCGGGTTGACGATGGCGATGAAGTTTTCGACTTCGTATGGCCCCAAATTGCTGATGGTGAAGGTGCCGCCGCTGACATCTTCGGGGTGGACTTTGCCGCTGCGGGCGCGGGCGATCATCTCGCGGTTGTCGCGGGCAATTTTGGAGATGGTGGAGGTGTCGGTGTCTTTTTGCACCACGGTAAGCAAGCCGCCTTCCACGGCAACGGCCGTTCCCACATTCACCCGATTGTGACGAATAAGCTTGTCCCCGCCAAACGACGCATTCAGGTTGGGGAAGTCGCGCAGTGCCAGCGCCGCCGCTTTCACCACCAAATCATTGACCGACACCTTTTGCTCATCGGGCAGATTGCCGTTGATCTGCTTACGCAGGTCAAGCGCAGCCGCCATGTCAATATCCGACGTAACCTGGAAGTGCGGCACGGTGGTTTTGCTTTCTACCATGCGCCGGGCAATGGCCTGCCGCAGCCGTGTGGTCTCGATAACGGTGTCGTCGTCGCTAACCTTGACAGGGGCGGGAGCCGATGCCGGAGCAGGAGCAGCAGCGGGTGCGGCTACCGGAGCGGGGGTAGGAGCAGCGGCAGGCTGGGGCTGCGGCTGGGCCAGGTAGGCTTCCACGTCGGCTTTGCGAATACGGCCGTTTGGTCCTGACCCGGCTACGTCTGCCAAATTGATGTGGGTTTCCTCGGCCATGCGCCGGGCAACGGGGGTGGCTTTGAGGCCGCCGGGGAATTCGTCGGACAGGACGTTGGCGGGGGCGGGTGTGGTAGTGGGGGAGAAGGAGGGTGGGGGAGAAACGGCCGTTTCCGCTTCCACCGCCGGAGCCGCCTTTGCCGGAGCCGCCACGCCAGTCTTGCCCAACATCGCCGTAATATCCTCACCCGGCGCACCAATAATGCCCAAGTTGCTGCCTACGGGAATAGCATCCCCCTGTTTGACAAGCTGCGCCAACAGGACACCCTCGGCACGCGCCTGAAGCTCCTGTGTCACCTTATCCGACTCAATTTCTGCCAGCACATCCCCTTTTTTCACCGGGTCGCCAACCTGCTTCATCCAGGGACCCATCGTCCCTTCTTCCATATCAAAGCCCAGGGTGGGCATTAAAACAAACTCAGCCATCAGAGAATCTCCTTGACAGCGGCCACAACTTTGTCAGCATCAGGCAGGGCTGCTTTTTCTAGCAGGCCAGAATAGGGAGCCGGCACGTCATTCTGCGCCACCCGCTTGATGGGGGCATCCAGATAATCAAACGCCTCCTCTTGCAGCCGCGCTACAATTTCTGCCCCAATACCATACGTCTGATGACCAAATTCGACAACCACCGCTTTGAACGTTTTCTTAAACGAAGCCAGCGGTACCGACATGTCCAAAGGTTGCAGCGTGCGGAGGTCAACCACCTCGGCCTCAATCCCTTCCCGTTCCAACTGGCGGGCGGCATCGAGTGAAATGTGCAGCCCTTCGCCATAGGTGATAATCGTCACGTCAGACCCTTCCCGTTTGACATCGGAAACGCCGATGGGAACGGTGTAGTCTCCCTCTGGTACTTCGTCGCGCACCTTAGGCGAGGTGTAGAGCGGGACGGCTTCAATAAACAGCACCGGGCCGTTGTCGCGGATGGCGGCTTTGAGCAGCCCTTTGGCATCATAGGGGGTAGCGGGGCAGACGACTTTGAGGCCGGGGAAGTGGGCAAAGATCACGTCCGGGGTGTGGCTGTGGGTGGCGCCAAGCTGTTTGCCGCCGCCGCCAGGGGCGCGAAAGACCACGGGACAATCAAACTGGCCGTTGAACATATAGCTGACCTTGGCGGCGTGGTTGATGATGGCATCAAAGGCGACAAAGGCAAAGTTGATGGTCATAAATTCGGCCACGGGGCGTAGCCCAGCCATGGCCGCCCCGGTGGCGGCTCCGGCAATGACCATTTCCGAGATAGGGGTGTCGCGGACGCGGCGGGGGCCAAATTCTTCCAAAAAGCCTTTGGTGACGGCGTAGGTGCCACCCCAGTCGGCTACCTCTTCGCCCATGATAAAAACGTTGTCGTCGCGCTGCATTTCTTCTCGCAGCGCATCAGTAATTGCTTCGCGTAGAGTAAGTCGTGCCATAGGGTTATGCCTCTGGGTAAATGTAGTTGTAGAGCGTGTCTAGTTCTGGCAGCGGGGATTCGTTGGAGAAGCGCACGGCTTCGTCCATTTCCCGCTCCACGTCTTGCTGAATTGCCATAAGTTCGGTTTCGCTGATACCCATTTGGGTAAGAAGGTGTTTTTGCAAGGTGGCGATGGGGTCTTTTTCATCGCGCCACTGGTGAAGTTCGCCCTCAGGGCGGTAGCGGGTGCGGTCGCCGATGCTGTGGCCTTCGTAGCGATAGGTCATCATTTCCAGGAATTGGGGGCCTTCCCCGGCGCGTATTTTGGCAAGGGCGGCGCTGGTTTCGTCGTAGACTTCGAGGATGTTGTTGCCGTCTATGCGTTTGGCGGGGATACAGTAGGCGCGGGCTTTGTCGGAGATGATGGGGTTGGCGGAGGCTTTATCAACGGCCGTTCCCATCCCATATTTGTTATTCTCGCAGACAAACAAAATGGGCAGTTGCCACACGCCCGCCATGTTGAGCGATTCATGGAAGTAGCCAATGTTGGTGGCCCCATCGCCAAAATAGCAGATGGCGGCGAATTCGCTTTCGCGGTATTTTTCGGCCAGTGCCAGGCCAACGCCCAGCGACAAATGGGCACCAACGATGCCATAGCCGCCCCAAAAATGGCGGTCGCGGCTGGCAAGGTGCATCGAGCCACCGCGTCCCCCGGTGACACCCGTTGCTTTGCCCATCAGTTCAGCTAAAACATATTTTGCTTCTAGGCCAGCAGCAAGCGCGTGGCCGTGATCACGGTAGGCAGTAATCAGGTGATCTTGGGGACGGCGGGCGGCAATGGTGCCGACAGCAATAGCTTCCTGTCCAATGTACAGGTGTAAGAACCCCTTGATCTTCCCTTCTAGCTGGTATAGTTCATCGCTTCGTTCTTCAAACCGACGAATAAGCACCATCTGCCGATACCAGTCCAATAGTGTTTCCTTTTCCATTCATATCTCCTTTGGATGGTTTAGGCGAAGTAATGTTCAGTTTATTAATGTGGCTTGCTCTGAGGCCACGCCCCAGACAGTATGGCTCCGTGGGAGTGGGAGTTGGTTGCCAAAATGTAAAACCCACAAGTTTGGGAAACGTTGCTACCTCAACTGTATAGTTTAGCAGAGTTATGAATGGATGACGACCCACAAGAGGGATTTCTTACCGGAAAACGGCCGTTTTAGTGGGCAATTGTCACACACGCTCCCTCGGTATCCAGCGACAGCAGCCAGGTGCGGCTGGTTAGCCCCGCCTGGGCGAACGCTTCCTGAGCGGCGGTGGCGATGGCTTGATGATTGGCGGGGGCAAAAGCGATAAGGCTGGGGCCGGCACCGCTGAGAGCCAGGGCGGCGGCACCAGCACAGCGGGCGGCGGCAAAGGCTTCGGCCATGCCGGGTATGAGCGGGATGCGGTAGGGCTGGTGGTATTTGTCCTGCATGGCGATGTTGAGTTTACCGAAATCGGCCGTTTGCAGAGCGTGGATGAGCAGCCCGATGCGGCTGGTGTTGAAGATGGCATCCTTGAGCGGGATGTGGCTGGGGAGGGCAGCGCGGGCTTCGCTGGTGAGCAGGTGAAAATCGGGCAGAATGACAGTGGCTTGCAGCGAGGGAATGGGGAATTGCTCGATGTGCAGCCCCTCTTCCCCCTGTACGCCCAAAACCAGCCCCCCGTAAAGCGCCGGAGCCACGTTATCGGGGTGGCCTTCGAGGTCGGTGGCAAGTTGGAGGATGTCGGCGCGGCTGAGGCCGCCGTCTACGAGGGCGTTGGCGGCGAGCATTCCCCCCAGAACGGCCGTTGAGCTGCTGCCCAGCCCACTGCCGACGGGGATGCAGTTGTGTTGTTGCAGGTGAAGGGAAAACGGCCGTTTTCCCACTTTGGCAAAAATGATTTCGGCCGATTGGACAAATAGATTGCTGGCATCGGTCGGGATCTTATGGGCATCTACCCCGCTGGCCTCGATAATGAGCGGGAAAGCGGTGGGTGAATCGGAACCTGTAAGGGTAAATGTGTTGTGGAGGCTCAGTGCCAACCCTAAACAGTCAAAGCCGGGGCCGAGATTGGCACTGGTGGCGGGGATGGAGATGGTTACTTGTTTCATGAGAACCTGTTCGGTAAAAGATTTTTGGGAACGCAGGTAACAAGTTGCAGGTGACAAGTCATCCTTCGACGAATGACCTGCGACTTGTTACTTGCCACTTGTTACTTCCCGACTGGTTATTTTACGCTAGAATGGGCGGATGCACGAAGAAAAAAGCAATGGCAGTTGGCGCAAGGTGGCACGGCAGCTACAAGAGCGCAAGCGGCTGGCACTGCGGATTACCCCGGCGGCGGAGCGGGCGGTGCGCGGTGGGCATCCGTGGCTGTTTGCTGAAGGGATTACCAAACAGAGCCACAACGGCCGTTCTGGCGACTTGGCCGTTATCTTTGACCGCAAAAACCGTTTTCTGGCCGTGGGGCTGTATGACCCAGCCTCGCCGATTCGGGTGCGGGTTTTGCAGCAGGGGGAGGCGGCGATGGTTGATGGGAGGTGGTTTGGCGAGAGGGTAGAAACGGCCGTTTCCCACCGCACTCCTCACTTCAATGACCAAACCACCGCCTATCGCCTCATTCATGGCGAAAACGACGGTCTGCCGGGGCTGGTGGTGGACAAATATGATCAGACCTTTGTGATCAAACTCTACACTGCCGCCTGGGTGCCTCATTTGGAGCCAGTGATCGGGCAGCTTGAGTCCATGAAGCCAGAGCGCATCGTGCTGCGGTTGAGCCGTGCCGTGCAGGATGACCACGAGGCACTGCACGGGCTGCGCGATGGGCAGCATTTGCTGGGGAGACCAACGGACGCAGTGCGCTTTTTAGAAAATGGGCTGTGGTTTGAAGCCGACGTGGTGCGCGGGCAAAAGACGGGCTTTTTTCTGGACCAGCGGGAGAACCGGGCGCGGCTGGAGGGGTTGACGGCGGGTAAGTCGGTGCTAAATGTGTTTGCCTACACGGGAGGCTTTTCGCTTTATGCGGCGCGGGGTGGGGCGGCGCGGGTGGTGAGTTTGGATTTGAGTCAACCGGCATTGGCAACGGCCGTTCGTAACTTTAAGCTCAACCAGCATCATGCCAATATCGCCAACGCCGAACATGA
This sequence comes from Ardenticatenaceae bacterium, assembly GCA_020634215.1. GTDB lineage: Bacteria > Chloroflexota > Anaerolineae > Promineifilales > Promineifilaceae > JACKCD01. Next base: position 165,901 of record JACKCD010000001.1, on the reverse strand, counting down.
GCTGCTGCTCGGTGATGCTTTCCGCGCCATGACCCAGCTTGCCGACGGCCGGCAGCGGTTTGATGTGGTGGTGATTGACCCACCCGCCTTTGCCAAGCGGCAGAGTGAGGTGGCGGGGGCGTTGAGCAGTTACGGCCGTTTAGCGCGGCTGGGAGCGCGGCTACTGCGCCCCGGTGGGCAACTCATCACCGCCTCCTGCTCCAGCCGGGTCACAGCCACCGACTTTTTCCAGGCCGTGGAACAAGGAGTAGCGGCTGAAAACTGCATCCTCGGCGAAGTTGCCCACACCTTTCACGCTGTAGATCATCCCATTGGCTTCCCCGAAGGGGCGTACTTGAAATGCCTGTGGGCACGTGTGCGCTAGTAGTGAGTCAAGCTATCCAGACGTGCTGCTTGATGCGTCATTTTTTGACTTGTAAAGAGAAGAAACTATACTCTTGCGTTCATACCAGCGTTTGCCTATTTTGTTGTTGCGAACCAAATATGGCTAAAAGCAAAAAGTCAAAGTCCCCGCCATATTGAGAAAATATTTGTTATATATTTTGTTTAAACAATAGGCGCATAACTATTGAAACGGATAAAAAGGAGGTGATAAGGGAGCGTTTTGATCTGTCTTAGACCGTAGTTAAGAGTATTCAGCATACATATTAATTTTTTAGTTATGAGGAGAGGAAAATGTTGAACAAAAAGTTGCCCCTGCTAGTGGGATTGATGATGTTGACATTGATTTGGCTTGCAGCTTGTGCCTCCCCCGAGGTGGTTGAAGTAGAAGTCACCCGCGTTGTGACAGAAACCATTGTCGAAGCCGGAGACACTGTGGAGGTAACCCGCGTTGTTACCGAAGTTCAGGAAGTCGTTGTTGAGGTTCCTGCAGAACAAGAGGCTGCTGCCCCATCTGGTGCTCCAGACCCCACCACACTTACATTTGTAGATACGGGTGATATTAGCTCAATGGATCCCCAGTTGGCTTATGAAGGCACCAGCTTCGACATGATCTACAACATCTATGAAGGGCTGATCTATCCAAACCGGGATGAGTCCAAGGGCTATGTAGCCATGCTGTCTACAGAAGTACCAAGCGTGGAAAATGGCGGCATTTCAGCCGATGGGCTGACCTATACCTTCAACATGCGCCCTGGTGTGCAATTCCACAATGGTAATGATCTAACAGCCAGCGATGTTGCCTATTCCTGGACACGTGGCTTGTTGCAATCCAGCCCCAACAGCGGCCAATGGATGATGATCGAAGCCATTATGGGGTATGGCACGGGTGATATTACTGAAACGATTGCCGAGGGCGCATACGCTGGCGACCGCGAAGCACTCATTGCCAATGCGTCTGCGGAGGAACTCGTGGCCGTTTGTGAAGCTGTCAAGGCTCGTTTGGTAGCTGATGACGCTGCCGGAACCTTCACCGTAGCACTGGAACGCCCCTGGGGGCCACTCATGGCAATCATTGCGCAACCGTGGGCCTTCGTCGTTGACCAGGACTGGGCTATCGAAAATGGCGACTGGGATGGCTCCTGCGACACCTGGCAGAATTTCTATGCCCCCGGTTCGGAAGATGACGCGCTGAGCTATGTCGCAAATGGGACTGGCCCCTATATCCTCGATCACTGGACACCCGATCAAGAATGGGTATTAACCGCCAACGAAAGTTACTGGCGACAGGACGGGGACGCAATGTGGGATGGTGGCCCCAGTGGGGTCGCTACGATCAAGCGTATCGTTCACAAAACTGTGAGTGAATGGGGTACCCGTTTTGCCATGCTGCAAGCTGGCGATGCTGCTTGGGTAACGGTGCCTGAAGCGAACCGGCCGCAAGCTCAGTTTTTGGTTGGCGAAATTTGTGACTATCAAACTGGTGAGTGTACACCCACTGATACCCCTGATGGGCCATTGCGTATGTGGCCTAACCTGCCTTCTACCAGCCGTAACGACATCTTCTTAAACTTTGCGGTTAAGACGGATGATGAAGGTAATAACCCCTATATTGGTAGCGGTCAACTGGATGGCAATGGGATTCCGCCCGATTTCTTCTCTGATATTCACGTTCGCAAGGCGTTTAGCTATTGCTTTGACTATGATACGTTGATTTCAGATGGGCAGAATGGGGATGGTACGCGCAATAATGGCGTGATCATTGCGGGCATGTTGGGTTACAACCCTGACCAGGAAATGTACCCCTTTGACCTAGCAAAATGTGAAGAAGAAATGGCACTTGCGTGGGATGGCGCTCTTCCTGATACCGGCTTCCGCGTTCAGGCCACAACGACAACCGGCAATTTGATGCGTATGACCGCTCTGGCGATCTTGCAATCGAATTTGCGTGCGGTTAACCCTGCTTATCAGCTTGAAGTTGTGACCCTGCCTTCGGCAACCTATTTTAGTGCTTTCCGCGCTGGGCAGCTTCCTGTGGCGCTTAGCTCCTGGGGTGAGGATTATCACGATCCCCATAACTGGGTGCAGCCGTATCTGATTGGGACTTTTGCGGGTCGGCAGAATATGCCTGATGAGATCAAGGATATTTTCCGGCCGTTGATTGAACAAGCTGTGCTTGAGTCTGATCCGGCGAAACGGGCTGAGCTGTACTATGAAATCGGCCGTTTGCGTCACGAATATGTGCCAGAAGTTGTGCTTTCGCAGGGAGGTGATGTCTCCTTTGAAATGCGTTGGGTCAACGGCTACTATTATCATCCTCTCGTTAGCTCCCACCGTTATATCTATCCTTTGAGTCTGGACGCTGGCGGATAATGTAGTCGAATCAGCATTTGGGATGTGGACAAGCGAACTTATCTGTTTTTGCATGAGCGAGTTTTCGCAATGCTCGTGTAACCAGATATGATGCAAGTTCATATTCGGGCAAATTGGTAAATTGGTGACCAACACCAATTTACCAATTTGCTTGTTTGCTGCTTTGTTTCAAAGAGGAATTTGCCAATGACAGCTTATATCATTCGCCGTTTACTGCAGTTACCGTTCACTATGCTGGGTGTAACCCTCTTGATTTTTGCCATGCTACAACTGCTCACGCCGGTAGAACGCTCGGCTTTGTATGTGCCGAGTATTCCACATAATGAGGGGGCTATTGATGCCATTATTGCCAAATATGGATTGGATGATCCGTTTTATATTCAATATTGGCGTTGGCTGGTTGGGCATAAAGATGTCAATACGGGTGAAATAAAGGGCGGGGTCTTGCGTGGTGATCTCGGTTTTTCCCGCAGCGGCCGGCAGGACGTGATAGATATGATCGCCCAGCGTCTGCCAGCGACCGTTGAGATGGCACTGTGGAGTGTGTTTCCTATCATTGGCATTGGCATTTGGTTGGGGGTTATATCGGCTATTAACCACAACAAACCCATTGATCAAATCATACGTGTATTCACAACGATAGGTTGGTCTTTTCCCACTTTTGTCTTTGGGCTACTTGTTCTGCTTTTGTTTTATACGAAGCTGGGCTGGTTTCCACCCGGCCGTTTATCTGATCCCATTAATGCGGTTGTGATGTCCCCCAGTTTTCGCCGCTATACACAGCTAAACACCGTTGATGGGCTGCTCAACGGCCGGATGGATGTGTTTTGGGATGCTTTGCGCCACCTGGTTTTGCCTATCTTGACTTTGTCCTATGTGGTTTGGGCACGCATTTTGCGTGTCACCCGTTCGTCAATGCTGGAAACATTGCGCCAGGATTATTTGCGTACCGCTCGTGCGAAAGGGCTATCAGAAAAAATTGTTGTTTACCGCCATGCTTTTCGCAATGCACTGTTGCCTGTTATCACCATTGGTGGCTCCATGGTTGTTGGCTTGTTAGATGGAACGGTTGTGACTGAGGTGATATTTAACTATCCGGGCATGGGGTCGGCCACGGCGCGTGCGGCGTCTAGCTTAGACGCAACGGCCGTTTTAGCATTTGTATTATTTGGCGGCATGGTATTAACGGTTGCCAACCTCATTGTGGATGTGCTGTATGCTATGGTTGATCCACGTATTCGCCTGACATAACTGAGAACAAAACCATGAATAAAACAGGTTCAAACGAAAATATGGCACAATTGAAGGGAGCATCTGATGCCAACCTGCGCGAACTCGGAAGATTAGAAGAGATGGTTGGGCCTGAATGGGCACGGCTTGTTCGTGGCGTATTCACCAATCCACTGTCCATCGTTGGCCTCATTCTGGTATCCAGCTTTATCCTGATCGCCGCCTTTGCTCCTGTTCTTGCCCCACCTTTGACTACATTGGGCGATCCTTATCTTATCCCGCGTGATGGATACAGCCCGGAGCCAAAGCCACCGGGAACCGTCTGGCAACACGACATTCCTCCAATTCCGTTTTGGTATCAAGCCGTAACGGGCAATGAAGAATGGGTGCATTTGCTAGGTACAACAAGCGGGCAATTTGACATTTACTATGGCATCATTTGGGGGACGCGCACCGCTTTGTTTGTTGGTGTCTTCATCACGGCGGTGACGGTCGTCATTGGCCTGTTTGTTGGCGCAATTTCTGCTTATTACGGTGGGTGGGTGGATGATCTCCTCATGCGTATCACGGAGATTTTTATGGCCTTTCCCTTCCTTCTCGCGGCACTAACGCTGTCTGCTATTTTGGTGCCGCTATTTGGCCGGGGAATTTGGCCCGCTACCATTGCCCTGGTTTGTTTTGGCTGGATGACCTATGCTCGTGTCCTACGTGCCGAAATTTTATCGGCTAAGGAACGCGACTATGCCCTGGCTGCCCGCGTTTTGGGTGCAAAAGATTCCCGTATCTTGGCTCGTCATATTGTGCCTAATGCAATTTATCCGATTCTGGTGTTGGCTTCGATGCGGGTGGGTGATTACGTCCTCTCGTTTGCTGCGTTGAGCTTTCTCGGTGTTGGTACGGATATAGGTTACGCAGATTGGGGACAGATTGTCAGTTTTGCCCGCGACTGGATTCTTAGCCTGGATATACATTGGTACATTATCGTCTATCCTGGTATCGCGTTGTTGCTCTTTGGGCTGGGCTGGAATCTCATAGGCGATGCCTTGCGCGATATTTTAGATCCCAGATTACGAAAGGGCAATTAGAAAACAAGATGTCAGATTTAGCTACTCGATTAACTTGGGAACCTCTGACACTGAAATTGCACCGTCCTTTTCGCCTTTCGTATGGTGTGAGCGAGACGCGCCGCGCTTTTTGGCTGCGTTTGGCGGGTGATGAGGGGTGGGGTGAGGCGGCCATTCCATCGTACTATCATGTCAGCGAGGCGGATATGTTTGCTTACTGGGCGGCGGCAGCGCAGCGGCGTGCGCCATTGCCCGATGATCCAGCCGATATTGGGGGCTGGATTGGTGAGAATGGGCCAGCCCCGGCGCGGTGTGCTTTGGATTTAGCTCTGCATGATCGCATTGCCCGGCAGCGCAATGTGCCATTATATGAACTGCTGGGTGTGCCCAAGCCAAGATCATTGACAACGGCGTTTACGATTAGTATTGACGAGCCGGCCGAAATGGCACGTTTAGCGGCGCAGGTTCCAGCGTATCCGATTATCAAGCTTAAATTGGGCAGTGATGACGATGTGGCTCGCGTGGCGGCCGTGCGTGCGGCGCGGCCTGACGTGCGGCTGTATGTAGATGCCAACGCCGGTTGGTCGCCAGAAGAGGCGGTCGCGCATATTCAGGCCTTAGCCCCCTATCGGTTGGAATTGATAGAACAACCCGTTGCCAAAGATGACATGGCGGGTTTAGGCTATGTGCAGGCACATACTGATGTGCCGATTGTTGCCGATGAGTCGGTGCAGAGCATGGACGATATAGAGCAGTTGGCAGCTTTGGGGGTAAAGGGCATTAGCCTGAAGCTCATGAAGGTGGGCGGGCTGGCACCTGCTTTGCACATGCTGCGCCGGGCGCGGGAACTGGGGCTGCGGGTGATGCTGGGCTGTATGGTCGAGACCTCGCTGGGGGTGACGGCGATGGCGCATTTAGCGGCTGGGGCTGACTGGGTTGATCTGGATGCGCCCTTGCTGATTTCCAATGATCCGTTTGATGGCGTGACCTATGATCATAGCCAAATCCATTTGCCGGATCGGGTGGGAATTGGCGTTGCCATACGCAACCCATAGACCTGGAAGGGGAGAAAGCATGACGATATTGGTTCAAGTTCGTGCCGCATTAGCTGAAGTTTCCCAAAAATATAGTGATACCCGCCTATGCCACTGCCAACTTGAGGCAGAAGCTGTAGTTGAGAATGTGTGTGCCTTGTCGGGGAGCGTGCTGGATGGGGAGACGTTAACGGCCGTTCATGACACCCTAACCGAACAATTTCCTGATTTAGTTTTTACGGCCGGAGCGGTACGGGTGCTGCGGTCACAACCGGGGCAGTTTTGTCAGGTGGCGACTAATGTGACGGGTTTGTATGCCCAACCATCGTTCCAGGCGGAGATGGTGAGCCAGTTGGTGCAGGGGATGCGGGTGGAGCAGCTTCTGGAGCAGGGAAAGTGGGTGTATGTGCGGCAGGATGATGGGTATTTGGGCTGGGTGTATGGCAGTTATCTGGGAGAAACGGCCGTTTCCGCCCCCACCCACCTCGTCAGCAGTCCCATTGCCCTCTTGCACCAATCCCCCGATGAGACAGCGTTGCGGGTGGGGCGTGTGCTGGCAGGAACGGCCGTTTGTGTCACGCAAACAAACAACACTTGGGCACAACTTTCCCTAGCAGGTGGGTCAACCGGCTGGACACCTTTAGCCAACTTGCGGCCGTGCGACACCTTGCCCCAAACCGGTTCCGCCCAACGCCAGCAGATTATACAAGATGCCACCCAATTTATCGGCGTCCCCTATCTGTGGGGCGGCTGCACCAGCTTGGGTCTCGACTGCTCCGGTTTGGCGCAACTGACCCATCGCCTGGCTGGTGTCATCATTCCACGCGATGCCGATATGCAATATAAAGCTGGGCGAGTCGTGGAGCCCCCATTCCAACCCGGCGATCTGCTCTACTTTGGCAACCAACGCCAAACAGGCGGCCGGGCAATCACCCATGTTGGCATCAGCCTAGGTGATTGGCGCATCTTACACGCCTCCGTTGCCCGCAATGGCGTGTATGAAGACGATATTCAAACGGTGCCCCATTTGCACCAACAGTTTGTGGGCGCACGAACATTTTTGCGTGAGTAAGCAACAGAAGGTGAAAAGGAGAAACTCACTTTGGCAAATCTACTGGAAATACGCAACCTGACCACGCAGTTCAACACCGAAGAAGGAATCGTGCGGGCTGTCAATGGCATCTCCTACAGCCTTGGCACAGGGGAAACGCTGGGGATTGTGGGCGAAAGCGGCAGCGGCAAAAGCGTGAGTATGCTCTCCGTCATGCGGCTCATTCCCGAACCGCCGGGCGAAATTGTGGCGGGCGAGGTCATCTTTAACGGCCGCGACATACTTAAACTCAGTGAACTAGAGGTGCAGCAAATCCGGGGGGCTGAAATTGCTATGGTTTTCCAAGACCCCATGACCTCCCTCAACCCGGTGCTAAAGGTCGGCTTTCAGATTATGGAGGCACTGGAGCGACACCAGGGGCTAAACACAGAGCAAGCTCGCACGCGGGCGGCTGAACTATTAAGCATGGTGGGTATTCCCAATGCCGAGGACAGATTAGACGACTATCCGCATCAATTTTCCGGCGGGATGCGCCAGCGAGCTATGATCGCTATGGCACTTTCCTGCAACCCCGTGCTGCTGATTGCCGACGAACCCACCACGGCGTTGGATGTCACCATCCAGGCGCAAATCACGGATTTGGTAAAACAGTTGCAGGAAGCCCTCGGCATGGCCGTGATTTGGATTACCCATGATTTGGGCGTTGTGGCGCGGTTGGCGCAGCGGGTTCTGGTGATGTATGCCGGGTACGTGATCGAAGATGCGCGTGTCGAAACGCTCTACACCACGCCGCGCCACCCTTACACCCTGGGTTTATTAGGCTCGCTGCCGCGACTGGATTCGGAACGGGGAACGAAGCTGTTTTCTATTCCCGGCCAGCCGCCCGACCTGGCACATTTGCCGGCCGGATGCCCCTTTGCCCCGCGATGCAGCTATGCAACCCAACGCTGTCTGGACGAGAACCCCGTTTTAGAAACCATTGGCCGCAATCACCAGGTTGCGTGCTGGGAAAAAGAGGCGACAAAAGGAGTGTGGACCTATGTCCAAGCAGCATGACCGTTCAGTGCTGGTGCAGGTCAAAGACCTAAAGAAGTATTTTCCCATCACGCGGGGCGTTTTTCGGCGGCATGTGGGGGATGTCAAAGCTGTAGACGGCGTGAGCTTTGATATTTACCAGGGTGAGACCCTGGGGCTGGTGGGCGAAAGCGGCTGCGGCAAATCCACGACCGGGCGCACTATTTTGCAAGTGTATCCTCCCACCGCCGGGGAGGTGATGCTGGAAGGCAAGAATTTAGCGACGCTGCGTGGCGAAGAAATGCGGCAGATACGGCGGCGGATGCAGCTCATTTTTCAAGACCCGTATGCTTCTCTTAATCCCCGCATGACAGTAGGCAGCATCGTTGGCGAGGCGTTGGACATCTTTGGGCTGGCACGCGGCGCGGAGCGGCGTGATCGGGTTGAAGAGCTGCTCTATCTGGTTGGCCTTAACCCGCACTTTATCAGCCGTTACCCACATGAATTTTCCGGCGGGCAGCGGCAGCGGGTGGGTATCGCTCGCGCCCTGGCGATTAACCCCGATTTTATTGTGTGTGATGAACCCATCGCCGCGCTGGATGTGTCTATTCAGGCGCAGGTGGTGAATTTGTTAGAGGAACTGCAAGAGCGGTTGGGGCTAACCTACTTGTTCATCGCCCATGATCTGAGCATGGTGCGCCACATCAGCGACCGGATTGCGGTGATGTATTTGGGCAAAATTGTGGAGCTAACGGATCGGCGCAATCTATACTATAACCCGTTGCACCCGTATACAAAGGCACTACTTTCGGCCGTTCCCGTTCCCGACCCGCTGTTTGAGGCGCGGCGGGAGCGTATTGTGCTGCAGGGAGATGTGCCCAGCCCCGCTAACCCGCCGCAGGGCTGCAATTTTAATACCCGCTGTCCAGTGGCCGAGCCGGTTTGCTATGAGGTTGAGCCAGCGTTTACGGAAGTGTCGGCCGGCCATTGGGTAGCCTGCCATTTGGTGAAGACCACCGGTTAAACCTTTTGCTATTGGAAAGAACCATGATTCATACTCGTTTATGCGATCTTCTGGGTATTGCCCACCCAATTTTGAATGCCCCCATGGGTGGTACGGCAACCGCTACATTGGCTGCGGCTGTCTCCAATGCGGGTGGTTTTGGCATGATTGGCGGCACCAGCGGCGGCGGGCCGGATTGGCTGCGAGGGCAAATTCGGGCGGCGCGTGGTTTGACAGAACGGCCGTTTGGCGTTGGCCTTGTCTCGTCATTTCCCAACATTGACGATCTGGTGCAGGTGGCACTGGATGAGCAAGTTGCCGTCATCAACCATTCCTTTGCCGATCCAACCCCCTATGTGGCGGCGGCTAAGGCGCGAGGGGTGCGGGTTTTTGCCCAGGTGCAAAGCTTGGCACAGGCCAAGCGCGCTGCCCAAGCGGGTGTGGATGCCATTATTGCCCAGGGAACTGAAGCAGGGGGGCATACAGGGATGGCGAGTACCCTGACCTTATTGCCGGCCGTTGTGGACAGCGTGGGCGATATTCCGGTGCTGGCGGCCGGTGGGGTTGTGGATGGGCGCGGATTGGCAGCGGTTTTGCTGTTAGGCGCGTCGGGTGTCTCCTTGGGAACGCGCTTTGTTGCCAGCGATGAGTGGGGCGGTGGGGCTTGGGAGCAGCAAGCGGTATTGGCTGCCTCAACCGATGACACCATCCGCACCTCGGTTTACGACCAGGTACGCGGTGCCTCTTTTCCGGCCGGTATTGCCGACCGCGTCCTGCGAAATCGGTTTAACACGACGTGGGATGGTCGTATGGCTGAGATTCGAGAACAACAAGCGGCGTTACGGCAGGAGTTGGAAGCAGGTGCCAAAGCACAGGATAAAGAGGTGGTGGATATTAGCGCGGGTCTGGGGGTTGGGTTGATCGGTTCGCAGGAACCGGCCGGCCACATTGTGCGCCAGATTGTGGCCGAGGCTGAACAGTTGTTGCGCCAACGCCCTGCCGCTTTGGTGCGCTCCGAGTAAGTAGTGATTGGTGGTTGGAGATTCAAACAATCTCCAATCTCTACGAACAATGCCCCTATTGTTCCGGTATATGGCAATGGTGTGGCAGACTGGCTGGCACATCCATTGCTGGGCTTTGGGCGAAAAAGCCGCTGGGCTTGAGCCAGAAACCAATCGTTGCTACCGGCATCACCGGCCAATCTTCCAAGCGCGGCACATGCGTATGCCCCATCACATACCAAACCACAATATCCTCATTGTCCACCGAGCGATCCTGCGCCGTCCATTGGGGCAAGCCATTGCCGCCAGGGGATTGATAGGGGTAAGCACCACCGGGGTATTTTTCATTGGGATGATAGGGTGTGACCCACAGATGCTTGAACATATAACCAGCCCGTTGGCTGATGTAGGCATGGGGCTGGGCGAAGGGCAGGCTGTTTTCGCCAGGAATGAGTTTATAGGCGACGGGCTGCCCCACTTTGTTCAAGCTGTTGGGATTGGTGATGCTCCAGGTACGAGCCGCGAAAGGGTCAATGAGGCGTTGAGCCGTTTGTTCGCGGCGCAAGAGGGTAGTTTGGGCGTAAAAGGCGTTACCGTGTGGATTGGACTCATCGGCGGGAGCGGCCAGGGTGTCGGTTTCGACGACGGTGTTGCGGGGGCCATCAACGGCCGTATGCAGCCTCACACAAAAGAAATGTTGGTGGTTGGGAGCATATAAACGGCCGTTTAACCGCGCCCCAAACCTCGGCACATCCCCCTCCACATAAGCCCCCGTCTGCAAAATCCCCGTCAGCCGCACATCAAGCTGGATATTGCCATCCTGATAAAAACACCAATAAAAGCCATACTCATAATTGCCCACCGTGGCAATAAAAGACACAACCAGCCGCCGCGACCGCCGCACCGCTACCCCCTTGGCTCGCACATCCACATGCTTCCACAGCAGACTGGCATCCTCTTCGTGCAGGCAAATGGCGTTTTTAATCGTCCGCACTTGCCCATTGATCGTGACCAAATCGGCATCAAAATAATAAATCTCGCCCAGACAGTCGCAGCCCAATTCCAGCGAATTGGTCAACATGCCCAGCCCATATTCACCTGCGTCAAAGGCGTTTTTGCGGTATTGGGACAAGCCAGGATCGCCGTAGGGGACAGTCATTTCGGCGAGAGAAATGCGGTGGAGAATGGGGCGTAAACGGCCGTTATCCTCATACCCCACCTGATGCAACACCAGCCCCTCTCGATGGTTAAAACTAATCCGCATCTGCCACTTCTGCCAACGAATCTGCCAGCCATCCACCGTAAAGCTCACCCCCTCCGGCTGCGTAATCTCCAACGGTTTGACATCAGTGCGGGGTTTCAAACCCGTCAGAAAATCGGCCGATTCCTGCGGCACCGGCACAGGGGCAAAATCATCTACCCGTACCACCTCCATCTTATTTATGTCAATTAAAACCAGCAGATTTTCAATCGGGCGAGCGTAAAAGTTGTCGCCAATTTGTTCGTTCAAATAAGGCACGCCGCGACTGAGGCGGTGCTTGTCTTCCAACGGATCGCCATAGTAGCCAGGTGCCCAGGGGTCAACGCTTACGCGCTCAAAATCGGTGATGCCCCGCCGCCGCAAAGCCGCCTGAAATTCGGGGTTGGCCTTGATAACGGCTTCGGCCTCTTCCATCTCTTCCAGCAAAACGCCAGGTTTGACACCAGGAATGTGGCTGAGGCTTTCAACCTGATTGTGATCCAGGTTGACGATGGCTTCATAAGTGCGACCGGTTTGTTTGTCGAGGAGGATGGCGAGGGCGCGGCGGGGAAACGGCCGTTTCTCTTCCTCATACGCCGCCAACTCCACCTTGTCTGGCTCGATGGCTTGCATGGAGTGGAAGCAAACCCCAGTCGCCACGTCCGCGTGCTGGCGCAGCAGTGCCACAATCTGGTTGATTTCGCTGGCTGATAAGGGATCGAGGGGGTGGGGAACGGCCGTTCTGGTTGCATCTACTAACATGGTCAACTCCTGCAAAAAATGGGACGCAGATTTACCTGATTTGCCTGATCAGGAGAATCAGGTAAATCTGCGTCCTATTGTTTTCTTATTCATCTCCCGGCACCCCATAACTCGGAGCCAAGCGCGGGTCTTTAGCGCGGAGGATGTAGGCTTCCATTTGCGGCTGGTACACCTCCCAAACCGTGCGAAGCTGGGCAATGGGCGCATCGTGCCAATCCACGCGCAGGTCGGCAATCGGCCAACTATCTTGGTCACAGACGGTGAGAGCAGCCGAATGGACTAGGCCCATCTCCCCGCCAGCCGCCAAACCCGCTTCCAACACGGCCAGCAGCCGATCCGCCAAATGGAGTTCTGGGTGGCGGCTGAATTCATCGACCATCGCTTGCGGCACGTGGGTGTTTGCCAGCAGATTGCCTGCTGCAATGCAGTTGTGTCCAGAGGCAGTGGCGTAGATGCCGAGGGTTTGGCTGCCGGAATAAACGGCCGTTTCCCCACCACCATCCAACACCGCCACCTGCCGATAATCGGGGTAAGGTTCCAGCGTCAGTAAATACGCCAGCGTTTCATGAGCCAATGCCCCCATTGCTAACTGATCCAGCCCAGCCGGCCCCAACGCCGGATTCGTCACATTCTGCGTCAGCACCACCCCCGCCCCCGCCTGCACCCACATGCACCGCGCCCCCACGCAGGGGCTAGAGGTGCTAATCACCGCTCCCACCATCCCCGTTCGTTCACATCGTCCAGCTAATGAAAACGTCATGGTTATTCCTTAAAGCAGGGACGCTGATTTAACTGATTTTCCTGATAAAGAGTCGCCTAACCTGAACGAGACAGAACTCAAAACGTTACACGGAGGTTCACAGAGAAGACACAGAGAGGCACAGAGAAGAAATGGGGCATTTCCCCTTCCTCTGTGATTCTCTTTCCTTTCTCTGTGTAACTCTGTGTCATTGCTTGTTTGCGTACAAGGATTTCATCGTTAAGGTACGAATCAGGAAAATCAGGTGAATCTGCGTCCTATTCCACATCCTGCGGGATTACCGCCTCCACATCAATCTCCATCAAATATTCTGGCTTGGCTAACCCATTCACAATCAGCCCCGTAGAAACGGGATAAACTCCCTTAAGCCATTTGCCGACGACGCGATAAACCGGTTCGCGGTAGGCGCGGTCGGTGATGTAGATGGTGACTTTGCAGATGTCTTCCAGCTTGGAACCAGCTTCTTCCAGCAAAATTTTGGTGCAAGCCATCGCGTTTTCCGCCTGAGCCGCCGCATCGCCAATGCCGACGATATGGCCGTCCAAATCCATGGCCGTTTGACCGCGCAAAAAGATGTGGTTGCCCGCGATGACCACCATACATAAATCATTGTCCAGACTTTGCTCTGGATAAGCGTCCTTCGTGTTGAATTTGCGTAAGCGCGTGTGTGTCATTGGATATTGTCCGATAACCCGGCCGCCTGACGCACGAAGTCCAGAGGGCCATCATAATCAAAGTTGCGATAAACGGCCGCTAAATTGGCAAATGGCGGCGACTGAGCAAACAGGGCAAAGGTCAACCGATGCCCGGCATAGCTGGAATTGAGCAGATCACGGGCAAAGGCTAGCAGCTTGCGCCGATCTTCTGCCATCCAACTGTCATTGAGCGTGTAATATTTGTCCATCCAGGGCTTGGTTTCGGGATGTTCAAAGGTCGCCACATCAGGCGTGACACAAATTTGCCCGCCACACAACTCGCGGGTCATATGCATCATTTGCGGCAGATTGGTCAGGGCGTGGACCCGGCCAGCCATTAGCAGCGATTGATTGGGCATGAGCAGACCGCCAGGGCTAGGCTGGGCGTGGGTGATGGCCGCCGTCAGATGCGCCCAAATCCCCTCGCGGTAGACGGCCAATTGTGCCAACTTCTCCTGCACCGAAGGCACATTTTCCAGCCCCGTTTGCCGCAAGTTGTGCAGTGCCGTGCCAATGAGCATGTCGGCATAGACGAGGATGCGGTGGACGTAGGGGAAGGCGCTGTAGCGGTGGAGGGTGGCGCGGATGTAGGTGGCGGCTTTGGTGTGGCGGTAAAAAAGGACGTTTTCCCAGGGGATATGCACGTCGTCGAAGATGATGAGGGTGTCAATTTCGTCGAATTTGTTGGAGAGGGGGTAATCACGGGCAGCGGCGCGGTTGGCAAAACCGGTGCGGCAGAGGTGTTTTATGCCTGGTGCGCCCATGTCGGCAATAAAACCGACTGCGTAATCGGACAGGGCTTCGTTGCCCCAGTTGGCGATGGTGGGTTTGACGAAGGCTTGGTTGGCGTAGGCAGCGGCCGTTTCAAATTTAGCCCCGCGCACGACAATGCCAGAATCCGTTTCGCGGACGACGTGGAGCAGCATGTCGGGGTCTTGGTCTTGGGGCTTTTTGGAGCGGTCGCCTTTGGGGTCGGTGTTGGCGGAGACGTGGAAGGGATCCATGACGAGAGCTTTTTGCACATGGTGGCGGATGTTGGCGCTAAAGCGGGGGTCTACGCTGTTTAGCACGTCCTGCCCGTCATAGAGTGACCAGACTTCGCCGATGGTTTCGTCGCCAACACGGGTGACAACGCCTTTGATGTCCTGCATAACGGCCGTTACCGCCGCAAACTTATCCCACCAATCCTGCTGCGTATGGGGCGTTTTGTAAAACGTCGTGTTCCGTTCCCCCGTCCCCGAATCGGTGTAAGACAACAACTCTTTGGTCGCCGCCTCGTGTTGCATGTCATACATGCGCGCTCGAATGTCCACCAGCGGTTTGAAGTGGGGATGGGTGGGCACATCTTTCACCTGCTCCCCGTTCAGCCACACTTCACGGCCGTCACGGATGGATTCAATATATTCTGCACCTGTGCGTATCATGGTCAAACTTCCTTGCTTTGGGTAAGGTTTTGGCACAGGAGTATAACATTTTGCTTGCCAGGGGCTAACTGGTTTGTGCCGGAATAACGTTGGGAACTCTCTTATCTGGCAAGGTAATTATTGATATAATGAGGCCAAAATCTGACGTTTGGTTTAGGCGTTGGAAATCTTTTGTTTGTTAAGGAAGAGAAGAAACCATGAAACGTTTAATGCGTTTGTTTTTTGTTGTGGTGTTAACGGCCGTTCTCGCCGCCTGCACCAGCAGCGAGCCAGCCGACCTGCTCGCCAAAATTGAGGAAGACGGTGTCATCCGTGTTTCTACCGACCCCAACTATGCCCCTCAATCATTCCTCGATGAAAGTGGCGAATTTGTCGGTTTTGACGTAGACGTTGCCAAAGAAATTGGTAAGCGGCTTGGTGTCGAAGTGGAATTTGTCACCCCCGACTGGGATTTGATTACCGCCGGGAACTGGGGCAACCAATGGGACATGAGCGTTGGCTCGATGACCGTCACCGTCGCTCGGCAAGAAATTCTCCACTTTGCCGAACCCGCTTACTATTACACTCCCGCCCAGTTTGCCGCCAGCGACGCATCTGGCATCGAGTCGCTTGACCAGATCAACGGCCAGCCCGTCTGTGTCGGTTTGTCCACCACCTATGAAACATGGCTCAACGGCAACAAGGCCGAGCTAGGCTTCCCCGAAAGCAGCTTCTACGCTGAAGCTCCAACGGGAGTAAGCGTTGTGCCGCTGCAAACCGACAACGAATGCGCCCAAGCCATTCAAGCCGGCCGCACCGAATTCTCCGTTTTCCTCACCTCCGGCACCGTGGTCCAGGCCGCCATTGACGAAGGCATTGCCATCCACCGCGTAGGCTCCCCCGTCTACTCGGAAAACCTGGCCGTCGCCTTCGACAAGAAGAGTTCCCTCGATGGCACCAGCCTTGTCGCCCGCGTCAGCGAAATCATCGCCGAAATGCACGCCGACGGCACCCTCAGCACCCTCTCCAACCAATGGTTTGGGGCTGATTTAACCAGTGACCCGACAAAATAGGGTCGTAGCTGTTAGCAGATAACAAAGAAAGGCGAACCTCATGGGTTCGCCTTTTTGGATCAACCGTTTTGGAGGCATAATGGCAGCCGCAACTTCAGATTCAACCAAAAGCCAGGCGCAACTTATTTATGAGCAGCAGCGACGACGACAGCGTCGTTTTAGCACGGGGGTCAACGTCTCCTACCTCGTCCTGTTGGGGATATTGTTCCTCGCCTTTAGCGGGTTACAGGTTAACATCTTGGGCGTGCATCTCAAGACAATCCAGCTTGACTGGGCATTTATTGTTGAGCGCACACCGTTTATTTTTGGTGGGGTGGGGTTAACCATCATCCTTGCTATTTTGTCCATCTCGCTGGCTTGCGTGCTGGCACTGCTGGGGGCGTTGGGGCGGCTGTCAAAATTTCCCCCAGCCTATGCCCTGGCAACGTTTTATATCTCGCTTATTCGTGGCACGCCGCTGCTGCTGCAAATCATCTTTATCTTTTTGGGGCTACCACAGTTGGGCATTACCCCCGGCGGCATGACGGCCGGCGTGCTGGCGTTGGGCATCAACTATGGAGCCTACATGACGGAAATTATGCGGGCGGGGATTCAGTCGGTGGGGGTGGGGCAGCGGGAAGCGGCGTTGGCAATTGGCATGGTGCCGAGCCAGATTATGCGTCGCATTGTCCTACCGCAAGCGTTGAAACTGGTCGTGCCGCCGATTGGCAATGAGTTTATCGCTATGCTCAAGGATACGGCTCTGATTTCCGTTACGGGCTTCGTGTGGGAAATTTTGTGGCGGGCGCAGAAGGTGGGGCGGGCCAACTTCCGCAGTTTGGAGGCGCTGCTGGTAGCGGCCGTTTTTTATTGGGTCATCACCATTTTGTTTACGATGGTGCAGGGGCGCATTGAGGCGTATGTGGCGCGGGGGGATCGGACATTATGACACCGATTGTGCGGGTTTCTAAGTTAGACAAATATTTTGACCAGCTTCATGTACTGAAAGACATTTCTTTTGAGGTGGCGCCGGCCGAAGTGGTGTGCATTATCGGCCGCAGTGGGTCGGGCAAAAGCACGCTGCTGCGCTGCATTAACTTTTTGGAGCAGCCCGATTTTGGCTCGGTGGAGGTGGATGGGCTGGTGGTGCAGGGAGGTGGGCATGGGCGGGAGTATCGGCAGCAGGTGCATGACCTGCGGCTGAAAACGGGGATGGTGTTCCAGTCGTTTAATTTGTTTGCCCACATGACGGCGTTGGAAAATGTGATTGAGGGGCCGATGACGGTGAAGGGGATGAGCAAGGACGAAGCGGTGGCGTTGGGGATGCGGAATTTGGAGAAGGTGGGGCTGTCGGCGAAGAAAGATCAATATCCGTCGCGGCTTTCCGGGGGGCAGCAGCAGCGGGTGGCAATTGCGCGGGCGATGGCGATGCAGCCAAAGGTGATGCTGTTTGATGAGCCAACGTCGGCACTGGACCCGGAGCTGATTGGGGAGGTGCTGGGAGTGATGCAGCAGTTGGTGGAGGAAGGAATGACGATGCTGGCGGTGACGCATGAGATGAGTTTTGCGCGACGCTTTGCCGACCGGATTTTGTTTATGCACGAAGGCCGTTTTGCCGAGATTGGCACGCCGGAACAGCTTTTTAACAACCCGCAGGATGAGCGGACGCGGGCGTTTTTGAGTCATTTGCAATAGTTGCGTAACGATGTAATTCTTGCATGTTGAACAAAGATGTTGTTGTCGTGGCTGGTGGCTAGTAGCTTGTGGTTGGTAAGACAAGGGAATGGCAATGATTACCAACTACCTACAGTTTGTGTGTTAGGGCTGTAGCCGCTGCTGCATGGCAGTAAAAAATTGGTCAATGAGCCTGGGGCTGTGATGGCGTAGGATTTGCTTTATGAAGCGGTTGTCGGTGGTGATGACCATGAGAAAGTGAAGTTGAGTTTGGCTGGTGGCAAGCGGGTGCAGGGTGAGTTGGGTGGTGACCTGGATGGGATCCGTACCGAATTGGGTGGTTAGCAGCAGGTGTAGGGAGGTGGTGGGGTGTTGTTCACCCCACGTAAGGGTGACAGGTAGCGGCGGTTGGGCGGTGGTGGCAAATGGCAGGCGCAGCCAGAGGCGAAAGTGGGTGTTCGGGGTTATGGTTTCCCAAGCCGTTAGACCGGGAACACATTGGCTGACCTGGTCGGGGGTTGCCAGGAAGTGCCAGACGGTGGCAGGGGGTGCTGGCAGTTCGCACTGGCCGTGAATTTTCACGGGGCGGGGATGGTTGGCTGTTGGGTGAGCCAGTGGGGGAAGTCTTCTAGCGAGCGGGTGATGAACCCGTCGGCGATTTCGCGCAAACGGCCGTTTGTAATCCCTTGCCCCAACCCATTTAACACCCGTTTGGGCATCAACCGCAGCCCGGCCGGCCGGGGCAGCCGCGCCTGTAGCCCCAGCCGATACTCAATTCGTGTTTGCCCTTCCAGCGGGAAAAAACGAGCCAGCATGGAAAAAAGACCATAAGCTGTTGAGGATGTGAGGGTAGTGGAAGCTGCTGTTGGTTCAGCAAACTGCCCCGGCCGCACGTGAATGACCATTTCCGCGTGGTCTACCTCGCTTTCCAAATCGCAAAAGACATTGACCGTATAGGCTCCCAACTCCACCGTTTGATAATGGGTACGAAACTGAGTGGACGAGTATTCTTGAACCACGGAAATGTGGGGCAACAGCGGTAAAATTCGCGCCATGTTGCCGTAATAGGCTAGTGCCATGTCGGCCGCAGCAGGGAAAAGAAAAGCGCGTTGAATGGTGCCAGAGATTTCGATCATACTTGTTGTTTCTTTTTTCTGTCAAAGATGCCGCAGATTTATCTGTGTTCGTCCGTGTTCTCCGCAATCAGGGTGTCCAATTTAGCCGATAGGGCATCTAGCTGCCCATAAAGCATGTCGAGTTCCTGGCGGGTGGGGATGCCATGTTGTTTTAGCACCGTTTCCACTTCTTGCTCAGAAGGAAAGAGGGATTCCGGCCACAGATTGCTGGATGAGAGCAGCTTGTCGCGCAGCCGCAGCCCTTCTTCGCGGGCTAGTTCCCCTCGGTTAATCATGGCTTGTAAGCGGTGCTCAATTTCTTCATCCACATGGCGCAGCAGGTCGAGTGGGGAGGCGAGGTTGCGGCGGATGGCGTTGAGGGTTTCGCCGCCAGACTGTACCAGCCCGCGTAAAACGGCCGTTGGCAAAAAACCACCCTGCTTTTTTTCTTGCTCGAAGATGATTTGGGTGAGGGTAACGGCCGTTAAATCCTCATCCGTCATATGGTCAACCACCTGCACCTCATGCCCACCCCGAATTAGCTCGGCAATCCCTTGCAGCGTCACATACTGCTTCGATTCGGTATCATACAGCTTGCGGTTGGGGTATCGTTTAATTAACAGCGTACTCATCAATGTGCCATCCCTTAGCGCTTGTCTTTTGGCTGCAATAACTGCCGCAGTTGGTCAACCTTTTGGCTCAACGTTTCTATCTTGGCCGACAATTCGTCAATTTCCGTTTTCGTAGGCACGCTCAGCCGGTGCAACACAAACTCGACCTGACGTTCCAGCAAAAACAGGGGGCCAAGACGGGCAAAACGGCGCTGCTGCTCATGAATTTCAGCCAGCAAAGAACGGCCGTCTTTTTCCCCCAACTCACCCCGCTGCACCAGCCGCCGCACAAACGCCTCTGCCTCGTCCTGCGCCAGCCCCACCGCACCAGCCCCAGCCAGAACCACCCGCCGCACCAGCGATTGCCATGTCGTTTCGCTCGGTTCCACTTCCTCTTCTTCAATCTCAATTTCAAATTTCTCAGCCACGCTATATACCTTTACCTAATAATTTATGACGCAATGCATCATTAATAATTTAGCATTCTGGCGCAGTGAAGTCAACGGAAAAGCAGGTATAATGTGGGCAAAGAGCAGTACAAACTATAAAAGCGGCCGCACATCATGCTAGATTTATCCGTGTTCGCCGCGTCCCATTTCAGAGGAGGCACCGCATGGGGCAGGAAAATCATTTATTAACAGAACCAGAGGTGGCAGCGTTGACCCAATTGGCAGAGCAAGATGAGGGATTAAACGGCCGTCGCGCCCAGGCACTGCTTGCTATAAACAGCGGCCACACCCAGGCCGACGCTGCTGCCAGCGCAGGTCTTAGCAAAGGCCAGCTTGGCTACATCTTACGCAAATTTCGTGAAGATCGGCTGGCCGCCTTCCCCGACATCGCTCTGGCGGTGGCCGAACCCACGCCAGAAGAAACGCCAGCTACAGAGCCGCAGCCTGAGGCTAAAGCACAACCGGGACAAATTCAGGCGCTGCTGGCTGAATTGGACAAGATGGTGGCCGAACTGCGGCAAACCTTCCCCAGCAGCGGTCAAGCCGCCTATTCGCCGCAAAACATGCTCAAGCTGGTGCGTGAGAACATCGAGCGATTGGCTCCCGATGCCCAACTGACCATTCTGAAAAACATGCAGGGGATAAGCACCAAAGATTTGCTCAACAAAGACACCTGGCGTGGTGTTGCCTACATGATCACCTATTCAGCGCAGTTCCAGGCAGAGCAAACGCGGGAAAAGCTAAACGCCCAACTGCCGGAGCCGCTGCGCCCCGACAATGTGCTGAACTTTTTCCGGCAAAATTTGGAAAAGGTGACACCCGACATTGTGCAAACGGTTCTGAGTTCGCTGGAAAACACGCGCAAGGAAGATTTGCTTGACCCCGATACGTGGAAGGGACTGGCCTATATGCTTAGTTATTCGGCGCAGCACCAGGCGGAGCAGACGCGGGAACGGCTAAACGCCCAACTGCCCGAACCGTTCAAGCCGGACACGGTGCTAGGGTTTATGCGTTCGGCTCTGGAGCGGGTGACGCCTGATGTTGCCAAAGGCATTTTGGAGACGCTGGAAAATACCAATAAGGAAGATTTGCTTGACCCCGATACGTGGAAGGGGATTTGGTATATGCTCAATTATTCGCTGCAATTCCAGGCGGAGCAATTCAAGCAGCGGTTTATGGGGGAGGGGCAGGAGTAATGGCTGTTTTTAGCAGTAGTACGCAGCTTTATTCGCTGATGCAGCAGCTTGTGGCTCGGATTGAGGCGGAGTATCCGCAGGCGACGGAGGCGATGTTGAAGTCGAAGCTGGTGATTCGGTTTAATTGCCAGGAGCCGGCAGGGGAGATGACAATTGATGCGAGTAAACGGCCGTTAAAAATTCACTATGGCCCCACCACCATCAAACCTGAACTCGACATCACCCTCCCCAGCGACACCCTGCACCAAATCTTGCTGGGTAACCTCAACCTTGCCAAAGCACTTGGCAGCAAACAAGTGCAGCCTAAAGGCCCCGTTTGGAAAGTCATGAGCCTGGCACCCCTCTTTGACCAGGCGCAAAAAATTTATCCGCAGTTGATTTAAGTTGGGGATTGGAGATTGGGCATTGGAGATTGATAAGCGTTCACAATCTCTAATCTCCAATCTCCCCTATTTTCTACCGCCCCGACACCACCAGTGACAAATAGCGCTCCCCATCGGGGATGGAAAAACGCAGGGAAGTGTTGGCATCGCTGTCGGCCACCAGCCGCACCAGCCAACCTTCGGCTTCGCCACCGGGAAATAGTTCAAACCGTAGTTCTGGCGTGGGGTCTACGGTGGATGGTTGGGCAACGGTGCTGCCGACAACAGCAAAATTGTCATCGGTTGTGTAATGTGGTCCTTCTACCAGACCAATGTAGCGCAGCCATAGCTTGACAGCGAGATAGCTGTGGCCGGCCGGAGGTGGGTCGTTAAATTGGTTGGCCTCATACACCATCTGCCAAGCCTCTTCACCCGTCACTACGTCTACCACGCGAGCTTGCCAGTCGTCACTGGTGACCATTTGGCCGAAGGGAGCCGGTTCGCTTTGGGTTACGCCAACGGCCGTTTTTTCCACCCCCGCCAACGCCTCCGGCACAGCAATTGCCGCCCCCGGTGACAGCGCCACATAGAGATAGCCCGCCTCATAGTCACGCCAATCATCCACCATCAGCAGCAAATTCCCCTCATCGCTTGTGATGCGGTATGCTTCCCAGCCAATGCTTTCGCTGTTGCCCGGCAGATAGGTGTCAAGCTGTGGGTCTGGCTCCACCACGTCACTGTCAAAGCTATAGTGGGTTTTGAGGGCATTACCGGTAACGTGCAGCCCCAGGCTTTGCTCATCGGGGTCGGTGCTGTTGTTTTTCACCCACAGCTTCAGCAGCAAATATTCTTCGCCGGTGGGAGGCGGCTGGTTGTTGCTATTGGCGGCGCGAATTTGCTCCCAAGCTGCTTCACCGCGCATTTGTTCCAGTACTACTACTTCCCAATCATTGAGGGTGATAAGTTCGGTGGTGGCGGGCAGCGGGTTGCGACGACTGCTGCCGGGTTCAAGTTCGGCGGCGGGGCGGGCAACGGCCGTGGCGGCGGCATAGGCAGTAGCGAGAGAGGGAGGAACGGCCGTTTCGTCCCCAATCAATTCTCCCACATCTACCCCCAAACGGCTTTCCACCGTTGTCACCAATGGCGCATCGGCCAGCCCGGCTACCTGGCACCCAGCCAGCAGCAGGCAGTAGAGCAGGCAGAAAATGGGACACGGACGAACACGGACAAACACGGATGAATCTGCGTCATCTGTGAAATCCTTGATTTTTAGGCGTGTGTTGTTCATTAACTCTCTGCCTTGAAAACAGGGCGCAGACTTTCCCGATCGGGTGAATCAGGAAAATCTGCGTCCTATTTTGATTCTTCGTCTTGAACTGCGTCCTTTTGCCTATGGTACACAAATAATTTCGGCGATGCGGATTGTGTAGTTGGCATCCAAACTGTTCATAGCCTTTAGCGTATCGTGATTGGTGCCAAAGCGTCGAGCCACGCTATAGGCAGTGTCGCCCTCACCCACGGCATACGGCCGGCTGCTGGGGCAGTAAGCGGGGTTGCCAATGGGCAACTGAATAACGTTTCCGGCTACAATGTCCTTGGCGGAAAGGTTAAAGCGAGCCATAAGGGCAATGGAGGTATCCATCCGTGAGGATGAGATACTGTAGAGGGTGTCGCTGCCCTGCACGGTGTAGCTGATAAAAATGATGGGGTCAGCTGACGATGTGGTTTGGGTGAATGTTTGCGGGACGGGTGTGCTGGTGGGAGGAACGGCCGTTGCTTGCTGTTCTGACGTTTGTTCTTGCTGAGTTTGTTCCGGTGGGGTCGTTGGCTGCACCTGCTGCGTTTGCGGCAGCGTTAACACCGTTTGAATGTTGGTGCCCCCGCCAACCAAAGTAACACGCTGCGCGGGGTCACCCGTGATCCGCAGCAGCACCCCATCAATTTCTACCGGCTCTGTTTGTGTTATGGTTGTTTCCTGGCTTGATCCTCTTGAAAAGAACAGCGAGCCAGCCACGGCCACCATAATCGCCACCAGCATCACCAGCATCACCATCCGAACATTTGGTTGTGACAACATCCTGTTTTCTTCCCTATCGGTGGCTATTCGGCCGCAATCCGAATATGCACCTGCTCAATCCTGTTTCTTTTGCCCGGCGCAGCGACCAAACTAGCTGCCGGGAATAGTTGATTTATGTTACACTTGTCATAAGATAATAGCAAGTAGCGGTCTGCTGGGGGTAAGCGTATTTGCCGAGGCAATGTTGCCAGTGGTGATAAATTGACAGTTTGCTGCAAGTTACAGGTAACAGGCGGCAAGTTTGATAACAACTAACACTTGCTACTTGCCATCTATTACTTGCAAAAGCAAAAAGTTGCTTTTTGTCCTTCGTTGGTATTGATCAAAAGGAGTAGCAAATGATTCTTAAACGAGAAGCGCTGGAAGAACGGGAACGGCAGATGCTGGCTCCCTATGGGCTGAAGAGTGCCGATTCACGGGGACGTATGTACCTGGAGCGTGAATCGGCGACGCGGACGGCGTTTGAACGGGATCGTGATCGGATTTTGCATACAACGGCGTTTCGGCGGCTGGAGTATAAAACGCAGGTTTTCGTTTTTTATGAGGGGGATCATTACCGCACGCGATTGACCCACACGCTGGAAGTGGCGCAAATCGGCCGTTCGCTGGCGCGGAATTTGGGTGGCAACCAGGAGCTGACGGAGGGGATTTGTTTGGCGCATGATTTGGGCCATCCGCCGTTTGGGCACGCCGGTGAACATGCGCTCAATGCGTTGATGGAGGAGTATGGCGGTTTTAACCATAATACGCAAAGCTACCGTATTGTTTCCAAACTTGAGAAACGATACCCCGATTTTCCCGGGTTGAACCTGACGTATGAAACGCGGGAGGGGATGATCAAGCACGAGACAGATTATGACCAGAGCGATGCCAGTGCCTATGAGCCACACAAGCGGGCATCGCTGGAAGCGCAAATTGCTAATTTGGCCGATGAAATTGCCTATAATGCCCACGATTTGGAAGATGGGCTGCGGGCGGGACTGTTTCAGCCGGAGGATTTGGATGTGCTGGAACTGTGGGGTGAGTTGAAGGAGGGGGTGGGGTGGCAAAACGGCCGTTCTTTTACCCACCTCATCCGCGACGAAATCATCCGCGAAATTATCGGCCGTTCCATCCAAGACGTTCTCCATCACACCAACGCCAACCTGGAACAAAATCAAATTGATTCCCCAGAAAAGCTGCAAACCCACAGCAGCAACGTGGTTGGCTATTCCCCCGAATTTGGCCCCAAAGTCCGCGCCCTCAAAAAATTCCTCTATGAAAACATGTACCGCCATTACCGGCTGGTGCGAATGCAGATGAAGGCCGAACGTTTTATCTCGGAGATCTTTAATGCATATACCAAAGAACCCAAAATGCTCCCCAGCGAGACGCAAAAACAGCTTGCCACCACGTCACTTCCTCGTGTTGTTACCGACTACATTGCTGGCATGACCGACCGCTACGCGCTGGATGAATGGGAAAAGCTGTTTAACCCCTATAACCGTGCCTAAACAAAACGGGACTACCCATTCATTGGGCAGTCCCGTTTACATGCTACTTGCTGCTCCCCACACCCCACTAATAATTCATCAACTCATCCACGCGCCCTTCGATATCCGGCTCATCAAAATCCCCTTCTTTAGCCCAGGCCGAGAGTTCAATGGTGAAGCGGTCGAAGTAGCTTTGTGGCGGCAGCACGTTGTCGTCGCCATAATCAAGCTCGGTAATTTCGGCGTTGATGATCAGGGTGGCTGTTTCCAAAACGATGGTTTCGTTTTCCCGCGCCAGAACGGGTTCACCTTTGGGTGCCAGCTTCGCTTTGAGCGCATCGTCAAAGAAGGCGTGGTCGCTCATGATCACCTTGGTGATGGTGCGAATGTCGTTTTTGTCGAAAAGCCATACTTCGATGGCGGTGACATTTTTGGGCGAGTCGGTGCCAATAGATTCGGAGATGCCCACACCACATTCCCCTAAAAAGTCACCGCGTGCATTTTCAATGCTAAACGAGTCGTCGTAGGTGTCGTGCCCACGACCATAGCTGGTGCGGAAACGGGCAATGGGAACGGCCGTTACTTCCGTACTGCCCCCTGCCACCGGAGCCGCCTCTGGCACCTCCGCATAAGATGGCCCCGCGCTGGCGGAACTTGCCATCATTTCACTACGCCGGTTGAACACATAGAGAATGGCTCCGACTAAAACAAGCAGCAGCAGGATGAGCAAGAAGGGCGCAATGGACGTTCCACCCCCACTTTCCTCGGCGGCTGGTGTCGAGGTGTCAATGCCGGTGCAGCCCTGCCCATTGACAATTTGGGCAACGGCCGTTAACCGTGCCGACTCAGCCGCATCTGTTGTGGCCGCTGCCAGTGCACAAGCCGTCACATCCCCACTCCAGCCAGATAGTGCCGTTTGCACTTTGCCCTGGTCGCGGTCAAAGGCATACAGCTCAGAGACCATCCGCACATAGGCCTGTTTATCGGCATCCACAAGGTTGCCCACACGTGCACCCGTATACTGCACGGGCCACAACCACCAACCCAACACAACAAGACCGAACAATACACCTACAATAAAGGCGATAACGGCCGTTAACCCTGGTTTTTGCTCTACAAAATCCATTTGTCACCTACCTTAATTTGCCCATTGCGGGACGAGCATCAAGTGACATCCCCAATAAATTCTCGCCTACTATAACCTAAAAACCGCTGCAAGCAAAGATTATGTCGAATGATGTTCTTGCTTTCCCTGCATTTTCCGCTGTGGTATACTGTTCGTCAAATAATGATGCGGAGTGAATAGATTTGAAACACTTTCTTAGCATAGCAGATTTGTCCCCAGCCGAGCTGCAAGACCTGCTCTCATTGGCAGATAGACTCAAAAAAGAGTGGAAAGCGGGAGGTAATGCGCCCATTTTGAAAGGCAAAAGCCTGGCTCTCCTCTTCCAAAAACCCTCTCTCCGTACCCGCGTTTCCTTTGAAATGGGTATGGTGCATTTGGGTGGGTACGCTTTTTATTTGGGACCTTCCGAAGTCAAGATGGGGGGGCGCGAAAGCGTGGCCGATGTGGCGCGGGTGCTGTCGGGATATGTGGATGGCATTATGGCGCGGGTGTTTGATCATGATCACATTTTGGGGCTGGCGCAGCACGCCTCGGTTCCGGTCATTAATGGGTTAAGTGATTACAACCACCCGGCGCAGGCACTGGCCGATATGCTAACGATTTGGGAGCACAAAGGGTCGTTTGAGGGGCTAAAGATGGCCTATGTGGGCGACGGCAACAACGTGACCCGCTCTTTACTGTTTGGTGCCATGAAGCTGGGGATGAAAATGCACATTGCTTCGCCAACGGGCTATATGCTGGATGAAGATGACCTGGAGCTGGCCGACTCGTTCCGCACGGGTCAGGCTGCCTTTGAACTGTTTGAAGACCCACTGGCGGCGGTGGCGGATGTGGATGTGATTTATACCGATGTGTGGACAAGTATGGGGCAGGAGGAGGAAACGGCCGTTCGTCTGCAAGTCTTCCCCCCCTACCAAATCAACCACCGGCTTGTCTCCCGCGCCAACAGCGACTGCATTGTAATGCACTGCCTGCCCGCCCATCGCGGTGAAGAAATCACCGATGAGGTGGCCGATGGCCCGAACTCCGTCCTCTTCCCACAGGCCGAAAACCGAATGCACGCGCAAAAAGCCATTTTGGTGCGTTTGCTTGCACCTGATTACGCGGGCTAGTAGAGATTAGAGATTGGAGATTGTGAACCCTCATTAATCTCCAATCTCCCATTTACCTATAAAGATTAAGAATTGATGTCAAAGGCAGCCAATCAATACCCCCGGCTGCAGGACATTTGTTACCATACGGTTTGTCTAATCAATCCTGCTTAAATTCGGAGATTTTTGGTGATAAAGAGCCAAACCAGCTACGAAGCGGCCCTAAACCGAGGCCACAGTTACAACTGGGATCAAGATTGGGATGCTGCGATTCGCGCTTTCCAGCAAGCTATCCGGGAAGTGCCACATGAGCCAGCGCCCTATGCTGGCTTGGGCATGGCCTACATGGGGCTACAGCAGTTGGGCAAGGCGTTGGAAAATTACAAGCTGGCGGCTCGCTACTCGCAGGGCGACATCATTTATCTGCGACATGTGGCGGAACTCCAGCAAGAGCTTGGGCTGTTGGCCGAATCCGGGCAAACCTACATGGCAATTGGCGAGGTAGAGCTGGGGCGTAAGCGGCTTAAGGATGCGGTGGATAATTGGCACCGCGCCACGCGGCTAAATCCTTCGTTGCTGCGGGCGCACCAGCGGCTGGCGGCTGTTTACCAGAAGCAGGGCGTGGTGCGTAATGCCACCCACGAGTATTTGATGATCGCCCATTTGCTGTTGGCGCAGGGAGAAAAAGACAAGGCACTGCAAGCGTGTGGCTTTGCGCTACAGCTTGACCCGCGTAATGCCGATGTGCTGACGGCGATGGAGATGGTGAAGCAGGGGCAGCCGCTTTTTACGGAAAAGCAAATGGCTCCCCGTGTGGGTTCATCTGGTGGGACGGGGCGGGAATTGGAAACGGCCGTTTTACCCGCCAAAGTTGAAGCAGAAACGGCCGTTCCTGTGCAAGATGCCAAACGCCACGCCTTGGAGCAGTTAGCCACCAAGCTGTTTAGCGAAGACGAAGATCCCAGCAAGCTCCGCCGCGCCACCTTATTAAGCCAGGCGCTGGATGCCCAAACGCGGGGGCTGACCAATGAAGCCATCAGTTTTTATGAGCAAGCCATCGGTACCGGGGAAACCAGCCCCGCCGTGCATTTTAATTTAGGGCTGCTCTATCAAGACAAGCTCCGCTTTGAAGATGCCATTCGGGAGTTTGAAACGGCCGTTTCCGAACCCGAATACCGTCTTGCCAGCCACTTCTCCCTGGGCGAATGCTACCGTGCCCGTGGCCGCATTGACAAAGCCATTACCCACTTCATCAGCGTACTGCGAATTGTTGACCAGGAAACCGTGCGCCATGACCAGGCCGACCGGCTGATTGAGCTGTATGAAAATTTAGCCGACAGCCTGATGGCTAAAGGTGAGCATGACCAGGCCACCTCCTTTGCCAACGCCCTGGTAGACTTTTTGGGGCAGCGCGGTTGGGAAGACAAGGTGAAGGAGGCGCGTGACCGGCTCGATGCCATTTCCGACACCGGCATGATGATTTTGGGCGATGTACTGACGGCCGGCACCGAACACGTGCTTGAATCGCTTTACCTGAGCAAAGAGTATGCGCGGCGCGGCATGTACAACACCGCCATCGAAGAAACCTACCGCGCCATTCAGCTTTCGCCTGACTATTTGCCCGCCCACATCCGGCTGGCAGAACTGTTGGCCGAGCAGGGGCGGCAAGAGATGGCCTCGGCCAAGTTTATGGTTATTGCCGACAATTACCGAGCCCGTGGCGACAATAATGGGGCCATTGTAGCCTATGAGAAGGTAGCCGAGCTTGCGCCGCTGGATTTGCCCATCCGCGCCCGGCTGATTGACATGCTCAAGCGGCATGGGCAGATTGACCGCGCCTTGGAGCATTACGGGGCAATGGGCAGTGCCTATTATCAGCTTGCCCAGGTGGATGAAGCGCGTGTGACCTATCAGGATGCGATGAAGCTGGTGCCGCGCAGCAGCGATGAGGCGGGCTGGAAGCTGCGCTTGCTGCGGCAGTTGGCCGATCTGGATATGCAGCGGCTGGATTGGCGGCAGGCGCTGCTGGCGTATCGGGAACTGCGTGAGCTAGACCCCGATGATGAGCGGATTGCGCTGACGCTGGTGGATTTGTATTACAAGGTGGGGCTACCCAATAATGCGATCAATTTGCTGGATCAATATTTGATGCAGATGGTGCGGACAGGGCGGGGGAACAAGGTGATAGCGATTTTGGAGGATTTGGTGCAACAACGGCCGTTTGATGCCAACCTGGCTGAACGACTTTACCGCCTCTATGTTCAGCGCAAACAGCGGCAGTCCGCTATTGACCTGCTCGATGGTTTGGGCGAAGCTCAGCTTGAGGCTGGCGACGCTGAGGGGGCTATCAAAACGCTGGAGCGCATTATCAAGCTAAATCCGCCGGATAAGGCCAGCTATCAGCAGTTGTTGCGGCAACTGCATGAGCAGACCCCCAATCAGTAAACGAACGGTTCCTCACCTGATGATTGTCACAACCCTTTCACAACGAAAATGACCCATTCGGGTTTTTTCAGGTACAATCTGATAGATAATCAGAGGGCGTATCTGCACGAATGGATTCTTTAACCACCCAACTTCTTACTTACATCAACCGTTTAGATGCGCCAAGCATTATTGACATTGCGCTGGTAACGGCCGTTCTCTACGGCCTTCTCCTCCTCATTCGCAACACCCGCGCCATCCAAATGCTGCGCGGCCTCATCATTGTTGCCCTCATCGTTTTTATCCTGTCCTCCGTAGAGCAATTCCCGGCCTTCAACTGGCTCATCAACGGCATCATTCCCGCCCTTGTGGTGGCTGTCCCCGTTCTCTTCCAGCCCGAACTGCGCCGCGCTTTGGAGCAATTGGGTCATACCGGCCGGTACTTCCGCTTTTTCCGGCGCAATGTGCAAAACCCGGCCGTCTTGGCAACCAAAGACGCCAGCTTGCGCCTATCGCAGCGTCGCTACGGGGCACTCATCGTTTTTGAGCAAGACACTGGGCTGCAAGAATACGTCGACACCGGCATTTTGATGGAAGCATTGCCCTCACCCGAACTGCTGCTCACCATCTTCAACAAACACACTGAGCTGCATGATGGCGCAGTCATTGTGCGTGACCAAAAGATTGTAGCCGCTGCCTGCGTGCTGCCGCTCTCCACCAGCAGCCTTTCTGACCGGCAAATGGGACTGCGGCACCGCGCCGCCCTCGGCATCAGCGAAGTCAGCGACGCTATTGCCGTGGTGGTGTCCGAAGAAACGGGGCAGGTTTCCATTGCCCATAACGGCCGTATTTTACGCCGCCAAGACATCTCTCGCCTCGATACCATCCTCCATGCCTTTATGCAAAACCCCCGTCAACGAGGTCAAGCCCAATGATGCGTTTTCTCCGCTCCCTCGTCGCCAATATTGCCCTGCTTGTCCTTGCCTTTATTTTGGCACTCATCATTTGGGTCAACGCCATTCGGGATCAAGACCCCGTGCGAACACAATTTCTCCAGGTGCCGGTTGAGATCATTGGTCAACCCGACAACACCATTTTGCAAAATCCTACCCGTCGCCAAACGGTGCAGGTTGTTTTTGAAGGCCCTTCATCCGTTGTCAACGGGTTAACCGACAGCGATTTCCTGGCGCGTGTAGATCTTAGCACCGTGCCTTTAGGTACAGATGTTTCCGTGCCGATTGTGGTTGAAGCCAAAGAAGTCAATGTCACTATCCAAACGAGTTCGCCCGAAAGCTTGATTGTGAACCTGGAAGAGCTGGTGACACAGGAAATTCCCGTTACGCTGGATTTGCGCGGCACGGTGGCACGCGGGCACAGCCAGGGCACGCCGCTCATTGACCCGCCGACGATCACCGTGTCTGGCCCTGCGTCTCGCGTCAATCCACTCGACTTTGCTCGTGCCACCGTGTTTCTCAACAACGAGCGCGAAACCAAGATTGACAGCCCGCAGCCCATTTTTTATGACCGACAAGGCCGGGTCGCCAGCGTCAGTGGGCTGACCCTTAGCACAGAACAGGTGCAAGTGACCGTGCCCATTGACGAAGCGGCCGATTTTGCCGAAAAGTTTGTGGATGTGGTCTGGACAGGTGACCCTGCGCCGGGATACCGCCTCTTGAGCATTAGTGCCGATCCGCCTAGCGTGTTGGTTCAGGGTAGCCCCACCCAGCTAGGGCAAATTACGCGCATTGAAACAGAGCCAATTGATATTAACGGGCTGACAGAATCCTTTGAGCAAAAGGCGGCACTAGTCTTGCCGACGGGTATCAGCTTGGATCAGGACCAGGAGTTGATGGTTAAAATCGAAATTGAGCCGTTAGTAACTTCTGCCACCTATACCCGTCCGGTTGAACTCTTAGGTTTGGCAGATGGATTGGAAGCGATTATAGACCCTGAAGAGGTGCGTGTTTTCCTGTTTGGGCCGCTGCCAGCACTGGACACGCTGCTGGATGAGGAGGTGCGTGTCACGGCCGATCTATTTGGGCTGGATGTGGGCACTTATTCGCTGGAACCAGATGTGAATTTCCCTGAGCGCGGCATTGAACTGCGATCTATTCAACCGGCACAAATTACGGTGACGATTACCGAGGCGATTACGACAACAGCCGGGATTACGGATACGGCTTCGCTGCTGTTGGGGTTGCCGTTGGCGCAGGGGGATGGGGGAGAAACGGCCGTTTCTCCCCACCATCCTCCAACCACTGCCCAACCTGATTTCTTCGTCGCTATCCACCAACCATTTGCATCCCTGCCACATCCGCGTAAAATCATTCGCTTGCAGACCATATAACCATATTGGAGATGCGCGGTAAGAGAATAACAATCTCCAATCCCCAATCTCGCACGATCCGTTAATAAAACCATGTCACAAAAAGCACTTGTCGCCCTCGTTGGTCGTCCCAACGTGGGTAAATCAACTTTATTTAACCGCATTGTCGGCAAACGGCTG
Organism: Ardenticatenaceae bacterium; assembly: GCA_020634215.1. Lineage (GTDB taxonomy): Bacteria > Chloroflexota > Anaerolineae > Promineifilales > Promineifilaceae > JACKCD01. The sequence continues at coordinate 133,735 of JACKCD010000001.1, read as the reverse complement.
GCCGTTGTCTCTGAAGTAGCGGGCACCACCCGTGACCGCCTTTACGCCGATGCCGACTGGGCTGGCACCACCTTTACCGTCGTAGATACCGGCGGTATTGAAGTAACCGAAGGGCGTAACACTGATCCCCTTTCCGAAGATTCCGAGCAATTCCTGCCTCTCATCCGGCAGCAGGCCAACATCGCCATCCAGGATGCCGATGTCATTGTGCATGTGGTGGATGGGCAAGCTGGGCTAACCGCTGCCGACAAAGAGGTAGCCGCCATTTTGCGCCAAACCAAAAAGCCCGTCATCATTGCTGCCAACAAGCTCGAATCGGCCAACCTCCGCGATAACGCCTTTGAATTTTACGAACTGGCGCTTGGCTCCGTTTTTCCCATCTCTGCCCTGCACGGCTCTGGCTCTGGCGACCTGCTGGATGCCATTGTTGAGGAAATTCCCGACTACTTTGAAGAGGATGACGACGACGATAGCATCAAAATTGCCATTTTAGGTCGCCCCAACGCTGGAAAATCCACCCTGGTGAACAAACTGCTGGGCGAAGAGCGCACCATTGTCAGCCCCATTGCTGGTACCACCCGCGATGCCATTGACACCAAGCTGCGCTGGTATGGGCAGGAGTTTACCATCATTGACACCGCCGGGATTCGGCGGCGCGGCAAAATTATTCCCGGCGTGGAAAAATATAGCGTTCTTCGCGCCCTCCGCGCCGTAGAACGCGCCGATGTGGTGCTGCTGCTGGTGGACATTGCCACCGACGACGGCGTGACCTCGCAAGATGCCCACATTGCTGGCATATTGACCGACTCGTCGGCGGGGGTAATTGTGCTGGTGAATAAGTGGGATTTGGTGGAAAAAGATACCCATACCATCCACCAATACACCGAAGCTATCAAACGCGACCTTAACTTTTTGCCCTATGCCCCCGTGCTGTTTATTTCGGCCGAAACGGGGCAGCGATTACACAAAATTTTGCCGCTGGTGCTGGAAGTGGATGAGGCACGCCACCAGCGCATTCCCACGGGTGAGCTGAACAAATTTATGCGCGAGGCGGTGGCGCAGCACGCACCGCCCAGCAAAGGGCGCACCCAGCTTAAGTTTTACTATGCTACGCAAGTGGGTGTTACGCCGCCGACCATCGTTTTCTTTGTCAACAAGCCCGAAATGGTGCATTTTGGCTATGAGCGGTATCTGGAAAATCGGCTGCGTGAGCTGTATCCGTTTACGGGCACGCCGGTGAAATTTATTTTCCGCGCCCGCAGCGAAGATCGGTTTGGAGCGTAGGTGATGAGATATTATGTGCAGACAATGCCGGGCGTGGAAGAAATTGCCTGGCTGGAAATTCGCGCCTTGCTCCCCGAAGCGCAATTTGTGGAGTACCAGTTTGCCAAGGAGCAAAATGGGATTGTCTTGTTTGACTATGATGGTTCGGTGGAAAAGCTGCTGCAACTGCAAACGGCCGAAGATGTGTTTATGGAAGCACTTTCTATTTCCAAAGTGTTTCGCGGTTGGCGGGATTTGCAGGAGCTGAAGGAGTTGGTGGGGCGGGGCGAGGCCGTGGGGCGGGCGATCAATGCGCTGGGGCGGTACCGCAAATTTAGCACGCCGCCAACGTTCCGGGTGATTAGCCGTAAGTATGGCAAGCATGAGTATCGGCGCAAGGATATGGAGCGGGTGGTGCTGGAAGCGCTGCAACTGCGGAACCCACGCTGGACGGCCGTTTCTGATGCCGCCCAGGTAGAATTTTGGGTCAATTTGTTGGGATCCCGTCTACTGCTCGGCATTCGCTTGTCCGACAAGCAAATGCGCCACCGCTTTAAGCGCAAGGTAGAACTGCCCGCTTCGCTGCGCCCCTCCGTGGCGGCAGCGATGGTGTTTCTGACCGAGCCAACGGCGCAGGATGTGTTTTTAGACCCGATGTGCGGCAGCGGCACCATTTTGCTGGCGCGGCGGCTGATGGGGTCGTACAAGCAGCTTTTGGGTGGCGACAGTGACCCGACGCGGGTGGCAGCGTCGGAGCAAAATATTGCCGGCCGACGCAAAAAGGGGCTGCCCTCTACGGTGCAACTGCGCCGCTGGGACGCACAAAAGCTGCCGTTGGAAACGGGGAGCGTGGACAAGGTGGCGACAAATTTGCCGTTTGGGAAGCAGGTTGGCACGCCGGCCGAACTGGAACGGCTGTACCCGGCGGTGTTTAAGGAACTGGAGCGGGTGGTGCGGCCAAACGGCCGTTTAGTCATTCTAAGCAGTGAGTATGAGTTGGTGAAAACGGCCGTTCGCCAATGCCCCCACCTCGAAATCGAACGCGGATACTCCATTGCTGTTCTCGGTCAATGGGGGCGCATTTACCTTATTCGCCGCACTAATGGAGCATAACTTTTGTTGTTTCAAAGTCGGCTGGCGCGGAGGAGTGTTCATGGATAATTTTCCAACCGGCCTCTTGGTGTTTTAACACCATCGTGATACGGTTTTGCATGGCGCGTAGCGCTTCGCCCGCTGCAGATACGCCTTTGTAGGTGACAAATGCATGGACAACGGCCATTTCTGGGGTAACGGCCGTTTGCACATCGTGCCACTCCACAGCGACCCGCTCGTCGCCCAGTGAACCAAACCAATCAGTGACCATGCCGCGCCAGGCATCAAGACCACGATACGCCCATACACCCCACATATCAAACACGCAAACGGTGGGGTCGTATAGGGCGGTGAAGGCGGCGACGTTTTTGGTAAAAACGGCCGTTTTATAATCTTCCAGCACCTGCAAAATCAACTGCTCATCCTTGCTCATAAAATTTCCCGGCTTTTATGCAAATTGTGACGCTATGATATAGAGCAAATGTTCTGTTGTCAAAAACACGCCGCTGCCTGGTGAGTGTCACGAGCAACCTGAATAAACGGCCAACTGATTGCGCCCCGCTTGTTTGGCAACATACAACGCATGGTCGGCGCAAGCAATCAATGCCTCCATCGTTAAATCATGCGCTTGCCGCAATTCGGCAATCCCCAGGCTGACAGTGATACAAAGATTATTTTTGTCTACGTCAACGACTTGGGAAGCTATCTTTTCGCACAAGCTGACAGCAATTTGTTGACCCTCATTACAGTTGCTGCGCGGCAGCAAAATGACAAACTCGTCCCCCCCATACCGACCGATAATTGCATCTTGTTGCAGACTTTCGCGTACAAGCTTTGTGGTACGAATCAGCACCTGATCACCGCTGGCGTGTCCATAACTGTCATTCAGTTCTTTGAAGTGGTCAATATCAAACAAGAGCAAGGTAAGGGGTTGTTCCTGCTGCAAAGCACATTCTATGGCTTGCTCCCCTAAGGTAAACAGTTCGCGCCGGTTGAGCATCCCTGTTAAGGGATCAAGGCTCGCCAATTTTTGCAGCAATGCTTGGGCACTTTTTCGTTCTTCAATTTCTCGCTTTAGCTCAATAGTTGTCAGGTAATGAATCTGTGCATCTCTTTTCGCCGTTTCAACCTGATGCACAACCTGTAGCCCCGACAAACGTTTGGCCGTGTCTTCATTAAAAACCGTCTCTTTGAGCGTGTGAAACTGTTTGAAATGGTGTAGAGCGGCTCCCAGATCACCCTGTTTCTCATGTGCTTCAGACAGAAGTTGATGACATTGGAACTCCCCGCGAGGCGCATTGGAGGTGCGGCTGAGCAACAGCGCATCCTGAAGCGTAGCAAGGGCGGCCTCATTATTGTGCTGATGGAGATAAACCTGGCCCAGGTTTAGCAGGCACTGAAGCTCATCTGAACCAGCTTTTTTCTCCCGTGCCAACGTGAGTGCCTGTTGCAAATATTCCTCGGCTTTGGCAAAATCTTTTATCCCCAGATAGATTTCCCCCATGGTGCTGAGTGCCGTCAATGCTACGGCCTCAATACCGTTGCTACGCGCCAGTTGAAGACAGGCCTGGCACGCTTCTAACGCCTGTTTGCCATTGCCTAATTCCAGATACGTCATTGCCAGATTGTTTAGCGCAATGCTTTCGCCGCGCACATTGTTACCCTCGTGGCAATATTGCACAACTCGTTGACCCATTTCCAGCGCCGCTGCGAGATCATGCGACTCAGCATAGATTACACTGAGAACGTTAAGGGCACTAGCCTCGTGGCGTTTGTTGCCCATGGCTTGGGACAGCTTTTGCTTCTTCATAGCATATTCTGCTGCGACAACATAATTACCCAAGCAGCGGTATGTCCAACTAGCAACCCCCAAAATATCCATCTCAAGGTGGCTAATGTCAGACGCTTTGTCTGAGATGCTTTCCAGAATTTCAAGTGCCTGCAGTGATTGAGACAAAGCCAGATCATAATTACCGGCATCAGTGTTTAAAGCAATCAGGGTGCGCAGGCTGCCTATGATTCCTGGCAAATACGGGTTTTGCTCGAATTCGCCGCTGACGGATAGATCACGTGCCTGTTCAGCAAAACGAGACCCTTTTTCCGTGTCATTTAAGTGAATGGCCCAAGCAATTTTGTGGAGGAGATCGATTCTGGTGTGCTGGTCGGCGGCTGTTTCCAGTTGGGCTTCCCACTCTAAAATATCTTGATTCTTGGTTGCAGTAGTTTCCAATCCAAACCTCAAAAATGAAATGCAGCACTTTGTTACCTGCAAAGCGGGCTGATTGGCTAATGCCCTGTTGCTTATGCAGATGCAGCGTTTGACTTCAAACAACTATCAGATTTTAGTATAAACCATATCCAGATGAACCTCCAATTTCTTTTTAATCTACTTATAGCCGTAAAAAAGTGTGGCACTTTATCTGCTGTGATGGGCCGAGCGAATCACATTGATCCTGTTGTAGAGGCTTGTTATAATTTTTCACAACAACTTGTAAATTAACCTTCGGGGCAGGGCGAAATCCCCGACCGGCGGTGAGGCCAGCGCAGGCCAAGCCCGCGAACTTTTGAGTAATCAGTCATCGGTAATCGGTATTCAGTCTTTGCTTTCATAACTGATTACCGATGACTGATGACTGATGACCGAAAAGCTGATCTGGTGTGATTCCAGAGCCGACAGTGATAGTCTGGATGGGAGAAGGTAGGCGACAGTGCCGCGTGTTTATTTTTGATGCCCCACAATCAAGTGTGGGGCTTTTTTTGACAGCGGTTCTGCCATAAGCTGGCGTGTCTGTTTGGCTTGTGCTTCGCGCTTTGTTTTCCCCTGCTTCCGAACACATTTGTAGCCGAGGATTCCAATCCTCGCTCTAAATTTTATGCAGAATTGGATTGAAAGACAGCCAAATTGGTTGGTGATTGCTGCGTCATTTAGCTGCTTGCTGTTGCTCTGGCAACTGTTAGTGGTGCTGGGCGGGTATGATCGCTTTATTTTGCCGGGGCCGGCCGACGTGGCGCGGCAGTTTGGAGTGGTGGTGAAAGACGGCCGTTTATTGCGCCACACCCTCATTACCCTCAGCGAAGTCATCCCCGGCCTCCTCATCGGCCTGCTTATTGCCCTGCCGCTTGGCTACTTGCTTGCCAATTCCCCCCTGGCCGAACGGCTCATCTCCCCCTACCTCATCGCCTCCCAAGCCATTCCCGGTATTGCCATTGCCCCCCTGCTCACCATTTGGATCCGCTCCACCTACTGGTCGCGGGTGTTGGTCGCCGTCATCGTTGTCTTTTTCCCCATCCTCATCAACATCATCGCTGGTTTCCGCTCCGTTCCGCCTGAACTCTACCAGTTGATGGGGTCGCTGCGAGCCACACGGGGGCAAATTTTCCGCAAGCTAGAGATTCCCGCTATGATGCCCGTGCTGCTGGCTGGGTTAAAAGTAGGGGCTACGCTTTCGGTCATTGGAGCACTGGTTGGCGAATTTGTGCAGCCCAAAAGCGAAGGGCTGGGCTTTTTGCTGGTCACTGCTCGCTACCAGTTCAAAACAGATCTCGTTTTTGTAGTCTTGGTCACACTGGCTGTCATAGCGCTGTCTATGTATGGCTTGGTCACTTTATTGGAAAAGCGCCTGCTGCGCTGGCGCAAACAAATGTAAAAAGGTAGCCGAAGAACGAGGATTGGAATTCTCGGCTACTGGTAGAGGAAAGAGCATGAAACGCTTATGGATGAGTTTGCTGTTGTTTATCTTGGTTGGCCTGGCTTCTTGCCAAAGTGCTGCTGAGCCACCCGCTGAACTAACCCACGTTCGTCTGCCCATGGGCTTCATTCCCGACCCGCAGTATGCACCCTTCTACGTGGCTGTGGATAAGGGGTATTATGCTGAGGAGGGAATTGAGGTTGAGTATGACTACAGCTTTGAAACGGATGGGGTTGCGTTGGTGGGAGCCAACGAACTGCAATTTGCTTTGGTAAGTGGCGAGCAAGTGGTGCTGGCGCGGGCGCAGGGGCTGCCGCTGGTTTATGTGTTGGAATGGTTCCAAAAGTTCCCCATTGCCATTGTGAGCAAAGCTAGTGCGGGCATCAACAGCCCGGCTGATTTGGTGGGGCGTAACGTCGGGCTGCCCGGTTTCTTTGGAGCCAGCTATGTGGGGTATGTTGGGTTGCTTTCGGCTAACGGGTTGGAGCAGGCTGATGTGAACGCCAACGAAATTGGCTTTAACCAGGTGGAATCATTGCTAACTGACCAGTCAGAGGCGGTAGTGGGGTATGCTAATAATGAGCCAGTTCAGCTTATGGCACGAGGAGAAGACATCAACGTGCTGTATGTGGCTGACTACATCGACATGGTTGCCAATGGGGTGATTACCAACGAGGAAACGATTGCCAACAACCCGGAGTTAGTGCAGGGGTTTGTGCGGGCGACGCTGCGCGGGTTGGCCGATACGCTGGCAAACCCAGATGAGGCGTATGAAATTAGCAAGAAGTTTGTGGAGGGGTTGGATGACAGTCGGATGAATGTGCTGAAAGCATCACTGGAGATGTGGCGTGCAGATAAGTTAGGCGAGACTGACCCGGCTTCGTGGGAGCAAACGCAAGAGGTGCTGTTGCAAATGGGGCAGTTGGATGCACCACTGCCGGATTTGAGCGTGATGTATACGAATGTGTTTGTGGAAGGGAAATAGTAATCGGTTATCAGTGGGTTTACTGATAACCGATTACTAATCCCTTTGCCAAAATGATGATGCAAAGCACCCCCCATTTCTTACAGGCGGAAGGGATTTGCCATTCGTTTGCCGATGAACGGCTGCCGGTGCTGGAAAATGTGGCACTGTCGCTGCCAGCCGGAGCATTTGTGGCTCTGGTGGGGCAGTCGGGAGTGGGGAAGTCCACGTTGCTGCGGATTTTGGGTGGGTTGACGGTGCCGACTGGGGGGCAGGTGTGGCTGGATGGAATGCCAATAGCCGCACAGCAGGCTCCAATTGGCATTGTGTTTCAGCGGGATAGCTTGATGCCGTGGCGAACGGCGTATGAGAATGTGCGGCTGCCGCTGGAGATATTGGGGGAGAAAAACAGTAGTTTTTCCCAGCAAAAAGCCCTCGATATGCTGGCACTGGTGGGGCTGGCTGGATATGAAAACAGCTACCCAGCGCAGCTTTCGGGCGGCATGGCGCAGCGGGTTGCCATTGCGCGGGCGCTGGTGCATGAGCCAGCCTTGCTGCTGTTAGACGAGCCATTTGGGGCGTTGGATGCGCTGACGCGGGAGCGGATGGGGCAGGAGCTTTTGCGGATTTGGCAGGCGATGCCGGTGACGGTGCTGCTTGTCACCCACAGCATTAGCGAGGCGGTGCTGCTGGCGGATGAGGTGCTGGTGCTAAACGGCCGTCCCGCCACCCTCACCGACCGCATTCCCATTGACCTGCCCCGCCCCCGCCGCCTGGAACAAACAGAAACGGCCGTTTTTCAAGAGAAAATAACGGCCGTTCGTCAGGCGATTCGAGGGGATTAGAGAATTGGAGATTGGAGATTCAAAATCTCCAATCTCCAATTCTCCCATTATTCTGCCGTTGCCGCCTGGTTCCGGCGGAACCAGCCGCGCCGCCGCACAAAGCGCACCACCAGCCACAGCGGAATGCCGATGATAAGGGCAATCGGCAGGAAGTAGATAACCAGCCAGATGGCAAAGGTTGCCAGCCCTTGCAGCGCATCAACCAACGCCTCAAGCGCATCGCGGACAATACCGCTGGGTCGCCAGCCACCTACCTCAATGGGTTGTGACAGCTCATCGGGGGTAATGTTGATGCTAATGGTGGAGAAAGCGGCCGACTGGCTCAAATATTGGATGCGCCCTTTGAAGGATTCGATTTCACCTTCCAACCGGCTCAACTCCTGGTTGACGGCCAGGGCTTCTTCCACGGTATCGGCATCCTCCAAAAAGCTGCGGACGCGAACGGCCGTCGCTTCCAAATTCTCCAGCCGCGCCGACAAATCCACAAACTCCTCCGTCACATCCTGCCCCGATGTAGACAAATTCGTGACCTCTATCGACATGGCACTAATGGCATCTATGGCACTGTCGAACCCTTCGGCCGGCACCCGCAAGGTGATGTTGCCCGTCTTGGCTGTGTCGCTGTATTGGTAAACGCTGCTGTTCACCACCCAGCCCCCATTATCCGTTGCCATTTTCGCCAGCCGATCCATCGCCTCGTCCGTGTCGGTGACGATAATGCTCATATCGGCGGTGCGAATGATCAAACGGGGTTGGCTGGATGGAAGTTGAGTTGATCCGGGTTCTGCGGCCGGAGCTTCTACAGCAGCTTCTTCAAAAGCAAAGCCACCGCTGTCAAAGGCATCGGCAGCCGGAGCCACGGCATTTTCAGAAACCGCTGACATTTCGGCCGCCCTTGTGCCACAACCTACCATTAGCAGCATGAGGATAAATACAAAAAACGAGGTGATTAATTTGGCGTTCATTGATTACACTCCATATTCGGGTTCAAATTTACGGTTGAATATGAAACGAATCTTGGACGGTAAAAGTTCCCTGTTCTTACCAACCTTGTGCCAAGCGGGTGATGAGCCGAGCCGGTAAATCATGCTTCCGCATTGCCTCCTGCGTTTTTTCCACAGGATAAACGACGCGATGGTGTGTCCAGGTTAGCGATTCCAGGTTGAGGATGGCATATGCGGCACGCGGATCTGTGTCACGCGGCTGTCCTACGCTGCCTGGGTTAATAATCAACCGTGTATTGCTAAGTTGCACCGTCTCATCATAAACAGGGCTAAGTGCTGCCACGTCAAATTGGTCACGATAGGCAAACAAAACGGGAACATGGGTGTGACCAACCAGGCAGTAGGGGGTGTCAAAATGATCAAAGTTAATTTCGGCCGTGTAGGGGTCAAGGATATATTCCCAAACGGGCTGGCGCGGGCTGGCGTGCGCCAGGGTAAATGGCTCAAAAGTGAGCTTGGATGGCAGCTGATCCAAATAGTCTAGTGTTTCGGCGGTTGTTTGTTGGTGTGTCCATTCAATGGCTTTTTGCGCTTCGGGGTTAAAGATGTTGATGTCAATTTTGCCCAATACAGCCCAATCATGGTTGCCCGACAAGCTAATATGGTTATGTTGCCGCAGCAGCTCGACGCATTCATTGGGGTGTGGCCCATAGCCAATCACGTCCCCAAGACACCAGATGCGATCCCACGTGCCTGCGGCTGCCGCCAGTACAGCTTCAAAAGCGAATAAATTGGCGTGGATGTCTGAGATTATGAGAATCCGCATTGCATTTTTGTTCCTTAAATTTGCGTTAGTGTGTAATGATACCATGATTAGCCGCAGGAGGTATAATAAGTTGATAAGTCAAAGGTCACAGCTATGGCTATTTTGGATGAGCGAACGGTAGATTTTATTAGCACGAGCGTGGAGCAGACGGTACGGCTGGGTGTGCGGCTGGGTGAACTGCTGCAAGCTGACGATTGCTTGTGTTTATCGGGTGAGCTTGGGGCTGGCAAAACGGTGTTTGCGCGGGGGGTGGGGCGTGGTTGGGGCAGCACGGTGCGAGTGACCAGCCCCACGTTTACTTTGATTAACGAATACCCACGCTTGCCCGACGGCCGTATTTTGTACCACGTAGATGGCTATCGGCTGGAAGGTGAGGGGGATATTTTTACCAGTGGATTGGAAGACGTGGTAGGAAGTGGTGGGGCGATGATGATTGAGTGGCCGGAACGGGTGGCCTCGGTGCTACCGGCCGACACGCTCTGGATTACCTTTACCTATGTCAACGACATGCGCCGCAGTTTGCGCTTTATGGCAAACGGCGAACGATCCATGACGCTGCTGCGGGAGTTTCGGCAGCGGGCTTTTGGGGTGTAAGAAAGGATGATTTTAGCGATTGATACGGCGACAAAATGGTTGGGGCTGGCAGTTCATAACGGCCGTTTTCTACTGGCCGAACTAGGCTGGCAAAGCCACAATACCCAAACCGTTGACCTGGCACCCGCCATAGACGACCTGCTGCAGCGGCTGCAAGTTGAGGTGTCCGATCTCAAGGGCATTGGCATCGCCATTGGCCCCGGCTCCTACACTGGGCTGCGCGTAGGTCTCAGCGTAGCCAAAGGGCTGGCACTGGCCTACCAAACGCCGTTGGTTGGCATCAGCACGCTGGATGTGTTGGCCGCCGGGTTTGGCCCGGTAGATGCCCAGCTTTGTACCGTGGCCGAAGCCGGCCGCACTCGCATCTGTGCGGCCCTCTACGGTTGGCACAAGCGGCTGGGGTGGCAGGCCAAAGCTGAACCGGTGATTTGCACCTGGGATGAGCTTTTAGAAGGTTTGGAATTGCCCACCACCTTTGCTGGAGAAATTTCACCAGAGGCAGGCAAGCAGATTCGAGCAGCCAGCAATACTTTTCGCGTCGCCTCGCCAGCGGCTTCGGCACGCCGCGCCGGGCATTTGGCTGAATTGGCGTGGCTGCGGCTGCGGAAGGGTTCGCCGGATGACCCCGCATCGCTGGTACCTAATTATTTGCGTGATCCGGCCGGCAGCTAATGGTAGACTTCCTTTGTCCTCCCTTTCCCTACCAACTGCGCCCGCTGCAACCGGCTGATATTGATGCCGTACTTGCTATCGAAGACCAATCCTTTCCCTCGGCTGCCCGCGCTTCCTTCTATAGGCATGAGTTAAGCGAAAACCCGCTGGCGTTTTACCAGGCATTGGTGACGGGGGACAGCTTGTTAGGGTATGCGGGCTATTGGATGATGGCCGACGAAGCCCACATTAGCATTCTTGCCGTTGACCCGGTCTGGCGCGGCAAGCGGCTGGGGGAACTGCTGCTGTTGAATTTGCTCTGGCTGGCGTGTGGGCAGCAGGCACTGCTGGCAACGTTGGAAGTGCGGCGCAGCAACGTGGTGGCGCAAAAGCTGTATGAGAAATATCAGTTTGAGTATGTTGGCGAACGGCGGCGCTATTATCGGGACACGGGCGAAGATGCGCTGCTGATGACGGTAATGCTGAACGAAGGGCAATATTGCCAACAGCTTGAGCCGCGTCGCATAGACCTTTTTTCCCACTTATCGAGTGCGCGTTAATCCTCAGAATGTTGTATAACAAGTAAACAGATTTTTTCAATATCCATGGGTGTCATACCCGCGTAGGCGGGTATCCATCTTAAGCATGAGCCTGGATTCCCGCTTGCGCGGGAATGACACGCTTTTGGCGCAACACGCAATCTGATTATGAAAGTTTTTATTACAGGCGGTGCTGGGTTTATTGGCTGCAACAGTGCCGACTTTTTTTTGCAGCAGGGTCATAAGGTTGTTATTTATGACAACTTTTCCCGCGTGGGGGGGCAGGCCAATGTGGACTGGCTGTATGAACGGCACGGCGGCGAGCGGCTGACCTGTGTGCGGGGGGCACTTGAGGATTATGAGGGGCTGTGCGCGGCACTGCCGGGGAGCGAGGTGGTGCTGCATTTGGCGGGGCAGGTGGCGGTGACAAGTTCGGTGCTGGATCCACGTGCCGATTTTATGAGCAATGCGCTGGGGACGTTTAATGTGCTGGAAGGGGTAAGGAATGTGTGCCCAGAAACGGCCGTTCTCTACGCTTCCACCAACAAAGTCTACGGTGGCATGGAAGAGGTGGGCATTGTGCCGCACGGGGAACGATACGCCTACGCCGACTACCCCCACGGTATCCCCGAAAGCTACCCGCTTGATTTTCACTCCCCCTACGGCTGTTCCAAAGGCACAGGCGACCAGTATACCCTCGATTATGCCCGCATTTACGGGCTGCGCACCGTTGTCTTTCGCCAGTCGTGCATTTACGGGCGGCGGCAGTTTGGCATTGAAGACCAGGGCTGGGTAGCCCACTTTGTCATAGCCACCGTGCTAAACCGCCCCATCAGCATTTTTGGCGACGGCCGGCAGGTGCGGGATGTGCTCAACATCACCGATCTGGTTGCTGCCTACGATCTCGCCATTTGCAATATTGATGCCGTGCGCGGCGAGGCGTTTAACGTAGGGGGCGGCCCTAACAACACACTTTCAATTTGGACGGAGTTTGGCCCGCTGCTGGAAGAGTTGGCCGGGCATTTGCCACCCGTTCAGCGCGGCTCCTGGCGGCCGGGCGACCAGCGTGTGTTTGTGGCCGACATTCGCAAGGCGCAGGCGCGGCTGGGCTGGGCACCCAAAGTGTCGCCGGCCGACGGGATTTTGGATTTGTACCGGTGGGTGGCAGCGAACAAGGGGTTGTTTGCCTAATCGGCCGACTGCCTGAACTCATAAACAGCCAGATCGTTAAAGTGAATCGTATCCTGTAGCTGGTAACGGGCTGCGAGCCAGGCGAGGTGGGGATGGGTGGGATGACCAGCGGCTACGGCTTCGGTCTGGGCGCGGTCGAGCAGGATGAGGTAAACGCGGGGGTGGTTGGAAACGGCCGTTTCCAAATCCACCGTTGCGAACAGTCCCATCGCCGCTTGCGTGGCATACGCCAGCGTGTCGCTGGGGCTGCCTGGCTCATCGGCAATAAACTGCTGTGGAATGGTGCGGTTGTAGAGATAAGTTGGGAAGAACGTCAGCTTGTTGCTGTGGATGATGATGGCATCAGGTTCGGCATGGTCGGCCAGCCAGTTGGCGGCAGCGGCAAAGGGGGGGCGGGGAAAGCTGGCGTAGGCGTAATGATTGAGAAGGGAGGCGGTGAGAATAACGGCCGTTAATCCCCCCAATCCCCACTTCATTCCCTTTGGCATCTTACTTGCGCCAAACACAAGCCCCAGCAGCACCCAATAGGTAAGTGCCGATGGTAAAAACGCCCGCAGCGTATAAATCGGTTGGAATTGAGAGACGAGAAAGCCCAGGGTAGGGGGGAGCAGGGTGGTGAAACCAAGAAGCTGTAGGGCTGGAGAGCGCAGCGCAGCCAATGTGCGGAGTGCCATTAGCAAGAAAATAGGGACAAGGAGGCTGAGAAAAAGCGCCAGCGGGAGCAGCCAGCCTGGAAGTGCCTCGTTGTCATAGGCAACGTGAAAAGCCAGCAGCGTTTGCAGCAGTTCGGTGAGACCGGGGCGTACCACCCAATAGCTTTGCTGCACGCGCCCAAGCTGGCTGGGCAAAATGGTCAGCCATGGTGCATAAAGCAGTAGCATGAGGGCATGGGCCGCCAACCACCCCCCGCCACCGCTGCCAATTTTGGCGAACCCATCGCTATGCCGCCCAGCATTCCCAGGCCTGCCAGATAAAGTGTGCTCCCAGCGTGTGGGTATACAGCACCAGTGCCCGCAAACACCAACCAGCACCCAAAGTCGCGCTGCTGGTTGGTACGCCAGCCGCGCGCAGCCAAAAGAGGGTTGTCAGCATAATAAGCCCCAGCAGCCCATACATACGGGCTTGGGAGTAGTAGATGCGGAAGGAGAAAGGGCGATGAGCAGGGCGGTGGAAGAGGGGAGGGGATTGGGGATTGAGATTGGAGATTGGAGATTCCGCCCAACTTAATCCTCAATCTCTAATCTCCTCTGCCAAAAGATAGCCTACAAACACGGTTGTTGCCAAACAGCACTGACACAGCAGCCACGCACGGCGGTCGGAGCCTGGCTGACGATTGCATCCAGCCGGAGGAGCCAGAAGTAGAGCAGGTGGACGTTGGCGGCAACGGCACGCCGCCAACGCCGTTGGTGAGGGTGATGGTGCCGCGAAGCATGGCGGTCAGCGATTTTTCGGCAAAGAGGATGGCAAGGGCTCTGTCGTACCAGAGGGAACGGCTGCTTTGTTCACCCAGCCGCAGCCCAAAAGCCAGGCGGGGAGCAAAATTAACAACAGCCAGCGGTATTGGCGCAGTTGAAAGTTCATGGTGCCCCTCCCAGAAGCGGTAAATCTCCACCCCATCGCGGTCATAAACCGTTCGCCAGCGGCGGGATGGTGGTGTCAAACCTCGCTTTTTTCAATAGTGCCGATATAAATATAGGTGATACCCCAACGTGCAATGGTAGTCTGGCGGGCAGCAGGAGGCCGCCCAAAAGTGGTTAATTCGTCCAGCTTTGTCGACCAAATGCAGGGTGAGGGCGGGCTGGCCAATAAAAACACGGCTGTTTGTGTAGCGCGCGGCAGCGTGTTGCCACCGTAGTGGGACAGCACCAGATCGGTTTCGTTGAGTTAGCAGCGCCAGGCAATGGCTGTTAACCGGGGCTTTGGGCAAAAAAAGGGAAGGGGCGTACCAGCGGCGCATAAAGCAGCAGTGCCAGCAGTGCCATTGTGGAGGGGGGGTGGTGGAGGATGAGCAGGACGCGGCGGAGGGTGGCGACGGCTGCGGGGGGGTGCGGGAGGCGGGGCAAAACGGCCGTTTCCAGCCCAAACGCTGCCAGCGTGACCCAGGGGATGGTCAGCCCCAGCAAAAAGCGCCCGGCAAACGGCAGCGGCAGATACAGCACCAGCACATTGGCATAGCCCAAATGGCAGCAAATGCGCCGCGCAGCCAGCCAGTGCCACAGCCCCACTAGCCCTAGCAGCCCAATCAATCCCAACCCAGCCATTAGTTGCGGCGGCGTGGGGGATGTAATCACATTGCTTAACACATGGGTTTGCTCCCAGTTGGGGTCTTGCCGCGCCCAGATGGCATAATAGGCAAACAGCGGCAGCAGCGGCAGCAGTGCCATGCTGCCCCAGCCCCACAGCCAGCGCGGCAGGCGGCGTTCTTGCACGGCCACAGCCAGCAGATAAAGTGCTGCGACAAGTCCGGCCACGGAAATGTTGTAGGATAAAGTAACCCCAGCAGCGTGCTGCAGCCCCCCAGCAAGCCTCCCCAGCGTTGCTGCTCTGGTTTGTTGTAATTGCGCAGGCTGGCAAAGAGCAGCGTTTCCGCCGCCAGCCCCAGGAAGCAAAATGGGGCGTGCCGAGCATAGCAGCAAAAACGCCCCATTCGCTTTGGCCGAGATCCGGCAGGGTTTGCAGATTGGTTTGCAGCAGCGGAGCCAGCAGCCAGCCGAGTCCACCGCCAAAGACGGCCAGCAGCCATGCCGTTTGCTGCCAGCGCGGCAGGATAATGCCTGCCCAAACCCAAAGCACCCACAATAGCAGCAGCCCAGCCAGCAGGCGGGCGACGTGGAAAGGGTGTTGGAGTGAAGTGGTAGAGAGGTGGGGAGAAATTGTCGTTAACAGCCTCCCCCAGCAGCAAATAGAACAGATATGAGCCGGGGATGGGGTTCGGGCGAGAAATTAAAATGGAACAGCCAGTTACCCTCCGCCCCCCTGACGAATGGCGGCCAGATAGACGCTATGGTCATCGGCTGATGAGGCTGTCGGCAACCGTTGATTTACCGCCAGCAGCGGGCGCAGCGGCGTTGGGCAACCAGGCCAGCAACAGTGCTAGCACCACCCAGAATGGCAAAACAAAACGGCGTTGACTCATCGCAAGGTATACAGCGTGTAGCTGCCCTCCCAACGGCTGTACGGGTCGAGCGCGGTGTCAATGAGCCAAGCGTAAAATTGCCAAATCGCGGTCGGTAATCGGTTCAAACCCCTGCTCATAAAAAAGACCAGCCCGGCATGGTTGATGAGGACGTGGGTCGCTTCCACGGCGGCGCGCCACGCGGCGGCGATGGCGGCGGCATTCGCCTTTGGTACGGTGGTGCAGAGCGAAAGTCCAGCATAATGTCGGGTGGCAGATGACGCGGCAGCCGCTGGCTGCGCGGCTCCCATACAAAACAGCACTTCAGATGCGGCGGCAGTTGGTTGATGTGCGTTCCAGCACCTGTTGATAGACACCCAGCTGCCGCTGGCGAAATTGGCTGGCTGTTTCTTGCCCCAGCAGCAATTTGCCAGCGGGTTAATTTGGCCAAATTGGGTAAGCTGGGTGGCGCAGCAGCGCCGGTGGGTGAGGTTTAGGGCGACCTGCACCAGCCAGTTGACATCAAGTTGGGGGGCGTGGTGAGGGTAAAAGAAGGCGGGTGAAGGCAAGGGCGGACAAAATTTACCGTTGGCGTTAAACATGGGCAGCAGCAGCCGCGATTGTGCCAACCGGTGCTGACCTGCGCCATGCCCCACAGCCAAAAAAGAGGTAATTGATGCCAAAGAAGAGGGATACCGGCTGTTTTTTCACGCGGCTGCAACTTGCGCCACACAAACGGCAGCAGCATTAGCCCGCCCAGCACAAAGGGGCCGATGGTAGCGTCAAAATATTGGCTGCCGCTGCTGCCCAAAATCGTGGCCTCGAATGGGGCGCGGCTAGCAGCCGCCAGGGAGCGTTTCGTGCCGGCGGCGTAAGACCAACTGCGCCAAACGTCCCAATGGAGACCGCTGTTGAAGAAAAAGGGATAGACGGGGTTGCCGGTGGTGAGCCAGTTTTTGAGCAGCCAGGGGAGGGTGATGAGGGTGGTAACGGCCGTTAATATCCCTAACTGCCGTGCCATCTGTCCCCACGGTTCGCGGCGTAGCTGCCACAGCAGCACCAACCCAATGGCGATGGGGATGATGATGGCGGTGTATTTGACCCCAGCGGCAAAGCCACAAAAGAGGCCAAGCAGTCCCAGCGTGCGGTTGTCGGGGGCGCTTTGCCATTGATAAAAAGAGGTAAAAAAAATGTAGCGTAAAACAGTAGCGTCAATTCCACGTAGGCATCACCCAATTCTTCAAGGAAAAGGGGGATGCAGGGAGGAGGATAATCTGGCTGTTAACTATGCCGCCTCCTGCCCAAATAACTGCCGCGCCAGTGCCGCCATGACCAGCCCCAGCACCCCATAGCTAAAATGGAGCAGCGGGAAAGCGGACGCCATTGCCCCACAGCAACATCCCAGCAAAACCGCATTTCACCAAGCTGGGGAAAGCCGAGAAAGGCTATAAAACGCGCAGGTGGGCGATGTGGCCAGCATCGGCAAAAAAGCTGTGCCGACGAGGTGATAGGGTGAGGGGCATCCCAGGCGGTTTCTGGGGTGAGTGCCAGCAGAAAGGCGATGAGCAGGCTGGCAATGGTAAAGGGCGAGCCAGCGTTCAGCGGGTGGTTGCCTAGGGGGAGCTGGGGAGGGTGTGGAAAACGGCCGTTAATTCCCTACGCACCCCAACCGCCAGCAGCAGCAGCATCCCCCACGCCACCAGCGGTTGCAGCAGCCCTGCTAACCCAATAGCCAGTGTCAGCAACGACAAAACGCCTAGCCCCAGTCCACTGTAAAGCGCAAATTGCCCCCAGACTTCCGAGGTTTCAAAAAACTCGGAGGCCTTACCTACGATCTTTTTCCCTAGCGCGGTTGCCAGCCACAGCAGCCCCAACCACACCATCATGCTGCCTAACGTGTGCCCCAGCCCGACCAACAAGGGTAAATCAAATGGTTTGTGTGCCCAAAAGTAGGCGGCAATGAGGAAAAACAGCCAGAGAATGGTAGAAACGGCCGTTAATCCCCACCCCCATTCACCCTTTTTATACATTAAAATTCACCTCTTTTATACCCCTCCTGTTCTCCCACTTTGCTATGATACTTTCACTTTGGCCAAAAATGAGCCCATTTTTGGCGAGGGATCACGCACAGGGCACTGGGGCAACCCAGTGCCTACCTCGCTGACTGAATCCGAAGAGGTTTGTATGAACTTTAGAACCCGCATGTCTGATGCAATTTTACTCCTGTTTGCGCTGCTCGCCATTGCTTACCCGGTTGCGGGCTTTGATCTGTTGCAAAAACCGGAAACCAAGGTGGCAGATTTGACCTTTGCTGGCCCGAACTTTGAGGGGGCAGAGACGCAGGGGGTCATGGCGCAGGCGGAAGGGCTGCAATTGCAGGATCCATCTATGACCAGTACGTATACATCGCTGGTCATTGAAGCACCGATTCCGTTTAACGTGTTGTTTCCCCAGTGGATTGCCGATGTACCAGCCGGGGCGGGGATGAGCATTGCCGTGCGGACAGGTACGGAAAACGGCCGTTGGAGCGACTGGTACCCGGTTGAAGAAAACCACGACTGGACGCGCCCTGAAGACCCTGATGTGGTGGGGACGATGATTACCGTTTCGGCGGAAGATATTACCCATCGTTACCTACAGTATTCTATCGGTTTTAGCCGTTATGATGGTCAGGCCACCCCGCTGCTCAAAGAGCTGCATTTTACCTTTATTGACTCCACTGCTGGACCCACAATGGAAGAAATGGTGGCTCAGCAGCAGGCGCTAGATGCCAGCCAAGCCCAAACCTTTGCGGCTGAGGGCGTTGCTCCTAACAAGTTTGCCAAACCAGCCGTTATTAGCCGTCAGGTTTGGTGTACTGATCCTGACTGCAACTACAGCGATGGGCTGGCATATGAACCTGTTACCCACCTGATTTTGCACCACACTGTTAGCAGCAACAGCAGCAGCGATTGGCCTGCCGTTGTTCGCGCCATTTGGAAATTCCACACCTACTCTCGCGGCTGGGGCGACATCGGCTACAACTATCTAGCTGACCGCAACGGCGTGATCTACGAAGGGCATTTGGGCGGCGATGATGTGATTGGCACCCACGCTTCAGCGGCTAATCGCGGCTCGATGGCACTGTCGCTCATTGGCACCTTCACCCTGCCCGATGATTCGCCGCCCGGCATTCAGCCGCCGCAGCCGATGCTGGAAGCAGCCGCCAATTTGTTTGCCTGGAAAGCTGACCAAAAGGGCATCAATGTCTACGATGCTGGCCGACTCCCCAACATGACCTGGGGTTTGCCAAAACTTATGGGGCACCGTGACGTGTACGGTGGCACCAACACCGAATGCCCCGGTGAGCAAGCATACCGGCTGCTGCCTTGGCTGCGCGATGCCGTTGCCCAGCGGCTTGGTTATCAGTCACCTTATGTCTATATTGATGAAACAAGTAGCAACTTCAAGCGCAGCAACAACAGTTGGCATGAAGGGCCTGCTGGTTGTGGTAACAACGGCCACTCCTTCTACACCTGGTCGGTGACTGACCCCAATGCCAGCACCAACTGGGGCGAATGGACGCTGGCTGTGCCGGTGGAAGGGGTGTACGAGATTGAAGTGTATGCACCGTACTGCACAACCGGCCGTTCCGAAACCGACGGAGCGCGGTATACGGTGACACACGCCAACGGCAGCAGCAATGTCACCATCAGCCACAATGACAAGGTGGGGCTGTGGATGTCGCTGGGTGAGTTCCCGCTGCGGGCAGATGGCTCTTCTAAACTGCGGTTAACCGACTTGACCAGCACCGACGAAGGGCGTGGGGTCTGGTTTGATGCTGTCCGGCTGCGGCTGGTGGGCGGCAGCGTGCCGCAAACGCCGACCATTACGACGCAGCAGCCAACGGCCGATCTTTGGCTTACCAATCGCACGGTGGCTTTTAACTGGCTGGTGGGGAATGGGGGCGGCGTAGAGCGTACCTGGCTACAGGTGGCAACCGACCCCGGTTTTACCAACCTGGTGCTGGATTTGAATTGGGCTGGCTTGGTGCAAAGCTATACCCAAACCTTTACGCAAGATTTTGGCGAGCTTTACTGGCGGGTGGTGGTGAAGACGGCGACGACGCAGATTGTTGCCCCACCGTCTAAGTTTGCCATTGATGCGACGGGGCCAGTAACGGCCGTTCATGGCTACTACATCCTCGGTTGGAACGGCCAGCAGGTTGTTGCTTGGAGCGGTCAGGACAATTTGTCTGGCATTGCCAACTACAAAGTCGAATACCGAGCGGCCGGCGATGCCAATTGGACAACTTGGTTGGCAAACACTGCCGCCACTACTGCCACCTTCACACCGCCTAACCCCGCGCTGGTTTATGAATTTCGCAGCCAGGGCATTGACCATTTGGGCAATGCCGAAACCGCCCACGCTGCGGCCGATTTCAACACCCTACAGGCAAAACCGCTGCCTCATGCTATAATGATGCCAGTCATTATGAGATAGTTAATTGAGAATTGGGAGTTGAGAATGATGAATGCATGTTCACCATTCTCAATTCTTAATTCCCAATTCCCAATTTGGTATGAGGATGGAGAAATGGCAGCGGAGGCAATCCCGGTTGATGTTTTAATTGTTGGTTCTGGGCCGTCGGGCAGTTCGACGGCTTTGCACTTGGTAAAAAGCAACCCAGCATGGGCCAAGCGTATTGTGGTGGTGGACAAGGCCGTTCATCCCCGCGAAAAGCTGTGTGGTGGTGGTGTTACCCACATTGGGCAAAACATTCTTGCCAAGCTGGGTTTGCCGTTTGATCCCCCCAATTTTGAAGTCAAAGAAGTCCGCCTCGTTTACGAAAACCACAGCTACTCTTTTTATGGCAACCCCGTCTTTCGCATTGTTCGGCGCGATGAGTTTGACCACTGGCTGGTAAAAACGGCCGAAAAATTGGGTGTAGAAGTGCGCCAGGGTGATGGCGTGGTGCGGATTACGCCAACGGCCGATTTTGTTGAAGTTGAAACCGAAAATGCCCTCTTTCATGCCAAAGTCCTCGTCGGTGCCGACGGCTCGCGCAGCTTTGTTCGCCGCACGCTCAAATGGGATGATGATTCCCGCGTTGCTCGCCTCATTGAAGTGCTAACCCCCGAAAACGGCCGTACCCAGCCCGAATTCCGCGATGGTGTAGCCGTATTCGATTTCACCCCCATGACCAGCGAAGGGCTGCAAGGGTACTATTGGGACTTTCCCAGCTTTGTAGACGGCCAACCATTTATGAACCGAGGCGTGTTTGATAGTCGGGCGCGGCCAGAACGGCCAAAAGCCGACCTCAAGAAAACGCTGGCTGGCTCCATGGCGGAACGGGAGCGCGATTTAGCGGATTACAAGCTCAAGGGACATCCGATTCGCTGGTGGGGGTCAAACGGCCGTTTTTCCCTGCCTCGCGTCATTTTGGTTGGCGATGCGGCCGGCGCCGACCCGCTTTTTGGTGAAGGCATTTCCTTTGCTCTCGGTTATGGCGAAGTTGCCGAACAAGCCATCAACGATGCCTTTGCCCGCAACGATTTCAGCTTTGCCACCTACCGCGACATCGTGCGTAAGCACCCCCTTTTCGTCCAGCTTCGCATCCGTACCCGCCTCGCCCGCTTTGCCTATTTCCTCAAATACCCCCGGCTTATCCGCCTTGGTTGGCGCGTCGCTCCCTGGGTTGTTAAATTCACAGCCTGGCGTGACCCTAACTACATCCCCGGTGAAACACCCCAAATTCTGCTCACCGATTTGGTACACAGCAGTTCCTAAAACGTGGTGCGTGGTGCGTAAAAACGTACCGCGCATCACGCACCACGTATTCCCATAAGCCCACACCGTACCAGTGCTAATAAATTGCCCTGCTGCGATATTCGTAATAAAATTGGCTAGATTTTCGATAATCGGAATCTTAGGCAAGCAAATTGAAGATAGCAACACTGTTTAATGGACAAACTTGACCGTGCAATTCTGGCTCATTTGCAAAAAGACGGCCGTAAACCATTCACCAAAATCGCCAAAGACCTCAACATTACCGAGGGAACTGTGCGGAATCGGGTGGCGCGGCTCTTAGAAACGCAAGCAGTCCAAATCATTGGGCTGGTTAACCCGCACCAGGCAGGTTATGAAGCCCCCGCGATGATTGGGGTCTCCATTCATCCTCCTCTGCTTGGGCAAGCTGCGGATCAAATTGTAAAGTTGCCTGAAGTAAGCTACTTGATCATGGTTTCAGGTGAATTTGATCTCTTGGTGGAGGTACTTTGTCGTGATCGTGCCCATTTGGCCTCCTTTATTCGCGACACCTTGCTACAAATTCCTGGCGTACAGCGCACACAAACTTCGTTTATCTTGCATACCTATAAAATGGCGCAAGATGCACCCGTCTTGGCAACACCGGAAAATTTGAAAGCGATTTCTTGACAAATCGGCTCTGTTAGATAAGCTCTTGCGCGAGAGCGTTAATCCACCAGCTCTTGCATAGATCCCGATACTCCTAAAGGAGATAAACGTGGCACAACAACTTGCTGTTGATTTACAAAATGTGACCAAACAGTTTGGCTCTGTCAAAGCTGTAGATGATATTTCACTAGGCATTCAAGATGGTGAGTTTTTCTCTCTTTTGGGGCCAAGTGGCTGTGGTAAAACAACAACCTTGCGGATGATTGCGGGGTTTGAACAGCCAAGCGAAGGTGAAATCTATATTCATGGACAGCCAGTCGCTGGCATACCCCCCTATAAACGCCCCGTCAATACCGTTTTTCAAAGCTATGCCCTTTTCCCCCACATGACCGTGGCGCAAAATGTTGCCTTTGGGTTGGAAATGAAGAAGGTAGCTAAGGCAGAGATTACCAAGCGCGTTACCGAAGCGCTGGAACTGGTACAGCTTCCACAAATGAGCAATCGCCGGCCGCGACAACTTTCTGGTGGGCAGCAGCAGCGGGTGGCGCTGGCGCGAGCGTTGGTCAACAAGCCCGAAGTGCTGCTGCTGGATGAGCCATTGGGAGCACTGGATTTGAAGCTGCGGAAGGCGATGCAGTTGGAGCTAAAGCAGATTCAATCTGAGGTGGGCATTACATTTATCTATGTGACTCATGACCAGGAAGAGGCACTTACCATGTCAGACCGGATTGCGGTGATGAGCAATGGGTTGGTACAGCAGGTGGGGGCACCGCGTGACATTTATGAACATCCGGCTAACCGCTTTGTGGCTGACTTTATTGGGGAAACAAACTTTATCAATGGCACGGTGGCCGGGGTTAACGGTTTGACGACGCTGGCGGTGGGAGGGGTGAAGATGTTGGGAACGGCAGACGGCCGTTCTTTGCGTGAAGGGCAAAAAGCAACCCTGGCTATTCGCCCCGAAAAAGTCAGCTTAGCCGCTCCTGGTCAAACCAAAACCAATGGCAAAAATAAGGTAACCCTGACGGGTGAAGTGCAAGAAGCGATCTACATTGGTACAGATACTCGCTACCGGATTCATTTGGTTGATAACGCCAGCATCTTTGTGCGCGTACAAAATTTGGGTGCCCGCTATGATACCACCTTCAAGGTTGGTGACAAAGTCGCCGTACAGTGGGACGCCGAAAATGCCCAAATTTTAACCGAGTAAGTTTGTTGTGGATTGTGGGTTAAGGAGGAGAACATAATGACAACCGTAAGCACAACCGATGCCCAACTAGACAAAAAAGAGATACTGATGGAAGCTGGCATTGACCCAATGAGCCAGCTTGCTGGTTATCTCTCGCTGTTTCACAGCACTTTGTGGGCATTTATGCTGTTTCGCTGGGTTACATTTGGCAGCATTAACTGGACTGCTTTTGCATCAGAGTTAGCTTTGTCTCAATGGCCTGCCATTATGGCTTATTTGATCTATGGCGGTTTCCTAGTCGTGGATTTGGTAGTGGGGCTTGGGCTACTGCGTAAAGTTGAAGCGGCTCGCAAGTTAGGCATTGGGCGTGGCATTGTGGCAATTATCTTGGCTGTGGCTTATTTTTGGCTTACGCGGGAATTTGTTGGTGCCATGATTGTTGTTGGTTTAGCGGGTATGCTGCTCATTTTGGAGCTGCGTTACGCGGCCTGGAGTATTGCCTATCCGGCGGGCTTTTGGCTGGCCGTCTTTTTTGTGGCTCCCATGCTGATTGTGCTGGTTGTGAGCCTGGGGGAGCGGTCGCGGCTTGGCACTGTGAGCTACCCCCCTTTTAGCTTGGGTGGTATTGGGGGCTATTTTGATGATTATGTGCGTTTTTTCAGTCGGGTTGGCGGCGAGTTTATTTACTTACGCATCTTTTGGCGCTCGGTTTTGTTGGCAACGTTTAATATGCTGGCTTGCCTGATCATTGCCTATCCCTTTGCCTACTGGATTGCCCGCCAGGAAGAACGGTATCGAAATTCGCTTGTCTTTTTAGTCATGATTCCGTTCTGGACAAACTTTTTGGTGCGAACGTATGCCTGGATGCTGTTGCTGCGTGATTCGGGGCTAATCAATAATTTTTGGACGATTACGCTGCACGAGCAGGCGGTGGCACTGTCTGGTAACTCGGCTTTTTTTGCCTGGCTGGCGCAAATTACGGATCATACGCTGCCGCTGTTGTTTAATCAGCCGGCCGTCATGGTAGGATTGCTTTATGGTTATTTCCCGCTGATGGTGCTGCCGCTTTACAGCAACCTGGAAAAGCTGGATTGGTCGCTGCTGGAAGCGGCGGCTGATCTGGGAGCCAATGCGTGGTACAGTACGGTACGCATTTTGCTGCCGCTAAGTATGCCGGGGATTGTGGCGGGTTCGATTATTGTGTTTATTCCGTCGCTGGGGGCTTATGTGACGCCTGACCTGCTGGGCGGGGCGAAAGTGGCTCTGCTGGGTAATTTGTTGCAGCAGCAGTTTATGACGGTGCGTGACTGGCCTTTTGGCTCGGCCATTGGGTTCATCATGTTGTTTATTATGCTGATGGCGACGCTACTGTATTTCCGCACGTTGAATCAGAGCGAAACGGCCGTTTAGCCTGGAGGACTCTATCTATGACTACCGCAACCGTAAATCCACCTGGCTCGCGGCCAACATCCCGTCGCCTCACCCGTGACGAACTACGAGCCGCCTTTAACAAACGCATCCTCACCTGGCTGTCTATCGGTATCTTTGTTTTTCTCTACCTGCCCATCTTGATCCTGATCATCTACTCTTTCAACGAGAACAAAATCGTTGGCGTGTGGACAGGTTTTAGCTTGAACTGGTACCAGGAGCTGTTCAAAGATGCCGCCCTGCTTAACTCCTTGCAAGTGAGCCTGTGGGTTGCTTTTTGGTCAACCATCCTTAGCACCATCTTAGGCACGCTGGCAGCCATTGTGTTGGAACGCTTCCGCTTCTGGGGCAAGCTTACTTACGATGCTGTTCTCTATCTGCCTATCATTATTCCCGACATTGTGATGGCACTTTCAACCTTGCTGTTCTTTGTCATTCTGAACATTCCCCTGAGCCGCTATACCATCCTCATTGCCCATGTGGCCTTCAATATCTCGTTTGTCGCGGTGGTGGTGCGGGCACGGTTGGCTGACATGGATCGCAGGCTGGAGGAGGCAGCGGCTGATTTAGGTGCCAACGAGTGGCTGACGTTTCGCCGCATTACGCTGCCCTTGTTAACACCGGGGATTGTTTCGGGGGCACTGCTGGCCTTTACCCTGTCGCTGGACGATTTTGTGATCACTTTTTTTGTGGCGGGGCCTGGCTCCACAACGCTGCCTGTGCGTGTGTATTCAATGATTAAATTTGGTGTTACACCAGAAGTGAACGCCGTTTCAACGCTGATGTTTTTGGGTTCGACACTTCTGGTTGTTATTTCGCTGGTGCTTCAGCGCCGGTAGATGTCGAGTTGTTGTTATTTTTTGGAGGAAAAGAATGAAGAAAATACTGTACCCAATTTTGTTGTTTGTATTAATTGTGTTGCTTGCTGCCTGCGGGGGTGGCCCGGCTGGTGGGCCGGCCGCTTCGGAGCCGGAAACGGCTAGTGAAGCAGCAGCGGACACGGGGGGTGAGGTGACGGAAGAAACGGCCGTTTCCGAAGCAGGCCCCCAACTTGCCGATGAACTCAGTGTTTATAACTGGGCCGACTACATTGATGAAGAACTGCTGACTGCCTATGAAGAAGAGTACGGCGTTCACATTCTCTATGACACGTTTGCCTCAAACGAAGACCTGTTGGCAAAATTGCAGGCCGGTGCTACTGGCTATGATGTCATTGTCCCCTCAGATTACATGGTCTCCCAAATGATTGAGCTGGGGCTGCTGGCTGAAATTGATACAGCACAAATCCCCAACTTTGCCAACATCGGCGATGAGTTCAAAAACGCCCCATTTGACCCAGGCAATAAACATTGCGTCCCGTATCAGTGGGGTACCAGTGGGATTGCCTACCATCCGACCGAACCATACTTTGTGGATAACCCGCCTAACAGTTGGGCCTATCTTTTTGACCCCGCCTTGCTGGAAAACTATGCTGGCGACGGGATTAACGTCCTCAACGACCCCCGTGAGCTAATGGCAGCGGCGCTGGTTTATTTGGGGTATGAGGGCAACAGCCAAAACCCGGATGAGATTGCCCAAGCGCGTGACGTGGTAATCAAGGCCAAGCCGTATTACAAGACCTTTAATAGCGAAGATTATGACGACACGCTGCTGATTGCTGGTGAGGTTGTTATTTCTCACAGTTGGAGTGGTGACGCTGCCAACGCTTACTGGTCTACCTACGATGATGCGACCGGGGAAAGTGAGTGGGCCTATACGATTCCTGAAGAGGGGGCAGTCAAGTGGTTGGATAACATTTGTATTACGGCCTCAAGCCAGAAACAAGAAACGGCCGTTCATTTCATCAACTACTTGCTCGATGCTGCAAATGGTGCCGCCATCACCAATTTCACCTATTACGCTAGCCCCAACGAAGCCGCCAAGGCTTATATTGTGGAAGAAATCCTGAATGACCCCAGTATTTACCCGCCAGAAGATGTTCAGGCCAAGCTATATTGGTTGACAGAAGTCGGCGATGCTGTTTTCCTTTACGATGAGGCATGGACAGCCATTAAAGGCCAATAAACTGAAAAGAAAAGCCCCGGCATCATGACCGGGGCTTTTTTTTATCCTGGCGTACCATAGAGCCACCAGTAGACGGATTCAGGATAAGCTGGCTGCCATTCTGGCGGCCAAATAAAGTCGCCTCGGTGCCAATAGCGGCGCAGGTTGTTGTCTAGCAAGACAATTTGCTGCGGTACTCGTGTATCTAGCTGATAGGGTGGTAGCTCCAGTTGTCCCACCAATGCTTCAATCATGGCGCGTGTCTCGACCATTGCGGCGTAATTGGCAGCCCGTTTGTCTTTGCTTAGATCACGCAAATATTCGCTCCATTGGCGCAGCCGGGCTTCTAGCTCACGGTGTATTTTTTGCTCCAGCCGGACAATTTTTTCAACGAGTGCCTGATTGTATTGAATAACGGCCGTTTCCAGCCCCCCCCGCGTTGCCTCATCCAGCAAATCCTCCAGCGCCAACAGCCGATGCTGCCGCATCAAATAGCCACCCAGCGTCAGGCGCGGCATGGTGGCATCCATAATATGCCAAAACAACACATCACTCCGCAAATACTCCTCCATCTCATTCGCCATAGTTGCCAAAATCTCCACATCCCGCTGTAGTTTTTCAATCCCTTCGCTCATAAAAACCCCTCACAGCAGCCTCGTTGAGAGACTGCTTGGTGTGTTGCTATCTGCGGTATAATAGGCCACAGTGGAAGCGTAAGCAAGAAAATCAGGTTCTTTTGGATTTGTCGGGTCGCTCCCGTGAACCCATAGAACTGAAAAGGGATGAGTTATGTCTGCTATGAGACGGGCTGCCATTTACAAATTGGCAAAATCGGCTCGTGAAATTGAATTGGATGTGATGGAGGGGCAACTGCATCAGGACGCAAACGGCCGTTGGCACGTTGGCGAGCACGATTTGAGCAGTTGGCTAAGCCGCCACAGCGGGGAAAACCTGGTGTTGGCGCTTGGTTCTCTCTCCGATGACCGTCCTGTCAATGTTCGCACTTGCCGCACCTGCGGTCGTGATTATACCGAACTCGAATGCCCACACTGTCGGCAAAACCGAATTCGGCTGCGTGGTCATGCGTAAAAAAAGTTTTTGGCTCCTTCTTTGTACTCTGCTTTTGTGGACAACGGCCAGTTATGCGCAAAGCGAAGCAACGGCCGTTAATTTTCTCAGCATCGAACTCTGGCCTGATTATGACCAGCCGGGGGTGCTTGTGTTACTAACCGGCACGTTGCCCGATGACACCGTTCTCCCGGCTACCGTCGTCCTGCCGCTGCCGCCATCTGCCCGGTTAAATGCCGTGGCTCGCATTGACAGCGGTGATGTGATGAATGATGACATCAACTATCAGCAGCGAGCCGACACCCTGACCTTGACGACACCTGACCCGCGTTTCCGGGTGGAGTATTATGTGCCCTATACCAGCGAGGGAAACGGCCGTTCCTTTACCTTTCAATGGCAATCTCCGCTGTCGGTGCAACAAACGGCCGTTACGGTGCAGCAGCCTGCTGCCGCCGATGAGATAACGATAGAACCAACGGCCGTTAACAGCAGCACCCATAGCGATAATTTGCTATATCATACGCTTGCCAGCTCTGCCATTCTTCCCAACACACCCTTTACCGTTCAAATTCGTTACACCATGACAACGCCCCGGCTGACTGTAGAGGCCACAGCCTCCCCCGTTGCTGCCGATATTGTGGAGCCAACCACTTCTGCTCTCCCCAATACCTACTTTCTCCTTGCCGGAGTCAGTGCCCTGTTTGTCCTTTTGTACATTGGCTATTATTACGGTCGGCGGTTACAAAACCAGCCCAGGCGCAAACCCAAGCCTGTTCGTCAAACGAAAGCACGGCAAAAATTCTGCCATAACTGCGGCACACCGACCCAACCATCCGATGTTTTCTGTCGTCAATGTGGCACGTCCCTCAAGAAATAAAAAAGCCCGACCAATTTGGTCGGGCTTCTTCAATTTCATGTGATCAAGCGAGCTAATTACCAAGCAAGAATGCCAGCAAATCAGCCATATCGGTCGGATTACTCCCAATCCGTGCCGCAAACGTGCCAGGCATCGCGCTGGGGCTGGCACAAGGGCCAGTCGGACAATCAGGTACAATGAATGCATTGGGGTCTAGAATGGATTGATAAACATACCCAGCCGCATCCAAACCATCAACCCGTGTATTGCCCACATCGGCAATGTCGCCCAACCACGGCCCAACAGCATTTGAACCCTCAAGAGCCGTATCGCCGTGGCAACCAGAGCACCCATACGTCACATATAGTTCCGCACCGTTGGTCGCATCACCAGCAGAACCATCGGCCGATGCTAAGTAATCAGCAGCAGCTTCCGGCCAAGCGTAGCGCACTGGCTCATTGGCACACAGGTCTTCGCTTTCCCAGTTCAGCACAAAGTCGGTCACATTTTGAACCTGGTCAGGCCGCATTGGCCCACCAAACTCTTCTGACCATACAGGCATGACTGTCCCGAAACGACCGGCCGAAATTGTTGTCTTAACAAAATCTTCCTTTGTGCCTGCCCAATTTAGGGTGCCCATCCGATAGGTTGGATCGCCGCACAAGAGATCATAATTGTTCAGGGGCAAGCCCTGGCAACCAACCTGTTCACCAGCCGAGTTATAGCACTCTGTGGCATCACCATCTACACCATGACACGTCGCGCAGTTGTTCTCGAAAATGTGGGCACCTGCTTCAATTGAACGCCCTTTCGCTGCGTCAGTATATTGTGACAAACGAGCCGGTTCGCGTAAGACGGCAAACCCCAGGATCATCATCGTTAGCATAAAAGCAACGGTTCCGATAACAATTTTTACTTGCATGTTCTCTGTATCCTCTTCCTCACTGCCAACTGCCTAACAGGATTTGTTTGCAAACCGGCATTCAGTCTCATAATTCGAGTCTGCATGGCGGTACTTTACCCATTCAGCATCAATGAGAAATTCTTCGGGGTTCGCCGGGCTAACAGCCTTATATTTCAACGTTAGCTTCTTCAGTCCAGGCTGAATTTCTTCCACAACCAACTGTGCCGTCGGGTCGGGCATCACATCATCCGAGAAGTGATTAGAATATTTTCGCGTTTCAATGGGTGTGCTTTCATCAAACACACATTCATACCAGGTTGAGTTGCCCGTTAACGTACAGCTGTGCCGGTACATGGCCGCTTGGAACTCTTCCAGCGCATAGGTTAGATGTGGATTGCCGCTAATAGGCTGACCCGGTAGATAGGTTCCTTCTGGCATCAAATCATAAGGCACACCTAACATGGCACTGGTTCCTTCCTCCGGCAGCAACTCAATACTGACTTCACGGTCAGGCGAACTGTTTACACGGAACTCTGGCGAACCCATCCAGTTAGATACCAGCATAAAGGTGAAGAATAGCGCCGCAACTGTCAGGGCAATGCGACGGTCAGCATAACGGCGGCTCTTGCCCACTTCAAAGTAAGGCATTACGATAAAGGCGACCAAGAGCAGGGGGATAAACCCAATAACCAATGTCTTATCGGCTAACTTTAGCCACCCCTGCGACCAAGAGAGATACCACGGTGCGACTACGTGAAGCGGTGTTACAACCGGATCTGCATGGGTTTCCAACGGCGCATCCCACAGCCAAAGTGAACCGGCTACCAGGAATAACGTTGTCAGGGCACTCCACATCAGCTCGTTTGTTGCAATATCGGGTGTAAAATAGGTGCGCTCATTGCGCGGTACACGCTTGGCTGTATCTTCCCCAATTTCTTCGCGTCCCGGTGGCAATGAAATGCCATAAAGAACAACCTTGTAATAATGTACAAAGAAGAAAATACCGGTCAGCAGCGGCAGCAGCAGCACATGGAGTAGATACCAGCGCAGCAAACCACCAGCACCTAGCGCAGGCCCACCTTGAGCAATAAGCAACACGTTGCCATTAAACACGTCAGGGTCAATACCAGGGGGAGTTGGGGCAGCTTCAGCACCACTGAGGAACACTGTCAAAGCCCAGTAAGATAGCTGATCCCAGGGCAACAGGTAGCCACTAAAGCTGAGCAGTGCTGTGAATAACAGCAAAATGACACCTGTCGCCCAGGTAAACTGGCGTGGCTTCTTATAGCTACCCGTTATATACGTTCGTAGCATATGGAGTGCCACGACAAGCACCATTACTTCAGCACCCAAGCGGTGCATATTACGCATGAGTTGCCCCAACGGGACGTTGCCAAGGATGTTCCACATGTTGGAATAGGCAACCAACGGGCTGGGTGTGTAGAAAACCATCAAGATAATACCTGTAATGGTTTCCCATACAAACATGAAGGTTGAAAGCCACCCTAAACGGAAGGTGGGGTAAATGTGTGTGACTTCTGTATGGTAAAAGCTGGGGCGAATGTGGAACCAGAAACTGTCAGCGTGAGGACGCAACCGGGGGTTTGGGCGACGGGGTTCGTCGCCGCGCAAGGCCGACCGAATATCGTTGATATTCATCCCCACCGTGAGACGTTCTACCGTCTCATCTAGTTTGGTGATGACAGTTTGCTTAATGCCCATTTCTTGAATTTGCTCAAAAATGGTAGCCATTCTCTTCTACTCCTTGATCCTTATCGTTCGAACGGTAAATGCTTGCTACAAGTTTATGGGCAATTGCCAAAGAAGCTGCACAACAACTCTTGGCTGGGGCCTTTTTTGCGGAAACCTGTGTCAACCCGAATGCCAGTTGTACCTGCCGGTAAGGACAATGGGGCAATAAAATCATCTACGACTTCGGCTTCGGCCAAAACATTCCCAGCATCATCCACTGCAGCTAACCGGAAGCGATCTAATGTACGGGGAGCTGGTGATTCAACCCGTCGCCCATCCAGGCGATATTTAGACCCGTGGCATGGGCACTCAAAACGGTTGTTGGTGGGTGTCCATGAGTAAATACAGCCAAGATGTGTGCATACCTTGTAAATGGCGACAACACCTTGAATGGGATTGGGTTCATCATTGGCTTGGTACATCAACTCGTTAGGCTGAGTTGTATCAAGATTTGAAAGCCAAAAACGGCCGTCTGGGAAATTAGCCGGTTCACTGTTCACTGATGGCAGATCGTCAATTGAGACTGTAAACGTACCACCAAACTCACCCTCACGAAAACGCGGTATGAGGAACCACACCAAAAGGCCGGCACTTTGAGCGGCAAACAAAGCCATGGACGCGCCCCAAATATAGTATAGGAACTCGCGTCGGCTCATGCCGCTTCCGACCGTACTTGCATCTGCTGCTTGACTTGCCATTTGGGCTCTTCTCCTGCTTCAAAAAATGCAAATTGCTTAACAATAGAAACACAACTTAGTTGGTCTAAGTTGTACTTTTTATCACAAACGCATTATATCAAAAACAAAAGGGATATCAAGAAAGTTGACATGGGCGCTGAGGGACTCGAACCCCCGACCCCTTCGGTGTAAACGAAGTGCTCTAACCAACTGAGCTAAGCGCCCGAGGGATGATGGAATTATACCATCAACAAAAAATATGCCAACGAAAAATAGGCCTTTTGTTTTAGTTGTTAAATGCGTGGCAAAACAATACTCTGCTGATTTTGATACTTCCCTTTTCGATCTGCATAAGAGACTTCACAGACCTCATCCGATTGAAAAAACAGCACCTGGGCAATACCCTCATTGGCATATACTCGTGCTGGTAATGGCGTAGTATTAGAAATTTCCAGCGTCACAAAGCCTTCCCACTGTGGCTCGAATGGTGTCACATTGACAATCAGTCCGCAACGCGCATACGTGGATTTTCCGACACAAATTGTGAGGACATCGCGGGGAATACGGAAGTATTCAACGGTTTGGGCAAGGACGAAAGAGTTGGGCGGTATGATGCAAACGTCACCTTTGTAGTCAATGAAGGATTGTGGGTTAAAGTTTTTGGGGTCTACGATTGCGGAATGGACGTTGGTAAAGATTTTGAATTCGTCGCTGACGCGAATATCGTAGCCGTAGGATGACAGGCCGTAGGAAATCACTCCTTCGCGTACTTGTCCATCAACAAATGGCTCGATCATGCCGTGTTCTTGTGCCATACGGCGAATCCAGGAATCTGCTTTGATACTCATTGGCTTTCTTTATCTCTCCACGGGTTCCTACACTATAAAATCTACATCACTTCGGGGGCGCTCATGCCCATTAGATCGAGGACGTGGGCAAAGAGCTGCTTGGCGGCGCGGTAAAAGCGTAGGCGAGCCAGGCGCAGTGGTTCCGGTACTTCTGAATGGAGGACGCGGCAGGTTTCATAGGCTTTGTGAAAAACGGCCGCTAACTCATAAGAATAAAACGTAATATGGTGTGGCTCAAAGGTCGTCACCATTAGCTCGACCAGCTCCGGCAGTTCCAATGCCTTGCGGATAAAGGCCAGCTCGTTTTCATGGGTGAGGAGCGACAAATCGGCCGTTGCATCGGCATCTGGGTCTAGCCCTTCCTCCTCCCATTTGCGGAAAATACCCGCGCAGCGCACATGGGCGTTTTGAATGTAGTAGACGGGGTTTTTATCCGATTTTTCCAGTGCCAAGTTCAAATCAAAGTCAATGGGGCTGTTGCCGGAGCGGGAAATCATGAAGTAGCGAATGGGGTCTGCCCCAACTTCGTCCAGCACGTCGTCAAGGGCCACAAAGGTACCCGCGCGGGTACTCATTTTTACCTCTATGCCATCACGAATAATGGTAATGATTTGGTGCAAAATAGTGCGGACGAAGTCAGTGGGGTAGCCGAGAGCGCGAACCCCCATGAGTACCTGGGGGGCAGTGGCGTGGTGATCAGGGCCAAACAAATCTACCACGAGGTCAAAACCGCGCTGGGCTTTATCCCAATGGTAGGCAATATCGGGCATCCGGTAAGTGGGTTCGCCGGTGGACTTGACCAGCACGCGGTCTTTTTCGTCGCCAAACTCCGTTGTTTTGAACCATTGCGCTCCATCTTTTTTATAGACATACCCCTTTTCCTGCAATGCTTCCAGGGCTTCCCAAACTTTGCCGGTTTCATACAGGCTTTGTTCGCGGTAGTAAACGTCAAAAACGATGTTGATGCGGCGCAGCGTCTCTTTTTGTGATTGGGCAATGCGCTCTTTGGCGTAGTCGCCAAAAAATTCGGCCGACTGTTCTTGCAGCGTATCGCCATGCTGTTCTAGCAACTCACGGGCAATGTCAATGATGTAGTCGCCTTTGTAGTGATCTTTTTCCAGCGTAATATCCTGGCCTAAAAGCTGGAGGTAGCGAAGCTTGGTGGATTCACCCAGCATGGTGACTTGGCGACCAGCATCGTTGTAATAATATTCGAGAACGGTTTCATAGCCGGCCAGCCGCATGGCGCGGGCAAGTGTGTCGCCCATTACGCCACCCCGTGTCCGGCCGATGTGGATGGGGCCGGTGGGGTTGGCACTGACGCATTCGATTTGGGCTTTTTTGCCGTCGCCCAGGTGTATACGGCCGTAATTTTGCCCCTCGGCAATGATGGTATTAACGTGCTGCTGTAGCCAGGGTGCCGCCAGACGGAAGTTGATAAAGCCAGGGGGCGCGACCTCAACAGAACCCAAATAGTCGAGGGTGGGCATGTGGGTGGCAATGGCCTGGGCAATTTTGAGCGGTGCCATGCGTGCCAAACGAGCTAAACCGAGAGCTACTGGAGAAGCGTAGTCACCGTGGCTTGCTTCACGGGGACGCTCGATTTTTAGCTCTGGGATGTCAAACGATGGAAGGTCGCCTGCTTTCTGGGCAGTTTGAATAGCCTGGAAAACGGCCGTTTCTAGTTCATGATCAAGTTGCATACAAACGATCCCTAACG
The DNA here is from genome assembly GCA_020634215.1 of Ardenticatenaceae bacterium. Lineage (GTDB taxonomy): Bacteria > Chloroflexota > Anaerolineae > Promineifilales > Promineifilaceae > JACKCD01. The sequence continues at coordinate 99,141 of JACKCD010000001.1, read as the reverse complement.
GTAGGAGAATTCGAGCGGCATTGTAACACCTTACGCCGCAGAGGTAAAGCAACGCTCGTAAATCAACGCCGTTTCTGTGGCTGTCGTCTCCCAAGAAAACTTGGCTGCTTGTGTTGGACCTTTCTGCCGCAGCTCAGCCGCCAGATTCTCCTGAATCACCGTCGCAATCATCGCCCCCGCCATTTCCCGCACCCCGTCCGGGTCAATGGCAAAGGCCGCATCTCCCACCACCTCCGGCAGCGAACTGCTGTCGCTGGTAACAACGGGCGTGCCGCATGCCATTGCCTCTAGCGGCGGCAGCCCAAACCCTTCATAGCGGCTGGGAAAGACAAACGTTTCGGCATTGCGATAAAGCACTGGTTTGTCCTCTTCATCCACATATCCCACCCAGCGCACCACATCCTGCAAATTTGACCGCCGAATGTAGTCGTCGTAATCGGGAAAGGTGGGGGAGGGGCCGGCCGGTTTTTTCCCAGCCAACACCAGCGGATAATCTTCGCCCAACGCCTGCGCCACGTAGGTATAGGCGTGGAGCAGGTTGATGACGTTTTTGTGAAGTTCGTAGCCGCCCAAATACAAAATGTAAAAATCGGGCAGGTCGTATTTACGCAGCACGGCCATTTCCAGCAGATCGTTGCCTTTGGGAGAAAAGTGGGAACTAACGCCGAGATAAACGGCCGTTACTCGCTCCTCCGCAATCCTTAAATGATCGACAATATCCAACTTGCTGGAAAACGAATCCGTAATGATGTGGCTTGCCCCCCGTGCGCTGGCACTTACCAGGGCGTTATACAGCCGCTGCTTAAAGCCGCGCCGATATTCTGGCACCAGCAGCGTGGTCAAATCATGCACCGTCACCACCAGCGGCACGGGTGAGCGCAGCGGGCCGCCCCAATAAGGCACATGGGCAATGTCGGCTCCGATTTCGGCACAGGCGCGGGGGAATTGAAGCTGTTCAAACAACACCTTGCCCACATGGCCTGGCCGCATGTCTACCTGCTTTACGCGCACGCTGGGGGGGATGTCGTCGGGCAAAACGGCCGTTTTTGGCAGCACCAGCGTCACATCCACATCACTTACCAGCCGATTCAAATGATAAACAAGCTGCCGAGTATATTGACCCGAACCGGTAAACGGCCGTTGCCAAAAAAAACCATTGATTGCAACATGCATAAACACGCCTCAAACCCACCGCAAACGCTCCCTGTTTGCGGCAACTAAACATTCTGCTATCATTGTGAAATCTTACACGAAAGGTGCAAAGAGCGCGAAAATGAGGACAAAACCGTGGCTACCGACATTCCAGACATTGTGATCGGGCGTTTGCCCATCTATTTACGAGAGCTTACCCGACTCGCCGAAGAGGGAAAACAAAAAACAACCTCCTCCCACGAGCTAGGTCATCGCTTGGGTATTAGCTCCGCCCAAATTCGCAAAGACCTTTCTCATTTCGGTGAATTTGGCAAGCAAGGCACGGGTTATCATATCGGCTATCTCACCGAGCAGCTCTCCGACATCCTTCGCCTCTCTTCCGAATGGGATGTTGCCGTTGTTGGGGCAGGCTTTCTAGGCCACGCCCTCGCCCATTACAACGGATTCCTAGATCGCGGCTTCCGCATTGCCTGTATTTTCGATAACGACCCTCAGAAAGTGGGGGAAAAAATGGGCGAACTCATTGTTCAGCCAGACACCGATCTCGAAAAAATCATCAAGCACAAGCAAATCAAAGTCGCAATTCTGGCAATTCCACCCCACGTCGCGCAGCCAATGACGGATCGCCTGGTCAATGCTGGGGTGAAAGCTCTGCTTAGCTATGCACCCATCCACCTCACCGTCCCTGAAGGTGTGCAGGTTAGCTACAGCGACCCTGTCATTCAGCTTCAGCGCATGACCTACTACCTCTAAAAACAAAAAACCCCGATGCAGCAGCATACCGGGGCCGTAACTTATTAGGGTGATCACTGCTACTACAGGTCAGGAATGCTTCGCTGCAAAATAGGCAGTTCAGCTAGTGCTTTCCCTGCGCCCAAAGCTGTACACGCAATTGGGTTATCCGCCACATAAGCCGGAACCCCCGTTTCCTGCGTCAAAAGCACATCAATTTCCCGCAGTAATGCTCCGCCACCTGTCAAAGCCATGCCCCGATCAATAATGTCCGAGGCCAACTCTGGCGGCGTTTTTGCTAGCACCGTGCGTACCACATTGACAATTGCTGCCAACGGCTCGCTAATTGCCTCCACGACCTCATCCGAAGTAATCGTAATCGTTTTGGGTAAGCCAGCCACTTGATCCCGCCCTTGCACCTGCATGTCCAGCCGTTCATCTAGTGGCACAGCGGACCCGATTTTAATTTTTATCGCTTCGGCCGTCGGTTCGCCCACCACCAAATTATATTTCTTGCGAATATAGGCGATAATCGCCTCGTCCAGCCGCACGCCACCCACACGCACCGATTCGGCGCACACAATGCCGTTCATCGAGACAACGGCTGCTTCTGTGGAGCCACCACCCATATCCACAACCATATTGCCTGTGGGTGTGCCAACTGGCAGCCCTGCCCCAATTGCCGCCGCCAGCGGTTCCGGGATCAGATGCACTTCCCGCGCTCCGGCTGCCAACGCTGCCTCGCGCACCGCCCGGCGCTCCACGCTGGTTACACCGTACGGCACGCTAATCATTACAACCGGCCGGCGTAAATGAAACCGGCCGGTTACTTTTCCAATAAAATACTCCAGCATCCCCTGCGTCACAAAGTAATCAGCAATTACCCCATCACGCAGCGGACGCATCACCTCAATCTCGTCCGGTGTGCGCCCGTACATTTCACGCGCCGCACGGCCAACCTCCACAATCACCGTCTTGTTGCCATCTTCACGAATCGCAACCACCGACGGTTCTTGCAGCACCACGCCGCGCCCTTCATGTACCAGAACGCTTACCGTGCCCAAATCAATGGCGATATGGGGAGTAAAAAGTGCCACAGTTAGTTGTTATGTTCTTCGTATTCCGGCACGCTCATGCCCGGCATGGCCCGGCGATGACCGCGACGGCGACTCACGTCAATCCGAATCTGCGCCCGACGCAGCGAAGCCTGAATTTGGGCATACCGTTCTGGGTCTTCTGGTACACCTTCCTTCATAAATTGCTCGGCTCGTGCGCGGGCTTGCTCAGCCCGCACCAAATCAATCTCGTCGGCATGTTCAGCTGAATCTGCAAGAACGATAATTTTGTCTGGCTGCACTTCGGCAAAGCCACCACCGATAGCAAAGTATAGCTCTTGGTCGCTGTCCGTTGGGCGTATCATAACCTCGCCATAGCCCAGCGTGGTCAGTAGCGCGGAGTGGTTTGGCAAAATCCCCATACGCCCTTCGGTGCCGGGTAGGCTAACAGATTTTACCTGCCCACTAAAAACGGATCGTTCTTGTGTGACAATATCACATTGCATTGGCATGATTTTGTCCAGTTGTCGGTAATCGGTAGTCAGTAATCAGTAATCAGTGCTTGATAATGACCGATTACTAATTACTGCACACTGATTACTGATAGCTACGCAGCCGCACGAAGCCGAGCTGCTTTCTCTACCGCATGGTCAATCGTCCCAACCATGTAGAACGCTTGCTCCGGCAAATCATCATGCTTGCCGTCTAAAATTTCGCGGAAACCGCGTACCGTTTCTTTAGTCGGAACGTATTGCCCTTGTAAGCCGTGGAATTTCTCAGCCACAAACATGGGTTGACCTAGGAAGCGCTCAATTTTACGTGCCCGTGCCACGAGCAGTTTCTGGTCTTCACTCAATTCATCAATACCCAAAATGGCAATGATGTCCTGCAAATCTTTATAGGTTTGCAGCACCTGCTTGACCTCGCGGGCGGTGCGGTAATGTTCTTCACCCACCACATCGGGCTGCAAAGCGCGGCTGGAGGACGACAGCGGGTCTACAGCGGGGAAGATACCTTTGGCAAACACGCCGCGATCCAGTGTCAAGCTGGCGTCAATGTGGGCAAAGGTTGCTACAGGAGCCGGGTCGGAGTAGTCGTCGGCCGGCACGTAAATGGCTTGCAGGGAAGTGATTGACCCTTTCTTGGTCGAGGTAATGCGCTCTTGCAGGGCACCCATCTCGGAAGCCAGGGTTGGTTGATACCCCACCGCGCTAGGCATACGACCCAGCAGTGCTGACATTTCTGAACCTGCCAATACGTAGCGGAAGATGTTGTCAATGAAGAGCAGCACGTCACGCCCTTCATCGCGGAAATATTCGGCCATGGCTAGACCGGTCAACGCCACGCGCAAACGCACGCCGGGTGTTTCGTTCATCTGCCCAAAGACCATTGCCACGGATTCTTGCACGCCGTATTCTTGCATTTCGTAGTACAGGTCGGTGCCTTCGCGGGTACGCTCGCCCACGCCAGCGAAAATGGACACGCCTTCGTGTTCGCGGGCCACAGAGCGGATGAGTTCAGCAATGGTAACGGTTTTACCGGTTCCAGCACCGCCATAGATGCCGGTTTTACCACCTTTGATGAAAGGGGCGATGAGGTCAATAACCTTCATGCCGGTTTCAAAGGTTTCGATTTGGGTGCTTTGATCCTGAAATTTGGGCGCATCACGGTGAATTGGGTAATAGGTATCGGCGCTGGGGGTTTCGTAACCATCAATGGCCTTGCCCGTTACGTCGAAGATACGCCCTAGGGTAACGCGACCAACAGGTACCATGATGGGGGCACCGGTGGTTTCTACAGCCAACCCACGCGGTAGCCCATCGGTGGATCCCATTGCCACTGTACGCACCATGCCACCACCAAGATGCTGCTGCACTTCAAGAACCAAGTTGCCGTCGGGGCCTTGTACATTGAGGGCCTCGAAAATTTCCGGCAATTCTTCTTTAGAAAATTCTACGTCCACAACTACGCCACGAATGGCGGAAATTTTGCCAGTAGCCATAATTCCTCCAAGTCCAAAGGGGCAAAAAACGGCCGTTTTTTACAACCAGCCTCTTTGCCCAAAATTTCTATCCATCAGCCAAGGCCGCTGCCCCACCGACAATATCCAAAATTTCGTTTGTGATACTCGCTTGGCGTGCCTTATTCCGTTCAAGGGTTAATATTTCAACTAGTTCACCCGCGTTATCCGTTGCGTTATTCATAGCAACCATACGCGCACTGTGTTCACTCGCCAGAGCCTCCAGCAGCGACTGATAAACCTGTAGCTGTGTGAAGCGCGGCACGATGACATCCAACAGTTCCGCCGGGCCTGGTTCATAGCTGTAAACCCGCTCAGACACACCTGTTAAGTCAACCGATGCCACATACTCAGATACCGCCATTCCCTCAAAATCCAGCGGCTTAAGCGGTAGCAACTGTTTAACAGTTGGGCGACGACTAATCAAGTTAATAAAATCTGTGTAAGCCACAAAGACCTCATCAACTGTGCCGTTAAGATAGTCATCTGTGACCAGTTTAGCAATGGGCGTCACATCCAGAATGGAAGGCGAATCGGGCAGGCCATCAAAGGCGGCCACCACATTGTACCCACGCCGCACCATCAGGTCGCGCCCTTTGCGGCCAATGGCAATGATACGCACAGGGATATGAAGGGCACTCAGAAACTTCTCTGCCGTGGAGACAATGTTGGTGTTATATGCCCCAGCTAACCCACGATCACCTGTGATAAGAATGAGGGCTGCGCTTTTAATGTCACTGCGAACGGTTAGCAAAGGATGCCCGGTAGAGCCAACCCCAGGCTGCGAGGCCAAATTGTTTAGAATTTCAAACGCCTTGCCAGCATAAGCTCGCGTTGCTTCAACCTGCTTTTGCGCTTTCGATGCTTTTGAAGCAGAAACGGCCGCTAATGCGCTGGTGACTTGCGAAATATTTTTGATACTCTTGATTCGATTATTAAGTTCGCGTTCTGTAGCCAAGAGAAACTCCCTTGTTGGTAATCAGTAATCGGTAATCAGTAATCGGTAATCAGTGGAAAACTGATTACTGATTACTGTTTACTGTTTACTACACTAAGCAGACCAGCTCGCGCTAAAATCTTCAACCGCTTGCCGCAAGCTATCCTGAATACTATCTGTCCAGGCACCCTTCTCCAAAATCGGTTTACCAATTTCAGGATGGGCTGTGTCCATATAGCGCAGGAAATCATGCACCCAGGCATCCACTTTTGCTACTGGCACCTTATCCAAATGCCCACGAGACCCGGCAAAAATCATCATGACCTGATGATCCAGACGGATGGGTTCATATTGGGGCTGCTTTAACAGCTCCATAAGACGCTCACCACGAGATAGCTGCCGCTGTGTGGAAGCGTCCAGGTCCGAACCAAATTGAGCAAAAGCAGCCAATTCACGGTACTGGGAGAGGTCGGCTTTCAAACCACCCGCCACTTTACTCATGGCTCGCTTTTGTGCCGCGCTACCGACGCGAGAAACGGAGAGACCGGTGTTGATAGCCGGCCGTTGCCCCGCATTAAAGAGGTCGGTCTCCAAAAAGATCTGGCCGTCGGTAATAGAGATAACGTTGGTTGGAATATAAGCCGACACGTCGCCCAACAGCGTTTCAATAATGGGGAGTGCCGTTAGAGAACCACCAGAGCCGGGGACTTTGACTACTTCGTATTTGTCTTCGTCACCCAAGGCGTGCATGGCTTTCTCAAGTTCTTCCTCGGCTAGGTTACCAAAATAGAGCTTGCCATCAATGCCGGCTGTCGTTCCTCTGGCAACGTCTGTCCCTTTTTCAACGATGACAAATTCATCGCGGAGACGCACGGAACGTTCGAGCAGGGTGCTGTGGAGGGAGAAAATGTCGCCAGGATACGCTTCACGGCCAGGGGGGCGGCGCAGAATAAGCGACATTTGGCGGTATGCCCAAGCGTGCTTGGAGAGGTCGTCGTAAATAACCAGAGCATCCTTGCCCTGTTCCATAAATGCCTCACCAATGGCAGTACCGGCATAAGGAGCAAAATATTGCAGCGGTGCCGGGTCGGAGGCACCAGCTACCACCACGGTGGTGTATTCCATCGCCCCATACTTTTCCAGCGTGCTGACAACCTGGGCAACCTGCCCCACACGTTGCCCAATGGCAACGTAGATGCAGATCATGTCCCCGCCCTTTTGGTTGATGATGGTATCGAGGCAAATGGCGGTTTTACCAGTTTGGCGGTCGCCAATGATCAACTCACGCTGACCACGACCAATGGGGAACATCGCGTCAATGGCAAGAATACCTGTTTGAACGGGGGTGTCTACACCTTTACGTTCGATTACGCCGGGGGCCGTGCGCTGAATGGGCATAACGGCCGTTGCGTTAATCGGCCCCTTACCATCCAGTGGCTGCCCAAGCGGGTCAACTACACGGCCAACCAGGGCATCCCCAACGGGAACGGATGCAATGCGCCCCGTCGCCCGAACTTCGTTGCCAACTTCAATGTCGGCGTAGTCGCCCATGATAACGACACCGACCGCTTCGGCTTGTAAGTCAAGCGCCAACCCAGCGGTTCCATTACCAAATTGAACCAGTTCACCAGCTTTTACATCAGCTAAACCGCCAACGAGGGCAATACCATCATAAACGGCCGTTACCGTTCCCACACTGCGGGCTTCGACAACAGGGTTGAAGTCCTGAATTTGCTTCAGGAAAACATCAGCAATATTTTTGAAATCTGGGGCAAGGGTCGCCATGCACCAACCTCCTTGAATCAGTTATCAGTCATCAGTCAACAGGGAGCCACACAGTTTCCTAAAGAATTAATGGTTTCTGTTGATAATTATATTTACATACGGGTGTTTTGAATGAGCCAGCTACCAGACACAATCCGGCAACCTAGTAAAAATGTTAACCCAACTAGGGGCTTTTGTCCAATAATTCACAAATGCCGCCAGAGGGCAACAGCCACTTTACTTTCCTGACGCTTATTTTAGGCCATCGTAACCAAGATACGACCCGATTGCTGCCCTTTTAGAATCAGGTCAATTTCAGGGTCAAGCTCTTCTAGCGTGCGTTCAGTTGCCAGCATTTCCAGATTGGGCAGCTTGTAGTCGGTGGCAATTTTTTGCCAGATGTGGGCGCGGTAAGCCAGGTTGCACTCCACGGAATCAATACCGTAGAGGGTGATGCCGCGCAAGATAAAGGGAAAAACGGTGGCATCGAGGGCGGGCGAGGCGACCAGCCCGCAGCAGGTGACAGCCCCGCCGTATTGGGTGGTCTTGAGGGCGTTGACGAGAATTGTGCCGCCAACGGTGTCGACAACACCAGCCCAGCGGGTTTTTAATAACGGCCGTTTTCCATCATCACTCACCACCTCACGCCCCACCACTTCCGCCGCTCCCAGCTCGCGCAAAAAGTCGTGTTTATCCGCCTTGCCCGTAGCGGCTACCACACGGTAGCCCAGCTTTGCCAGCAGTGCCACCGCCACGCTACCCACGCCGCCCGTCGCGCCCGTTACCAAAATCTCCCCCTGGTCGGGGGTAATGGGGTGGTTAACCAGCCGTTCTACCGACATGGCCGCCGTGAAACCGGCCGTTCCCCAAATCATACTGTCACGCAGCGACACCCCTTCGGGCCGCGCCACCGCCCAGCCGGCCGGAACGCGAATATACTCCCCAAACCCACCGTCGGTATTCATCCCCAGGTCATAGCCAATCACCAGCACCTCGTCGCCAGGGGCAAAATCGGCGTGGCTGCTTTCCACCACCACCCCAGCGGCATCAATGCCGGGGGTGTGGGGATAGTTGCGGGTCACGCCCTTGTTGCCGCTGGCCGAAAGCCCGTCTTTGTAGTTGAGCGATGAATAATGAACGCGAATTAGCAGATCGCCGGCTGGCAAATCATCGGTTGACCGCGTTTGAATGGTTCGTTGGTAGGTGTTAACGGCCGTTTCCGCCACGACCATCGCCTTAAATTGTTTGCTCATCCTTCTCCTCATATCAAAAGGACGTAAAGTTACCTGATGGCTCTTTTACCAGGAAAATGTTGTTTCATAACCGCTTCGCGTACAGGTAAATCTGCGTCCCATTTTCTTAATCATGAATGGCTCTTAAAGCCAGCAATCGCCGCCGCCCAGCCTGCATCATCAGCTCCCGGTTTATAGGGCAGGTAAAAATTAAGCCGATCCAGCACGCCATCATACCGCACTTTTGCAATTTGCGGCAGTTCACTCCATTTGCCGCTGATGGCAAAGGTATCCACCATTTCATCCGTCAGCAGCTTGGGCATGTCGTCCCACGCCCCTTGCCGCGCCAGCATGCTCAGTTGTTTGCCCACCTCCGTCCAGCCGTGCATTTCCAGCACCACCCGGTACGCCGGGGTACTCATATAGTAGGCCATTTGCCCCTTGGTGTGGGCTTCGTAGTCGGTCACCGGCACCTCCCCATCGGTGGGGATGACAAAAACGGAGCCGTTGGCGGTGAAATCGGTGCGTAAACGGCCGTTTTCCCTCAACCCCTCCTCAATCATCGGCAGCGCAAACTCCTTCAAATAGCGCAGCGAATGAAACGGGTGCAACTGCGCCCCATCGCACACCTTGCCCGCCAGCTTCAGCATTTGCTCATTGATAGCCGAAATATACACCGGTGGACGCGGCACGGTCAGCGGCTGACCGCTAAAAAAAGGGGTCATCAGGCTTAGGTTAAAAAACTCCCCCTCATACCGCAGCGGCGTGCCGTTTTGCCAGCAGTCCCAAATGGCGTGCATCGCCTCAATTGTCTCCCGCATCCGCTTAATCGGCTTTTCCCACGTCACCCCCAACCGGCGTTCGTTATGCGCCCGCACCTGTGTGCCGAGACCGAGGATAAAACGGCCGTTGCTATACGCCGCCAAATCCCACGCCATATGCGCCAAAATCGTCGGCGTGCGTGGAAACGCCGTCGCAATTGAAGTCCCCAACGTGACCTTCTGCGTATGCTCCGCCGCCAGCAGCAGGGGAAAAAACGGATCCTTCCCCGCCTCCGCCGTCCACATCCCGTCAAACCCCATCGCCTCAATCTGCTGCGAAAGCCCCGGCATCTGCCGCAAATCATGCCCCAATAACCATGTGTCAAACTTCATCTTCACTTTCCAATCCAGTAATCAGTTATCAGTAATCGGTAATCAGTCAACGCGCACCGATTACTGATTACCGATAACCGTTTACCGCTCCGTCCGCCAGCTTGCCAAAAACGAGCGAATCCCCTCCACATACACGCTGCTGGATTCCTGAAAACGGCGCGGCATACTCAGCAAACTCTCCAAACGGCGCACAGGCTCTTCTGGTGTCAATTCGTATAGTTCCACCAGCACTCCGCCCGTCCCTTTAGGATGAATAAAAGCGATCTTTTTCCCCCCTGTGCCAATGGTTGGCTCTTCATTAATAAGGGGCACGTTAGCTTTCTTCAACCGTTCCAGCGTTTGCTCAATATCATCCACCTCAAAGCAAATGTGGTGCATCCCCGGCCCATACTTTTGCAAATAGCGTCCCACACCGCTCTCGCCGTCTAACGGTTGTAGCAGTTCAACATCGCTCTCACCGGCCGGTAAAAACGCTACATCTACCCCCTGGTCCGCCACATGCTCCATGTGTGACAGCGGTAGCCCCAGCGCCTCCACCCAAAACCCCATTGACTCCTCTAACTCAGGAACAACAATCGCAATGTGGCTAATTTTTTTGATCATCCTCAACTCCCTGTCTTGATGGAACTGCACTTTGGTTTCATGTTATAATACAAAGTATCAACATATTGGGATTGTCTTTATTGTCACCATGCCTAAATTGATAAAAAGATTATCGGAAAAACCCGTCATCTCTGTCGAACAAGTTATTTACGACGGTGATTATCGAATTCGCTTGTTTTTTAACAATGGTGTCGAGCAAACGGTTGACTTTGCGCCTTTTTTCATGGCCTCTAATCACCCTCAGATTCGCAAATATCTTGACCTTCAACGTTTTCAACACTTTACCGTTGAATATGGTGACCTTCTCTGGGGGGATTATGACCTATGCTTCCCAATAGCCGATCTGTACGATAATAACATCTAGGCAACGCTCAAAAAGTCGGTTGATATTCACCCCAAACGCCGCGCAGCGTGTGGCAAATTTCGCCCAACGTCATGTCGTTTTCCACGCAGGTAACAAACAGCGGCAGCAGATTTTCGCGGGTTTGGGCGGCGGCGGCAAGCTGGGTGCGGAGTTCGGCCACTTTGCTGTTGTCGCGCCGCTGCCGCAAGGCCGCCAACCGCGCCCGCTGTGCTTCTTCAATGGCGGGATTCAGCTTCATCAGGTCAATTTTAACGTTTTCGTCCTGCACAAAACGATTCACCCCCACCACCACTTCCTCGCCATCTTCCAGCCCACGCTGATAGCGGTAGGCGGCTTCCTGGATTTCGTTTTGGATGTAGCCGGTCTCAACGGCCGTTAATGCCCCACCCATCCCATCAATCGCCTCAATATAAGCCCGCGCCCTACTTTCCAACTCATCCGTCAACTGCTCAAGGTAATACGACCCCGCCAGTGGATCAATCGTATCCGCCACCCCGATTTCATAAGCAATAATTTGCTGCGTGCGGAGGGCAATTTGCACTGCGTCCTCAGTCGGCAGCGACAATGCTTCGTCGCGGCCATTGGTGTGCAGGCTTTGCGTGCCGCCCAACACCGCCGCCAACGCTTGCAATGCTACTCGCACCACATTGTTTTCCGGCTGCTGGGCGGTCAGCGTAGAACCGGCCGTTTGCGTATGGAAACGCAGCCGCCAGCTTTGCGGCTTTTTCGCCCCAAAACGGTGGCGCATAATGTCGGCCCACAGCCGCCGCGCCGCCCGAAATTTGGCAATCTCTTCCAAAAAGTTGTTGTGGCTGTTGAAGAAAAAGGAAATCTGGTCAGCAAACTGGTCAATGTCCAGCCCGGCATCCACTGCCGCCTGCACATAGGCAATGCCGTTTGCCAGCGTAAAGGCAATCTCCTGAACGGCCGTACAGCCTGCCTCCCGAATGTGGTAGCCCGACACCGAAATGGTGTTCCAGTTCGGCACTTCGCGGGCGCAAAAATCAAAAACATCGGTAATCAGCCGCATCGAGGGTTTGGGCGGGAAGATGTAGGTGCCGCGAGCGATATACTCCTTCAAAATGTCGTTCTGGATGGTGCCGCGCAGCTTGTGCATTGGCACACCCTGCCGCTTGCCCACGGCAATCACCATCGCCAGCAAAATGGCGGCCGGGGCGTTGATGGTCATGCTGATGCTCACCTTGTCCAGCGGAATGCCGTCCAGCAGCACCGCCATGTCGTCGAGGCTGGGGATGCTCACCCCCACCTTGCCCACCTCCCCCAGTGCCATCGGGTCATCGGAATCGTAGCCAATTTGGGTGGGCAAATCAAAGGCCACCGACAGCCCGGTTTGTCCCTGTGCCAGCAAAAATTTGTACCGTTCGTTGGACTCTTTAGCGGTGCTAAAGCCAGCATATTGGCGCATCGTCCAAAAACGACCGCGATACATGGTGGGCTGCACCCCTCGCGTGAACGGATATTCGCCCGGATACCCAAGCCTAGCGGCATAGTCACCGTTTTCGTCGGCCGGCACCGCCAGCCGATCTATTTCAATGCCTGAACTTGTCTCAAACCGCGCCTTCCGCTCGGCAAACCGCTTGAGCGTTGGCTCAATAACTTCTTTTTCCCACTGTTCTTTGTTCATACGTCACACTAGAGCTTTGGTAGCTTGAATTGGGGCTGGATTAAGAATATGGTGTAGGGCAATACCATCATCTAACTCATTCCACCAAACACCATACCCATCAGATTCGATGTTAAAGTCTTTCTGCTGCTCAGGCGTTGCTTCCATTAGCCATTTCATCCCTACACAAGGAAAAAGAATAATCTGACCGTCATTTAAGGCAACTGTGAGCGTGTTATTAGCAAAAAAGGCATCTGTGATTTTCATATATATCAGCAGAATAAAACTGGATTTTGTATCCAGTAATCATTTTTGAAGGCATGGCGTTTATTATACCATTTTCACAAGACATATTACGGTGGGTATATAGCGATCTGGATTAGCCAACGGCCGTTTTTCCCACCCCACCATACCACACCCATCCACCCTACACCCGCACCGCCACCCGTTCGTTGCTCGCCAAAGCCAAAGCCAGCCCCAGCCATAAAAACCCCAGCGGCAGTGCCACCAGCACATCACTTAGATGCGCCTGATGCAGATATAGCCCGGTAATGCCGATGACAATAGACCCAAAGACCGCCAGCGTCGCCCCATTCACCTTTGCTGCCCAGCCACGTGGCTGACCCCACAAATAGGCCAGCCAACCATAGACCACCACCGCCATCAAGCTGGATAGATGCGGGAAGGCGTAAGGAGTTAGCGCCCACATCTGTTCTGGGAACGGCGGCGACGGCCGTTTTAGCACCATCTGCAGCCCCCACCCCAACAACAACGCCCCGCCAAAGGTTAGCAGCGTCCACACAGCGAAACGATGCCGTTTTTGTAGCCAGAGATAAACGGCCGTTAACCCCACCACCCCCGCCAACAGCCGCACATCCCCCGCCAACGCCACCTCATCCACCCACGCTGGCACCTCCTCCGCCCCCAGCCGCAGCCACTGCGCCACCACAATATCTCGCTGGTAAAGCTCCGGCTCATTTTCCACCCAATCATCAACTAAAACCCCCACTGCCCATCCACTCAGCACAATCAGCAGCCCATAAACCAGCAGCCAGCGTCCCCCTTGTTGTGCCATCCGCTGCCAACGCCCTTGCAGCCAGGCAAACGCAATCCCCAAACGGCCGTTGCTTGCCTCATGCTGATTTTCTCGCCACTGCCGGTTAAGCCACAGCAGCAGCACCCCCACCAGCAAAACGGCCACAAGCACCCCACCCACACGGCGCAAAATTGGCTCCAACACGCTCAGATTTTTGCCAAAAACAAATCCCAACGTGCCAATCAGAACGGCCCAACTGACACAACCCGCCAAGTCGTAGAGGATAAAAGTGCGCGGAACCATCTGGTTGATCCCCGCCAAATAGGCCGAAACCATCCGCACCAGCGGGATGAAGCGGGCGATAAAAACCGCTTTTGGGCCGTGTCGCTCAAAAAAAGCCTCGCTGCGAGCTAACTGGTCGCTGCTCAGATGCGCCACGCGGGTCAAAATGGCGCGGCCGTGCCGCCGCCCCAAGCTAAAGGCGATGTTGTCGCCCAGAAAGGCCCCCATTGCCGCCGCAAAAATAACCCATTCAATGCGCCCCAAGCCGGTGGCCGCGCTTGCGGCCGTCACCAGCAAAATGGTCTCGCCCGGTGCCGGAATGCCAATGCTTTCCACGCCAATGCCCAGGGCGACAATGGGATACCCAAATAGTTTAAACAGTGCTTGCCAATTAATACATCACCTCATTGGCTCAACTTTCATTTGCGATTGTCAGGAATAAGAAATCTCACGCAAAGGCGCAAAGCCGCCAAGGAGAAAATCTTTGCGCCTTTGCGCCTTTGCGTGACATAAAGTTATAGCTGATAAAAAGTCTATCACATGTTGCGGCGGTATTGGCCGCCGACGGCGTACATGGCTTCGGTAATTTGGCCGAGGGAGCAGCGTTTGCTGGCTTCCATGAGGGCGGTGAAGATGTTGCCGTTGTATGGGGAGGTGGTGGGAGAAACGGCCGTTTCCGCCACCCCACGCAACAACCCCTCCGCCTCCTCCCGCCAGCAGTCGTGCAGCGCCTCAATTTGGGCAATCTGATGCTCTTTTTCGGCCGTTGTCGAGCGAATCACCTCACGCGGCAGCACCGTCGGCGAGCCATCGTCCGACAAAAAGGTGTTGACCCCAATAATCGGCAATTCGCCGCTGTGTTTTAGCCCCTCGTAATAGAGCGACTCTTCTTGAATCTTACTGCGCTGGTACATCGTTTCCATTGCCCCCAGCACCCCGCCGCGCTCCGTCAGCCGGTCAAACTCCAGCAGCACTGCCTCCTCCACTAGGTCGGTCAGCTCTTCAATAATAAACGCCCCTTGCAACGGATTCTCATTCTTCGTCATTCCCAGCTCATGGTTGATAATCATCTGAATTGCCATCGCCCGCCGCACCGACTCTTCGGTGGGCGTAGTAATGGCTTCATCATAGGCGTTGGTGTGGAGCGAGTTGCAGTTGTCGTAGATGGCGTAAAGAGCTTGCAGCGTGGTGCGGATGTCGTTGAAGGAGATTTCCTGGGCGTGGAGCGAACGGCCGCTTGTTTGAATATGGTACTTCAGCTTCTGCGCCCGTTCATCCGCCCCATACTTCAGCTTGAGCGCCTTGGCCCAAATGCGCCGCGCCACCCGCCCAATCACCGCATATTCCGGGTCAACCCCGTTGGAGAAAAAGAAGGAGAAGTTGGGGGCAAACTGGTTGATGTCCATCCCCCGCGACAAATAATATTCAATAAAGGTAAAGCCGTTTGCCAGCGTAAACGCCAGTTGCGAAATCGGGTTTGCCCCCGCTTCGGCAATGTGGTAGCCCGAAATCGAAACAGAGTAAAAGTTCCGCACGCGGTGGTCAATAAAATATTGCTGAATGTCCCCCTGCATCCGCAGCGAATACTCGGTGGAGAAGATACAGGTGTTTTGCGCCTGGTCTTCCTTTAAGATGTCGGCCTGCACCGTGCCGCGCACTTTAGTGAGGGTATCGGCCTTGATGCGGGCGTAACTATCGGCCGGCAGCACCTGGTCGCCAGTGATGCCCAGCAGCAGCAGCCCCAGCCCGTCGTTGCCCTGCGGCAGTTCCCCCGCATACGCTGGCCGCACCAACCCCCGCTCATCATAAATCTGCCGCAGCTTGGTTTCCACCACCTCTTCCAGCCCGTGGGCGCGGATATATTTTTCGCACTGCTGGTCAATGGCGGCGTTGAGGAAAAAGGCCAACACGGTGGCCGCTGGGCCATTGATGGTCATGCTCACCGAGGTGGTCGGGTCGCACAGGTCGAAGCCGCTGTACAGCTTTTTGGCCGCATCGAGGCTGGGGACGGACACGCCAGAGTTGCCCACTTTGCCGTAGATGTCGGGGCGGTAGGCGGGGTCGTTGCCATAGAGCGTTACCGAATCAAACGCCGTTGAGAGCCGCTTGGCGGGCTGCCCTAGCGACACGTAGTGGAAGCGGCGGTTGGTGCGTTCGGGGCCACCTTCGCCAGCAAACATGCGCGTGGGGTCTTCGTTTTCCCGTTTGAAGGGGAACACCCCGGCGGCAAAGGGGAATTCGCCCGGCACGTTTTCCCTTAACTGCCAGCGCAGCACATCGCCCCACGCTTCATAGCGCGGCAGCGAGACGCGGGGGATGCGGTTGTGGGAGAGGGTGGTGGTGTGGGTGGGCACGCGAATTTCCCGCCCGCGCACGGTGTAGACATATTCTTCGCCGCGATATTGCGCCACTTTTTGCGGCCACTGCTGCACAAGCTGCTGGTTGGCGTGGTCAAGCTGCAAGTTTGTTTGGGCAAATAGCGCTTCCAGCCCTTTAATGAGCCGGTCTTTGTCGTCCAAATCGCTGCTTTGCAGGGCGGCGATAGATTGGCGTAGGCCGTAGAGCTTTTGGGCGACGGCGGCCTGTTTTTCCACCCACTGGTCGTAGCCGCGAATGGTTTCGGCGATTTCCGAGAGGTAGCGCACCCGTGCCGGGGGAATGATGACCTGTTTGGCCGATTCGCCCAGGGGCAAATCAAGCCGGGGGCGCAAATCGGTTTCGGTTTTGTCGCTGATGATGGTCATCAGGGCGTGGTAAAGCTGGTTGGTGCCGGGGTCGTTGAATTGGGAGGCGATGGTGCCGTAGACGGGCATGTCATCATCGCTGGCGTGCCAGAGGGCGTGGTTGCGTTTGTACTGCCGCCGCACGTCGCGCAGGGCATCGGGTGCGCCCCGTTTGTCAAATTTGTTGATGGCGATGATGTCGGCAAAGTCGAGCATGTCTATCTTTTCGAGCTGCGAGGCGGCACCAAATTCGGGGGTCATGACGTAGAGGGCCACGTCGGAGAAGTCCACGATTTCGGTGTCGGACTGCCCAATGCCGGAGGTTTCGAGGATGATGAGGTCAAAAACGGCCGTTTTCAGCACCTCCAACACATCGGCAATGTGGCGCGAAAGGGCCAGGTTGCTCTGCCGCGTCGCCAGCGAGCGCATGTAGACCCGTTCGTTGTGGACCGCGTTCATGCGGATGCGGTCGCCCAGCAGCGCCCCACCGCTGCGCCGCTTGGAGGGGTCCACGGAAACGATTGCCAGCCGCTTGTCGGGGAAGTCGAGCAAGAAACGGCGAATGAGTTCGTCTATCAGCGACGATTTGCCCGCGCCGCCGGTGCCGGTGATGCCCAGCACGGGGGGGTGGGGCTGCGCGGCCAACTGCTGGCGCACGGCCTCCATGATGGGCGCAGCGCGGTCGGGTTCGTTTTCGATGGCGGACAAAAGCTGCCCCAGCTGACGGTTGGTGAGGGGAGCGGTGGCGGCTGGGGCTTTAACGGCCGTTCCTCCCCTGCCATTCATCCCCACCATCCCAAACCGCTGCCCAAAGCTGTGGACGGTAGCCTCGTCCAGTTGCCCGGTGGGGCGGTCTGCCTTTTGCAGCAGGTCGTTGATCATGCCTTGGAGACCCAAAAAACGGCCGTCGTCGGGGGAATAGAGCCGGGCAATGCCGTAGGCGTGCAGTTCTTCGATTTCGTCTGGCAAAATGGTGCCACCGCCGCCGCCAAAAATCTGGATGTCGCCCGCCCCCTGTTCGTCCAGCAGGTCGTGCATATATTTGAAGAATTCGAGGTGGCCGCCCTGGTAGGAGGTGACGGCAATGGCCTGGGCATCTTCCTGCACCGCCGCCTCGACGATTTCGCCGACGGAGCGGTTGTGGCCCAAATGGATAACTTCTGCGCCTGAGGCCTGCAAAATACGCCGCATGATGTTGATGGCGGCATCGTGGCCGTCAAACAGCGAGGCCGCCGTGACAATACGGACTTTGTTTTGGGTTTGGTAGGGGGTTGTGACTATAGCCATCGTTTTCTCCTTTTTGGATGACGATGAAATGATTATAGCATGTTGGGGGTGGGTGGGGGAAAACGGCCGTTTTTTAACCACAGATAAACACGGATGCACACAGATTGGTAGAAGTACAAGGAAGCGTGAAAATAAGAAAATTTGACAAAATGGATTCAAAAAGCGAACCTAAACGGTCAACTACTACCAAAACAGGTTTGCTCAATGAATCCACAACAACTATTTTGCCCCAATATCGATTGTCCAGCTAGAGGGCAGGTCAATCAAGGAAATATCCATCCACACAGTCAGCAAGAACAGCGGTGTCGTTGCGATGTGTGCAAAAAAACATTCAGCGTGACCAAAGGAACCCTGTTCTACCGTCTGCAAACAGACCCAGCCACTGTGATGCTTGTGATTGTCCTGCTGGCCTACGGCTGTCCGATAGAGGCAGTTGTCGCTGCGTTCGGATTTGACCGTCGCACCATCAAAAGCTGGTGGCAGCGGGCAGGTCAGCATTGCCAGCAAGTTCATGACCGACTGGTTGCCAGCAGCCAGCTAGACCTCGTTCAGGCGCAAGCTGATGAAATCAAAGTCAAAGCATGGGGTCGGTCTCTCTGGATGGGGCTGACCATGATGGTGCCAACCCGTTTGTGGCTCGGTGGGGTCATCAGTCAGCAACGTGATAAGCAAATGATTGCGTCACTCGTGGACACCATTCGACAGGTCGCGCTCTGTCGTCGACTGTTAATTGCCGTTGACGGTTTGCCTCATTATATCAAGGCAATCCGACGCGCCTTTCGTACCCCCGACCAGCAGGGTCAGCGTTGCCGACCCAAGCTGATTGCCTGGCGTGACGTTTTCATTGGTCGCGTCATCAAGCGCACAGCCCATGGCACGTTGACCATTGAACGGCAATTTCTAGACGGTTGCCGTCAGCAAGCACTCGCTCTGATTACGGCGTCGCAAGGATTCAGCGGCGTTCTCAACACAGCTTACATTGAGCGTCTCAACGCCACTTTCAGACAGCGCCTCGCCTGGCTTTCGCGTCGCAGCCGGATGCTCATTCATCAAGTTGAGACGCTGGAGGCTGGCATGTACATCGTTGGCTGCTTCTACAATTTCTGTGACCCGCACAAGTCGCTCCGTATCAAGATAGCATTGGGCTCGTTTGCCCATCGCTGGATTCAGCGCACCCCAGCGCTTGCCGCTGGCTTGACTGACCACATTTGGTCTTATCAAGAGCTGTTGACCTATCGATTGCCTCCGCCTCGTTGGCAACCGCCTAAACAGCGTGGGCGGCCGTCCAAAGCGGTGCAAGCACTTATTGATAGGTGGTGTTAATGTTCACGGTTTAATGCACTACTACCCACAGATTCTTATCCGTGTTTATCTGTGTTCATTTGTAGTTTCGTGAGATGGTAGGGGAAAAACGGCCGTTTTCCACCTGTTAGCTACAGCCGTTGATCCAATTGGCTGGTGAGCGCATCGAGTTGCTCACCCAATAGGGCAATCATGAAGCGGTGGACAACAACGGCCGTTTCCGGTGCCTCCTTTTCCATCTGCTGTAGCTTCTCCACCGACAAAAAGTAGCCCGTTGCGGGCTGGGTGGTTATCACTGATACCGGCTCTTGTTCGTACCGCTGATACAGCCCCAAAATGCCCGCCACCGTGCCCGCTTCCAGCGTTAGCAGCGGTTGCTGCGCCCCCTTTTCATCCGCCAAAACCTGCTGTGCTTGCCCTTGCTCCAAGAAAAATAGTCCCTTGGGTGCTGCCCCCTGCTGAATCAGCACGTAGTCGGCTGGATGCTGCTGTTGTTTAAGATAAGGTGCCAGCGGGGATGCTTTGGCTTTGTTATCGGCACCTAGCAGATCCCGCAGCCGCGTCATCCGTTCATCACTTGGCTCTGCCTGCGTTAGAAAATTGACAAAGTTAGAGTCGGCCGTTGGTGCAGCCAATAGCGTCTCTAGCTGCTGTTTCATCGTCCGCGCCCGCAAAGCCATTCCCGTGCTGGCAAAGGTAGCAATCATTTGCTCCTCACACCACGCCACCCCTTGATCCAAGTTGGCAAACAGCCGCAGTTGCTCATCTTCCATCAAATCAGCCTGCGCCATCTGCTCCTGTAGCGATGGCGAGAGCTGGGTAAAGAGCAGCGTGATTTCGTGCTGGGCGACGAGCTGTTTTAGCTTACCAAAGGTACGCACGGCTGAAGCGTCAAACCCCGTCACCAGGCGAAAATCCACGACGATGTAGCGCAGGGCGTGTGCCTGCTGGCTGTTGAGGTAGGCGCGAATTTGGGAAAAGATGGCATCGGCCGTGCCAAAAAAGAGATACCCCTGTAGCTCTACCATTTGAATCCAGTGCCCTTTTTGCGCCAGAAGCTGCTGGTGCAAGCGGGGGCGACGGACGCGGCTGCGGTAGCTGCTGCCCGAAAGGGTGGTGCGAATGGTGTTGACGCGGCTGTAGTTGATGACAAACAAGATAATAGCCGCCACCAACCCCAGCAGCACCCCTTCCAAAAAGCCAATCAGACCGATTGCCAGCACAATTAGCACGATGAGCAAATAGTCGCTGCGCGTTAGCTTGAACCAGCTATCATAGAGCCATTCGCTGAGAAACGACAGGCCGAGAAAACAAAGTAGCCCGCCTACCACAAATTTGGGGATAAGCGACAAGGCGTTGGCCCCGACAATAAGCGGTAGCCCCACTACCAGCCCGGCTACGAAGCCTGATAAGCGGTGGCCAGTGCCTAAACGGTGCATCAGGCTGCTCATGCTGGGGGAGGGGTAGCCGGCCGGACTGCCGCCCAGCCCACAGACGATGTTGATGAGGCCAAAGGTTTGCAACTCTTGGTTGAGGTCAACTTCGCGCTGCACGATAAATTCCAGTCCGGTGACGTTGAGCAAGAAGGCGATAGTAGCCAGCACAATAATCACCCCCATGTTGCCCGCCTGCGCTGTCACCAGTGAAAGATCGGCCAGCTTGAGGGCGGAAAATAGGTGGGGCTGCCACATGCCGCTGTCGGGGAAGGGGCCGATAAACCACCCTTGCGCCAGGGCGGTGTCAACGGGGGTGCGGCTGAGAAAGAGGGTGAGGAAGAAGAGGAAAACGGCCGTTATCAACATCCCCGGTAGCAGCAAAAAATGGGAATAACGCCGCAGCACCGCCCACAAAACCAGCCCCAAGGCCAAACCAGGCACCCATTTCAGCAGCAGCGGCAGGGTAAAAAAGGCAGGAAGCGTGGCCCAGCCAAGCGCAGTATCGCTCATTACCTCCAGAGAACCGCGAAACAGCAGCCAGCCCGTGCCTGCCAGAAAGCCGCCTACAATTGGGTAGGGGACAAAGCGCACCACCCAGCCGAGGCGAAACTTGCCCAGCAGGAAGAAAAACAGCCCGGTCAGGAGCGAGGTTGCGACAATGGCTAAAAATAGCGTCAGAAAACGGGCTTCGGGGGACAAACCAGCAGGAGCTGTGGCAATAATGCTTGCCAGCATGACGCTGAGAATGGCGGATGGTTCGTCTTGAGGCGGGGAGAAAACGCCGGGGATGCGGCTAAACAGAGCCGAAAAGAGGGTGAGGCTGGCGGCACCAAACAGAAACAGGCCGATGCCCAATGGGAGGAAAGAAGCTGCTTCGCCGGAAAAGATAAAAGCGGCAATGGAGATTTCGACGAAAACGTCAATGCCGCCCACGACCAGCCCGGCAACGGTGTTGCTAATGGCTTCGCTGGGGGTGAGGTTAGGCAGGGTGAAAAACGGCCGTTTTTCCTTCTTTAACAGCGGTTGGTTCATTGGGCGTTCCTTGCGAAATAATGTGTCAAAGCTTATACCCTACTTGTCTGGTAATGTGACGGTGATTATAGCATGTTGGTGACTTGGTGCTGTTTTTTAAGAAACGGCCGTTTTCCGCCGCTTTACGGCTTGGCTTGAACCCGTTAAAATATCGGACTAATCTTTTTAAACGAGGTGAATGATGGCTAAACGGAAAGCGTGGCACGAGATGGCGAAGGAGTTGGTGGATGTGGCGATGGGGCGGCGGCCGGCCGATTTGGTGGTGCGTAACGGCCGTTTAGTCAGCGTCCACAGCGGCGAAATTTTGCCCAACATGGACGTGGCCGTCTGTGGCTGCCGCATTGCCTATGTGGGGCCAGATGCCAGCCACGCCATTGGGGCGGGGACAAAGGTGGTGGAGGCAAACGGCCGTTATCTCCTCCCCGGTTTGTGCGACGGCCACATGCACGTCGAAAGCGGCATGGTCACAGTCACCGAATTTGTTCGCGCCGTGCTGCCCCATGGCACCACTAGCATGTTTATTGACCCCCACGAAATTGCCAACGTATTGGGCTTGCCTGGCGTGTGGCTGATGCACGAAGAAGCGTCCCGAATGCCCAACAACGTCTACGTCCAAATGCCAAGCTGCGTTCCTAGCGCTCCCGGTCTGGAAACCCCCGGCGCAACCATCGGCCCCGATGAGGTTGCCGAAGCGATGCCCTGGCCCCACATTATTGGGTTGGGGGAGATGATGAACTTCCCCGGCGTGTTTACCAACGACGACAAAATGCACGATGAAATAGCCGAAACAATGAAGGCGGGCAAAACTGTCGGCGGTCATTATGCCTCGCCTGATTTAGGCTTGCCGTTTCATGGTTATGTGGCCGGTGGCCCGGCCGACGACCACGAAGGGACGCGCATGGAAGACGCGGTGGCTCGCGTGCGGCAGGGGATGAAGGCGATGCTGCGGTTGGGTTCAGCCTGGTATGACGTGGCAACGCAGGTGAAGGCAATTACGGAAATGGGGCTGGACAGCCGCAGCTTTATCCTTTGCACCGATGATTCCCACTCCGGCACGCTGGTTAACGACGGCCACATGAACCGAGTGGTGCGCCATGCCATTGCCCAGGGGCTGCCGCCCATCACGGCCATCCAGATGGCGACGCTGAACACGGCGGAGCATTTTGGGGTGGCGCGGGATATTGGCAGCGTTACGCCGGGGCGGTATGCGGATATGGTTTTAACCAGTGATTTGGTGACGCTGCCGATTGAGATGGTGATTGCGCGGGGGGATGTGGTGGCGGAAAACGGCCGTTTGTCCATCAACCTGCCCCAAACCACCTACCCCGACTATGCCAAAAACACCATCAAACTCGGCAAAACGCTCACCCCCACCGACTTCAACATTCCAATCGCCAATCCGCAATCTCAAGTCACCGTCCGCACCATTGGCGTAATCGAAAACCAGGCTCCCACCCGCGCCCTACAACATACCCTATCCGTGGCCGATGGCCTCATCCAGCCCGATATGGCGCAAGATGTTGCCCAAATCGCCCTGGTTGAACGCCACCGAGCCACCGGCAATGTCGTCAACGCCTTTGTCTCCGGCTTTGGCTTCAACGTTCCCTGCGCCATTGGCAGCACCGTCGCCCACGACAGCCACCATATGATCGTCGTCGGCACCGACAAAACCGACATGGCTCGCGCCGCCAACCGGCTGGGTGAGGTGGGCGGGGGCATTGTGGTCTACAAGGAAGGGCAGGAAATTGCCCTCGTCGAGATGCCCATCGCTGGCCTTATGTCCACTGAGCGGGCTGAGATTGTCGCGGCCAAGGCGGCTCGCATGGTGCAAGCCTTCGCCGAATGCGGCTGCACCCTCAACAATGCCAATATGCAGCTCAGTCTCCTTGCCCTTGTCGTCATCCCCGAACTCCGCATTTCTGACCTCGGTCTGGTTGATGTGACCAAGTTTGAGATTGTGCCGCTTGTTGTAGAATAAGAACCATTTTCCAGCGTGATGTGGATTTAGTAACGCGCCGTGGAATAGAGCGCAGTCAGAATGAAATTCGTCGCCAAGACATTCTGGAATCGGCTGAAGTGATTTATGCCCAATCGTGATCAGAGTTACCTACTTGACATTCTGAAAGCGGCACAATTAGTTGAGGGGTGTGCAGACCACGAAGAGAAAGCAGCTTTGATAGAAGCAATTTCTCTCAGGGGTAACCCCAAAAATACTGTTCAGAGTCATGGCAATCTGCACAGACAATGTAGCGAAAGCCATGACCATGCGAACATTGACAAGTTTTTGTATCGGCAATTCCTTTTGTCGGGAGGTCGTACCAATCACTTTGGCAACTAGGTCGAAAAAGGGTTCAACACTCGTTTTTCGCTTTCTAAAGCGTTGTTGAATATCAGGTTGAACCAGTAGTTGATGGTAAGCGTGGGCGTAACGGCCGTTGAGCCAGTGCAAGGCGGGTGTGAGAAGCAAGACACCTCGGCTAATCCAACCACGAATCCGCAAGGCTTTGGTGTAACGGTCATTAGCTGTCAGAGTAGCTGGGTGGAGTTGCTTGAGGATAAAGTTAGCCTTTTGGTCAAGGACATCACTATCAGCTACGGCAGCGGTCTCTGTCTGAACCATCTTCGGAAAAGCTGATTCAGTACAAGTGATATGAATGCCATAGCCATAAACCCAACCTTGATAGCCGCTTTTGCCCTAAGTGGCATCGGTATCTAAGTGGCGCAACTTCGGTGGTATTCGTCCTTCTTGACGGTCGGACTGATGCCAGATCGGCTCATTGGCCTTAAAGAGGCTTTTGTCTTCTGCTAAATGGGTATTGGCAAACGCCTCATCCAAGTCAGACACCTGGTTGCCAACAAAGGCGACGAACTCCGTGACGACTGTTGCTAACACGGTATCTTCCATCTCTAAAATAATCTGCTTGAGCGACAGCCGATCATTCACCAAGCGATCTTCGGTAATGAGGTCTTTTAGGGTGAAGGGTTGGGCAAGCAGTTGGCGCAAGGTTTGGCCGGCAGTGGGGATGTCGCCTATGGGGTTAATATAGTTGGGGTCTAGCCGTTGGAAGTGGGCAATTTATTCGCCGTTTGTCTAGATGCCCATCGGCGCACCGGTGGCGGTGAGGTAGGATTCCAGTTGTTCACGGCCGTCTTTCAGCTTTGGTGCTTTGACTTCCACCACAATGTAAGGTGCGGTGGCGCGTTTTTCGTCAAAGATGACAATATCGGCGCGTTTCTTAGCCCGCCCAATGCAAACAATATGCTCCACAGCCACGCGGCAGCATTCGTAACCGTAATCGTCCATCAAACGCGCCAAATAAAGTTGACGCACGGCTTCTTCGGGTTTAATGGCAATATCGCGGTTGCGGACAAGGCAGTTGACGTAGTAGCGAGTTTGTCCTTTGACTACTTTGCTAGTGATGCGTTGGCGCAAAGCGTCAATTTCGGCATCGCTGAAAAGCATCAGGCTGTAGTTGGAATTGCGTAAAATGTCGCGTATAACGTCGGGTGAGTCATGGCTAAATTTCCTCATCTATTTGCTATGTCAAGTGGGGAGATTATAGCGGAATGGTGGGGATGGGGGAAACGGCCGTTACCGAAGTCAAACCATCCAACGGAACGCCCCACAAAGACGCCCTGACCGCCGCCAACGAATTGCTCAACACCCAGAACGTGGTTAAATACTATCCCGTGTATAGCGGAATCCTCAAACGGGTTTTGGAACATGCTCTCTCCGTTGTAGAGCATATTTCGGATCGGGTGACAATTATGTGTTTGGGCAAGCTGGAGAGCCATCGTTTGTGGCGAAGAAGCCTAGCCATTTTGCGGCTTGCTGGTTAATGGATTAAGAAAAAATGACAGATCAAAAGCAACAATACCTCGCCTTAATGGGAACGCCCCGCTTGGAAGCGCATCGTGATTATCTCAACGCCATCGAACCAGCCACCGGAACGGCACAAGCCGAATTGCCCAACATCATCGTCATCATGATGGACGACATGGGCTGGGGGGATATGTCCGCCTTCGGCAGCAAGGCCATCCACACCCCCTACCTCGACCAACTCGCTGCCAACGGCATGAGCTTTACCAACGGCTACGCCTCCAGCCCCCTTTGCACGCCCAGCCGCTTTGGGTTTCTAACCGGCCGTTATTCAGCCAGAGCAACGCTCACAAACGTCTTTTTCCCCTCTGTTTCCATTCCCGCCGACCAGATTTTTGACATGCAATATGACAATGATGAGGTTTTGGCGGAAGATTTGGCTCTATCGCACCAGCTTCAAGAAAGCGAAAAATTCTATAGGCAAATAAATGACCAGCAGGCGGTGAATGGGATTCCTGCCGATGAGATTACCTTTGCCGAAGCGTTGCAGGCGCGGGGCTACAAGACGGCCCTCTTTGGCAAATGGCATTTGGGCGACCAAAGCCCATCTCTGCCTAATGACAAAGGGTTTGACTATTTCTACGGCTCCCATTACTCCAACGACATGCTTCCTTACCATTTCTTCCGCAATCGGGAAATTGCCGACAAGGGCATCCTGGATCAAACCAAGATCACGGGCATGATCACCGATGAAATTTTGCATTACCTGGATGAGAATGGTGACAATCCCTTCTTTGTCTTTTATGCCTCGCCCAAACCCCACCACCCCATTTACGCGGGGGAGCGTTTCCAAGGTACGAGTAAGGCGGGGACTTATGGTGACTGTATTCAAGAAGTGGATTGGAGCGTTGGCGAAATTGTGAAAAAGCTGGAAGAAAAGGGGCTTGCCGAAAAGACTTTGGTGGTCTTTACCAGCGATAATGGTCCCTGGCATCAAGGTTCCCCCGGTTTGCATCGGGGGCGCAAGGGCAACACCTTTGATGGCGGCCAAATTGTCCCCATGATTGCCATATGGCTGGGTACCATTCCGGCCGGCCGAACAAGCAACGCCCAAATGATGAATATAGATTTCTTTGCCACCTTCCTGGCGATGGCGGGGGTTGATTTGCCCACAGATCGGGTCATAGACGGCCGAAATCTGCTGCCGCTGCTGACGGGCGAGTCAGATGAAAGCCCACATGAGGAACTCTTCTACGTGATGGATGTAAAGGCTTACGCACTGCGCCATGCCAACCACTTCAAATATTATGCCTCAACGACAAGCGAGAACGCTCTTTTTCTTCGAATGGGCTTGTTACATCCATTTTTGTTTGACCTGAATCTAGACCCTGACGAATCTTATGATCAGCGGGCGCATTATCCAGAACGGGCCAAACAGATGCGAGACCGGCTTTATGAATTTAATTGGGAGTTGGAGCATAATCCTCGCGGCTGGCTTGAATAGCTATGCCGCCTAAGGTGGCAGCTGCTGTGGAACTGCCTATCACCTAAAACTCACAAGAGTTAAACATGGGCAACAGCCCATTACGAAGAATAAAAATAGGACGCAGATTTTCCTGATTAAACTGATCAGGAAAATCAGGTGAATCAGCGTCCTGTTTTCAGGACAGAAAAGGAGGAATTCATGCGAATTCTCTACATTGACATGGACAGTACCCGCCCCGACCATTTGGGCTGCTACGGCTACCATCGCAACACCAGCCCCAACATTGACGCGCTGGCGGCGCAAGGCACCCGTTTTGAAAATTGTTACGTCTCTGATGCGCCCTGTTTACCCTCCCGCACGGCCCTCTTTAGCGGCCGTTGCGGCTTCCACACAGGTGTCGTCAACCACGGCGGCACGGCCGGACAGCCATTTGTTGAAGGGCCAAATCGCGGCTTCCAAGACAGCTTCGCCACCACTGGTTATATGGCCGCCTTGCGTCAGCAGGGCTATCACACCGCCACCATTAGCTCCTTTGGCGAACGCCATGCCGCCTGGCATTGGTACGCTGGTTTCAACGAGGTTTACAACTCTGGCAAGCGCGGCATGGACATTGCCGATGATGTAACGCCCGTTGCCCTTAGTTGGTTTGACCGCAACGCGCAGGACGAAAATTGGTTTCTGCACGTCAACTATTGGGATCCGCACACGCCGTACCGCACACCACAGGCATATGGCAATCCCTTTGCTGATGATCCCCATCCGGCCTGGATAACGGAAGAAGTTTGGCAAAAATTGTGGAATGGGTTTGGACCCCACAGCCCACAAGAGCCGTTTGGCTATGCCGATGAATCGGTCTGGTATGAGTGGTTCTACCGTAATTATCCGGGAAATCCTGACCAAATAGATTCGATGGAGACCGTCAAACGCTGGTTTGATAGGTATGATACGGGGATTCGCTATGTGGATGATCATATCGGCCAACTGCTCGCCAAACTAGGAGAGCTGGGTGTTCTGGACGACACCATGATCATCATCAGTGCCGATCACGGCGAAAACCACGGCGAACTCAATGTTTGGGGGGATCATCAAACGGCCGATCAAATCACCTGCCGCGTGCCGTTAATTGTGCACGAGCCGCAGGGCAACCGTGCTGGCCGCGTTGACAACGCTCTGCATTACCACTATGACTGGGCAGCGACCCTGATTGAGTTGGTGGGCAGCACGGTGCCAGCGAATTGGGATGGACGGCCGTTTACGGAGGCCTATCTTGAAGGACGTGAGGAGGGACGGCCGTTTATCGTTACCAGCCAAAACGCCTGGGCCTGCCAGCGTGGGGTGCGTTTTGA
Source organism: Ardenticatenaceae bacterium (assembly GCA_020634215.1). Taxonomy (GTDB): domain Bacteria; phylum Chloroflexota; class Anaerolineae; order Promineifilales; family Promineifilaceae; genus JACKCD01. Next base: position 70,754 of record JACKCD010000001.1, on the reverse strand, counting down.
CAAATATTTGCTGCTGCGTACCTATCACGATGGCTTCAAAGAGATCGATCCCATCATGCTCTGGGATTTGGCCGCCGACCCACATGAGCAGCATGATCTGGCAACGGAACGTCCTGACCTGGTTGAGCGTGGCCTAAGTCTGCTCGCCCAATGGTATGATGAAATGGCAAGCACCAGCACCCATGATGTTGACCCAATGATGACAGTGCTGCGCGAAGGTGGCCCCTTCCACGCTCACAAAAACGTCCTACCCAATTATCTAAAACGACTCCGTGCTACCGGACGCGCTCATCACGCCGAACGGCTGGAGCGGTTCCATCCACAAGAGACTATACTCAAATTTGAATGAAACCTATGGTTTTTTGTCTGACTGGTGCCGAAAAAACCATGGGTTTCAAATTGCACGGAGTATAGAGACTAATCAGTCTCAAGTCTCTTGTCCCCAATCTCCTGAAACCGCCAAGTTAATAATGAACGCTTGCTTAGCTATTTAGACAGTGAAGAGGTTATAATCTCCAAACCATGACCTCACCCTCAATGACCGCCGCGCCCATCCGCGCCTTCCACATTATGACCAAGCCCACCGGGGCGATTTGCAACCTGGACTGCAAATATTGCTACTTTCTCTCCAAAGAAATGATGTACCCCGGCAGCCGCTTCCGCATGGCCGATGAGCTGCTGGAGACATTTGTCCGCCAATACATCGAATCGCAAAAAGTGCCGGAAGTGACTTTTGCCTGGCAAGGGGGCGAACCGACGCTGATGGGGCTGGACTTCTTCGAGCGGGTCATTCATTACCAGCAAAAACATGCCCGACCAGGGATGAGAATTCACAATGCCCTGCAAACCAACGGCACGCTGCTAGATGAGGCCTGGTGCCAATTCTTCAAAACCCACAACTTTCTCATTGGCATTAGCATTGACGGCCCCCGCGAACTGCACGATGCCTACCGCGTCAACAAGGGCGGTGCCGGCAGCTTTACCCAGGTGATGCGCGGCTGGCGGCTGCTGGCCGAACATGGCGTGGAGTACAACGTGCTTTGCACGGTTCACGCCGCCAATCAAGACCACCCATTAGAGGTCTATCGCTTTTTCCGCGACGAACTGAAGACGCAGTTTATCCAGTTTATTCCGATTATTGAACGAGCAACGACGCAGCTTTTGCCGTTGGCAAATATTGGCTGGAGTGAGAGAAGCGGGGGAGAACGGCCGTTATATACCCAATCCGGTGCCCTCACCACCGAACGCTCCGTCAACCCCGCCAAATACGGCGACTTTCTCATCACCATTTTTGAGGAATGGGTGCGGCACGATGTCGGCCAGATCTATGTGCAGATATTTGACGTAGCGTTGGGTGCCTGGCTAGGGCAGCCCGGCGGCCTGTGTATTTTCGCCCCCACCTGCGGCCGGGCACTGGCACTGGAACACAACGGCGATTTGTTTAGCTGTGATCATTATGTAGAGCCAGATTACCTGCTGGGCAACATTCAAAATGACAATATGCTGGAACTGGTCGCCTCTGCCAAACAGCGTCAGTTCGGGCAGGACAAGCTGGATACATTGCCCCAATACTGCCGCCAGTGCGAGGTGCGTTTTGCTTGTCACGGCGGCTGCCCCAAGAATCGTTTTATTCAGGTGCCAACTGGAGAACCAGGACTAAACTATTTGTGCGCGGGCTACAAAGCGTTTTTCAACCATATAGACAAACCCATGCGAACAATGGCAAATCTCATCCAGCAGCGCCGCGCCCCAGCCGAAATCATGGCGATGATGACGGCTGAGGATGAAAAACGGCTGCAACAAGCCTTTGCCCAAGCAGGGCGCAATGATCCTTGCCCTTGCGGTAGCGGCAAGAAGTTTAAGCAATGCCACGGTTGTTCTTGATAATTCAAGCATTCATGGCAAAAGCTGGAAAGCATCGCAGTGTTTTGGGCGAAACATTCGGAAATGTCGCGTATCAATGGTTAATACACGTTTAATATTGAGCCGCTCCGCAATTGCTACCAAAATTGCGTCAACAAAATCTATTTGACTATCCGTATATTGCCGGACAACAGTAGCAGCACGAGAAAAATCTTCTGGCAATGGCTCAACAAGCACGAACGTTTCCGTTGCTAACATTTCAAGAAATTCGGCTAATGCCTCACTTCCTAAATCACGTTGAACCAAATAAGCCACTTCTGTCGTGACTACAGTAGGCAAAAATATCTTGCCACGCACAGTCTGTGATGCACGCATAACGTCTGCATGACGGGACTCTTTACGGTTAAGTAACGCATACAAGAAACCTGTATCAAGTAATTGGCTCATCGCGTTCCCAAACCGTGTTTAGCATTGACCTCTTTCGCTAGAATTTCTTCAACTTGCTCTGCTGAATTTCCAGGGCCACCAAAAAACCGCCCAGCAATACGCAATAGCGGATTATCTACAGCTACTTGTTGTTCTTTCTCAGGTTCTTCGATGACAGAATCCAGCAACCATCTTGCCAAGCGCAGCCGCTCATAGGGTGGCAACATTATCAATTCTTGTTCTAATTGTTTTTCTGTCATTACTAAATTACCATCCTGTTGGAAATATCCATCATGTCATAGTATATACCAAACTATGATAGTCTGATATGCATGGTTTTTGGTAACAAGCGTTACTACTAAGCCAACGGGCTTGGGATTAAAAAGTTAATAGAATTCATATCAAAATCAAACGCAAATCCAATAAGGTAACGCGAAAATAGCAAATCATGGTAACGCTGGAAACGGTTGACCGCAAGCAACTCAACAAGCTTGACAAACAAAGCCTCATCGAATTGCTGCTGAGTGGTTTGGCTCGGATTGATGAATTGGAAAGGGTCGTCGCCAATCAAACAGCAATCATCCATCAGTTACAAGACCAGTTAAGCAAGAACAGCAGTAACAGTAGCAAACCACCAAGTAGTGATGGTCTCAAAAAACCTAAGACCCGCAGTTTGCGCCAGAAAGGAAAGCGACCGCTTGGTGGGCAGCCCGGTCATAAGGGCAACACCTTAAAGATGGTTGCCGAACCAGACTATGTAGAACCGCACCCGCTTTTGCATTGCCCCCATTGTCAGACCGACTTGTCGGAGATAGAAGCGGTCGGGCATGAGAAACGTCAGGTGTTCGACATCCCCCCCGTCCGTCTTGAAGTGACCGAACATCAAGTTGAAGTCAAACAATGCCCTGGTTGTGGTCAACAAGTCAAGGGAGCGTTTCCGCCAGAAGTAAGCCAACCAACCCAATACGGTTCGCGTCTGAAAGCGCAAACCAGTTATCTGAATGTCTACCACTTCATTCCTCTGGCACGTACCGAAGAATTGTTGACTGATTTCTATGGACAAGCTCCTGCTGAAGCCGTCGTTATTCAGGCAAACGACGACTTGGCTGAAAAGGTCAAACCCAGTTTGGACAGTGTGAGACAACAACTGATCCACGCCGCCGCCGTCCATTTCGATGAAAGCGGGTTGCGTGTTGAAAATGAACTACAGTGGCTGCACGTTGCCAGTACAACAGGACTGACACATTACCATGTCCACCGCAAAAGAGGACAAGAAGGGATGGACGCGGGGGGCATCTTGCCTGAGTTTAACGGCAAGGCGGTTCACGACCATTTTTCCGCTTACTTGCAGTTTGATAACAGCCAGCACTGTTTCTGTAACGCCCATCATCTGCGTGAATTGCAATTTGTGACCGAACAGTATCAGCAATCATGGGCGACAGAGTTGGCGCAACTGCTCCTGACTATCAAGGCAGAAGTGGTGGCAACGCCCGAGCCAGCCATGAGTTTGCCGACAGACCGCTTGGCCTACTACGAGATTGAGTACGATAAGCTTATATGCCAAGGGTTAGCCGCTAACCCACCGCCAATCAATCCGCCGCTCCAAAAACGAGGGCGGCCAAAGCAATCACCGCCAAAGAACCTGCTTGACCGCTTGGTGAAGCACAAATCAGGGGTGTTGGCTTTTATGTATGACTTTGCCGTTCCTTTTGACAACAACCTAGCGGAACGGGATGTCAGGATGGTAAAGGTCAAGCAAAAAGTATCCGGTGCTTTCCGTACCAAGAACGGTGCAGATACGTTCTGTGCACTTCGTTCTTATATCTCAACAGCGCGTAAACAAGGGCAGAATGTGATTGAAGCCTTACATGATGCCTTTCTTGGGAATCCTTTCATTCCCTCTTTGCCAGAGGCTTAGTAGTTACTAACAAGCAATCTATGAACAATATAACGCTCCGCCTTTAAACATGCTGCCTGGTTGCTGCTAACTCCTTGAACCAAACGCAATCCCATTACATATTATCAGGTTGTGCCAAAGCGCGTTTCGCCCGGTGGTATGCCGCAATAGGCGCGATGATACCGGCGAGACAGAGAAGCGGTGTTCCAATCGTGTACAGTGTTGTAAACGTTTGCGCCGCTTGCACCATCTCTGGCGTTATCTGTGAATAATCAATTTCACCGGGGTTCGCTGAGTCCATTGGAAACAGCATTGGTACAAACAAAGTAGTGAGAGCCCCCATAAACACGGCGATTCCTACTACAATTGCAACTGCTTCAATAGCTGCCCGCTTAGGGCTTTTCTTGTTTGTCATTTTTACCCTTCCCTTTCTATAAACCATTTTTACACGGATATGAACGAACCCCAATACCAGTTAACTCATAGTTGGTTGGATAAAAAAAGTGAACAATGTCATTTTTTTTGATGACAATCGCTTGATGACCGACTCGCTTTTTGTTTCAAGATGTGTTTTGTAGAGGGCAGGTATTCAATGTAAAAATTGTGATGAATCTGAAATCTTCTGGTTGTGTTACAAAGCGTTTTTCAACCATGTAGACAAGCCCATGCGAACGATGGCGAGTCTCATCCAGCAGCGCCGCGCCCCGGCCGAAATCATGGCGATGATGGTGGCGGAGGATGACAAACACCTGCGGCAAGCTTTTGCCCAAGCAGGGCGCAATGATCCTTGCCCTTGCGGGAGCGGCAAGAAGTTTAAGCAATGCCACGGCCGTTCTCGATAATTCAACTATGGCAAAAGTTTGGTTTTAATAGGTAATATCGAGGATGCTTTCGGCAATACGGCGCAGCCCTTCGACGTTCATGCTGCTGAGGCGGCGTGCCGTTTCCAGAAAGCTGACGTTGCTAGGGTTGGTGACAAACGCCTGCATTTCGGGCGATAGCTCGTGGAATAGTTTTTGCAGCCGTTGTTCCGCTTCGTGCCGTCCCAGTGGCCCATTTTGAGCATCTACAAAGGCACTAATGGGAGCGTCATAATGTCTGCACAAGGCTTCCAAAGTTAAATAGGGGATAGGGGTTTGGCCAGATTCATATGCTTCTAAATCGGTTGCTTCACAGCCAATTGCCTGCGCTACTTCTGCCACCGACTGCTTGGCCTTCAGCCGTTCTTGCCGCAGCAGTACGGCGATGATGCGGTGGCGCAGGGCGAGAAAAGCGGCGTAGTTGGGCTGGGTGGGCTGTTTCAATGCTGCCGTGCCCCAAAAGTAGCCCATGGGTACTTCCAGAAAAATGGCAAGGGCTTCAAGGTCGGGGAGGGAGAGGGGAAAACGGCCGTTTTCTACCTCGTCAAAATTTTCCGCCTCAATTGCCAGCACAGCCGCACACTCGGCCACCGTTCGGCCGGCGTGCAGCCGCGCCCGCTGAATGAGATTGCCCAGCGTTTGGGCACGTTGTTGTTCTTGTTCACTCATACAATCTGCTTCCGCTAATATTAGAGATTAGAGATTGGAGATTAGAGATTAGGGAGCTTCAATCTCCAATCTCTAACCCCCAATCTCCCTTTTATGTAATGCCGTATAATGACCTCAATCAAATAATGCCGCCATCTTAACACAACTAAACATAATTCTCAACCAGCATAATTTCCCCCGACATCCCATTGGGACGAGGGTCAGACAGCCGGGTGGGGGTAACCTGGTTAAACAAATGGGCTGGGCCGTGACCGTGAACGCGAATGTAGTTGTCGGTGTAGCCCACCCAGCGCAGGGCATGTGAGTCGGCACCAACGGCCGTTTCCCACAGCACATCCACCACCTCCCCCACAAACTGCTCGTGAAAGGCCAGGCTAAGTTCCTCACCTAGGGCAATCATTCGCCGCGCCCGCTCCTTCTTCACCGGCCCCGCCACATGATCCGGCATCGCCGCCGCCGCCGTACCCGGCCGCTGGCTATAGCTGAACACATGCAGCCGGGCAAACCCAATCTCCGCCACATAATCTAGGCTATCGGCAAAATCAGCCTCCGTCTCCCCCGGAAACCCCACAATGATGTCGGTGCTGAGGTTGAGGTTGGGAATGTGGTTGCGGGCAGCTTCAGCCAGAGCGCGGAAGCTGGCGCGAGAAGTACGCCGCGCCATCCGGCGCAAAATCTTGTCGCTGCCCGATTGCAGTGGCATATGCAGATGGGGCAGCAAGCGCGGATTCTCCCACAGCGTAAAAAAGTCTGGGGCAATATCCCACGGCTCCAGCGACGACAGCCGCAGGCGCGGAATGTCGGTGTGGCTCAAAATTGCCGCCACTAGATCGCGCAGCCCCGCCTTGTTGCCAAAATCATGGCCGTAGCTGCCCAAATGTACCCCCGTCAGCACCGCCTCGCGGTAGCCGGCCGCCGCCAACGCCTGAATTTCCGCCACCACATCCCCCAAATGACGGCTCTGCCCTTCCCCTCGCGCCACCGTTGTCACGCAAAAGGTGCAGCGATTATTGCACCCATCCTGCGCCTTGATAAAGGCGCGGGTGTTGCCTACGCTACCCGCCAAAAATTCCCGCAATACTGGCTCTTGGTCAAATACGGGCAAATCAATCCGCGCCTGCGGGTCTAGCAACTGCACCAACTGCCCTTTGTCCTTGTTAAGAACCACATGGCTGGCTCTGGGCAACTGTGCCAGCTCGTTGGGGGCAATGGTGGCGTAGCAGCCCGTTAGCACAATGTCGGCAGCCGGGTTGTGGCGGTGGATGCGGCGGGTTTGACTGCGGGCATCACGGGCGGCTTCGGCGGTGACGGCGCAAGTGTTGATGACGACTTTATCGGCTTGGCTGGGATCGTCCACAATTTCGTGGCCGCTGGCGAGCAGTTGGCGGGCCATTGTTTCAATTTCGCTTTGGTTGAGGCGGCAGCCAATGCTGTGGAGATATACCTTCATGGGGTCAATTTTAGCCCATAGGCAAAAGAGGGGCGAGATTTGGTATAATGCGGCTCATGTGGCATTCTGGCTTTGAAAATAGGACGCAGATTTACCTGATTTTACTGATCGCAGAGCGGTTGTACAACAACATTATCAGGTCTATCAAAAAAATCAGGCGAATCTGCGTCCCATTCTTTTTCCTTGTATTGATCGCTTGCACCCGCACTGCTGCCCCCGCTGACGTGCCGCCGCAGGAAATTGTGGCAGGGGCGGCGGTGCGGATGGCGGGTTTGCCGGGGTTTCGCTTTGTCATTGACCGCAGCGGCGCGCCTGCTTTTGTGGATCCCGACCAAACCATCTCCTTTGGCGGGGCGGTGGGAGATTATGTAGCCCCCGACCGAGCGCGGGCGACAGTGCGGGTGATTCTGCCGGGGCTGGTGACGGAACTCAATGTGATTAGCATTGGGGCAGTGCAGTGGGAAACGAACGTGGCGACAGGGCAGTGGGATGATCTGCCACCTAATTGGGGTTTTAACCCGGCGGTGCTGTTTGACCAGGAGGTGGGGTTGCCAACGATTTTGGCCGAGGATTTGACCGAGGTGACGCTGGTGGGGACGGAAACGGTTGAGGGTGTCGGGCTTTATTTGTTGACAGGAACGGTGGCGGGAGAACGGCCGTTTCGCCTGAGCAACGGTCTCATGGGGCCAGAACCGCTAGACGCGCAGCTATGGATTGCTCCCGAAACCTTTGAACTCCATCGCCTGGTGGTGACAGAAGCCGCCGCAGGAGAAGCCGAGCCAAGCGTGTGGCAAATTGATTTTTCCGAGTTTGAGCGGGTGGTGGAGATTGAGCCACCCGTTTTGGAGCGTGAATGAACGAAAAGCGACGGAATTGGATTGTGGTGCTGGTGGCACTGGGGCTGTTTGTCGGTGGCTTGGGGCCACTTTTTTTGATCCTCGACCCGCTCGATTTGCATTTGGTAGATCGGCTGTCGGGGGATTTTGATGCGGCGGCGCTGGCCGTGCCACCGGAGAGCATGGCCTATGTGGGGGTTAATTTGCTAGGGGCCGAGCGGGAGCGGCTGGAGGCAGTGGGGGCGCAGTTTGCGGCGGCGGGTGATGGCGGCATTTTGGCCGAACTGGGGCTGTCGCTGGGGCAAGATGTGCTGCCGTGGGTGGGGCAGTATGCGGGCTGGGCGCTGGTGGATGTGGAGGTGGATTCGTTTAACCAAACGGCCGTTTCCCACTGGGTTCTCATCATCGAAGCCCGCAGCACCGGGCCGGCCGACGACTTCCTAACGCGGCTGGCGGAGAAATGGGCGGCGCGAGGCGGTGCAGCGGCCACGTCTCAAAGTTATGAGGGGGTTGACCTGACCGTTTTTCCCGATTTGGCACTGGGGCGAAACGGCCGTTTGCTCCTCATCGGTTCCGACGTTGCTACCGTGCAGCAATCCATTGATGCCAAAAACGGCCGCGCCATTGACGAAACCGATGTCTACGCCGAAGCCGTGATTTCGCTGCCCCCCAGTCGCCTGCTGACCGTGTTTGTCAACGGTGTCGCTTTGCCAACGCTGCGCGATGCGGCCAGCGTCTGGACAGAAACCAACCTCGGCTTTGTGCCGGTGGCCGACATTTATGCAGTGGGCGTGGGCGGGTTCTTGGTGGATGCGGGGGTGCGGCTGGACATGGCAACGACGTATGACCGTGAGAAGCTGTCACCGGGGCGGCTGGTGGCGTTGGATAGTGTGATGGAGCAGCCGCAAACGGCCGTTTATTTCCCCGCCAATACCATCCTCTACCTCGCTGGGCAGCCGTTTAGCCAAACGTGGGCGGCGTTTATCAAAACCGAAGGAGCCGATGTGGCCGAATCTATGCTGCTGCTGGGGCAGCAGTTTGGTTTTGACCCAGCCACAGCCATCTTTCCCCTGCTCGACAGCGAAGCCGCCCTGGGGCTAATCCCCGGCAGCGACGGACTACTGGCGGCGCAAACGGGGCTGAATGTGGAAGGGGTTGCCATTTTGGGAACCAGCCAGCCGGCGCAGGTGCAGCAGCCGCTAGATGGGTTACTAACGGCCGTTCGCGCCATCCCGCTGCCCATTGCCAAGCTAACCGATTTTCCCGTGGGGTCGGGGCAGGTAACGGAGGTGGAAGCGACGCTTGGCTCCAATTTGCGGCTGGCGGTGGGCGTGGCCGATGGCTATATGGTGGCGGCGACAACAGGGGCAGCGGCGCAGTCGCTTCGCTTTGACAACACCAACACGCTGGCACAAACTCCGGCCTTTCAGCAGGTGGCCGAACTGTATGCACGGGAAAATGCGCCGACGTTTTATCTGGATGTGGCTGGTTTGCATGGGGTGATGGGTGAGGGACAAGCAGTAGCGATTTTGTCTCCCATCCGTACCATTACTGCCAATGCGAACGTTATCGAAGGCATTGCCCTCAACCGAATCTATTTGCTGTTGGAAAAGTAAGCGGAGCAGCATTCAAAGAGGGCAATTTTTTGACAGCAAAACGGCCGTTTGTTAAAATCTCCTTCTGTCCGTTCGCCCCGTTCGTCTAGCGGCCTAGGACGTAGCCCTCTCAAGGCTAAAACACGGGTTCGAGTCCCGTACGGGGCATAAAAGCCGTCACCCATTGGGTGGCGGCTTTTTTTCGTTTGATGCCGGTGGTAGCACAGGGTTTCACCCCACACTAAAATAACTTGCACCCTGCAACCTGCAACTTGTTAACAATGACCGCCCGCCCATTGCCAAGATGCGTTCTGCCAGTAAAATTACCCCAATGTTGACACAAAGACAGTCGGTTGGCGCAAAATATCATGCATTTGCCACCTTGTGGCTGCTGCTGGCAGCACTTGCCCCTCTCTATTCTCCCTGGCTTGGTCGTGATTTTGCGGCTTTGCAGCCGGGGCATGACCATATTTATTGGGGCAAGCCAAAGCTTACCCACCAGCATCAGGTGGCGCATGGAGGTGCTGGGGAGCCGGAGGTAACCAATGTGCCGAATTTGGATGTGGGTGGCGGAACGGCCGTTCCCATTCTCGCCTCCTTCTTATTAATTGCCCTTATTCCCCCCATCCTCTTCTTCTTTTTGTTTAGAGAACAGCACTTGGGTGTTAACCTTTTCGTCGCCGCGCCACCCAGCAAGCCCCCTCGTCTAGTTTCTGTTGCTTGAGTTTTGTTTCTACACCAATTGGTTTGATGCCCTTGGGGTTAATTTATCTATGCCATAAACATGGCTCATTACAAACATGACGAGGAATACGATGTTATTGACAAAAAAAGTTTCGCGCTTGATGGCGCTTTTAGTTTTACTGATGGGAATCATAACCGTGGCTTGTACTGCTTCCGGCAGTGGAGAGAGCGAGCCAGCAATGGAGGACATGGATCATAGCCATGACGCAGCGATGGAAGAAATGGATCACGATCATGGCGATGAACACAGTGACCGTATCCCCAACCCTAACGGTGCCGCCGTCCACATTATTGCCCCGGCCGACGGCGCAACGTTTTCTGCGTCGGATGAGGTGCTGGTTGAGGTTAGCGTTGAAAATTTCGAATTGGGTGTTGACGGCAGTCATTGGCACGTCTATGTGGATGGTTCCTCATGGGGGATGGTGACAGGTGGCAACACCGACCAGCCACTGCGTGGATTGGAACCCGGTATGCACGAAATTTCGGTCTATATTGCCGGTGGTGACCACATCGAATTTCAGGATGGGGACTCGATTATGATTACGGTTTCGGAATAACCGCCGTTGTGCGCCCTTTCCACTGCCCGCCGCCGCGCCAGTGCCACCAAATGGCCTGGGCGGCGATGCGGGTCATGAGCAGGACGGAGAGGGGCATGAGGAGGGGGGGAGCCAGATTGGGGACAAACGGCCGTTTCCACCCCCACGTGTGCGTAAAAACGGCCGTTGCCAGCCGCAGCCCCAACCCCGCCAAAACCAGCCCCAACGTCCACCAGCCCCCACCCAGCAGCAGCCACAGCCACGGGTAGATAAACAGCAACCAGTGAAACAGCGTGGAAAACAGTAAAAACAGGACGCTGTTGCCATGCCCTGCCAAGATATTTTTGGCAAACCCCGCCCGCACCTGCCCCCAATTTTCATACATGCGGCAGTGGATTAGCCGGTTGCTGTCGGCCAACCGCAGCCGCAGCCGGTGGCGTTTGATGCGCTGGGCAAAGGCCACGTCCTCGATGACGTTGCCGCGCAGGGCGGCGTGGCCGCCAATGGCGGCATAGGCGGTGCGGCGAAAGGCAAGGCATTGGCCGTTGGCGGCGGCGAAGGCGGGTATGTGGGTGTGGTGGACGGGCAAAATGGGCAGGTAGCACAAGATAGCAAAGTTGATGAGCGGCACAACCAGCCGTTCGCCCCACGTTGCGGTTTGCTGGGTGGGCCAAACGGCCAATAGATCGGCCCGGTGCTGGATGAAGTGGGCAACAACGGCCGTTAATGCTCCCGGCTCCCACACCACATCGGCATCGGCAAAGAGCAAAATGTCGCCCCGCGCCGCCTGGGCAAGCTGGTGGCACGCCCAATTTTTGCCCAACCAGCCCGGCGGCAATGGTTCCCCGGTGATGAGCCGAAAGCGTGGGTCGTTGTGGGCGGCGTGGGTGGCAAGAACGGCCGTTTCGTCCTCCGACTGGTCATCCAGCAGCACAATTTCAAAGTTGCCATACGTTTGCGCCAGCAGCGAAACCACGGCGCGGCCAATGGCGCGGGCTTCGTTGCGGGCCGGGATGAGGATGGAGACAAGCGGGGTCGTGGCTGGCCGATCTTTAGGGTTGAGGCGAGGAAAGAGGAGGAGGTTGGAAACGGCCGTTAGCCACAATATGACAAAAGCCAAGGTGATGAGCAGGGGGAGGATGGGCATGGGATGGGGATTGGAGATTGGAGATTAGAGATTGACCTTCATCAATCGCCAATCTCTAATCTCCAATCTCATTTTTCTTCCGGCGCAGCCCCGGCCGCTGGCGCAACTCATCCCCGTGTGTCCAGGCCAGCAGGGCGGCGTGGGCTGAGGGCGACAGCCAGCAAATGGGCTGCTGGAGCCAGCTGGCAAAGAGAGCCACGGCCAAAGGGTGAGCAGCACTGCCCAACCGTGGGGCAAGCAGCAGCGCCAGCAGTGCCAGCACGGGATGCCCAGCAGCGGCACGACCCACAGCGTTAGCCCAACCACGCCCCCAGCACCGCTGCCACTGCCTTGCCACCGCGCCACCGCAAAACGGGGAAAAGGCGGCCGAGGGGATTGCCAGGGCAATGGGGAGGATTTCCCACCCTTGCCAGCCAAAAAATTTGATGGGCCAGCCCCACGGGAACGGTCGCTTGCTGACATCAAGCGCCAAAGCCAGCCCAAACCAGGCAAAACCACCTACCTGGAACACGTTGGTTGCCCTGGTTTTGTCGCCATAATCACGAATTTCCTTCCGCAGCTCCCATTGCCCCACCCACACCGAGAAGGGAGTGTGCCGAGGAGGAAGGTGAGGAGTGTCCAGATGAAAACCATGAGATTGGTTAATTGATTGAGATTGATTATGAGACTGCACCTCCAATCTCCACCCTAATCTCCAACCTTGCCACACAAACAGCCCCATCACCACGCCACCCATCGTCATGGCTTCTGGCATACCTAAAAAGAAGGCGAGGCCAAAGGTTTTGAGGAACCAGGTGAGGTGTAGATGAGGAGGAGGGGCGAACGGGGACGGGTTTGGGGCGAAGGAGGGTGGTGAGGAGAACGCTGTTAAAGATCCACCCGCCAAAATTGAGCCACGGAATGCCAAAATAGCTGCCCGGCTGCTGCCACACCCACAGCCCCCACCCCACCATTTGCGGGTCAAGCATCTGATCCCAAGCGGTGAGGGCGGATGGCCTGAGCAGGGCAAAGCGCCAGCCGGTGAAGCGAGAGGCAACTGCCCAGGCGCAGGGGAGCATCATCAGCCACGCCAGCGGGATGAGCAGCGGCACGTGGCCGATCTGGGGCTGTAGCAGGTCGGTGTAGTGGTAGCGGCCAAAGGTAGCCGGTGCGCGAACCCATAAATTCAACGGCATAGGTGAGGAGAGCGACGATAACGCCGTTTTTGCCGTCTCCGCCACCCCCAGGCTCGATGAGGATAGATAAAACGGCCGTTGCCTGCGCCACCACCCCCACGCTCACCAACCGCAGAGTCGCTGCTTCCCCCAAACCCAGTTGGCAATGGGGACAAAGATCATGACCAGCAGCCAGAGGAGGATGAAAATCGGCTGTTTTGCGGTTAACTGGAGATTGGTGATTGAGATTGGCGTTTATTCATGAGCGCAGCACCAATCTCCACCCTAATCTCCAAACTCCCATCCGCTCATGACTTTCCTGCGCCAGCACCAGCACCATGCCAAACACAACCAGCACATTGGTGATGACAAAGAAGAGGAATTTTCATCGGCAGCACGCCGCCCAGCAGCCAGCCCAGCGACTGCGCTGGGTCACTTGGCCCAGGTTCCGGCGTGGATGGCAACGGCATCGGCGGCGGCCAAATAGGAAATGGCGGGCAGGAGGGCGACGGCGACCAATGAGCGATAACGCCACAAAAATGCCCCAAAGCCAGCTGAATCATGATGGGGATCAGCGCCCAGGTGAGTTGGAGAGCAAGATAGGTGCCGGGTTGCCAGCCAAGGGCGAGGATGAGGGCGTTGGCAAGCCAGACCGCCATGAGCAGGAGAACGGCAATGAGGCGTAAACGGCCGTTTTCCCATCCTGCCCCCGTCTGCCACCATCGCCATCGCCGCGCCCAAAAGAGCAGCCAACTGCCGGTTAGCACCGTTTGCACCACAAAAAAGGTGTACTCTTCAATTGGCACCCAACCCAGCACAATGCCCGTTACCAAATTGTGATCATACCACCACACGCGGGTCGCTACTAAATAGTTGTCCCACGGTGTTGTGTAAACGACTGCCACGACCACATGCGCCAGCAGCACCCACCACGGGTTATAGCCCGCCAATCGCTGTGGCTGCCGCACCCCCGCCCGCCAATCGCGCCATGTAAGCCAGAGTAAAATGGTGAGGGGGATGCCGATGAAGAGAAGGAGAAAGGTGAAATAGGTCATTGTTTCCTGATTACTCGCATCAAAACCCCCGGTCGTGGCTCCAGCGTGGCGCCCATGTGGGGGTGAACTTCTTGCGGCAGCAGTTCCAGCCGGAATTGCTGCAAAATGCGTGCCAGCACCACTTTGGCTTCAATTTGAGCAAAGGCGGCACCGATGCAGTTGCGGGGGCCGCCGCCAAAGGGGAGATAGGTGAAAGACGGCCGTTTTTTCCCCCCATCTGCCTCTCGCCCAAACCGTTCCGGCTGAAACGCCTGTGGCTCGTCCCAGTAGGCGGGGTGACGGTGGGAAAGGTAGATGGAGTACATGACGCGCATCCCTTCAGGGATGGTGTGGCCTTGCATTTGGACTGGGCAATTGGTGAGCCGGTTGCCGACGTGGATGGGCGGGTAGAGGCGCAGGGTTTCTTTGATTACCTGGTCGAGATAGGTGAGGTGGGGGAGAGAAACGGCCGTTATTCCCCCCGCTTCCTGCCCCACCACCGCCTCCACCTCGGCCACCGCCCGCGCCATCGCCGCCGGGTGGCTGCCCAGCAAATACCACACCCAAGCCAGCAGTGCCGTTGAGGTGTCGTGCCCAGCAATCATGATCGTCAGCAGTTGGTCTCGAATGAGCTTGTCGTTCATTTCCGGCAGGCGCACCAGCCGGCTGAGCATATCGTCGCCCGTGTCGCCTGCCGCCCGCCGTTCGCCGATGATGCCAAACAGGTAATCATCCACCGCTTGCTGCGCTTGGGCATAGCCAGGGCGGGGCATTTCCGGCCAAATGATCCACAAACCGGGGGAGATGTAGCGCAAAAGCTGCAAAATGGGCTGCCAAAGCCGTTCCAGGTGGGGCAGAAAGTCTACGCCAAAAAGGGTTTGCATGAGAATGAGCAGCGCCACTTTTCGCATTTCCACCAGCATGTCACGCTCGCCGTCGGCCGGCCAGTTTGCCAGTACCCGGTCGGTTTCGGCCACCATTTGCCCAATCTGCCCAGCCACCTGCTTTTTGCTGAGGGCGGGGTCAAGCTGGTGGCGCAAACAGGCGTGGTTCCCCCCATCTTCCACCAGCAGCCCATGCCCCAGCAGCTTGGTCACAGCGTCCGATTCGGTGCGCCAGTTAAATTGGTCGCGGCCAGTGACCAAAAGCTGGCGATTGTTTTCCGGGCCGGTGACAAAAACAGGGTCAAACAGGGGCAGCGTTACCTGAAAGATGTCGCCCACTTCGGCGTGCATTGTTTCCAGCGCGGCCAGCAGCGACCGCTGCTGCAGCAATGCTTGCAGCACGTGCAGCCCTGTTTGGGCATCGGCAAAGGGGAGGGGCGTTTGCTTACTCACGGTTTTTTACAAACAGTTGCGTATCTTGTAGCAAATGGTTTGCCCAATTCTTTACGTCGGCACAATATTCGCTCGCGTCTTCGAGACGAACATTGGCAATGGTAAAAGACCAGGTAATGGAATCAAAATCCGCAAACTTTTTGCCAACAAGTAGAGATTGTTGATCTAGCCTGTTTTTGCTGTCGAGGGCTTGTTGTCTATACCAAGTGCTTGTCGCAGACTCTTGATCCACAAATTCCGCCAAGAGATGTCTTGCTGCAAGCCAAGTGCCGTGATTGTAGGCGTTGTGCTGTAACATATAGCAAAGAACCGTCAGATGATGGACAGGCCAGTAAGCACTATCCCCGAATTCAAGCGAAAGGCAGCTTGCAAAGCGATCCTCGCAGCTTTCACCTGTCGGATAAACTGCTTTACAATGGACACAGGGTTCTTTTTGCATTGGGAGCGGAAAGAGAAAAGTTAGCGACAGGGTCGAAATCCACGTTCGTACAGCAGGATATCACTTGGTCGCTTTTTTCCACAGGAACCATCAGGCAAGCTGCACGCCAAAGATGGAGATCATCTAAAAAGGCCAGTTGCTCACCTTCCCTTGCCGATATTATAACAAACAAACCTGGTTAAGAAGTTGAACTTCTTTGGAAAAGTTCAACTTCTTGGCATTAAGCCAGAGCTAGGTGGGAAACGGCCGTTTCCACCCCTTCCCTCTGACCACTCTGCCGAATCAAATCCTCCGCAATTTTGGACGACGACAGCACGCCGGGTAGCCCAGCACCGGGGTGGGTGCCTGCGCCCACAAAGTAAAGGTTGTCCACATCTTCGGAACGGTTGTGGGGGCGGAACCAGGCTGATTGCGTGAGAATGGGTTCAACGGAGAAGGCGGAACCCATCTGGCTATTGAGCGTGTTTTGGAAGTGCAGCGGGTCAATGGTGTGTTCGGCCACAATATTTTCTTGCAAATCAGGCAGGTAGTTGTCTTCCAAGAACTGCATAATGGCATCGCGGTAGGGCTTGGCGGCCGTTGTCCAATCAATGTCACCGCCCAGGTGGGGGACGGGGGAAAGAACGTAAAACGCCTCATGCCCATCGGGTGCCATGCTGGGGTCGGTGAGGGTGGGCATGTGGAGATAGAGGGAGAAGTCGTCAGACAGCACTTTGTTTTTGAAGATGTCTTTGAGTAACCCGCGATACCGTTCGCCGAGGATGATGTTGTGGTGGGCCAGCTTGCCGGTGTTGTAGCGGCGTTTGGTGCCAAAGTAGATGACAAAGAGCGACATGGAGTAGCGGGTGAGCTTGTCGTAGCGGAAGTCGGAGTTGCGGAGGCTGCGGTGTTGGGGGGCGATGAGGTTTTTGTAGGTGAAGGCAACATCGGCGTTGGATATAACGTGGTCGGCGCGGTGGATGGTGCCATCGCCCAGACGGATGCCGACGGCGCGGCGGTTTTCAATGAGGATTTCGGAGACGGAGGTGTTGTAGTGAAAACGGCCGTTTAGCTCCTCAATCAACCGCACCAACGCCTGCACCAACGCCCCCGTGCCACCCATCGCATAGTAAACGCCCCACTCCCGCTCCAAATAATGGATCATGGCGTAGATGGAGGTGGTGTCAAACGGGTTGCCGCCCACCAGCAGCGGGTGGAAGGAAAAGCAGCGGCGCAAAAAGTCGTCTTCGATAAATTGAGCCGCGTAGTTGTAAACCGTTTTGTGCGATTGCAGCCGCAGGAGGTCGGGAATGATTTTGACCATATCCCAAATGGAGAGAAATGGTTTGTCGGCCAATTCCACAAACCCCTTTTGGAAGATGGCCTTAGTGGTTGCCATAAACCGCTTATAACCCTCTACGTCTTTTTCACTCCACTGGGCAATCTGGTCATAAATAAATTCGGGGTCGCCGTTGTAGTCGAAGCGGCGGCCTTCGTGGTTGAAGATGCGGTAAAAGGGGTCGCAGGGGACAAAGGTGACGTAATCTTCGCGGCGGCGGCCGGCCAAGGCAAAAATGTCGTCAAACATAAAGGGGGCAGTGATCACCGTGGGGCCGCCGTCAAATTTGAAGCCGTCTATTTCGTAGACATAGCCACGCCCGCCTGGTTTGTCCCGCTTTTCAAATAGTTCCACGTCGTAGCCCTGGGCGGCTAGGCGGGCGGCGGCACCGAGGCCGCCAAATCCACTGCCAATGATGATGACTTTTTCTTTCATAGGAAAATTAACGGTGTAGAGACGCAAGATTTTGTGTCTCTACCTGCATATCGTTTTCGAGAAGAGAGACTAGCCGACCGTTGGGTGGGCAGTCGGTGCTGGCGACAAGAACGGGTTGGCGGTGGGCGGGTGCTGGCTGCGCGGGGGAATAACGGCCGTTTTTCGCCCGCCACCAAATCCCCGGCAGCCGTTCCAGCTTTTCCCGCCCCGATACGTGGGCGCGGCGGTTGAATACGTCGTAATCATGCCGCTCAATATCTTCCAAAATTGCCTGATATAGCTCGGCGGCGGCACCGATGGCGAATCGGCCTTGGGGGCTGAGCAGGGCGATGCCAGGCAACGCTTCGGCATATAAACGGCGGGCGCGGCGAATTTGAAAGCGCATGAAGGCTCGCCAGCGGTGGTCTAGGTTGCGCTCGGCTATGTCGGCTTCGGTTAGGTTGAAGGCGTGGAGTTCGTCAAGGGGGAGGTAAAAACGGCCGTTTTGCCAATCCTCGCCCACATCACGCAAAATGTTCGTCAGTTGCAGTGCCACGCCCAGCTTCACCGCATACGGAATCGCCTCTTCGCTTTCGTACCCCACGATGTGCATAGACATCAGCCCCACGGTGGAAGCCACGCCATAGCAATAATGCGCCAGGTCGGCAAAGGTGTGGTAGCGCGTCACGGTCAGGTCGCTGGCAACGCCGTCCAACAGTTGTTCGGCATAGCGGATGGGAATATGAAAGCGGGTGCGGGCATCGGCCCAGGCCAATGCCACCAAACTATCGGCCGGGGGGTTGGGCGACAAGCTGCGCCGCCGCCATTCCTGCAAATCATGCAGCCGGTTGGCACCACCGCGATCCACCAGGTCATCGCTAATACGGCAAAAGGCATACAAAGCCCGCGCCGCCGCCCGCTGCTCTTTGGGGAGTAAAGCAGAGGCTACAAAGAAGGTTCGGCTATGGGTGCTGGTAATGGCTTTGCAGTGGGCGTAGGCATGGTGCAAGTAGTGGGTGTTGGTCAGCGAGGTGTGGCTAAAAGGCAAGTCATAGTGTGCCTTTTGCGCCTGCATGACCAACTGTTGTTCCCAAGACAGTAGATTTGTACTCACGCTGCTTTACTCCTTCGTTCAAAAATAGACAAAACCTTGATTTCCAAGGCCGGATTTGTAGAGGTATTGTAAAGCAAATGCGTGTTTTGTCAAGCTTTTGCAATGATATGATCTGCGTGGTGAATAGGATTGGCCTGTAGCATGTGGGCGGGGTGATTACGGTTGGTCAGCCAAAATACGGCACGCTTCATGGCGGAAGCAACTGCTGAGATGATCGTTGCACATGCCCACGGCCTGCATAAACGCATAGCAGATGGTTGGCCCTACGAAGTTGAAACCCCGCTGTTTGAGGGCTTTACTCATGGCGCGGGAAACGGCCGTTTCTGCCGGAACCTCACCCAACGTTTGCCAATTGTTCTGAATCGGCTTGCCATCCACAAAACCCCACAAGAAGCGGCTAAACGACCCCTCTTTTTCCATGATGTCTAAATACCCGCGTGCATTTTTCAACGCCGCTTCAATTTTTAGCCGATTGCGAACAATTCCCGCGTTCCCCATCAGCGCGGCCAGCTTGTCCGCGTCATACCGCGCCATTATTTCCGGGTCAAACTGGTCAAACGCCTCCCAGTACGCCTCTCGCTTGCGTAAAATCGTAATCCAGCTTAGCCCCGCCTGCGCCCCATCCAAAATGAGCTTGGCAAAGAGCAGTTGGTCATCATAAATGGGAACGCCCCATTCGGTATCATGATACTGTACATACAGTGGGTCTGTTCCACACCACTCACAGCGGCTTGTACTATTCATCAGTTTATCCTTTCAAAAAATGTCTCAATGCGCTAAATTGTACCGGGTTTGGCACGTAACTTCACGCAGAGCTATACCGCCAACGGTTACAATCCACCATTTTGTTTATCAGCCACAAGTAACAACAGTTGCCGACCAGCTTTGCGATCTGCCGCGTGTTGCTTGCAGAAAAGGTGTCCTATGACCATTGATTATGTGACTTTTTCCAATCTGATTATTGACGATATTGTGTTTCCAGATGGCCGAACGGCTATGAATACGTTGGGCGGGGCGGGGGTCCATGCGCTGGCGGGGATGCGGCTGTGGAACGGCCGTTTAGGCTACGCCGCTACCATCGGTTCAGACCTCGACCCCACGCACCGGCAATCCCTACAGCGGTTTGGCGTGGACACCAGCGGCCTTGTTGTCCGCGAGGGGTACACCACGGCCCGCGCCTGGCAGCTCTTCGAGGCCAATGATTTGCGTATCGAAGTTTTTCGTACCAAGCTGGATGATTTTTTGCACAACATGGTCGCCGAAGCCGATCTGCCCCCAGCGTATCGCCAGGCCAAGGGGGTTCACCTGATTTGGGGCAGCTTCGCCGCCCTGGGCAAGCTCCTACAGTCGTTGCGTGCCACCAATCCCGACATCACGCTGGCCGTTGAGCTAACGCCGCAGCAGGAGCAAGAGCCGGCCGACCACCTCAAACTCGTCTTGCCTCATCTGTCGCTTTTTTCGCCCAATTTGGATGAGGCAACGGCCGTTTCCGGGCTAACCAACCCCACCGACATGGCCGACCTCTTTTTGGCCTGGGGGGCACCCTTGGTTGCCATTCGCATGGGGGCAGAGGGGTCGCTGGTGAAAACAAGGGCGGGGAAGCAGTGGCGGTTAACGGCCGTTCCCACCCACATCGTTGACGTAACCGGCGCGGGCAATGGCTACCTGGGCGGGTTTCTCACCGGTCTGGGGGATGGCCTATCCCCCTTTGAGGCCTCCCTCCGCGCCGCCGTCAGCGCCAGCTTTGCCCTCAACCAGCTTGGCCTGCCCACCTGGACAACCCCACCAACGGCCGAAATTGAGCAGCGTCTAAGCTGGGTCAGACAACACGCCGTTTGCATCTCGACTTGACCAACCTTCGTCGTATCTGCCACAATAGAGGCAACAACCTGATGGAGGAAGCAATGCCAGCCTATTATGATCTTGCCGTTGTCCGTGAAATGCTCGTTGCGGCATTTGGTATTGGAGGAATCAATACCCTCGCGTTTGATTTGTTCCCCAGCCTTTACGACGATTTTGCCGGAAGCTTGCCGAAAAATGACCGCGTTGAACAAATTGTGGCCGAGGCGGCCAGAACCGGGCGCGTGTCTGAGATAGCCGATTATGTTGAGAAAAACAACAAACACCAATACGATGTTTATGCGCCACGTTTGTTAAGGCCATCAACATCTCCCTCACCCGCGCTGCAGCCACAGCAGCAGCAGCGGTTGGAAGATTTGCAGCACCATTTGGAGCAGGATACCCAACTGCTGCGGCAGTATGAAGACCTTGCCCGTCAGGAGAGTGATCCACGCCGTTTATTGGGGATTAGGGCGGAGATCAGGCGGCAGCAGGAGGCGGTGGCTGGGTATCGTCAGGCGCTGGCCGAGCTGCAAGGGCAGGTGAGTGAAACCACGGCAGCGGCGGCTCAGCCCAGCCTGGATGATGTTTCGCAGAAACTCGATGCCTTGAGCCAGCAAATTGCGGTGGTGCATGAGCAGGTGGTGCGGAGTGAAGGGGCGATTCGCCAAGATTTGGTGGCGCGGCAGACCGTGCTGCTAAACCACATCACGCAGGAGCAGCGGCAAGCGGTGGCGACACTGGTGCAAAAATTGGATGCCAACCAATTGGAGACGGTGGAATTGCTGCTGGATGCCCATGACCGGCAGCAAATTGCCCAGTGGCAGGCCGAGCAGATGCTATTGCTGCTGCAGCAGGCGGCGGTGGACTTGCGGCGGCTGCGGGCTGACCAGCCGGATGCGGCGCAATGGCAGTCGCTGGTGCAGCAGCTTCAGGCGGAGACAAGCTGGCAGCAAAAGCTGAAGTGGACGCTGCCGATTATTCCGGGGATTTTGGAGTTTGAGTCGGAAACGGCCGTTGATGTCATCCCTGCCCTGAAACAAAGCTGGCAATCGTTGCGACAGCAGTTTCGCCGCCTTCGTGAATAGACCAATGTGCCAGGTACTTTGTAGCGTGTCAACAATTTACTTGGGTAAAAAATTCCTGTCATTTCGACGAGTCTTCGAGGAGAAATCCCGCTCACGTGGCCGTCTCCGTCGGGATTTCTCGGAGGACCTCGAAATGACATGTTTATCCGATTATGTTGTTGACTTCACGCAAAGTGCCTAGCATATGATTGTCCATTGAGTGATAACCATGACCAATACAATTGACGACCTTCAGGCACAAATTAAAAGCGAACAAAAACTGCTGCTGCAATATGAAGATTTGGAGCGCATGGAGCGTGACCCGCGCAATATTTTGCATGTGCAGGCCAACATTGAGCGTACCAAGCAAAACATCCTCACGCTGGAAACGCGGATGGTGCAACTGCGGGCGGAAAACACCCCGGCGCGGGCGGTGGTGCGGCGGGAGAGCGTCTTTATTGCCAACGTTCCCTATGGGCTGGAAACGGCACTGCACGGGCGGGCGCAGGAGATGGCGCTGCTGGACGACTGGTTTCACCACGACCACAGCCACCCACTGCTGGCGGTAATTGGGCTGGGGGGACAGGGGAAGAGTGCGCTGACGTGGCTGTGGCAAAAGCAGCTCCAGACCAACAGGCTGGCACCGCCGCTGGTGGTGTGGTGGAGCTTTTATGAGTTGGATGGAACGGTTAGCCAACTTGCTGACCGATTGCTGCGTCACTTCCAAGATGAGCCAGCCAGCTATGGCAGCTTACGAAACAAAGTTGATCGGGTTGTTGAGCATTTGCAGCAGACACCGGCGCTGCTGGTGCTGGACGGGGCGGAGCGGCTGCTGCGAGCCTACAGCAGCCTGGGGGCGGCGTACCAGGGGGACAGCGACCGCGTGGATGGGGAGGGGCTGGCGCGGGAGCAGATGCGGGGGTGTGTGGACCCGGCGGCAGGGGTGCTGCTGCAGTGGCTGGCGGAGACGGGGTTGACACCAACCAAGACGCTGCTGACCAGCCGCCTTTTTCCGCAGGAATTGGCGGGGCGCAGCGGGCTGGGGCTGGCCGGGGTGCGGCGGCATGATTTGACGGGGCTAAACGGGGCGGCGGCGCTGGTGCTGTTTCAGGAATTGGGGATTGGGGCGACGCGGGCGGAGGTGGAGGCGGTGTGTGCGCCGCTGGGGTACCACCCGCTGAGCCTGCGGCTGCTGGCGCGGGCGGTGCGCTACAGCCCCACCGCCCCCAACGATTTGCAGGCGGCGGCGGATTATGACCCGACGAGCGACCTGCTGGGGAAGCGGGAGCATGTGCTGCGGCGGGCCTATGACAATTTGCCGCCAACGGCGCAGCATACGTTGAGCCGCCTGGCGGCGTTTCGCAGCGGCGTGGGGTGGCGGGTGCTGGCCGATGTTTTTGGCGGGGGTGGGCGGGTGCTAGCGCAGTTGCGGCAGGATTTGCAGCGGCTGGAGGAGCGGGGGCTGCTGCAGCGGACGGTGCGGCGGTGGGAGGACGGGGAAGCCGATACGCATTATGACCTGCACCCGATTGTGCGCCGCTATGCCTATGACCGGCTGAGCGACCGGGCGGGGATGCACGGGCAGCTTGTGGTTTATTTTGAGGCGGTGCCAAAGCCGCAGCGGATTGGCAGTCTGGAGGATTTGGCACCGGCGATTGAGCTGTACCACCACCTGACCCGCGCCGGGCGGTACGATGAGGCTTGTGACCTTTTTTATGATCGATTGCACAGCCCACTTTACTATCAAATGGGGGCTTATCAAACCTACACTGAACTGCTGCTGGCACTGTTTCCCGATGGGGTGGATAAGCTGCCGCGCTTGAGCAAGGAAGTGGCTCAGGCGTGGACGCTGAATGGGTTGGGGAACAGCTATAGTTTGGCGGGCCGGCCGAAAACGGCCGTTTCTTTCTTTGAACGAGATATTGCCATCTTGGAAAAATTAGGGGACAAAAAGACCTTGGTCGTTCCCCTCGGCAATCTGGCTTACATGGCACAAATACACATTGGGGAATTAACGGCCGTTTCCCACAACCTCCGCCGCCGCATCAGCCTCTGCCGCGAGATTGAAGATCGTTTTAATGAAGCGGTGGGGCATCAGGAATACGGCCGTTTGCTGGCAACCACCAGCAACTGGGCGGAAGCGGCCAAAGAGTTTGACACCGCCTTGGAACAGAACAAGGCTGATAACATCATTCAAGGACAAGGGATCACGTGGGCTTACTGCGCCCAGGCGGCGCTGCTGCAAGGGGAGGCGGCAGCCGCCCTCCGCGCCGCCCAGGAAGCGCTGCGGCTGGCTGATGAATATGCCCGTACCAGCTATCCCGTCGAGCGGGATTATGTGCAGGTGTATTGGCTGCTGGGGTGGGCGCGGCTGGGGTTAGGGGATTTGGCGGCGGCACAAGGCCATCTCGATGAGGCGCTGCGCCGCTGCCGCGCCATCAACCTGGTTCAGCTTGAGCCGTCCATTTTGCTGGCGCAGGCGCGGCTGGCGGCGGCACAGGGTGGGCAACCGCAGGCATTGGCCTTGGCGGCAGAGGCGCAAACCATCGCCGCCCGCGCTGGCTATGTTCTCAACCTGGCCGACATCCACAATTTCCGCGCCGGGCTGGCGCTGGCGGCGGGGGAACGGGAAGCGGCGCGGCAGCTTGCCCAGCAGGCCCGTGGCTACGCCTGGTGCGACGGCCCTCCCTTCGCCTACCAGCCCGCCCTCGATGAGGCCAACCGCCTGTTGGCCCAATTACCATCGTAGGGGCGGGATGACCGGGGTTTACGCTGGCAACGCTGTTGGCCTCGTCTCCCGGTCGTCTCGCCCGTGTCTAAACCGAAAACGGGATTTGCGGGTAACACATGGGCGAGACGGCGCGGAGAATATGCCGTCTGTTCACCTTGCGCCAATCCGCGCCATCCCGCCCCTACGGCGTGGTTGGTTTATCCGGTGGGTAGGGGCGACGCAACCGGGATTGACGCTGGCAACGCTGTATGCCTCCCTGCCCGGTTGCGTCGCCCGTTTGCTGGCGTTGCTGGCGCAGATAAGGGCGAACCAGCGCGGTGGGTAAGTTCCCTGTTCACCATGCGCCTTTCCGCGCTGATTCGCCCCTACCGCATGTTTGGGTTGCCCCAAATGGGATGGATGGGTCAGGCATGGGCGAGACGGCGCGGAGAAGATGCCGTCTGTTCACCCCGCGCCAATCCGCGCCATCCCGACCCTACGCCTTGTTTTTGGGTGTTCATGTGCTGCGGTGGGGAAGAAAATGGACACGCGGATGGACGCGGATTGGAACGGGTTTTTCTTTCTATCCGCGAAAATCCGCCATGACCCGCGTTATCCGCGATGCCATTCCGCCCATACCGCGTGTTTGGGTTTACCAGATGGGCGTGACCTGATGCACCAGGGCGAGGAGGACGAGGTAGCGGGTGAATTTGCCGAGGGCGACCCAGAAGGTGAAGGTGCGGAGGTTGACGTGGAGGGCGCCAGCAACGGCCGTTAACGGATCCCCAATAATCGGCACCCAAGAAAAAAAGAGGGCAATCCGCCCCCAGCGCTGGTAAAACGCCTCCGCCCGTGCCCACGTTTCCGGCTTGATGGTGATGTAGCGTGAGAGGAAAAAGTCGGCTCCCCATTTCCCCACAAAATAGTTGGTCAGTGCCCCCACATAATTTCCGGCCGTTGCCACCAGCACCACCCCCCAGACGTTGTAGCCCAGCGGCAGCATCGCCAGCAGCGCCACCTCCGACGACATCGGCACCAAACTGGCAGCCAAAAAGCTGGCGATGAAGAGGCCGAGGTAGCCGAGGGTGGTGGTGAGAAAAGCCAAAGCGTATTGAACCGCAGAGGGCGCAAAGGGCGCAAAGAAAAGAAAATCTCTGCGCTCTCTGCGAACTCTGCGGTGAATTCTTCTATTCTTTTATTCGTTCACGACAAAGCTGTTGAGCACGTGATCCAGCGCGTCGAGGTCGGCATCGCTGACGATTTGGACGGTGACGAGGATGACGTAGTTGCGGGCTTCGGGAACGGCCGTTACCACCACATACAAACTATCCGTCCCACCACAGTTTGACCACACCTCATACAGCCCTGTGTAGAGCGGGTCGGCATAATCATACCGCCCTTCCTTGGTGCAAGAGTCAGAATAATCAAACTCTTCCAGCAGCACCTGCTCATTCATGGATTGTGCCAGCGTGCTGGAAGCCCCAAAGATCATCCCTGGTTCCGTCCAACTATTGAAGAAATTATCTAGTGAGGGGGCAGCCCGCAGCCCCGCGCCAATCGTTTCACCGTTATCAACCCAGGCACTGCCGTCCACATCGCTCCATTCAGCCGGGATTTCCACCGTCAGTGCGCCGGAATCGTCGTTGACTGTGACGTAGGTGTAGCTGGTAAAGCCACCACTGTCGGAGCCGGAAGCCACTTCGTCGCCCAACGCCTGGGCAAAGGAGAAGGATTGCTCCAATTCACGGCCGTTTAGCTGCCCCTCCATCACTTCCTGAGTGGCAAAGCGCAGCACCTCAATGCTCAACGTCGCGTCGGGGTCGTTGCTGCGGAGAATATCGCAGTAGTCCGACATCGTGCCATCGGTTGCCAGCACCAGCCCTTCCATGCGGGTGATAATGTCGCCCGCTTCCACCCCGGCGTTGTCGGCCGGAGAGCCAGATTTGACCGAGGACACCCAGATACCGTAGATGCTTTCGCCATCGCTGACCGCCTCGCCGTTGATGCCAATGGAATCCACGTCGCTGCCGCCGCGCAGTTGCTCAATCACCGGCACGGCCAAATCGCGGCCAATGGCAAAAAACTGGTTAGTTTGGTTGGAACCGGCGTAGTTGACGGCGACGATCTGCCCGTCGGGGGTGATGAGGGGGCCGCCGGAGTTGCCGGGGTTGATGGTGGCATCGTGCTGGATGACGTTGTCTACCGAAGCCCAGCTTGTGTCACCGCCCGCCCGCTCTTTGGAAACAATGCCGCGTGTGAGGGTGTATTCGGGGTCGCCGAGGGGGAAGCCAGCGGCGTAGACATCGAGGCCAACGTTGACGCTGCCGTTATACCATTCGAGATAGGGGAAGCCGTCGCCCTCAATATCTATCACGGCAAGGTCAGAGCATTCGGACACGCCGAGGATTTTGGCGTTGCGCGGTTCGCTTTCGCCCGCAACGTACACCTGCAGCAGGGCGGAGCCGGTGACAACGTGGTTGTTGGTGACGGCGATGCCAGAGGGGTCAATGATAAAGCCAGAGCCAGCCCCAGCAGCGTTAAGCTGTAGCCCCACTTCGGGGTCTACAAAGCTGCCCTGGGCCACAATTTGCACAATGGCACTGCGGGCATCTTCCAGGCTGGTGACAGCACCGCTGGCGACAACGGGTTCGGTGGTAGGGGCAGCCGTTTCGCCACCGCTGCTATCGGTGGTGGTGCTGCTGCCCGCTTCGCCAGCCAGCGGAGCCTGCACGCGGAAGTCGAGGGTGCGGTCGAGTTCGCCGTTGAGATAGAGGTCTACTTTGTAGCTTCCGGCCGGCCAGGCACCGTCATTGGTCATGTCAAAAGACAAGGTGCCATCGCTGGAGGTGAGTTCAACCTCATCCAGCAGGTAGTTGGGAGCGGCGGCATCACCCACATCAACGGCCGTCCAGACGGCTTTGACCTTGGTGTCGTCAGGGGCATTGGCTAAATCTACAATGGCATAAAAGGTGTCGGTGGGGTTGAAGACGGTGGTGGTTTGGCTACCGGCATTGTCCTTTGCCAGCACCGCTTGTTTGATGTTGGCGGTGCTAAAGCTGACCTCCTCGCCGCCACAGGCTGCAAGCAGGGTGGTTAGCAGCAGCAAATAAATAGACCAAACTTTGAATGAACGTGAGAACATTTCATCTCTCCTTCTGTTAAAACCCAGTAATGTTTTATCATGCTAACGGGTTTTTCACATAAAACTATTAAGTAGCTTTCACCTGGGTCGTGTTGTTGCTCACCCTCAGCCATAACAGTTAGAATTGCTGTCATGGTTATTATTTGTGAAGAGGCTCTGACAGATATTGTAGCGATTCAGCAGGTAAATGAACAGGCTTTCGGCCGGCCGCAAGAGGCGCAGTTGGTGGCAGTTTTGCGGGCGGCGGGAAAAATCGCCCTGTCGCTGGTGGCAACGGTAGACGGCGTGGTGGTGGGTCATGCGTTGTTTTCGCCGGTGACGATTGAGGGTGAATGTGCGGCAGAAACGGCCGTTGCGCTAGGCCCAATTGCGGTTGATCCGGCGTGGCAAGGGCAGGGCATTGGCGGGCAGCTTATCCGCGAAGGGTTGGTGCGCTGCCGCGAGCGGGGGTTTACGGCGATGATTGTGCTGGGACATCCAACCTATTACCCGCGCCTTGGCTTTGTTCCGGCCAGCCGCTTTGGGCTACGCAGTGAGTACCGGGTGCGGGATGAGGTGTTTATGGCGCAGCCGCTACAGCCGGGGGCACTGGCGGATTGTTCAGGGTTAGTGAAGTATGACCCGGCGTTTGGAGGTGTGTGATGGCCGGTTATTCGTCGCGTCCGCTGTGGCAGAAGCTGGGGTTGAAGGCGGGACAAACGGCCGTTTGTCTCAACTCCCCACCCGATTACCGCCAAATGCTGGGGGAACTGCCGCCGCGCATTACCTTTAGCGATACGCTGCCCCCCGTGGCCGATTTTATTCACCTGTTTACCGTGTCGTTGGTTGAGTTGGAAACCGTGCTGCCCCAGCTAAAAGCGACCTTGGCAAAAGACGGGATGCTGTGGATTTCCTGGCCGAAAAAAGCGGCCAAAATCGCCACCGATCTGGACGGCAACGTGGTGCGGGAACTGGGGCTGACGGCGGGGCTGGTGGATGTGAAGGTGGCGGCGGTTGACGAGGTGTGGTCGGGGCTGAAGTTTGTTTATCGGGTGCAGGATCGCTAGGAATAAGAGACTGGGAGATTGAGAGACGCATTAGGTTCTGTCGACATTTCAGAATTTGAACTGCAAAGTACGCAGAGGGCGCAGAGAAAGGAAAGAAAACAAGCTAAATCTCTGCGATCTTTGCGCCCTCTGCGGTGAAATCTGCTTCTTTTTACCAAATGTCAACAGAACCTACTCTCGCAGTCTTTCAATCTCTTAATCTCAACGCAGTTTCTCCTGCTGCACCGCGTCCGCTTCCAGCTTTTTCAGCCGGTAAAGCATCTCCTGCGTTAGCTGGCGGTGCTTGCTGCTAATGTCGGCCTGGATGCCAAAGAGCAGCACCAACGTGCCAACCACCAGCAGCCCGGTGCCGATGATGATGGATTGGATGTGGCCGGCCGGGTTTAAATTGCTGAAGTAAAAGTAGAGGAAGCGCAGCCAGGTGCCCAGCCCGGTAAGCAGGAAGGGGAGCGACAAATAGCTAAAGGTTCGTAGCGGTTCGTAGAAAGCATAAAGGCGCAAGATAGTGCCAGCCTGGGCTTTGACAAAGTGCCACATGTGGCGCTGAAGGCGCGACGGCCGTTTTGGGGGATTGGTTTCAATGGGGACGCTGGTCACAATTAGCCCCAGTTTGCCCGCCTGGATGATGGTTTCCAGGGTGTAGCTGAAGCGGGTGAGGATGTTGAGCCGCAGTGCCGCCTCGCGGGAGTAGGCGCGGAAGCCGCTGGTGCTGTCGGGTACGTTGGTGCTGCTGACGGTGCGGACGGTCCAACTGCCAAACTGCTGTAGCCACCGTTTAACGGGGGAGAAATGTTCGATTTGGTGTACCTGCCGGTCGCCAATGACAATGTCGGCCTCGTGGCGCAGGATGGGGGCGAGCAGGGCGGGGATGGCATGGCCGGGGTATTGGTTGTCGGCATCGGTGTGGACGATGAGGTCGGCACCAAGCCGGAGGCAGGTGTCGAGGCCGGTTTGAAAGGCGCGAGCCAGCCCCAAGTTTTTGGGATGGCGGATGATGTGGGTGACGTGATGGTGGCGAGAAACGGCCGTTGTGCCATCGGTACTCCCATCGTCAATCACCAGCGTCTCAATCACATCAATCCCCGGAATGTGCGTTGGCAAATCCGCCAGCGTTTCCGGCAGTGTTTCCGCTTCATTGTAACAAGGAATTTGGATAATTAATTTCACTGCTTAGATAGCAGTAATCGGTAATCAGTAATCGGTAATCAGTCTGGTCACTGATTACCGATTACTGATTACTGATTACTTCGCAAAATATCATCAATTTCCACCCAATGCAGCCCCTCCCACAGAAATTGCTCAAGGTTGATTTTGAGGTTATCAGAAACCGCCACCCCTTCAGCGCGTAGGAGGTCAGCTTGGTAATTGGGGGTGTTATCGCGGCTGACAATGCTGATGCGTCCCTGGCTGTTGATGACGCGCTGCCAAGGCACATCTCGCTGCGATGGCTCAACATCCTTAAGCGCACTGAGAGCATAGCCAACGGCGCGGGCGGCACGGGGGCGGCCCAACATTTGCGCTACGCGGCCATAGCTAGTGACTTTCCCCGGCGGAATGCGCCGCACCACGGCATAGACCTGTTCATAAAAATTTGCAGCCATGCGGCTGTTTTAACATGGTTGGCTTGTTTTGGCGAGTTGCCTCGCAGAGAAATTAAAATAGGACGCGGACAAACACGGACGAACGCGGATTTAGCTTGATTTTAGCCCCAAAGGGCAACAAGTTGTCGTCCGTAGTCGGCTGTCCGTCGTCCCTTTGACTTTACTTCATCCCCGTCGTCGCAATGCCTGTCGTGATGGATTTTTGCAAAAAGGCGAAAACAACCGTAATGGGCAGCAGTGTCAGCACCGTCATTGCCAGCACATAGTGCCATTGCACGTTTAGTTCACCTTGAAACGAGTTTAGACCGACTTGCAGGGTAAAAACCTCGCTCCGTGTTAGGACAATCAGCGGCCAGAGGAAATCATTCCAGCGCCACATCACCGAGAAGATGGTTAGCACCGCCAACGCCGGCCGTGCCAACGGCAACACCACCTGCCAATAAATGCGCCACTCGCCCGCCCCATCAATCCGTGCTGCTTCTAACAGTTCGTCGGGAATGGTGAGCATGTATTGGCGCAGGAGAAAAACGCCCGTGGGCGTGGCCGCACCGGGAATAATCACCCCCCACAAGCTGTTGTTCCAGCCAATGGTGGTAATGACCAAAAAGACAGGCACAAGCACCACCGAAATGGGGATGAGCAGGGTGCTGATGATGATGACAAAGATGCTGTTTTTGCCGCGAAAGTTGTATTTGCTCAGAGCAAACGCGGCCATGCTGTTGATGAGCAGGGTGAGCAGCGTGGCCGTGATGGTGACAAAAACGCTGTTCCGCAGGTAGACCAGGAAGTTGAAGCGTTGTAGCGGTTCAGTGTAGTTGTTCCAGGCAAACTGCACCGACTCTACCGGCTCACGCTTATCAATCGGCACTTTGATGATGTCGCCTTCAGGGTTGTTTGGGTCTATAAGCTGGGCTTCCAAACCAATGCGCCTAATTTGGGCCAAGGTTTGGCGGCTGCCGTCGGGCAGGGTGACGTTAAACAGGGGGAGCGGCTCGTCATACCCTTCGACGGTGATGGTTTCTTGGGAGACGGGAAAGAAGGATGGCGGAAACTCAATCAGTCCGGCGGGGGTTTTGAAGGAGGACATGACAAGCCAAAGGACGGGGCCGAACATGAGCAATGTGCCAAAGAAGAGATAGAGGTAGGTAACGAGGTCGCTCCAGCCAAATTGACCGGGTTTACTGGTGCGGGTGATGAATTCGTGTACTTTTGTCATCTTTGTGCTCCTAAGCTGCCTCAGTCTGTTGTCCAATACGCAATTGAATCAAGGTAAAGACCAACAAAACCAGCCCCATGACGACGGCGGCTGCGGCTGATAGCCCAAATATTTGCACCTGATTGGAAAAACCGGTGGCGTAGATGTATTGCACCAGATAGAGAGTGGCGGTGCCAGGGCCGCCGTTAGTGAGAACAAAAACAGCGTCAAAGATTTGCACGGCGCGGATGAGGGAGAGTACCAGCACGACGAACAGGGTGGGCATGAGCATGGGGAGCGTGATGTAGCGGAACGCTTGCCACAGGCTTGTGCCATCAAGCGACCCCGCCTCGTACAGATCGGCGGGGATGGATTGCAGGCCAGCGAGGAGGATGAGGGTGTAGAACCCCATGTAGGCCCAAATGCTGATGAAGATCGTCCAGAATTTGGCCCAGGCAGGAATGAGCAGCCATTGGACTGGCTCTAGCCCGATGCCGAGCATGAGGCCGTTGAGAACGCCCTCGCGCTGGAGAATCCATTTCCAGATGAGGGCGACGACGACGGGGGAGAGGAGGACGGGATAAAAAAAGACGCTGCGGAAGAAGCCGCGAGCGCGTATTTTGGCGTTGAGGACGAGGGCGGTGATGAGGGAGATGAGAACCATGCCGCCGACCTGGAAGAAAACGAAGACGGATGTGTTAAAGACGGCTCGCCAAAATCGGTCTTCACGGCAGGTATTGGGGTCGAAGAAGTTGCGGCAGTCGAACAGGGTGGCAAAGTTGTCTAGCCCGACAAACGGCCGTTCCTGTGGAAACAAATTCGTCCCCCCCGTCATCGAGTAATAAAAATTTAGCAGCA
The DNA here is from genome assembly GCA_020634215.1 of Ardenticatenaceae bacterium. Taxonomy (GTDB): domain Bacteria; phylum Chloroflexota; class Anaerolineae; order Promineifilales; family Promineifilaceae; genus JACKCD01. Next base: position 38,463 of record JACKCD010000001.1, on the reverse strand, counting down.
TCGGAAAAAGCACGAAAACGCCAAATATCAACAAATTTGGCAGTAGAAAAAAATACGCCATATTGTTGACACCAATCCAACGCTGTAGCCGATCCAAAATTGGGTCAAGAATTGCCATCTCCCATCCTCCTTTTGTAGTAATCAGTTATCAGTAATCGGTAATCAGTTAGGTTAGTCACTGATTACCGATTACTGTTTACCGATTACTGCTTACGGAATCATCCGCCAGCTTCCGCAATTGCCTGATCCACATCCTCCTGGATACGAACCATTGCTTCATCCAGCGTCAGCTCACCCAAAATCACCTGCGTCAGGCGGTCACGGGTGGCATTAAAGATAGCAAAGTTAAAGGGGTAGGCCTGTAGGTCAAAGGCAACCGGGCTAAGCTCACCCACTTGCGCGACAAAGACCGACAGTGCATTTGAAGCGGCTGCCAAATCTGTGTCATACTCTACGCCAGAAGCCGCCAACCCGAGGTGTCCAGGAATAAACAGCGTCCGCGCCGAGAACTCGCGCAGCACATCTTCTTGTGCCAGGAAGTCCATCACCCGCGCCACCTCGGCTGGATGTGCCGTGTCCTTAATCGGTACAAGAGCTGCCCCACCGGGCATACCCGTACAAGCAGCGGGGCCACAGGGATTTGGCACAACTTGCCAGTCAAAAGCGTCGCCAATGGTGTTGGCAAACTGCCCAATTTGCCAGCTACCAGACATGTACATCACGACCTGGCCGTTGACAAACATTTCATTGGCGGGGGCATAGCCGGAAGAGCCAGCCCACACATCCAGCGGCATCGTGCCGTCGGCGTGCCAATCTACCAGCAGTTGCGACATGGCGCGGAACCCTTCATCGTCAATGACGGGATTGCCGTCAGCATCAAAGTACATGGCACCCTGGCTGATGGCCGGGCCAGCGAAACGATGCCCCGTGCGGTCCATTGCCAAAGCAAAGTCCGTACCGGTGGCTTCGGCCACTTGCCGCGACAGTTCTGCCCACTCTTCCCACGTCGCGTCCTCGGTTGGCACTTCCACGCCAGCTTGGTCAAAGAGGGTTTTGTTGATGTAGGGGCCGGTAACGGTCAACTGGGTCATCATGCCGTAGATGCCGCTGGTATCTCCGGCCGGCCGCATCCAGTTCAGGAAGGGGCCAAAATTGTCTTCCCAATAACCGGCGTTGACATAGGGGCTAATATCCAGGAAATATTCCGATAGGCCACCAAGGTTGGTCACACGCGCCAAATCGGGGCCTTCACCGGCTGCCAGTTGGATGGGCAGATTTTCCAGAATGGTGTTGTAGGCGACCACATCCATGACAACGGTGATACCGGGGTTTTCGGCTTCAAAGCGATCTAGTAGGTCACGCATGACCACGTCTTCCGTGCCATCGCTGTACCAGGTCATGCGGAGTTCGACGGGTTCGGCTGGGGGGACGGGGGTGGCGGCAACAACGGCCGTTCCTGTTGCCTCCGCAATCGCCTGATCTACATCTTCCTGAATACGGGTCATCGCTTCATCCATCGTCAACTCACCCAAAATCACCTGCGTCAGGCGGTCACGGGTGGCGTTGAAGATGGCAAAGTTGAAGGGATAAGCTTGCAGGTCATACGCCGTTTGGTCGAGCAAAGGCACTTGGGCGACAAAAGCGGAGAGCGCGTTGGCAGCTGCTTCCACATCCGTTTCATACGCAATGCCGGCCTCAGCCAAACCCAGATGACCAGGAATGAACAGGGTGCGGGCGGAAAATTCGCGCAAAACGTCTTCTTGCGCCAAGTAGTCCATCAGCATCCCCACTTCTTCGGGATGTTCGGTGTCTTTAAGCGGCACAAGGGCTGCCCCACCGGGCATACCGGAACAGGCGGCCGGGCCACAGGGATTGGGGATCACTTGCCAATCGAAGGCATCGCCAATGGTGCTGGCAAACTGGCCGATTTGCCAACTGCCGGACATGTAGAGGACGATTTGGCCGTTGACAAACAGTTCGTTGGCCGGAGCGTAGCCAGAGGAGCCAGCCCATACATCCAGCGGCATTGTGCCGTCGGCGTGCCAATCTACCAGCATTTGCGACATGGCGCGGAAGCCGTCGTCGGCAATGGCGGGGTTGCCATTGGCATCAAAATATTTGGCTCCCTGGCTGATGGCGGGGCCAGCGAAACGGTGGCCGGTGCGATCCATCGCCATGGCGAAATCGGTGCCGGTGGCTTCAGCCACTTGGCGGCTGAGGTCAGCCCACTCTTCCCAGGTGGTGTCACCGGTTGGCACTTCCACGCCAGCCTGGTCGAAGAGGGTTTTGTTGATGTAGGGGCCGGTGACGGTAAGCTGGGTCATCATGCCATAGATGCCGCTGGTGTCTCCGGCCGGCCGCATCCAATTGAGGAAGGGGCCAAAATTGCTTTCCCAGTAGGCTGTGTCCACATAGGGGCTAATGTCGAGGAAATATTCTGACAAGCCACCGAGGTTGGTGACGCGGGCTAAGTCTGGCCCTTCGCCGGCCGCAAGCTGGATGGGCAGGTTTTCCAGAATAGTGTTGTAAGCGACCACATCCATCACAACTTTGATGTTGGGATGTTCGGCCTCGAAGCGGTCGAGCAGGTCGCGCATGACGACATCTTCGCTGCCGTCGCTGTACCAGGTCATACGAAGCTCGACAACATCTTCAGCCATCGCTTCCTCGGCGGCTGGGGCTTCTTCAGCGGGGGCAGCTTCTTCGGCTGGGGCTTCTTCGGCGGGGGCAGCTTCTTCAGCGGGAGCTTCCTCAACGGCCGGAGCGGTTTCTTCGGTTTCTGTAGCACCGCCACCGCAGGCGACGAGGAGGAGGGCTGCCAGTAACAAAAGTAAACGAGTGTAGTGGGTTAATTTGAATCTCATTTGCTTCTCCATTTGGATTTGTTTTTGGTAACGTAGGTTACGTTAGGGCATAGAATATGCTATAGCTACGAAAAAGAAGTCTGCTGGTTGGGAGTTAACAAAATAAACGGGTCAACATGTCATTTCAAGAGCCTGCACTGAGGCCACCGAAGTGTCCTCCGAAAAATCCCGTTGACGGTAGCCAAGGGAGCGAGATTTTGCCTCGAAGACTCGTCAAAATGACAGGGCTTTTTACCGAAATAAATTGTTAATCAGCTAGAAGCAGACTGGTTTGTTGCTGGTTTTTGTGAGTTCTTGCTTATCACCTCCTTTTCTGATGGGACATAGTATACCTTAAACGCGCTGGCCTGTGCCGAGGGGGGTGGCGGGAGTGTAGGCAGGTTGGCGGCCCTGAGCAATGGGCATGGAGATGGTTTCTAGCTGGGGCAGGACGTATTGGGCGAAGCGTTGGCATTCGTCCAGGTGGGGGTAGCCAGAGAAGATGAAGGCGCGAATGCCCATGTCCATGTAGCGTTTGATTTTGGCAAGGATTTGGTCGGGACTGCCAACGAGGGCCATGCCGCAGCCGGAACGGGCGCGGCCAATGCCTGTCCAAAGATGGGGTTCGGCGTACCCTTCGTCATCGGCTTTGGCGCGGGCTTCGGCTTGCAGAGCCACGCCGTAGGTTTTGGCATCGAGGGCGCGGTTGCGGATTTCGCTGCCAAACTGGTCATCTAGTTTGGAGACGAGGCGGTCGGCGGCGGCGCGGGCTTCGGCTTCGGTTTCGCGGACGATCATGTGGACGCGAAGGCCGTAATCAAGTTTACGGCCGTATTTTGCCGCCCGCGCCGTTAAATCTTCCATATGGCCGCGCAGGTTGTCTTCGGTGTCGGGCCACATCAGGTAAACGTCGCAATGTTCGGCACAGAGGTCTTTGCCGTCGGGGGAGTAGCCGCCGAAGTAGAGGAGGGGGCCGCCGTTTTGCTGGTAGGGTTTGACGGGGTCGGTGGTGCTGAGTTGGATGTTGTAGAATTCGCCGGAAAAGTCTATGTAATCTTGTGTCCAGGCTTGTTTGAGGATTTGGATGACTTCGCGGGAGCGTTGGTAGCGGCTGGCGGAGTCGAGGTTTTCGCCGGGCATGGGGGAGGAGATGATGTTGACGGTGAGGCGGCCTTCGAGGATGTGGTCGAGGGTGGCGATGGCGCGGGCGAGCATGGCGGGGTGAATTTCGCCACAGCGAACGGCCGTTAACAGGTTAATCTTCTCCGTCATGGGGGCCACCGCTGCGGCAAAGGTCAGCGTGTCTTGCCCCACTTGGTAGGACGATGGGCAGAGAATGTTGCGGTAGCCTAATTTATCGGCCGTTTGCAAGATGTTGGCGGTGTGGGCAAAGTTGGAGCGTAAACGGCCGTTTGGCACACCCAAAAACTCATAATCATCGCTGCAAATGGGCGCAAACCAGGATATTTCAGCACCGGTGAGGTGGGGGGAGCGGATTTCGATCATCAGTTTCTCTTAGAGTTCAGTAATCGGTAATCAGTAATCGGTAATCAGTTAGGCTACTGACTACTGATTACCGATTACCGATAACTGTTTGTTCATAAAGATATGGCGTGTTGAGCCAAAAAGTCGTCAATGACAACAACCTGACCCTGCTTAATAGATTCCTGCGCGGCAGCGGCGACGATGATAGACCAGAATCCTTCTCGCGCCGTTGCCGTTTGCGTCGGTTGCCCCTGGATGTTGTTGATGAAGTTGATGTGTTCGTAATAGGTGGCTCCGTGATGGCCGCTTTGTTCGATGACGGCCGGGTAGTTGGGGGTGGAGCGGCGGGAAGGTTTGTGGTCGCCGCACATGATTTCCAGGGAGGTTTTGGAGGAGGATTGCGGGAGGAAGTCTACTTGCTCATAGGCTTTTAAACGGCCGTCATCGCCACACACAATCAACTCTTCATAAAAGAGCGGGGCAAACATGCACAGGTTAAAGCTGGCCCGCACCCCGTTGGCGTAGTTCACCACCACAAAGGCATTGTCCAGAATGTCCGATTTTTCGCCGTTGTATTCAAAGTCGGTGAAGTTGACGGCCATGCTGCCAGAGGCGTAGACGGTGGCGGGGCGGGATTGGGCAAAGAGGTTGAGCAGGTCAAAGTAGTGGCAGCATTTTTCGACGAGGGTGTCGCCGGAATATTTGGCAAATTTGTTCCACTGGTTCACCTTGTCTAAAAAGGGGATGCGGTGTTCGGCAATGGCGATGGTTTTGACGCTGCCGACGGATTGGCGGGTTAGCACCTCGTAGATGGCTTCGCTGTAGGTGGGTTTGTAGCGGTATTGGAGGCCGATTTGAAAAACGGCCGTATATGCCTCCGCCAGTTCCATAATTGCCAGCGCGTCGGAAACGGTGGTGGCGATGGGTTTTTCCAGCAGGATGTGCTTGCCCGATTGGGCGGCGACTTTGACCACTTCCAAATGGGTGTAGTTGGGGGTGCAGATGATCAGCCCATCTACGGCGGGGTCGTTGCAGGCCGCTTCCAGCGTGTCATAAATGACCAGCTCCTGACCCCGTGACCATTTTTGGTGCAACTGCCGGGCGGCGGCAACGCTGGAAGGGTTGGGGTCGTAAATGCCGTGAATGGCGGCTCGGCCTTCCAGATAAGTGACGAGGATGTGCTCCTGCCCGTTGACCCCAACGCCGATGACGTTGAATTTGAGGCTGGGGTTGCCCAGTGCCAGCAGGTAGCGATCTTGTTCGGGCAAATAGTTGAAGGTGGGGTCGAGGGCAAAGGCGCGGCTTTTGATTTCTTTGGACATGGGTTACGTATTGCGTATTGCGTATTGCCTGTCTTGTTACGCAATACGCAATACGCCAGAAATCTCCTAATCACTATGATCCATTTCTGGATCGCAGATTTTACGGTAGTCACGGTTCCAGTAGACGAGTGGTTTTTGGTCGGGTGCGGCGACGTGGCTGGCTTTGACTTCGCCGATGTAGATGGTGTGGGTGCCGGCCGTGTGGCGGCTGTAGACGGTGCAGTCGAGCCAGGCGAGGGCGTTGGTGAGGATGGGGGCGCCGGTAACGGCCGTTTCCCACTCCCCAACCCCAAACCGGTCTTCCTTCTGCCAGGCAAACTGGTTGGACAGTGCCTGCTGGTCTTCCCGCAGAAAGTTGACGGCAAAAACGGCGTTGCTGCGCTCCAGCAGCTCATGCCCCCGTCCTCGGTGGTCAATGACCACCAGGATCAGCGGCGGCGTGGGGGAAACCGAGGCGAAGGCGGAAACGGTCATGCCGTGCACTTCTTCACCCGATTTGATGGTGACGACGGTGACACCGGCCGGAAAGTGGCGCAATGCGTCGCGGAACTGTTCGGGGCTGATGCGGCTAAATATATCTTCTTGAAACTGCAGCATAGGCAATGCCTTATTTTGGGTGGGTGAATGTTGGTAAACGGCCGTTTGCCAACAACAATTTGCAGGTAATTTGTTTGCGAAAGATGTTTCCTACTGTGTTTTGCACAATGTAGGGTAATATAGTCAATTATACTCTTGACAACGTTCAAGTTAGTCGAGTGGACTTTTGTATACACAAACGGGTAGAGACGTAACATTGGGAGTTAACAAAATAAACGGATAAACATGTCATTTCGAGGTCCTCCGAGAAATCCCGTCGGCAACAGGCAAGCGAGCGGGATTTCTCCTCGAAGACTCGTCGCAATGACATGGATTTTTTACCCAAGTAAATTGTTAACACGCTATATTACGTCTCTACATCAACAGGTTTATGGCTAGAGCATATATTGAGCGGTATTTTGGTGAGCAATGCTTGATTCCGGCGTTGAAAGCCATTGGGCAATCGCGGCAGGTGGAGGCGCGGGAGGGGATGCTGCCGCACCATGAACTGTATTATGAAGTTCATTTGGTGCTGGACGGGGCTGTGACTTGGTGGGTGGAAGACGAGATTTACCATTTGCAGCCGGGGTCGGTGTTTGTGACCAAGCCGGGGGAGGCGCATGGCAGCGTGGAGAATTTGGTGCAGCCCAGCCAATTGACCTGGCTGCAGGTGGATGCGGCGCTGCTGCCCGACCGCACGATGCAGGTGGAGTTGGCGGCGTTGCAGCAGCGGACGTGGCTGGGGGCGAATGAGCTGGTGGGGCAGGTGCAGCAGCTTTTGGCGGAGATTCGGCAGCCGCAGTCCGATAGCCCGCGCTTGATGATGGCGCATTTGCAGCTTTTTTTGGGGCATTTGCTGCGGCAATATGGGCAGCGGCGGCATGAGCTGCACTTTCCGCCCCCGTTTGAGGCGTTGATGGGGTTTATTGCGGAGCGGTTAACGGCCGTTCCCCCCCTCACCATTGACGACCTGTGCCAGCAAAGCAGCCTGAGCCGTAGCCGCGTTTTTCAGCTTTTTGAGCAGCACGTTGGGCAAAGTCCCATTTCCTACATCAACAGCCAGCGTATTGAACGGGCAAAGCAGTGGCTGCAAACGAGCGACAAGCTGATTACCGATATTGGCTTGGAATTGGGCTATACCACGAGCCAGCATTTTGCCACCGTTTTTAAGCGGATTACGGGGATGGCTCCCAGTGAGTACCGGCAGTCGGCGACGTTGGGGATGGATTGGCAGCGGCGGGAAATCGGCCGTTTGTACCGGCACGGGCATTGGGATCAGGTTGGGGAGGAGTTGTGACGGGGGTGGACGGCGGACGACGGACGACGGACGACTGATCCTTTCCTCATGGAGCTATCACGCTAGGGTGCTGCTTTTTGGATACAATGTGGGCGATTTGAAGAGAGAACCGATTCCATTGTGTTTCTAACAAGCGAATCATCCGTGAGGTGAATGATGAAAAAATCAGGTTTCGTGGTTTTGCTGGGGCTGCTGTTGTTGATGCTGGGGGCATGGGTGTGGGGGAAAACGGCCGTTTCTTCCTATCAAACCGTTACTATAACCGAAACAGAGACCATTTCTGATACCTATCTGTCTGATATTGACCCTGATGGTTTGGTTTTCGCCTTTGGCGATCATTATCGTGGGCAATATTCTGCCTTGGGGTCAACATTCTCCACCACGCCCTTAGCCGGAGTGACGGTGCAGCTAACCGTGTTGAACGAGGAAGCTGTGCCACACCGCTTTGCGTTAAGCTGTTTGCTGGATCATGTGCAAATTCCCTGCCAACCCGATGCTCCTACCCCAGAATGGTTGGGGATTGCAGCGAATGGGCAACAGGCAGCTACCTTGCAGGTTGGGAATTTGGCTCCCGGCGTGCATGATTTTGACGTGTTGCTGGTGCGGGAAGTGAGCGCAGACCCTGCCGAGGATAGTCTGGAACGGGAGATGCCCCTTTTTTGTACCACCCTACAACGTTGATTGTGGATGGGGATAACCATGTGCCGATAGTGACGACGATCACAGGAGAGCCAACGCATTTTGGTGGGAACGGTTTTCAATTTTACGCTACTCCAGGTGAACAACTGTATATACCTGACACCACTTTGATCCCCTTATGGTTAGAAGCCGAAGGTAATGTGGGCGAAATACTGGATGTATATTTGCATTTTGCTGGTGCAGGGCTAAGTGACAGGGATGCAATAGCAGTCATGGCGTTCTTGAATGATGGGCAGGTGCCATTGTATCAAGGTTCTGACCCGTATTTGCCACTGTATGTGAAACAAAGAATGGGGCGATGGCAGACTATTCTGACTCAGTTGCGTTTGCCTGATGAACCGGGGGTGTATGATTTTTATATCCTTGTTCGTGCTGATGCGTTTGCACTGCAACAAAATTTCATGGCGACAGAAACATCAAGTCGAATTCGGGTTCAAGTAAGGTAACTTGGGTGGTTTTAGCAGCACGGCGGCATACTCTTTGCGAAAGGTGAGGGAGCCTAATTGTGATGGTGGCAATGAGGGAGGGTAGGGATTTTGACAGGATTAACAGGATTTTTTTTGCCTAAGCTTGGAAAACCCTGTTAATCCTGTCAGAAAGTGCTTTACATTCAGGCCATTTCGATGTTGCTGGGGGAAACGGCCGTTGTGCGAATTTTCGTCTCGCTGAGCAGGGTGCGGTGGACAGGGCAGCGTTCGGAGATTTCGGTGAGCCGGGCGATTTGGTCATCATCCAGCGGGCCGGTGAAGCCGATGTTGACGGTGATGATGTCTACATTGGCGTTGGGCGGGCTGGTGCAATCTTCGCAATCTTTGGCTTTGATGCGCTGATAATCAAGCTGCACTTTCACTTCTTCCAGCGGCCACTGCTTGCGCCGAGCATACATTTGCACCGTCATTACTTTGCAGGCGGCCAGTGAACTAAGCAGCAGGCCATAAGGATCGGGGCCGGTGTTGTCGCCACCGTTGTGGACGGGCTCGTCGGCGTGGAGATGAAATTCGTGGTCGGCGAGAATTTCGACCTGGAGGTTGTTGAGGCTTCGGGCTGTTACGGGCATTTCTTTAGAAGTAATCAGTAATCGGTCATCAGTCATCAGTTTCGTACTGGCTACCGATTACTGGTTACTGGTTACTGGTTACTGGTTACTGGTTACTGATTCGTCAAGATACCAACTGACAACGCCGTCAGTGGGCTGAATGCGCTGGGCGGGCCAGGTTTCGGGGGCGTGGGGGCCGTGGAGAACGGCCGTTACTGCCGCCGCCTTGCTTTTGCCAGCGACCAAAAAGAGAACGTGGCGAGTGTCGTTGAAGAGCAGGGGGGTGAGGGTGAGGCGGTGGGCGGGGCGGTCTTCATAAACGGCCGTTACCGCCATCACCGCCTCCCTTTGCTCTTCAGCCTGCACGGAGCCAGGGAAAAGCGAAGCCGTGTGGCCGTCGCTGCCCAGCCCCATGATGGCGAGGTCGAAGCGGGGGAAAAAACGGCCGTTTTCCGCCATCGTCGCCAACTGGGCGGCATAATCCGCCACCGCCGCCGCCGGGGAAAGCTCCCCTTTGGCGCGGTGGATGTTTTCCGGCGGAATGGGGACATGGCGCAGCAAGAGTTCATGCGCCTGCCCATAGTTGCTGCCGGGATCATCAGGTGGCACCAGCCGTTCGTCCCCCCAAAAGAGATGGGTTTGCGGCCAGGGAACCTGGTTTGCCAGCGGTGGGGTGGCAAGCAGGCGGAACATGGCGGCGGGGGTTGTGCCGCCGGATAGGGCGACGAGGAAGCGGTTGTGGGCAGAAACGGCCGTTTTTGCCTCCTGTACAAACAACGCCGCCGCCGCCTCGCTCAACGCCGCCGCATCTGCAAAAACCCGCACTCGTGCCCCCATGCGTTATCGCTCCACCTTTACCATGCCATAAAATGCAACATGGTCTTTAATATTGTTTGCTGCCGCTTTGGGATTTGGATAATACCAGGCAGCGTTTTTAACCGTCTGCCCAGCAGCGACAATATCATAATAGCTGGCTATCCCCTTCCAGGGACAGGTGGTGTGCAAATCACTCGTTTGAAAAAAGGCTCGGTTAATGGACTCCGGCGAAAAATAAACGTTACCCTCCACGACTTCATAATGATCTGTTTCGGCCAAAATTGTGCCGTTTAAGGTTGCTTTTGCCATGTTCAATGCTCCTTTTTGGGCTGAAGGAACCACTTAGCCATCTGCCTGCAAAATATCGAGCAAGATTTCATATTTATCCCGGCAGCCGGGGCAATGGTCAAGATGCCGCTTGACAATAGGCATCAGCAGCACCGCCTCCTGATTGCCGGCCACCAATTCAACATACTCATCAAGTAAGTCAAACGTTTCGGCGCAAGAATAATGCCCTTCTTCCGTCTGCTCCACAAGCTGCATCAGACGAATGAGGCTTGCTTCATCCAGCCGCACCATATTGCTGTTTGGTTGCTGCTGTGTTTCCGGCGATTGGTCCATGCCTTCAACCCGTTTTGTTCCCTTTAGCCCAAATAGCTTACGCAATTTGTCAATCAAATTTGTCATACACCCTCTTGGACGAATCTGGCAGCGTGGTTCTTACGTTTGCCTAATCTTGAAAAACGGCGATGATGTCGCCAGCACTTAACCCTTCACTTTCCAATCGCTTTTTCAGCCGCACGCGGGCATCGTGCAGCAGTTTATAGACGGCGTTGGGTTTCATATCCATCATTTTTGCCACTTGAGCCGTGGGCAGGTCACGAATGACCGAAGCGGTTAACACGGTGCGCTGTTTGTCGGTTAGCTCGTTATTGATGATGCTGTTTAGGCGGTGCATCATATCGGTGCGGATCGTCATTTCCTCTGGCTTGGGTGCCGGGTCAGCCACAAGGGTTGGCGTGTAGTCGCCGCTTTCAGTTTCCAAAATGCCGTCGAGCGATGCATCTTGCCACCGTTTGCGGCGCAGTTCGGTGAGGGCAACGGAGACGGCAATTTTATGTGCCCAGGTGGTGAAACGGCTGAGGCCGGCAAATGAGTCAAGGTTGTCGAGGATTTTGAGGGTTGCTTCCTGGGCAAAATCTTCCACTTGGGTCTCAAATTCGGGTGCGTTGGTGTTAACCTGGCTGAGCAGGCCGCGTTTGAGACCATTGATGAGTATCTGGCGCAAATCGGCCAGAGCATCGTCTTTGGCTAAATCATCTGAGCGTAAATCTTCAAGCCACTGTTCGTTTGTTCTCGTCAACACAACGTTTCCTTATGCGTGCGGGCATTTGCAGCCCAGTTTGCTTGGGTCTACGGCTCAGTTTTATCTGTAAAGGGTTTGGTTGGCAAAGTTTTTAAGTAGTTGATTATAGGCTGGCACGCCACAGTGCCACTTTGAAGGCAAGCCGCTCAACGCCATACCGATATGGTAGTGCATCCCGACGGCATCCGCTGCTCATGCTTAGGTGCAAGGAGCGATACAACCTGCGTTACGCTAACGCCTGCAAAAACGCATCAATATCCGCATCATTGTTGTAAACCGACACCCCCAGCCGAATCCCCTCCACTTTGGTGCGCCTGCCATCGGCATCCGTCTTATACCATTCACGAAACGAAATCACCTGTTCGCCGAAGGCGCGATCCAGCTTGGCGCGGGTTTCGGCCACGTTTTGCGGCAAGAAGCTGACGATGGGGGTGGGGGTGTCGGCCGGTGTGATTGGCTCATACCCTAGCGGTGGTAATTCGGTCTGCAGCCGATCCGTCAGCCGTTTGGCGTGAGCACGAATCGCCTCGACCCCCAGCGATTCAATCAACCCCAGCCCTGCATGGGCGCACACACCGGGCAAAAACGGCATCGTCGTTGTGCCTTCATAACGGGACGCATCGGGATACGATTCAAAACGATAATCTTGCATTGCCTTCACCTGCCGCAAACCGTAGCGCGTTTGTTTCACCACCACTTCTTGCAAGGCTTCCTTCACATACAAAAAGCCAATGCCAAAATCCCCCATCAGCCATTTATAGGTGCTGGTGGCGCAAAAATCAATACCCATGGCCGCGACGTCAATCGGGGTGCAGCCTGCCCCCTGAATGATGTCGCAGTAAAGATACGCACCATGCTGGTGTGCCAAGTCGCTAATCGCTTTGGCATCAGCCTTGTAGCCATTGATCTGCGAGACCAGGGCAATTGAAACGAGCCGCGTGTCGTCGTCAATCGCCCGCGCAAAGTCGGCCAAATCAACCTGCCAGTTGCGGTGTGGCACCACGCGCAGCTCAATTTTGCCCGCTTCGGCCAGTCGGGTGTAGATGTATTTGGACGCTTCAAAATGCAGATCGTCAATGACAACATTGCCACCACGCCGTGCCAAATCCAGCCCGGCGAGGACGATATTTTCGCCGTCGGTGGTGCTTTGGATAAAAGCGATTTCGTGGGGTGCGGCGTTGATTAGGTTGGCAAAGCGTCTTTTGGTGGTGGCTTGCATCTCCGGGGTAAAGCTTTCGCGCCCTTCGCCGGGGCCAAGGGCGCGAAAGCTGGTGTAGGCTTCGATGGCGGCCAGATGCTGACGGCTAAAGGGATGGGTTTCGGCAGCGGCCAGCCACAGTTTGCGGTCAGCGCGGGGAAAATCAGCGCGAATGGGCGCGAAATCAGGTGGGGAAATAGGGGTTTGTGTTGTCATGGCGGGATTATATCAGAGGTGCGTTCCAGTGCTTGACCGGAAAACGGCCGTTTTCCTATAATATTCCACAAAAGGAGCCTTCTTGCCCCTTTACCCACTCACCCACCAGGAGAAACACAATGTTCGAGAACCGCGATCATCAATGGGTCTACTTATTCAGCCAAGGTCAAGCCAACATGAAAGCTTTGCTTGGCGGCAAAGGAGCCAACGTTGCCGAAATGGTGCGCGTTGGCCTCCCCGTCCCCCCCGGCTTCACCATCACCACCGAAGCGTGCAACGCCTACAGTGCCTACCAGCGCCAGTTCCCTGAAGGCATGTGGAGCCAGGCCCAAGCCGCCCTGCGCGAGGTCGAAGCACTTACCGGCAAACAATTCGGCGACCCGCAAAACCCGCTGCTCGTCTCCGTTCGCTCCGGCGCGGCTATCTCCATGCCTGGCATGATGGACACCGTGTTGAATTTGGGTTTAAATGATGAAACGGTGGAGGGGCTTGCCACCCTCACCGGCGACCGCCGCTTTGCCCTTGATGCCTACCGCCGCTTTATCTCGATGTTTGCCAACATTGTCATTGGCGTGGGTATGGATAAGTTTGAGCGCACCCTCAACCGCTTCAAGGCACAAACCAAACATGGCCGCGACACGGATCTTACGCCAGATCAACTAACAGAATTAATTGAAGCCTATAAACTGATTGTTTTCTCCGACCGTCACGGTGATGAATTTCCCCAAGACCCGTATGAACAGCTTCGGATGGCGATTGCGGCTGTGTTTGACTCATGGAACGGCCGCCGCGCTCAGGATTATCGCCGCATTCACCGCATTTCCGATGAGTTGGGAACGGCCGTTAACGTCCAGGCCATGGTCTTCGGCAACCTCGGCTGGGACAGCGGCACAGGGGTCGCCTTCACCCGCAACCCCTCCACCGGCGAAAACCAGCTCTACGGCGAATACCTCCTCAACGCCCAAGGCGAAGACGTGGTGGCTGGCATCCGCACCCCCCACCCCATCGCCCAACTCGCCACCGACATGCCCGGCGTACACCAGCAGCTCCTCACCATCACCGGGCAGCTTGAAAAACATTACCAAAACATGCAAGACATCGAGTTCACCATTGAACAAGGCAAACTGTGGCTGCTGCAAACCCGCACCGGCAAACGCACCGGTGCAGCGGCCGTTCGCATTGCCGTCGAAATGGAGCAAGAGAGGCTAATTGACCAGCACACCGCCATCATGCGCGTCGAACCCAACCAGCTTGACCAGCTTCTCCACCCCACCGTAGACACTAGTGCCGCGTTAACCGTTCTCACAACCGGCCTGCCCGCCAGCCCCGGCGCAGCGGCCGGCCGTATCGTCTTTAACCCCGATGATGCTGAAGAAAAAGCGGCTGAAGGCCAACCCATCATCCTCGTCCGCCACGAAACCAGCCCCGATGACTTCCACGGCATGGTCGTCGCCAAAGCCATCCTCACCGCCCGTGGCGGCATGACCTCCCACGCCGCCGTTGTTGCACGCGGCATGGGAACCCCCTGCGTCGTCGGCGCGGGCGACCTCCACATCAATGCCGAACAAGGCATCCTCCACGTGGGCGGCCACGAAATCCGGCGCGGCGACTGGATCACCGTAGACGGCTCCACCGGCCAAGTGCTGCTGGGCGAAGTCCCCACCAAACAGCCCGAACTCGGCGAACATTTCCACACCCTCATGGGCTGGGCCGACCAAGTACGCCGCCTCAAAGTCCGCGCCAACGCCGACACCGGCCCCGATGCCACCACCGCCCGCAGCTTTGGTGCCGAGGGCATTGGCCTGTGCCGCACCGAACACATGTTTTTTGGCGATGAGCGACTTGCCATCATGCGCGAAATGATTTTGGCCGAAGATCTTGCCAGCCGTGAAGCCGCCCTCGACAAACTCCTCCCCATCCAACGGCAAGATTTTGTCGAAATTTTCCGCGCCATGAACGGCCTCCCCGTCACCATCCGCCTGCTCGACCCACCGCTGCATGAATTTCTGCCCAATTTTGAGGAACTACAGGCCGAGCTATTCGAGCTAAAGCTTAAAATGCAGCAAGCCAACAGCTTTAACGAAATTGACCAACACTTGCGCCAAATCTGGGAAAAAGAGCGGCTGCTGCGCCAGGTGGAACGGCTGCGCGAGGCTAACCCCATGCTGGGGCATCGCGGCTGCCGCCTCGGACTGGTCTACCCCGAAGTCACCACCATGCAGGCCCGCGCCATTTTTGAAGCGGCCTGCACCGCCCAAGCTGAAGGAGCCACCGTCATCCCCGAAATCATGATCCCACTTGTTGCCACCGAAACCGAATTGGCACACCAGCGCCAGCTTGTGGCAACAGTTGCCACGGATGTACTGGGTGCACACGGCATGACCATGGCCTATAGCATTGGCACGATGATTGAACTTCCCCGCGCTGCCCTGACGGCCGGCCGAATCGCCCAGCACGCCGACTTCTTTAGTTTTGGCACCAACGACCTGACCCAAACCACCTTTGGCCTCAGCCGCGACGACAGCGCCCGCTTCCTCTCCCACTACATCCAGGCCAAACTACTCCCCGATGATCCTTTCCAGGTGCTCGACCAAAGCGGCGTTGGTGAACTCGTCCAAATTGGTACCAGCCGAGGCCGCGAAACCAAGCCCGACCTCAAGATAGGGATTTGTGGTGAACATGGCGGCGAACCCAAAAGCATCGCCTTCTGTCACCGCATCGGCATCGATTATGTGAGCTGCTCCCCCTTCCGTGTCCCCATCGCCCGCCTGGCCGCTGCCCAGGCCACGTTGGCAATGTAGGGTGTACTCTCTACACCCATCATCTACTTTTCGTATGACTCTGTTCCCCCACCCGCCTGTATAATGGCCTAGAGAATTCGGACAGAAAAAAGGCAACCTTGGCTCACGCAAGGTAACAGCACAACTGCAACGGGAAGGACACGCTGTTTGCCGCGAAACGGTCAGACAATACATGCGAGAAATGGGTTTGCAGGCCATTTACCCCCAGCCTAACCTCAGTAAACGGCGGCTGGCGGACAAAGTTTACCCGTATTTGCTCAAAAATATCACGGCCAGCTACCTTAATCATATCTGGGGAATAGACATCATCCCTCGGCAAGTTCAGGACAGGCTCTATATTCGGCTACGGCGTGGTTGGCTCTATCTGGTGGCAATCCTAGACTGGTATTCGCGTTATGTCCTCAGTTGGCAGTTGAATGACATCCTGGAAATGCCATTTGTGCTGGCTGCTGTAGACCAGGCACTGGCACAGGCCACGCCAGTCATTTGCAATAGTAACCAAGGCAGCCATTTTACCAGCCCCCAATACACCCACCGCCTGTTGGCTGCCGATGTCCGCATCAGCATGGATGGTCGGGGGCGGGCACTGGACAACATTTTTACGGAACGGCTGTGGCGTTCGCTGAAATACGAGGAGGTCTATTTGCACGATTATGAAACACCGCGTCAGGTACGGTTAGGGATTGCCGCTTACTTCACCTTTTATAATGAGAAGCGACTGCACGAGTCTCTTGGTTATCACACCCCGGCCGAGGTTTACCTTACCGGCTCCCCGGTGGTCGCCTTGCCCACCGAGGGATGAATTGTTAAAGAATCCAAATGGAGTAAACCTACCTTAAAGTTGCCCAAATTTCTGTCTTGACTTTCTAGGCAGCCTTAGAAGAAGCTCTTCTACTGTTTGTTGCTGGGCTGGGGCAACGGCCGTTTCACCACATGCCCCCGCTCATTGTTTTCAAAAAAGGTAAAGAAGTTAACGGCCGTTCCCCTCGGGCGATTTCGACAAAAACGTCGTGCTGGTCGGTGGGGATTTGCAGGGTTTCGTCGAGGGCTTGGGCGAGTTCGGCTGAGGGTTGGCGTTCGTCGGCCTCGATTTTTTTGATCATGGCAAGCGAGCAGTAAACGGCCGTTGCCACTTCCCGCTGTGTCAAACGCAGCTGCTTGCGCCGCTGTTTTAGCCATTCGCCAAAAAAGTAAGTGTCCATCATCGCGATATTCCTTACCTGTCTTTTTCGCCCTGATTGTATCCCAAAAGGGAGACCAACCGAATCCAAACAGAGTAAAAAGAGCAACCCTTGTGGTTGCTCTCCTGCATTTTGTTTGATTGCGTTGAGACCTTGTTTAACTCATGATGGCAACAATCATTACCAGCCACCCCAGCCCATTGAACAAAGCGTGGGCGATGAAAGCGGGCCAGTTGTTCTTTGTCCGTTGCGAAACATACGCCATTGGTAAACAAACGGCGAGCAAACCAATCAAGTCCCACCATTTGTGAACGTGGAAGGCTGTCCATAGCAGCCCGTGCCACACCCAAGCATAGCGACCATGTGTTGCTTCTTGCCGTGGGAGCAAGTAGCCACGCCACCACAATTCTTCGCCGACAATGTTAAAGAAAAACATGATGAAATAGAGAATCACAACACCCCAGTTGCCTGAAATGTGCCCCCCAACCATGTTGTCTAATACGGCCGTTGTTAATGCTACCCGTGGGTCGAGTAATGCTGGTAGATAATCGGGTATAGGCATCCAGCCCTGTGTTGCCATCGTTGCTACGGCATTCAATAGACCATAGCCAACCATGATCACCGCAAATAGTCCCAACCCTTGCAAAATCGCTCTGAACGTGAGGCGTGGATAGCGAAAACGCTGACTGAAGGCTGGCCATGTTAGCGGATAGCCATCAGCTTTGTGAGACATGACCAGGGCCGCTGTCAGCATCAAGGCCATGGGTACGCTGTAGCCGACAACCATGCTTTCAAATGGTGTCAGTCCGATGATCTGTAATAATGGAATTACCCAATGAATGCTAATGACCATCACGAATGACGGAATTCCAAAGGCGAGGGTGGTTTGCCACCAGCGCAACGGCCGTTGCCCACCATCCTTTGTGTCCAGTTCCATGTGATTACTATGTTGATTACGAATAACGTGTGTTTGTAGCATGATCTTGTTCTCCTTTTATGATACATACAAGACTGTATGTAAATTTGACAAAAAAATATCTGCCGCAATTTAGGCGGCAATTCCCTGCAAGAATATTGCCGCAAACTTAGGGGCTTGTGCCGCAAGCGAAAATGCCTCGCGGTTACTAAGCCATAAGCTGATCAAGCCGTTTTTAAAGGCAATAAAGGCCCGTGCTACGTCAAAAGGGTCTAGATCAGACCGTAAATCTCCATTTTGAATGCCCTGTTGCATCAACATGGCAACCCCTTCTACAACTGTGATCGCTTGTTGCTGCCGCATGGCTTCAAACTCTAGCAATTCTGGATCATGTCCGGTCTTGAATAACGTCAACTCGGTAATTTGTCGCATTTGGCGATTCTTCTCCAATAAAGTCAACGAGTTGATTAAGATGTGCGCACAGATTTCCGTGAAGCTGCCGCCACTTGCCATTGCTTCCTGTATTGCGCTGCTCCCGATTGTCGAGGCCTCAGTGATGAGATCGTTGTACAGCTTGGCCTTGTTTTCAAAGTGATGGTAAATCGCCCCTCTAGTGACATTGGCTGCGTTAGCGATGTCGGCCAGGCGGGTGGCATGATACCCCTTTTGGCTGAAAACCGATAATGCAGCTTCCAAAATATCCTGTCGTGTTTGGGCGGCTTCTTCCGTTGTCCGTCTCATAGTTAACATACTATCATGTATGTATGTAAGTGTCAAGAGGCAAAATCTAACGGCCGGTTTTGTGACCCATATACTTGTTTGTCATTTGCACATTCTATACACCTGCCCAAGAGATTTGGGACACTGTCCCTTGTGGTTGGGACGGCCGTTCTGCCACACTCTGTTCATCTTTTAACCCATTCCAAAACGGAGGTAAAAATCATGAACAGACAAACAATAAAACGGGCAGGAACTTTATACGCCATTGGTGGTGCTATCTGGTTCTTATTCATTGTCGGCAGTATCTTGGTAAGGTTTCCCTGGTCTGAAGAACACACTACAGCCTTTTCCATTGCTGAGACTATCTTCATCATTGTGCAGACGCTGCTGCTGATTGGCTTCTTTGGTATTTGGCAAAGCGGTGGTGTGGGGCAGGGAACTTTTGGCAAGGTTGCCTTTGGCTTGGGGGCGTTGGGGCATTTACTGTTTGTGTTGGGCGAAGCGCACTCACTTATTTTGGGTGAACTTGCCCCCATCTTCTTTCCGGCAGCCCCTGTAACGGCCGTTGGTCTTGTTCTAACTGGCATTGCTGTGCTGCAAGCCAAACAGTGGCAAGGCTGGACGCGCTGGATGCCATTGCTAACAGGGCTATACCCGTTTTTATTTATGTTTCCCTTTGTTGTCATCAATGGGGAACCCGGCAGTTATGCCATCGGCTTTTGGGGGCTGGTGCGGCTGGTGTTGGGTTTGGCAATTTATGCTCAGGCCAGTGAATCGGCTATGGCTGCCGGAGAGGTGGCGCGATGAGGCGAGCCAATATGAGGTTTATTTGCCATTGGTGACACAACCATAAAGGAGAAAGTAACAATGCCTAAAACAGACCACACCATCAGAAACCCGGCCATCGGCCACCGCATCACTTTTTTGCAAACGGGAGTTCAAACAAATGGAGAACTCCTGCAAATTGAATACACCGTAGAAAAACCAGAAGACAAACCAGCTATCCCCTTGCACAAACATCTAAAATGTGAGGAAAGATTTGAAACAGTTCATGGTAAACTGGGTGTTATTTTGAACGGTGAACGGCGAATCCTAGATGTTGGGCAAAGCGTTACCATCCTGCCCAAAACACCGCATACTTTTTGGAATGCGGGCGATGGCGAGATGTGCTTTATCACCGATGTCCGTCCGCCGGGTGATTTGCAAACTTATTGGGAAACGGTGTTTGGATTAGCGCAGGATGGCAAGGTGAATGCCAACGGGTTGCCCAACCTGTTGCAATTAGCTGTTGTGGCTCCGCTGGCCGACAGTTATGATCCGCGTATGCCTGTGGTAATGACAAAGGCGCTGGTGGCGGCGTTGGGTGGAATCGGCCGTTTGCTGGGCTACAAAGCTCGCTATCCACAGGTCAGCGATTGAAGACGATGGAAAAAAGCAGGGCAGTTCTGAACCAAGGAGAACACGATCAAGTGGAGGATCGTATTCGCATTGTCAGCCGTTTGGTTTGGCTTGTATTAACGGCCGTTGTTCTCCTCTGGTTCATTGCCAACATCCCCGCCTTTTACCAAGAAGTAGCTGCCGTTCCCAACACGCCAAGCTGGTATGCGGCTGTAACGGCAGGGCTGGATGCGCTGTTTGTAGGGGTATGTACGGCCGTTGCCCTGCTCATCTTCCGCCGCCAGCCCCATAACCGCATGGCCTGGCTCACCTCGCTGGTGCTGATTGTGTGGGGAGCCAACAACGGATTGCTTATCCAAACCAAAGATGCGATGTTGGGCGACATAACCGACGCGCCCAGCCCTCTTTACTATGCGGTTGAGTCCATCACCTTGCTTGGCTATTTGGGCTGGATGCTCTTTTTCTACCTTTTCCCAACGGGGCAGTTTGTGCCACGCTGGACGAAGGTAACGGCCGTTGGCTGGCTGCTCTTCTCTGGTAGTTGGTATCTGTGGCCGACCTCCCCCTATACCCCGAACAACTGGCCCGGCTGGCTGTTTGGCCCAATCGTGCTAACGCTGTGGGGCAGTTTTTTGGTGGCTCAAATCGTCCGCTATCGCCGCGTCTCCACGCTGGAAGAACGGCAGCAAACCAAATGGGTGCTGTACGGCATTGCTGTGGCTGTTCTTATTGCGCCGCCCGTCTGGGTGGGGTTTGGCACCGTGTACGAAGTCCCCTTGTCCGATTGGCCGCGTCACCTTTTTGTGCAGGCGGTGGGTGTTGTGGGCATTGCCGCCATTCCCGCCACCATTAGCATTGCCATTTTGCGCTATCGGCTGTTTGAAATTGATGTTCTTATTAACCGCACGCTGGTTTATGGCGGGCTAACGGGAACCACCATTGGCATTTATGTGCTGCTGGTGGGTGGTGTTGGATCGCTATTGCAGGCACAGGGTAGTGCTGTCATTGCCTTTGTGGCGACGGGTGTGGTGGCTGTTTTGTTCCAACCGCTGCGGCTGCGGCTGCAAATGGCCGTTAATCGCCTCATGTACGGCCAGCGCGACGACCCGGTGGGGATGCTTACCCATCTGGCGCAACAGTTAGAAGCTGTAGACCGCCCCGAACGCATCTTGCCCACGCTGGTGGAGACGATTGCTACGGCCTTAAAGCTGCCCCACGTTTCGCTTTGGCTGCCCAAGACTCAGACGCAGTGGGAGCCTGTTGCCGTTTACGGCTCCCAAACTGATGACTTGCTTTTGGTTCCGCTGCTGCACCAAAATCAGGAGGTAGGCCGCCTGTTTGTAGCACCGCGTGGCCCGGGCGAACGCTTTTCGCGGGAAGATGAGCGATTGCTGGCAACTATTGCCCAGCTTTCGGCCACGACCGTGCAGGCGGCCAAGCTGACATTTGAATTACAGCAGTCACGCCAGCAGATCGTGACCAGCCGTGAAGAGGAACGCCGTCGTCTGCGCCGCGACCTGCATGATGGCTTAGGCCCTGTTTTGGCCTCGGTTGCTCTTCAGGCAGACACGGCGCGTGATTTGGCCGACGTTGACGCCAACGAGACGAAGGTGATTCTGAACAGTATTATGGAGCAGGCGCAAACGGCCGTTGCTGATGTACGTCAATTGGTTTATGGTCTGCGCCCGCCAGCATTGGATGAATTGGGGTTGATGGGGGCATTGCGCCAGTCGCTGCACCTGTTTCAGCATCAGCTTGCCATCCAATTTGAAGCCGCCGATTTGCCCCCATTGCCCGCAGCGATAGAGGTTGCGGCCTATCGCATTGTGCAGGAGGCTGTGAACAATGTGGTTAAACATGCCCAGGCAACGCACTGTAAAATCACAATTTGTCTGGAAGCTGGGTTGCAGTTGGTGATTGAGGATGATGGGGTGGGGCTGCCAGAAACGGCCGTTTTTGGTGTGGGTCTCATCTCTATGAAAGAACGGGCTGCGGAATTGGGTGGCAGTTGCACTATGCAACGTTTGGCGACGGGTGGCACGCGGATAACGGCCGTTTTGCCTTTGCCCGCTGAGGAAGAAATCTGATGGACAGCACGATTCATTTGCTGATTGTAGATGACTCTGAACCCTTTCGTATTGGCTTGCGTGCTTTGATTAAGGCCACGCCCGATATGAAATTGGCTGGGGAAGCTGTAAACGGCCGTGAAGCCATCACCTTTGCCGAACGCTTGCAGCCCGATGTCATTTTGATGGATTTGCACATGCCCGATGTCAACGGCATTGAAGCCACACGCCAGATTATTCATACCAGCCCGCATATTGCCATTCTGGTGCTGACGATGGTGGATGATGATGAATCTTTGTTTGCGGCCATGCAGGCTGGGGCACGAGGGTATTTGCTCAAGGGCGCCTCAAAAAGCGAGATATTGCGGGCGATTCAAGATGTGGCTGCGGGTGCGGCTATCTTCAGCTCAGCCATCGCCAGCCGTATGATGACCTATTTCAGTCAAATACGGAAACAGCAGCCGGCGTATGCTTTCCCTGAACTGACAGAGCGTGAACGTGAGATTTTGCAGTTGGTGGCGCGTCACCAAACGAACCAGGAGATTGCCCAACAGTTGCATCTTAGCCCTAAAACGGTGCGGAACTATACGTCCAATATTTTTGCCAAATTGCAGGTGGCTGATCGGGCTGAGGCGATCATTCGTGCTAAGGAGGCTGGGTTAGGGAAGTTTTAGGGTGATGGGGGTCTGATTTTGAGGTGGGGGTTAGGGAAACGGCCGTTGCCACTTCTCGCTGCGTCAATTTCAACTGCTTGCGCCGCTGTTTGATCCATTCGCCAAAAGAATAGGTGTTTGTCATCGGCATATCCC
Organism: Ardenticatenaceae bacterium; assembly: GCA_020634215.1. GTDB lineage: Bacteria > Chloroflexota > Anaerolineae > Promineifilales > Promineifilaceae > JACKCD01. The sequence goes on along the minus strand of JACKCD010000001.1, from coordinate 15,718 downwards.
TTACCTGTTTTGTCTCCCTCATTGTATCCCAAAAAGTAGACCAACCGAACCATCATGACAGCTAAAGTAACAACAGCTCAACAACACAAGCCCAGATAAGGAGATCAGGAAAATGAAACCTAACTACATCAGGCTCACTTGTTCAATTCTAACGTTCTTTCTCTTAGCCGGATGCGCTGCAATTTATCCCACACCGCCACCACCAGATTACTGGCCAACAGACGAATGGCGTCATGATGATCCCAGCAACCGGAACATAGACGCTGCCCTGTTAGATGCAGCTACAGAACAAATTCCAGACGAACTGCCAGCTCTGGATAGTCTGATCATTATACGGGATGGCTATGTGGTTCATGAAAGCTATTACAACGGCTATGATAAAACCACCATCCACGACGTCCGGTCAGTGACAAAAAGCTGGACTTCTGCGCTAATTGGGGTAGCTCAAGCCAATGGCAAACTAACGCAAATAGATGCCCCCTTGTCAGAATTACTGCCAGATCAGTTTGCTAATGAACAGCATGAAGATAAGCGAGACATTACACTGGCAGATTTGTTAGCAATGCGATCCGGCATCGAATTTTATGACGAAAAATTATATGCTGGGGAATACGGAGCATATGAGGAACTATTTGAGATTGATTTAACCGATTTTGCTTTGAGTTTCCCTATGGCTTATGAACCCGGCACTGCCTGGAATTACAGTACACTCGATAGCCAGCTTATTTCCGCAGTTTTTAAACAAGCGACTGGACAAGCTCTTGAGGCATATGCGGTCGATCACCTCTTTGAACCACTTGGCATTACAGATCATGCTTGGCAAGCGGATAGCACTGGCACTTCAATCGGTGGTGGTGGCCTGTCTTTGACCCCTCGGGATATGGCGAAATTGGGATTTTTATACCTTCATCAAGGGGAATGGGACGGGGAACAGATTGTTCCCTCAGATTGGGTCGAGTTAAGTTTGACTCCTCAAGATACAGAAGCCATCTACGTGCCTTCGGGTCAAACTGAACTACCTGAATGGTATGGGTATCACTGGTGGACGTGGAAAGGGGATTGGTTCTACGGCTATCGGGCATTTGTGGCCAATGGGTTTGGTGGTCAACGTATTTATGTTCTACCGGGGCTCAACTTAATTATCGTGACAACCGCCAATCTTGATGACGTATCACCAGAGATGGCCAATATGCAAGAAGAAGGGATAGACACATTCATCAACGAAATAGTTTTGCCAACGCTGACAGAAGTTGACATAAATGAACGATGATGTGACTGAAGTAATCAGGCATTGACTTTATGGAGGCAAACATGAGTAAACAAATTGTTTTAGGCTGTTCTTATCATTGGTGGCGCGGTGATATTCTACCTAAATTAGCACCTTTGGCTGGGTTTGCCAGCCAAATTGTAACCGACACAAGTATATTGGCTCCCTTACACAATTTAACGGAAGCTAGCATCCAGTCCCGTTTTAATGAAGGTGCGCATTGTTATGTAGCTTTTCTTGATGATACGCCTGTTGGTTATGGTTGGGTGGGAACAAAAGTAGGTCATATTCGCCAGGGTGGATTGGTATGGAGTTTGGGAAAGCTAGATCGCGTTCTATGGGATTTTGAAACATTACCTGCATTTCGTGGGCGTGGTGTCTATCCCCATTTACTACAGGCGATTCTGCGGGCAGAATCTGTGTCAGCCGAACGCTTTTGGATTGGTCATCAGGGACAGAATACGGCTTCAAAACGGGGCATTGTGAAGGCGGGTTTCAGCCTCAATAATATAACCTTACTTACATCTGGAGGGCAGATTGTGCAAGAATCACAAGGTGACCCCGTCAGAGCGCTGGCCGATCCGATGCTGCCTGCGGCTAAAGCGCATAATGAAAATATGCCCGAAGTCGTGAGGCAGCAGTTAGTAAATCAGTTTTCCCATCTGTTTCAGCAGGGCGAGTGATTACGCTGATACGTGTGTGAGCAGCTTGGCCGCAAGGGATTGCCTGTGACATCGGCGTGGCGGAGCGGAGAGAAAGGGAGTATGCTGTTTATTTACCAATGGTTATGCGCTGATTTTTCTGTCATGTAAGGAGACAAATATGTGGACTATTGATCTTTCAGGCAAAACAGCTCTCATTACAGGTGGCACGCGCAATATCGGACGAGCCATCGCCCAGCAGTTAGCCGAAGCAGGGGCAGATGTAGCCCTCTTCTATCGGAACAACGATACAGCAGCGACCCTTGCCCGGGAAGAAATTGGTGGCTCTACAGGTCGGCGGGTAGAGGTTTACCGTGTGGATGTAAGAGACGAGATCACCTTAGCGTCCGGTGTGGAAAAAGCACTTAGGGATTTTGGAGGCGTATTCTCTATCGTCATCCATAATGCTGGGCATGGCGATGGTGGTGCAACGATGCCTAATATCAGCACCGATCAGTGGCGCGGTACTCTAGCTGTAAACTTGGATGCTGCCTTCTTTCTCACCCGAACGCTTTTGCGCTATGAGGGTGCCCTACCACCAGGCAGTAGCATTGTATTCATTGGGTCGGGGAGAGGTCATAGCCCTGTCGCTGGGCTGGCAACCTATGGCACAGCCAAGGCTGGATTGGTTCACTTTGCCGCTATGCTTGCACAGGATATTGGTCCACGCGGTATCCGTGTCAATGTCGTCTCACCCGACTTTACAGACACGGGAAACCCAACACCGTCCGAAAAGGAAAAGAAAGTAATTGCGGCGAATACAGCCCTGCGTCGATGTGGCACGCCCAATGACATAGCAGGGGCAGTTCTTTTCTTTGCTTCCGATCTTTCTACTTTCGTTACGGGTCAGTGGCTCCGCGTTAATGGTGGCGGCTGAATTGTGTCAATATATCAGTCAGTGAGAGGTGGTGACCTTTGGCAACGGCCGTTTCCCATTCCACCGACGACAAGGTAGCACGAACGGCCGTTTCTGCTTCGCTCATTGCTTGTGCCAGAGGTGGTGGAGGGAAATGGTTCATGGTAGACGCAAAGCGGGTGACAGCGGTAAATAGGGTGGCCGCTTGGGTGGGTTGTTGATTAGCTACTGCTGCCAAACCAGCCCGCAAAATGGCGTCGATCAGTTCAGGGGTGAGGGCGCGGTTTTTCGATTCTGCTGTTGGGGGGATAAATTCGGCGTACCAGTGAAGGCTGTTTTGGAGGTGAGAAACGGCCGTTGCCACCCCCACTAGCAACCCAACCCCAACCGCGACACCACCAATGCCAACCATCACACCAACCCCACGGCTGCCGCTCATCGAGCGCGAGCAGGTTGTGGGTTTGGTGCTAACAGATGTTCGCACCGACTATTCATGGCGGCTACTTACGGCTACAGAAAATAAGACGCTAAACGCTGTAGGGACAGCGCGGCTGCTGGGCGGCATGTTCAATTACGCCCTGCATGATGGAGCGATTTATACAATCCGTAACAAAAATGTTGCTGCCATAACAGATGAGACCACGACCTCTATTCCGACGGCACAGGATGAGCTATTTGTCTATGGTTTTGTCGGCGATTGGCTGCTGGTGGGCTTTGTGCCACAGGGCGAAACCCCTAGCCAAACAATGGGAGAATTGGGAGCCATCCGGGCAGATGGAACTGATTTTACGCCGATCACCGAGCAGCGAGCCTATACCATTCCGATTATTGCGCCCGACCACAGCTATGCCGTGTATGTGAATGGCAGCAACGCCGGAGCATGGTATGCCGACGGAACCAGCGAGCCGCTCCCTTATGGCGACTTCCGCAGTGGGGCTTTTTCGCCCAATGGCAATCACCTCGCGTTGCTGCGAGATGGCCGTCTTGACGTGTATGAAGTGGCGACGCAACAGCTTGTGGTTTCAGATGGAAACGTAATGATGGGAGGGGACGGGTTTATGTTTCCGGCATGGCATCCAAACGGCCGTCAAGTTGCGGTGACGACCTATGTGGCTGGGAGAGAACGGCCGTTTGCCACCCGTTTGCTCACGCTAGATGGCACAGTTATAGACATTGAGGATGGGAGCTTTCCCGTCTTTAGCCCCGACGGGATGCTGGTAGCGTTATACCAAAACATCAACCGTCCCAAAACCATTTTGGTTAATCTGATCAGCGGCCAATGCTTTGCTGCGCCACTTGTAGGTGTACCTTTTGCTTGGGTAGGCAATGGAGAATGACCCGCGACGCTAAGGACACGACTAGACTAAAAAGTCTTGCAACTGTCTAGTAATCTGCTGAACTTCTCTGCTATAAGTTGCATGTAGTAGAGATACCGTTTTCATGCCCTGTGCAAACTCAGCTTTTGCCATTTGCAGCTTGTTCTGATCGGCGGCCACCAGTGCCAAGCGCAAATGGACAATGGCCTGCCATGCAGTTAGCTTTTCGCGTTGGACAATAGCCAAGGATTCAGCTTGATGGGCAACAGCGGTAGCGTGATTACCCTGCCGCCGTGCAACTTCCCCCAATTCTGACAGACGCATGGCAACGCTAACTTGATGGCGGTATTTACGGGCTAATTCAAGGCTTTCAGTAAAGCAAAGGTGGGCTGTTTCCAGTTCACTGACGAACAAAGCTTCGTATCCCCATTCACCCAGCAGCCCCATGAGAGCAGTTAAGCAGTCGTGTTCGCGGCCAATGGCAGCACCAGCAGCAAAATAGGAAACGGCCGTTTGCCACGCCCCCTGCTGCGCCCAAAGCATACCCAAATTACTAGCCAAGATAACAGCAGCACGACAATAATCAATTGCTTGTGCTAATAGATAGCCCCGTTCCAGAAATGGCTGTGCCTTGTGCCAATGCTGTTGATAGACATGGGCAAGCCCCAGGTTGTTCAGAATAGCCACAATTTTGGCCTGGTCGCCCACCATTTCGGCAATGGAAAGGGCATCTAGCAGCACTTGTTCCGCTTCAACAAATTTACTGGCACGGTTAAGCCACGACCCTAACTCGCGCAGGGCATCGGCAATGAGGTGGGGGTTTTCGGCACGTTGGGCCAGCATCACAGCTTGCCTAGCCGTTGCCGTGCCGTCTTCTTCGCGCCACCATAGCAGCTTGCTCCGAAGGGTCAACATTTCGGCTACGAGGTCAAAATCGGCTGTTTTTTCGGCAAGGGCAATGGTGGACTCAATGGCTTCTTCCAGTTTGACCCACACCCCCTGCTCGTGCAGCGGCAGAAAAAAGGCGCGAACGGCCAAAGGCAGATAATCGTGCAGTTGTTGCTCCTGAACAATGGTGAGGGCGGCGTGCAAATGACCTATATCGTAGGCAACATCGGCGGGGGAGATGGGGCGTTCGCCGCTGGTGATCTGCCCTTGAAGGGCGATATGGTCAATGAAGTATTGTACCATGCGGCTGTAGACCGCTTGGGCGGTGGGCCAAGTTGCCAGTTTTTCGCGGGCATAATCGCGCAGCAGCTGGTGGAGGCGAAAACGGCCGTTATGGTCGGTTTGCAAAAGCGACAGTTTGTGAAGGGCATCTAGTTGAGTAACGGCCGTTTGCTCGTCAATCTGCGCCACAGCCGCAGCAGCAGTAATCGTTACCGCATCGCCGCCAAACGCCCCTAGCTGAACAAACAACTGCTGTTGGGTGGGTGTCAACCGTTCATAGCTGAGATCAAACGTCAGGCGCACGTTGCGCTGTTCCCGCTGAAGGTGATTGAGTCGGGAGCTTTCATGGGCTAATTGCTGCTGCATTGTTTCAATGACCTGGGGAGTTGGGTTGCGCTGCAGTTGGGCAGCTAGCAGGGAGAGAGCCAGTGGCAAATGGCCGACGAGATCGGCGATGGTCTGTAGGGTGGTTTGATGGGTGGAAACGGCCGTTTGGCCCAAAAACTGGGCAAAGAGTGCTAAGGAATCGCCAGAATCGGCCGCAAATGGGTGCAAAGCCAACTGGGGCCAACCATCTAGTGCTGTTAGATCATGGCGCGTGGTGACAAGAACGGTACAGGCACCCGTGCTGGGCGGCAGCAACGGCCAAAGCTGCTCGCTATTGTCGGCACTGTCCAAAATGAGTAAGGCATGTTTGTGCGCCAGCAAACCACGCACGGCAGCACTACGGCTATCTAATGTGCTGTATTTACTCACATCCTCGCCATAAACCCCAGCCAGCATATTGAGGGTTGCCATAGGGTGGCTGCTATTCATCTGCACCCACAAAACCCCGTCGGGATAGAGATCACGTAGCTCATAGGCGATGTGGGCAGCTAGGCTGGTTTTGCCCACGCCACCCATACCAAAGAGGCTGACAATGGCTAGATGGCGCTGTGTTTGCAGCAGGTGGCGCAGTTTATCCATCTCGGCTTGGCGACCAACAAAGTAGGGAAGGTCGGTAATGGCCTGAAAGGGGGCGGGTGGGGTGGGTGTGAGCCAGGGGGTGAATAACGGCCGTTTTTCTTCCGTCAGTTCCTGCTGCTGTAGGTCGGCCAAAGGGTGATGATTTGCCGCTTGCAACAGGCGATTCGTTTCAACCTCCGTCAGGCTGAGCGTGGCAGCCAGCTTGAGCAACTGCTCCCAGCGGTGCGGTTTGCGAACGCGCCCACTAAGCCAGTTGGTAATGCTGTTTTTGGGAACGCCAGACAAGGTAGCAAGCTGCCCGTGGCTGTAGAGGCTGCGCTGGACATATTGCCCCAAAATGTCGGCAAAGGTCGGTTCCATAAGCTCCTTTTCGCAGAATTGGTGCAATTTGATACCAGATTTTAGCTCGATCTCGCCCTAAACTCCAATTGGCGAATGCGTATAACAAAAATTGGAGGTTTTATTGGGAACAACAATTGCTTATTTACTTTTGCTTATTACCGTTGCTTTGTTTGCATTTCACTATGGCAAAAAAGAAGATCATGCGTTGGAGCTTGCCACAAAAGTTGCAACTGTGGTTTCGCTGTTAGCCACCTTGGTGGCTTTCATGATTGCCGATCAAAGGGAGCCTGCTGCTGGAATGGGTGAACCACAACAACTGGTCACAACTCCTGCGCCAGCTTCTACACTTGTCCCAACACTAGAGCCAGCTTCCACCCCACTACCAGAACCAGAACCAACTGAAGATGAGGAACCAAGGGTCAACAGGAGGAAGGATGATGAACCGGTAGCTGATCCAGATGAGGATTTTGTTCCAGATGTGACATTTTCGATTCTAACAGGGTTAGGGCAAGGGGGAAATTTCACGGTTGTGGAGGGTGAAACGACGGTTTTTATTGATGGTAATTACGAGGGGCAGATGTATGTCAACCGCTCAAACCCAGTTGAGAAACTGGATGTTACCGTGCCATCTCCGGGGAGGTATAGCTACACGTTGGAATCGGTTATGACAATTAATTCTGGCGGACAACTTTTTACGCTGAACTGTGCCGGGTTAGGGATGGTTAATGTTGATTATGGTGATGATTTTGAGGTGTGGGGCAGTATGACAGGCAATAACTGCTTGCTACGTTTGGAATCATCATGATGTATGAGGAGAAGTGTCACATGAAATGGGGACTGTTTTGGGTGGTTTTGCTGGCTGGGTTGGTGCTGGTCGGGTGTGATGGAGCGGAAGGGGGGGAGGAAACGGCCGTTTTCTCCACGGCACAAAGCGCGGCAGAAACGGCCGTTGACCCAACTGAGTCGGCTAAGAGCGGTGTAGATGCCGAGGTGGAAACTGGTGCAGAAACGGGTGTTGACCCAACGACGGTTGCCCCGACGAACACCCCACTAACCGAATCGGGCATCATAACCGAGCTGGAAATCACAAGTTGGCAGCGGGTGGAGGCAGAGGGAGAGCGTCTAGGGGAAACGGTAGATTGTTTTGAGCGGTTGTTTGCAAACGGCCGTTTTGTGCTGTTTGACAATGGTAACCTGACCTATACACCTGGAGATGCTGCCGCGATTAGCGATTGCTTGCTGCTAGATGCGTCCGAACTAACCGGCAACTACGAGCCATCAGATGAGGCAGATTATGCCTTTGAGATTGACGACATCAAACAATTTGCCGGGTTAGACGATATCGAAATTGATGCAGATGGTACAATGACCGAATCGGCCGATGGGGCAGAGGGGACACTGCGAATTCGTGTTTTTCCCAGCAGTGGTTCAGACCGTACTCGAATTCAGATAGTTCAAGGGAACTATCTGTTTAATGGCGCAACGGCCGTTGCCACCGTTCCTACCGCCGTTGCCACCGTACCTGCCGAAGAAGCCATTTTAGGCTATACCCTTGCGGATCCGTTAGCCCTTATCAATGCACCACAATTGGTGCCTGTTCCAGACAACACAGGCGAGGCACTCAACATTTTGGCAGCCACTTTCGTCACTGAACAAGCAGTCGCTGACATCAACGCCTACTATTATCATCTTTTGAGTGGGCGCGGCTGGTCAGAAATCGTTGCCGATGAGAACAAGCTACAATTTAGGCAAGATCCCTATTCCCTTAGGCTGCAATTTGAAGAGGTGGAGGGAACGATTGTTGATTTACAGGTCACTAGCAATGACGAATGGATAGATTTGAAACAGGTGCCGCTGCCAGAAGATGCCCAGATTGGTGCTTTAACATTTAAGCAAACGTATGAATCCCTATTTGACGGTACCGATGTGAATGTTGATCGCATGATACCTTTGTTTGAGGAGAAATCTTGGGTCTTGATAGAAGAAGAATCAACCTCCTCTGGGCGCGTGTCGACATGGCAGCAAGCAGATCAAGAGGTTGTATTACAAGTACAAAGTAGATGGGTTGAACTAACGTATTCCTTTGGTTACCCGCTCATTGCTGTGAATTTAGATCTACTTCGGGCAGGAACGGCCGTTGCCCCTTCAGCCCTAGAGCCAATTAATCCGGCAGATTATAGCGGCGATTTTTCAATCGCTGGTTCGGATAACATGGTCATTGTTGATGAGCTGATGGTGCAATTCCTTGACGCTGGCTTCACAGGATTCCCCGTTTTGAACCTGAGCAATAATACCGCCGCTGGCATCGCTTCACTTTGCAACGGATTAGCAGACGGGGTGTTATCCAGCCGTGCTATAACGGAAGAAGAACTGGTTTTGTGCAGTGGCAATGGCGCACAAGTACTGGACTTTACTATTGCCTACACTCTCAATCAACCCATCATTTTGATTACGTTAGACACGACCCTACAAGCCAAGCCGCAGGTAGCCGCCTTTATGAATTATGTGCTGACAAACGGCCGTTTAGCACTACTCAACCTCGATTTAGACCTGCCCGACGCTGCAACCCAACAGCGCAACGACACCTTGTGGCTCAATGCTGTCGACCAGTAAATAAATGACGAATCGGCTTACTATTCATTCGCTTTATGAAACGATACTTTTTAGGTTCCTTGGAAATCCAGGTGGTTGCTCATTTATTGCGTATTGCGTATTGCGTAAATCGCCTCTCAATAGGCAATACGCAATACGTAATACGCCCGAAACCCCACGAAATCCGAAAGACCCACTTTTTACTGCTGTACTCAAATTAGAATGAAACCTATGGTTTTTTGCCTCACAGGTGTCGCAAAAACCATGGGTTTCAAATGGCACGGAGTATAATCGCTTTGGTATTGGTGGGTTGTGGGGGCAAAACGGCCGCTCCACCTCCCACTTCACCACCGCTTTCCATGCGGACAGTCGTAGCCCAAACAAACACCGCCGAACGAACAGATCAGCCACTTAGAGTCAATCATCAGGCTGGCATACAACTACAACTGCCCGCTAGTTAGGATCTGCGGACGAGCTATTCATTGTAGTACAAATGTTGAAGCCGAAATGCGCCGCTACGCGACGCTGGTGCATGATCTCATTGCTACGTTGGAAGCCCTCAACCGCTGCTGGGTACTCGACCTGCAAGCGCAATACAGGTTTGCTCGTCCGCTGCCTACCCCACGCCCTGCACCCGTTCGTTAAACGCCACAATCAGCCGATCAATTTCATCAGCTTTGCCGTGAATTGAAGTCCAGTAGCTGTCATCATACCACTGCGCCTGAATTTCGTCGTAGGTTTTGCCCTGCTGCTCCACCCAGGTGTAATATTTCAGGTTGTGAATGCGTTTGCGGTCGTAATAGCCAAGCTCCTGCACATGGTCAATGCTGGTTCCCATGATGTAGCGTTGGTAGATGCCGGCCGCATCCAACATTGAAAGCGCCCCGTGCGCCGCATCCATTTCCTCTACGCGGCTGCCGTACATGTCCATCGAGTCGGTGGCAACGGTTAGCACCACGTCGTCTTCGGTCATTTCGTAATATTTGGCGAATTTAACGGCCGTTAACACATTCGCAATCCCCGAAATCCCCAGCAGCCGCAGTTGATGCACCATGCTTTCTTCAACACCCTGGTTCACCAAAAACTCCTGCCCAATCTCATCATTAAACAGCCGCATAATGTTCATCGGGGCATTATCATCAATCGCCACCACCATGTCGGTGTTTTTGATGTTATGCACCCACGGCACGTGCTTGTCGCCAATCCCCTCAATGCGGTGGTCGCCAAAGCCGTTGTTGAGCAGCGTGGGGCATTGCAGGGCCTCGCTGGCAACAATTTTGCTGCCGGGGAACTGTTGCTTCAGGAAATCACCCGCAGCAATGGTTCCGGCCGACCCCGTGGATGAGACGATGCCCCGGTAACGGCCGTTAACCGCCCCCAACACCTCCATCATCGCCGCCCCCGTCACCGTATAGTGCCACAGGTAGTTGCCAAACTCATCAAACTGGTTAAAGATCACCAAATCCTGACCCGACTGCCGCAGCTCCCAACACTTGTCAAAAATCTCTTTCACATTGCTTTCCGTACCCGGCGTTTTGATAATCTCACCCGCCACCGACTCCAGCCAAGCAAACCGCTCCCGGCTCATTCCCTCCGGCAAAATCGCAATGGATTCACACCCCAGCAGTGCCGAATCATACGCCCCACCCCGGCAATAATTCCCCGTCGAAGGCCACACCGCCTTCTGCGTCGTCGGGTCAAACTGCCCCGTCACCAAGCGCGGAGCCAAACAGCCAAACGCCGCCCCCACCTTGTGCGCCCCCGTTGGGAACCATTTCCCCACCAACACCACCACCCGCGCCCGCGTTCCCGTCAGCGAAGATGGCAGCTCCAAATAATTAACCCCGCCAAACCCGCCACCGTGCGCCACCGGCTCATTGTGCCACGTAATGCGGAACAAATTCACCGGGTTAATATCCCACAGCCCCACACCACCCAACTGCTGCTTCACCTCAGCCGGAATCAACGCCGGGTTTTTCATCTGGGCAAACGTCGGAATCACAATCCGCTGTTCCCGCGCCCGCTGCACCGACCGCCCCAATGCTTCTTCATGAATCGTTAAATCAATCATCGCGCTTCCTCATCCAAAAATATTTTGTACAAAATATTCTTGCAAAAAAATAGAACGCAGATTGACCTGATAAGCCCAATCAGGAAAATCAGGAAAATCTGCGTCCTATTCTCTACCAGCCAAACCAAAAAACTACATTGTCAAAGCCATCACAGCTTTCTGCACGTGCAGCCGGTTTTCAGCTTCGTCATACACCACGCTGTTCGGCCCGTCAATCACACCATCGGTTACTTCAATGTTGCGGTCGGCCGGCAGACAGTGCATATAAATCGCATCCTCTTTCGCCAACGCCATCCGCCGCTCATCCGTAATCCAGTCGGTATACTGCTCGCTGATTTTTGCCGACTCCTCATGGCTCTCCGTCGTCAGCATACAGCCCCACGCCTTCGGATACACAATATCGGCACCCTTAAAGCCAGCGTCAAAATCATCCACCAGTTCAAATGACCCACGCGACTTCCGCGCATTTTCCTTTGCCTGCTCCACATATTGCGGCAGCAAATTGAATTCCGGTGGATGCGTCAGGCGCACATTCATGCCAAAGCGAGTCATCAGCAAAATCAGGCTAATCGGCACGCTCATCGGCTTCTGATAGCTCTTGGCATACGCATAGCTCACATTAATCGTCAGCCCACGCGGATCGCCCTTCTTCTCCATGATCGTCATCATGTCGGCCAAAATCTGGAACGGGTGAAAATGGTCACACTGCATATTCAGCACCGGCACCCGGCTCGCCGCCGCCACGTCCCGAATATATTGGTTTCCCACCCCCCAGTCACACTGGCGAATGGCAATCCCGTCATTGTAACGCCCCAAAATCTCGCCAATTTCTTTAGCGGTGTCGCCGTGGCTAATTTGGGTTGTGGTGCTGTCCACGAACTGCGCGTGTCCACCCAACTGCGCCATCCCCGCCTCAAAGCTGTTGCGGGTACGGGTGCTGGTGAAGAAAAACAGCATAGACAATACTTTATCGCGCAGCGTGGCGTGGGAAATCCCCAGTGCCCGCTTGCGCTTCAGGTCAAAGGCGACATCAAAAATAGTGTCCAACTCGTCCTTTGTCCATTCCTGCGTTGTGATCATATCCCGACCACGTAAATGAGTTTGCATTTATTTTTCTCCTTAACTTTTTATAAAATGATTTATGACAGCTATGGTATAATCTCCTCATAGCTATCACCTAATTGTTTTTAAGGATGATCCGATGACACCCCTTCTAGCTCCACCAATCAACGAATTAACTTACCCGCCTTTTCAATTTTGGCGTATTACGGTTGCTCGCTACCATGAAATGCTCGAAGCTGGTTTACTCACTGAGAACGACCGTCTTGAACTGCTCGAAGGATACCTAATCGAAAAAATGACAGTTAATCCACCGCACAGCTTTACAACTGACCAAATCCGTGATGAGCTTATGGCTACACTCAAATCAGGGTATTTTGTTAAGTCTCAACAACCCATCACCACCGATGGGAGCGAGCCTGAACCCGATGTAATCGTTGTTCAAGGCAACAAGCGTGATTTTGTTAACCGTCATCCTCAACCGCAAGATGTACCCCTTGTGATTGAAGTTTCCGATTCCACCCTGTATCAAGACCAGACGTGGAAAAAACGTATCTACGCTCAAGCCAGCATTGCCACTTATTGGATTGTTAATTTGTCTGAGCGTCAAATTGAGGTCTATTCACAACCCTCTGGGCCATCAGACAACCCGACCTATCACCAACTCATCACCTACCGCGAAGCCGACGAAATCCCTGTCATTCTCAACAACCAAGAAATCGCCCAGCTCTCCGTGCGTGACCTATTGCCCTAATCTCCAATCCCCTTCTTCACAAACACCGGCAGCAACGCATAAAACTTCGTGGCTTCCACCACATCCTTGAGCGGCACATGCTCATTCACCGCATGGGCATAAATCTCATTGCCAGGGCCAAAGCCAATATTGGGAATCCCCAACTTACCTGCCCAATAATTGCCGTTCGTTGAGAAGTCCCACTTGCCTTGCCCGTGCAAATCTTCGATCTCCGGCCAAATCGCCTTCATCGTTTCGCGGCCGGCCACCACAAAGGGGTGATCTTCGGGGAACGCCCACGAAGGGAAATATTGCTCATATTCATACACCGCACCCGTATGGCTGGGTTCAGTGTACAACAACTCCCGAATGGTAAAATCAGCCTTGTGTTCTTCAGGGATAATGGCCTCAATCTGCTGCCGAACAGTTTCCTTTGTCTCGCCAAAAGTAATCCGGCGGTCAATGAAGATGGTGCATTCATCCGGCACAGCGTTGTTACTGGGGCTAACGCTGCTCACCTTGGTCACGGTAATGCGGCCGATGCCTAAAAAGTCGTCCGGCACAAACGTTTCCTCCAATTTGGAAATCGCCTCAATCACCGGCATCATCTTGTAGACAGCATTATCGCCCATGAAATTGCTGGCCGCGTGGGCACTACGCCCCTTGCAGGTCACTTCCAACTCATACCGCCCCTTGTGGCCGCGATAGACTTTCATGTTGGTTGGCTCACCAATCACCACAAAGTCAGGATGCACCCCTTCCCAATCATGGAAAGCCGCACAGCCCACGCCATCACACCACTCCTCAATGTTACCAAGGACGTAACAGGTAAAGCCGTCTAGCAATCCCAAATCGCGGGCAAAAGCTAGACCATACACCATGCCGGGGGTGCTGTTCTTCTCATCCAATGCCCCCCGCGCATATAACATGCCATCCTCCACCTTGCCTTCAAAAGGATCCCAAGGCCACTGGGATGGATCGCCAATACCCACTGTGTCTATGTGGGTGTCGTACAAAATAATTTTGTCGCCATTGCCAATGCGACCAACGATGGAGCCGTATTTGTCTACGTACACCTCATCGTAACCAAGCTTGGTCATTTCTTCGCCAATGCGCTTGCCAACGGCTTCGATGTCGCTGTTCATGCTGGGAATGGCTACGATTTCACGAAAAAATTGTAGAATCTCTTGTTCGGCGGCGGCAACACGGCCGTTTAACGCCTCAATCACCTGTTCCATACTTTTCTCCAAATTCAAGTTTTGACAAACCTAGTAAGGTTAGCAAGATTTTGCTATCTGTAAACCCTTATCATTGCTATCCAGCCAAGATTGGTTCACGCGGCAAGAGATCGAGTCAACCCACCATTTTGGCTACTTTTGTTTAGTTGCCATTGTACACTTTGCCTAAAATTTTTGGAGCCATTGTAGCTAATATGACCCTGTTTTGGCTAGAAGCGGCTCAACCCCTGCCGAATTTGCAGAGCAATTGCATCCATATCGGCTTCTGGCACACGTTCGGCTTCTGGCACACCCAAATAGCCAAAGATATTGGTGCTGCGGTATGCCTCTGGCTGGTCGGCTAGGCGCGGGACAACGTGAAAGTGTACGTGTGGATGCTCTTTCGCCTCGGCAAATTGAATAATAGAGTTGTTCCTTATTAAACAAATGGGTAAATTCTAAGCAAAAAGTGGAGTAACCCAATGAGTTTACAGATACGAGATGATCGCCAAATGCGTGCACTAACAGGCGTGTCATTAAGCCAATTTAACATTTTGTTGGACATGTTTAGCCAAACATATCATCAAATGCAATGGCAAGCCTATGAAGAAGGCCTACTAAGTGGGATACGCCAACGGCGACCTGGGGGCGGGCAGAAAGGTGCCTTGCCCACCATGAAAGATAAGCTATTGTTTGCCCTATATTACTTCAAAGTGTATCCAACCTTTGATGTGTTAGGTACTCAGTTCAACATGGCACGATCTAAAGCCAATGAAAACCTCCATAAACTTGCCCCTGTCTTACATCAAACCCTGGTTGAATTAGAGGTGATGCCGCAGCGGGAGTTTGCCACACCAGATGAGTTGCTCGAAGCTCTGAATGGGCTGGATACAATTCTGATTGATGTAACCGAGCGAAATTATCGTCGTCCTCAAGATAACCAAGAGCAACAAGAGCATTACAGTGGTAAAAAAAACGACACACGGTTAAAAACACGGTCATTTCTACCTTGGGTAAAATGATTCTCTTTCTGGGCAAAACGTTTGCTGGACATACCCATGATTACAAGATGCTTAAAGAGGAGTTTCCTCCAGAGCAAGCTTGGTTTGAACTCATCAGGGTTCTTGTTGATTTAGGTTATCAAGGTATTGTTAAAGAGTACGTGGGTGATGAGATTCATCTGCCGCACAAGAAACCACGCAAAAGCAAGAAAAACCCTGACCCATCTTTGACAGACGAGCAGAAGGCAGATAATCAAGCTCTGGGCAAAATCAGAGTCTTTGTTGAAAATGCTATTTGTGGTCTGAAACGATACAACATTCTGGTGCATCGCTTCCGTAATCACAAAGACTCCTTTGACGATGATGTTATTAGCATTGCTGCCGCCCTTTGGAATTTCAACTTGTCTTATTAAGGAACAACTCTAAT